>CAZZFE010000053.1:0-25663 GCA_964653495.1 uncultured Terricaulis sp. | reverse complement strand
ATCCTCCGGCGGCGTCGCCTCTTCCACGAACACCGGCACCAGCTTCTTGTGATAGCGGTCTGCCAGGTAGATCTCGCGCTTGACGTGATCGCTTTCGAACGCCGCCTTCGAGCACATCACCAGCACGCCCTTGGCGGAGCGGATTGCGCGGACGATTTCGCCGGCCCAGCTCTCGCCGCCGCCGAGTGCTTGGGTGTCGAGCCAAAAGCTGCGGCCGTCGCCCTTCGCTGCTTCGATCACCGGCAACACCTTATCCGAATTGGCGCGCGCGTAGGAAACGAACACGGCTTCGGTCTGCGGCGGCGGCGGCGTCTCTTCGCGGTCAGCAGGCACAGCGGCTTCCGGCGCTTCCGCGCGCGTGCGGGACATCATCGCCGCGGCGCCAGCGGCCAAGGTGCTGAACGTCAGAATGATCGCGGCAAGGAACACCCACATGGTCACGCCGCTGGGCAGACCGTAGCGCACGCCGAACGCGTCGATGCCGTTCAGCAAATCCGCGAACGTGCCCGGCGACGGGCCGATGCGGTTGGCGAGCCAGATCGAAACACTCGCCGCGATCGCCAACAGGCCCGGCAGGATCAGCGCAACGCTCAACAGCGTGCCGCCAATGCCGCCACCCTTCGCAGCAGGCGCCTGCGGCGCCGCTGGCGGCTCGGGCGCATCGCCACCACCGCCGCCACCGCTCCGCGCGGCGCGCAGCAAATTGTGAATCTGCGTCGCCAGTTCGTTCCACTTGAACTCGCGCTGCGCCTCGAAGCTCGCATCCACCGCCGGCAGGTCGCGCAGCCCGACGGGTGGGAAAGCATGATCGAGCTTGATCAGGATCAGGCGATTGTCCGTCCACGCATCAAGCGCGCGCTGCTCGAGCCGCAGCCGATACGGCGAGAACACGAAATCCTTCGACACCAGCAGCACGAACACATCGCTCGTCTGCAGCGGACGCATCGCCGTTTCGCCGTCGTCCAGCTCTACGAAATGGCCGCGGCGCTCCAGGAATTTTTCCAGTTGCTCGGCGACGTCCTGGTTCTTGGACGCATGGGCGACGAAGACGGTCATGACGACCGTCTTAGCATGGCGTCACAGCCGGGCTAGCGGCGCTTCAGCGCGCCACTCTATCTGCGTTTGGACTTATCCACAGCCCGGGCGCCCGCCTACCGCGATCAGGACCAGTCGAGCACCAAGTCCTTGATCCCGAACACGAAGCCGCCAAAGGCGATCGGCGCCGTGCCTTCCTTGATGCGGAAGTTCGGGATGCGCGCGAGCCATTCTTCGAGGCCGATGATCACCTCGCGCCGCGCCAGGTGCGAGCCAAGGCAGCGGTGCGGACCGTAGGCGAACGCCGTGTGACGGTTATTCTCGCGCGCGAGATCGATTTTGTCCGGGTCCGGAAATTCATGCGGATCGCGGTTGGCCATCATGCTGGGGCACGAGATCAGATCGCCCTTGCGGATGTTGGCGCCTTCGAACTCCACGTCCTTGGTGGCGACACGCACCATCTGCACGGTCGAGAACGCACGCAGCATTTCTTCGACAGCTGACGGGATGCGCGACGGATCCTTGCGCAGCAGATCCTGATCGCCAGCGTTCTCGGCGAGATAGCGCAGGTCAAAGCCAAGCGCGGCGGCGACCGTATCGAGACCCGCGACCAGCGTCAGCACGCCGACGCCGCGCACCTCCTGATCGTTGAGCTTCCGGCCTTCGATCTCGACGCCGACGATGAACGTCATGAAATCGTCCACCGGCTCGCGGCGGCGAAGCTCGGCCAGTTCATCCATGAACGTGAGAATTTTCCGCGCCGCCCAGGTGCGATCCTCCGGCGTGCCGTGCAGCAGATTGTTGGCCCAATCGACGAATTCTTCGAGCCGATCATCCGGCAAGCCGATGAAGCGCAGGAAGATGTTCACCGCGAACGGGAAGGCGAAATCGTTCATGACCTCGCACGAAGTCCCCTTCGCCTTGATCTTCTCGATCAGCATCACCGCGCGCTCGCGCACGATATGCTCCATCGCCGTCACGCGCTTCGGCGAGAACATCGGCAGGAGGATTTGCCGGTACGCAGTGTGCAGCGGCGGATCAAGTTCGAGCGGGATCAGCGGCCAATCTTCGCCAATCGCCGTCGTGAAGATTTTGCGGAAGCTGGAGAACGTGTCCGTGTCCTGCAGCAGACGACGCTGATCGTCGGCGCGCGTCACGATCCAGGTGCCGAGCCCTTCGCGCGTGTTCGCCGCGGAATAGAACACGCGCTTCTCGCGCGCGTGCACGCAACTCACCGCCAAGTGCGGATCGTTGTTCGGCGCCGGCGCCATGCCCGGCGATTTGAAGAGGCTGAATTCGCCAGTCGGTAGTCTCGCCTCTTCGCTCATTGCGCCGTCCTTATCCAAACGCCTTTGGTGTTGAGGAAGGATTCGATGTGCTCGATCCCGCCTTCGCGGCCGTAGCCGCTCATCTTGTAGCCGCCGAACGGCACGTTCGGGTCCATCGCTTGATAATGGTTCACCCACACCGAGCCCGCGCGGATGCGCTTGGCGGCGGCGTGCGCCCTGGTGATGTCACGCGTCCACACGCCGGCGGCGAGACCGAAATTTGTGTCATTGGCGCGATCGAGCACTTCGTCGAAGCCGTCGAACGGCAACACGCACACGACCGGGCCAAAGATTTCCTCGCGCGCGACACGCATGTGATCCTGCACGTCCGCGAACACGGTCGGCGGCACGAAATAGCCTTTGGCCAGATCGCCCTCAGTCAAACGCTTGCCGCCTGACACAGCCCGCGCGCCCTCGCCGGGGCCGATATCGAGATAGGACGCCACGCGTTGGAGCTGCTTCTCGGACACAAGCGGGCCGATCTGCGTATTCGGGTCCATGCTGTCGCCGATGCGCAGATTTTTGCCGAACGCGGCGAGGCGTTCGACGAACTCGTCATGGATTTTTCGTTCCACAAACAAACGCGTGCCGGCGCTGCAGACCTGGCCTGAATTGTTGAACACGCCCATCGCCGAACCCGGCACGGCGATATCGAGATCGGCATCAGCAAAGACGATGTTCGGGCTTTTGCCACCGAGCTCGAGCGTCACCTTCTTCACCGTGCGCGCCGACGCTTCGATGATGCGCTGGCCTGTCTCGCATGAACCGGTGAAAGTGATTTTGTCGACGTCCGGGTGCGCCGAAAGCGCAGCGCCCGCCGCGCCCATGCCGGTGACAACGTTCACAACGCCCGGCGGCACGCCGGCTTCGAGGCACAGCTCCGCAAAGCGCAGCGGCGTCAGTGATCCATCTTCGGCAGGCTTCAGCACCACGGTGCAGCCTGTCGCCAAGGCCGGCGCGATTTTCCATTGCGCGCTGAACAGCGGCCCGTTCCACGGAATGATTGCGCCAACGACGCCGACAGGCTCCTTCAGCGTGTAAGAAAGTAGCTCCACCGGAAACGAATTGCTCAGTGTTGAGCCATGGATTGCCGTCGCCGCGCCGGCGAAGTGGCGGATCGAGCGCACGATCATGCTCTTCAGCATGCGCGAGGTCGCGATGGGCCGGCCCATCTCCAACGTGTCGAGCACGGCCAGCTCTTCGAAATCGCGCTCAACAAGCTCAGCGAGCTTCAACAGCACCGCTTGCCGTTCCGACGGCTTGAACTTGCTCCACGGTCCATTGAACGCCTTGCGCGCGGAGGCGACAGCACGATCCACGTCCGCGGCTTCGCCAAGCGCCAGATGCGCGATCACCTCACCCGTTGAAGGGTTGATCGTCGGGAACGTCTTGCCGGACAGCGCTTCGACGTGCTCGCCGTCGATCAGCAAGCGCTTCGTGCTCACCGCGATTGCATGGGCCCCATCGCTCATAGGCTTGGCCTCTTATCTATCTCTGGCGCCTCCTCCAGGCGCGGGCGCGACGATTTCACATTTTGCACTATGGTGCAACAATGATATGAAGCGGCCGAAGCCGCTGAAAGTCATCGCCAAAATGATCCCAAAATGATCAAAGTCATCAGCATGCTGAAGCGCCGGGCCGACCTGAGCCACGAGCAGTTCTCGGACTATTGGTACAACGTCCACGCGCCCTTCGGAAATAAGATCGCACCGCCCGAGGCCCTGAGCGCCCGCTACGTGCAGAACCACGCGCTCAAAATGAAAAGCGGCGGTGATGCGCCGTACGACGCCGTCGCCGAGCTCTATTTCGAGGACATGGCGGCGATGAAGCGCTGGATTGATTGGTACAACAGCGATGCCGGCAAGCCGCTGCGTGACGACGAACTCAATTTCATGGATGTGAGCCAGCGCGTGATCATCGTCACCGATGAGCGCGTGATGCGTGACAATCTCGCCGAGCGCATCGCCGCTTTGGGGACGAAGAGCTGATGAAAGCGTTGATGCTGCGCGCGGCCGAAGGCCCGGACTCGCTGCGCCTGGAAGACGTGCCGAAGCCTGAGCCGAAGGCTGGCGAGGTTCTGGTGCGTCTGCACGCGTCCGCGTTCAACCGCCGCGACCTCACCATCATCAACGGCAAGCACATCAACACCAACCTCCCCTGCGTGCTCGGCGGCGACGGTGCGGGCATTGTCGAAGGCGTGGGCGACGGCGTCGATGCGAAGCTGATCGGCCAAGAAGTCGTGCTCTACCCCGCGCGCGAATGGGGCGATGATGAAAGCCGCTATGGCGTGAATTTTCGCGTTCTCGGCATGCCGGATCAGGGCACGTTCGCGGACTATATCTGCACGCCCGCCACCGATATTTCACCGAAGCCAAAGCATCTGAGCTTTGAACAGGCCGCAGCTATCCCGCTGGCCGGCGTCACTGCGTGGCGCGCGGTCGTTACCCAGGGCGATGTCAGCGCCGGCAAGCGCGTGCTCGTCACCGGTGCGGGCGGCGGCGCGGCGACGTTCGCGGTGCAATGGGCCGCCAATCTCGGCGCCAACGTGTTTGTCACCAGCGGCGATGATGCGAAAATCGAGCGCGCCAAGGAACTCGGCGCCAAAGGCGGCGTGAATTATCGCGCGCCGGATCTGAAGGCGAAGCTCAAGGAACTCACGCGCGGCGTCGATGTCGTCATCGACAGCGCCGGCGGCGATGGCTTTCAGGTTTTGATCGACACGCTGCGCCCAGGTGGCCGCTACGTGTTTTTCGGCACGACGCTCGGCAATCCCTCAACGCCGCTCGACATGCGCGCCCTCTTCCTCAAGCACGTGCGCTTGCAAGGCACCGCCATGGGCTCGCTCAAAGAGTTTAAGGCGATGATGGCGTTCGTCGAAGAAAAGAGGATCGCCCCGGTGGTCGATCAGGTGCTGCCGCTGGCCGAGGGGCCGCAGGGCATCAAAGCGATGCTGAGCTTCTCGCAGATGGGCAAGATCGTCCTGCGGCACACCTGAAACGCAAACACCGCCGGCTTGCGCCAGCGGTGTTGAGAAACTCGCGATCCGCGCCGGAAGACGCGGGGCAAAATTACTTAATCTTGCCTTCGACGAACTCGACGTGCTTGCGAGCGACCGGGTCGTACTTGTTGAACTTCAGCTTTTCCGTCTTCGTGCGCGGGTTCTTCTTCGTCACGTAGAAGAAGCCGGTGTCGGCCGTCGAGTTGAGACGGATTTTGATAGTGGCTGGCTTGGCCATAACGCGCGCTCGAGCTGTGCTGAGGTTTTAAAGGACGCGGGAAAATACGGGCGCCGCCTCCAAAGTCAATCGCTTAGGAGGCGATTAGGCGCTCCAGGCTGTGCTTTCCCTTGATGGCCCGGACAAAAGCCGGGGCCTGGACCTTCCCCTCAAGCCGGGCGCGGACCTCCTTAAGCACGAAACGGGTGATCGACGGCACGTCAAGCCGCTCTGCCTCATCCAGGGAAAACCATTTCATATGAAGGAGTTCATCGTCCCCGCCGGTTGGTTCGTCATGGGCCAGGACAGCCTCCGCGTCGGCCATGAAGAAGCGGGCGTCGTAGCGGCGAGTGCGGTATGGCGGGGTGATCGCCCGGAACACATAGGCGAGCTTTGAGAGGTCGGGCCCGGCCTCATCGCCGACCACCAGCCCCGCCTCCTCCCGGGTCTCCCGGACCGCGGCCAGCGCGAACGCCCGCGGGGGGCGGCGGACCTTGCCGCCCAGCCTGAGCAAAGCCTCGGTCTCCGGCGTCAGCTCCACCGCCGCCTTGGCGCGGGCGTCCACGGGATCGACCCGGCCGCCCGGAAACACCCATTTGTCCGGCATGAACACGTGGCCCGCCGCGCGCTGGCCCATCATCACCTCGCGCCCGCCACGCACGAGGATCAACGTCGCCGCATCGCGCGGCCGCAGCACGCGCTGGCGCACGCCTGGCGTCGGATCGAACGGCTTTTCTTCGTCAAGTTCTGCGGGATCGTCGTTGGACATCGGGCGCTGATCCTAGCACGGCAAAGAAGTCCGGTTGGAAGCCACGCGCGCCAGGCGTAGCGTCACACCACAACCAGACGGGGGAAAATCGATGCCGCCACGTAAACCAGGCGAAGGCCAAACCGCGCTTGTCACCGGCGCTTCGGCCGGCATCGGCGTCGATCTCGCCGAGTGCTTCGCGCGCGACGGCTACGATCTCATTCTCGCGGCGCGTTCGGAGAACGCACTGCAAGACGTCGCCCAACGCCTCGCCGGCACGCACGGCGTGAAGGCCACCGCGATCGCGCAAGACCTCGGCGCCTTTGGCGGCGGCACGGCGCTGGCGAACGCGATCCGTCAGCGCGGCTTGCAAGTCGATGTGCTCGTGAACAACGCCGGCTATGGCCACGCCGGCGCGCTCACCTCTTCCGATCTGCAAACGCAGCTCGGCATGATTGATCTCAACGTACGTGCGCTCGTTGAGCTCACCTACCTCTTCTGGGACGAAATGCTGCAACGCGGACGCGGCGGCGTGCTGAACGTTGCTTCCACCGCCGCATTCCAGCCCGGCCCGCTGATGGCCAATTATTACGCGTCCAAAGCTTACGTGCTCTCGCTTTCCGAAGCGCTCTGGGAAGAAGCGCGCGGCACGGGCGTGCATGTCAGCTGCCTCTGCCCCGGCCCGACCGTTAGCAAGTTCCGCGAACGCGCCGGCACCGACAAAACGAAGCTCGCGCAAACGTCCAAAGTGATGGCCACCGCGCCCGTCGCCAGAGCCGGCTATGATGCGTTCCGCGCCAATCGCCGCGTCATCGTCACCGGCGCCCGCAACGCGTTCCAGGCTGGCATGGTGAAATATTTGCCGCGCGAAACTTTGCTGAAGATCGTGCGCAACATCCAATCACCTTCGACGTAACGGCGTTGAACCGCCAGCGCGAACCGCTAGCTTCGCGCGCATGAAATCGATTCATGGCGCCCTCGCCGCACTCGCGCTCGCTGCTTGCTCACCCACGCAGGAGGAAGCCGAGACGCTGCCGCCGCTGGCGAGCGAGGCGCAGATCATCGCCGCACAGGAGGCGCCGCTCGATTCGCGCGATGCGGAATGGAATGAGCCGTTCGCGCCGTTCAACGTGATCGGCAACATCTATTATGTCGGCGCGACCAACGTCTCCGCGTATCTGATCACGACGGACGACGGCCATTTCATCATCGATGGCGGCTTCGCGCAGACGGCGCCGCAGATCATCGCCAATGTCGGCACGCTCGGCTTCAACATTCGCGACGTGAAATATCTGCTTAACAGCCACGCGCATTACGATCACCAAGCCGGCCTTGCCGGCGTGCAGCGCGCCAGCGGCGCAACGATGGTCGCGAGCGCGGCGGACCGCCCCTACCTCGAAAGCGGCCACATCGATTTCGGCCCGGCGTCTGAGGTCGATAGCCCACCCGTGCGTGTCGATCGCGTGATCGCGGACGGTGAAACACTGACGCTCAGCGGCGTCACGCTGACGGCGGTGATCATGCCGGGCCACACGCCGGGCTGTACGTCATGGATGATGGACGTGACGGGCGCCGACGGCGCGCCGCATCGCGCCTTCTTTCATTGCAGTTCGACAACCGGCGGCCAAACGCTCGTTCCGCCCGACTATCCCACCATCGTCGAAGATTTCCGCAGCACCTTCGCACGCATCCGCACCATCGAAGCGGACGTGCTGCTCGGCAATCACGGCAATTTCTTCGACCTGCCCGGCCGCCGCGCGCGCCAAATTGCTGGCGACGCCAACGCGTTCGTGGACGCCGGCGCGCTGCAAAGCTTCAACGCCGAGACGGAAGCGAACTTCAACGAACAGCTGGCGCGAGAAGGCGCGGAGTAAATCTTGGACCGCCGGCGTCCTCGCCGGCATCTCTGTTTCAGCTTGCGAAATTCGCGCAAGCGGAACGGCTGTCGCCGGCGAGGACGCCAGCGGTCCAAGAACTAGCGCGACAGTGTCTTCCGCCCGCGCGGCTTGGGTTCCGGATCGGTCTCGAACATCGGGTTCGGATCCCAATGGTTCTGGAACGGCGCGTCCTTCAAATAATCCGGCAGCCGCGCGCTCACCGCCTTCTCGTTGGCGATGGAGATGATCTGGCGATCCTTGGCCATGTTACGCAGCAGATCCGCATCGACATCGCCGATCAACTCCGCGCTCTCCTTCGCCATCAAATGGTTGGCGACGCCGAAGAGCTGAAACACGCCGGCATTGTTGAAGATCGTGCGCCAATCCTTCGGATAGAGCCGCTGCAGCTGGCTCAAATCCTGGAAGAACGGCCACACCTGCAAGCCGTAGCCGCGCAGCAGCGTCATCGACTGGCGCAGCGGGCCGAATTCGCCGAGCTGTGCGCACTCGTCCAACAGGAACAAGGTCGAGCGCTTCGGGCGGCGCTTGCGGCCCATCACCGTGAGCATCAGCGCGCCAACCCACAAGCGCAGCAGCGCGCCGTGGCTCTCCAGCTTATCCGGCGGGATGACGATGTAGATCGTCATCGGATCGCCGCGACGCACCGCGTCGAGCGAAATCGTCGAACGCGACAGCGAACGCAGCGCCGAATCCGAGTTAACGACCTTCAGATAGCTCTGCGTGGTCGAAAGAATGCCAGAGCGCGTCTGCTCCGTGATCGGCAAGAACGAGCTGATGTTTTGCTTTGAGAGCCGGTTCAGCGGCTCGTGGTTCTCGATCAAAGCCGCGAGATTATAGACCGCGTCGTCGCTCATCAGGATTTCGCGGACTTTGCCGAAATGCTTCTCGGCCTTGGGCGAAGTTTCGGCGACAGCGGCGATCACGCCGGCCATCAGCGAGCGGCCCCAATTGTCCCAGAAGGGCTCCTTGTGGAAGCCGGCGTCGCCCGCCAGCAGCGAGGCGAGCATTTCCGCGTCCGCGTCCAGCAGCGCGCCGGGGCGCTGGAACAGGTCGAACGGGTTGAGGCTGTCGGTTTTCTTCGACACCGCGCCGAACGGGTCGAGCAGGCGCACTTCCTGGCCCATCTCGCGGCGACGGCGCGCGGTGACGTGATAAGTCTCGCCCTTCGGGTCGATAACGATCACCGAGCCTTCGAAGCGCAGCAGGTTCGGGATGATGACGCCCCGTCCCTTGCCCGCGCCGGTCGGCGCGATCGTCACCAGGTGACGATCCTCGCCGTAAAGCATCGGAACTTCGCCTTCGGGCATGGCCTCAGGCGCGCGCGGGGCGCCGAAGCCGATCGCTTGCTTGCCGTTGTCGCCGTGCTTCCAACCGAGGAGGATGTCTGTCACCTCCGGCCGAACCTGCTCCGGGGCCGCCGCGGGCCTCTTCTTGGAGCGGGTAGTTTTCGGCCGAGCCATGGGTGACGCCTCCTCCCGACGGCGCTGCCAGCCAGCCCCGCACGAATCATAGATAGCCCGCGATCAGGGCCGGACCCGTACCCGAATAAGTCGCCCGAGAGGCGAAATCCGGCGGTCCGGCGACAGGGCGTCCCCGCCCGCGTCCTGGCCTAGATCAGCCGGAAAACGGGACCGGCGCAACGGCTTCTAGCTGCTGGGGGAGAACATATTTTTTTTGCCCTTGGAAACAGCACGACGCCGCCCCATGGGAGGCGGCGTCGCTTTGTTTTTATTGGGTTTTCGTGTTTACGGAGGTTAACGCACGTCGCCCATCCATTTTTTGAGAATGGGCGAGAGAAGCAGCAGCACGATACCGGCGCCGACGCCCCAATAACCCACCATCGTAAACTCGCGCAGATAGGTAGCGAGCTGGCCGCCAACATCGACGACTTGGCCGGCCACCGTGTCCGCCGACGTGCGCTGCGCAATGATCGCCGCGAGGATGTGAGCAAGTGAGGACGACAAGAACCACACGCCCATCATCAAGCCGACGACGCGCACCGGCGAGAGCTTGGTGATCATCGAAAGACCAACCGGCGAGAGGAAGAGTTCGCCCGTCGTGTGCAGCAGGTAGAGCAGCGCCAGCCAGATCAGCGGCACTTGGAAGTTCGCATCCGCGAACTGTGCGCCGAACACCAGCACGAAGAAGCCCAAGCCGACCTGGATCAGGCCAAGCGCGAACTTCACCGGCGTCGACGGCTCGAGCTTCTTCTTCGCCAGCGCCACCCACATCGCCGCGAACGGCAGAGCCAGCAGCACGATGAAGCCCGGGTTGAACATCTGCGTCTGCGCCGCCGTCATGGTCACGCCCGGCACGACCGTGAGGTCGGTGTTGCGTTCCGCGAACAGCGAGAGCGAGGAGCCCGCCTGCTCGAACAGCATCCAGAAGACGACGCTGAAGAACACCATGATGAGCGCGGCGATCATCTGCGAGCGCTCAAGGCCTTTGAAGCCGATCAGCGCGAAGCCTAGCACCAGCACGAACAAAGCCGGCACCACGATCGGCAGCGCCTGCTCCATCAGCACCGTTTGTTGCACCAGCATCCAGGCCGGGATCACCGCCAGCAAGCCGCCGATCCAGATGATGCCTTCCACCGTCGCCGAGAGCGGCTTTGGCGGGTCGGCTTTGCCCTGCAAGTGCTTCTGACCCATCAGATACTGAATGAGGCCGAAGGTCATGCCGATGCCGGCCAGGCCGAAGCCATAAGCCCAGCCATAAGTCATGCCGAGATAGCCACAGAGGCCCGTCGCCAGCACCGAACCGAGGTTGATGCCCATGTAGAAGATGGTGAAGCCGCCGTCGCGACGCGGGTCGCCGGGCGGATAGAGCGCGCCGACCGTGGTCGAGATGTTGGCCTTCAGGAAGCCGACGCCGACGATGATGAAGGCGAGCGAGAAATAGAGGATCTGCTCGAACGGAATGGTCATGCCCGCGAAGTCGAACGTGTCCGGGCGGACGCTGAGCGTGTAATCCGCCGTTGCCATGAACGCCGGCACGTTGGCGCTCGAATTTTCAACGGTCATGCCTTCGGGCGACACCGTCACTGGAAAGCGCGCTTCGCCCGCGATGAGGAACAGTTCGCGATTGTCGCCGCGGCCGTCGGCGATGACGTCATAGGTTACGCCTTGATACGTAACCTCCTGCACCGAGCCGCGGCCTTCGAACGCCATGCCGAAGTGCCCAAGCACCAGCAGCACCGCGCCGATCGTCACCGCCTTGCGGGCGCCGAGATAGCGGTCAGCGATGACGCCACCGATCACCGGGATGAGATACACAAGCGCCGCGTATGCGCCGTAGAGGCCTTGGGCTTTTTCGTCAGAGAACAAAAAGTGCTGCGTGAGATAGATCACCAGCAGCGAGCGCATGCCGTAGAATGAAAAGCGTTCCCACATCTCCGTGAAAAAGAGCGTGACGAGCCCTCGCGGGTGTCCAAGAAACGTGCTTTCGGAGCCGGAAGCGGCGGCGCCGCTGGCGGTCGTGTCTGTCATATTGATCCCCTAGAGCGCGGGCCTCGCCCCCGCTCTCCCTATTACTTGGCCGACAGACAAGCCGCGCAGGGCGGCGGGGTCAAGCGTCGCCTGACAGACGGAGCTCCGGGGTCAGCACCCACCAGAACGCGGTTCCCGGCGTGTGGTCGAGCCAGAAGCCGAGCTTCCGTAATGTTTTGACCGAGGCCACATTTCGCCTGTCGCAGCCAGCGATGATGGTTTCGGCGCCGCCATGGGCGAAAAGCCAATCGATCACCGCGCCGCTCATCTCGGTCGCATAGCCCTGGCGACGGCGATCGCGCGCCACCGCGTAGCCGATCTCGACCTCGTCGGGCGCGCGAAGGCTCGGCTCGAAACGCACGTCGCCGACGATCGAGCCCTCTTCGCGATGGATGGCGACGGCGCGGATCGGCGTCGCTTCGCCCCAGGCGGGATGCGCCGACTTGGCGACAAGCCCAAGGTTGGCCGCCGCCCAATCCGCCGGCGCCTGCGCGCCGATGATTTCCGAGAACGCGTCACCACCCGCGCGCGCCGCCTGCGCCAGTTGCGGCGTCACCGGCTCAAGCCGAAGACGCGCGGTAAAAAGTGGATGCCGGAGCGGGCGCATGCGGGCCGAGCATGGCGCTTTTTGTGACGCGCGCAATGCAGGTTCGTCACACGCGCGAACCCTCTTGGACCGCCGGCGCCCTCGCCGGCGTTTCGACTATCCAACCTCAGCGTTTGCAGGTTGGAGCGCGCGCCTCCGGGCGCGCATGCGGGCTTGGAAGCCCGCGCTCCAACTTACCAACTTCTTGCGTAGAAACGCCGGCGAGGCGCCGGCGGTCCAAGCTCAGTACGCGCACGCCTCGAACACGGGGCGCACGTCGCGCTTCCATTCGGTGTTGTAGCGCTCAAGCAGACGCTCAGCCGGCGTCACGCCGGTTGCGGCGATGTCGTCGAGTTCGCCGAGGAAATGCGTTTCGTCCTGACCGCCGCTATCGAGCCGCTCGCGCGATTTCAAACCTTGGCGCGCGATCGCCAGCGACGCTTGCGCGATGTCGCGCGCGGTGACGCCACGGATCGGCGCCTTGAGGCCGAGCACCGGCACAGCACGGCGCAAGGCTTCGCGATCTTCCGCCGTCCAGCTTTTCACCAAGCTCCAAGCCGCTTCGAGCGCCGCGTCGCAATAATAGATGCCCGCCCAGAACGCCGGCAGCGCGCAGAGCCGCGACCACGGCCCGGAATCCGCACCGCGCATTTCGAGATACGTCTTCAGCCGCACCTCAGGGAAAATCGTCGTCAGATGATCTTCCCAATCTTTCTTGGTGGGGCGTTCGCCCGGCAGCTCGTCGAGCTTGCCGTCCATGAATTTGCGGAACGAGCGGCCGGAAAGATCAATGTACTTGCCATCGCGATAGGCAAAATACATCGGCACATCGAGCGCGTATTTCGCGTAGCGCTCAAAGCCCATCCCGTCTTCGAACACCCACGGCAGCATGCCGGTGCGATCGGGATCGGTGTCGGACCAGATGTGGCCGCGATACGAAAGGAAACCGTTGGTGCGGCCTTCGGCGAATGGCGAAGCCGCGAACAACGCCGTGATGATCGGCTGCAAAGCTATGCCGACGCGGAACTTCTTCACCATGTCGGCTTCGGAGCCGAAATCGAGATTGGTTTGCACCGTACACGAGCGGAACATCATCTGCCGGCCGAGGCGCCCGACCTTGGCCATGTAGTTCCGCATGATCTGATAGCGGCCCTTCGGCATGATCGGCGTTTCTTCGAGGCTCCACAGCGGCGAGAAGCCCATGCCGAGGAACGCGATGCCCATCTTGCCGGCGACATCGCGCAATTGCGCGAGATGCGAGCCGGTTTCGGCGCAGGTCTGATGCAGATGCTCAAGCGGCGCGCCGGAAAGCTCGAACTGACCGCCGGGCTCCAACGTGATCGAGGCGCCGTTCTGCGACAGCGCGATGACGTTCGCGCCCTCTTTCACGCGCGTCCAGCCGTACACATCCGCGAGGCCGTTCAGCAGCGCGCCGATGCCGCGCTCGCCTTCATAGGGAACGGGCTCAAGCGTATCTTTGTAGAACGCGAACTTCTCGTGCTCGGTGCCGATGCGCCAAGTCGAGCGGTCCGGCTTATTGCCGGATTCAAAATGCTCCACGAGGTCGCGGAAGCTCTCAATCGTCGGTGATTTTTCTTTTGTCGCCATATAGCGAGCCTCCCTCGCCCGCCCATGTGGAACTTGCATTGCGCTCGCGCAAGCCCGCGCCCCCTTAGCGCCAATCGCCCCAGGCCGCCTGTGCAATCGTTAACGCCGCGATCACCGCCGTCTCGGCGCGCAGAATACGCGGGCCGAGCGACACCGGGATGACGTAGCTCAGCCCACGGAGCATGCGGCGCTCCTCAATAGTGAAACCACCTTCTGGCCCAACGAGCACAGCGACTCCCCCTCCTCTTGAGAGGAGGGGGTTGGGGGGCGGGGTGACGCTCGATGCGCGCAATGCATGTTGCGTTGATGAAGCGCCTTGATGTTGAACATCGAGGTTCACCCCACCCCCTGCCCCCTCCTCTCGAGAGGAGGGGGTGAGCAAGGCCTCAAGCATCGGCCGCGCACGTCCCGCCTCGCCACCCCATGGCGCGCCAGCCTCGTCGCCGCTCTCGTCCGCATAAATCAGCGGCCGCGCCGCGTCCCATCCATCGAGCGCACGCGCCAGCGACAGCGGCTCACACACCTCCGGCGCATCGAAGCGCTCCGTCTGCTCCGCCGCTTCGCGCGCAATCGCTTGCAGGCGATCGATGCGCACTGTTTCCGCGATCGTGCGTTGCGTGATCACCGGGCGAATGCGGCGGACGCCAAGCTCCGTCGCCTTCTCCACGATCAGATCGGTGGCGTGTCGTTTCACTGGCGCGAACAGCAGATCGAGATCGGGCACGGCGCGCGCGGCGCGCACGAACTCCGTCACCGACACGCTCATGCCGCGCTTGGTCTTCTCCACAACGCGCGCGCGCCATTCGCCATCCGCCGCGTTGAACACGCGCAGCGTGTCGCCAACGTCGAGCCTGAGCACGGTTCCCACATGGCGCGCCTGCCCCTCGTCCAGCGCGATCATGGCGCCGGCGGCAAGGTTGGCGTGCTCAATGAGGAGGCGGGGGTTAGCCAAGGTTTTGCTTTCTTGGGCCTTTGCTGCCAAGGGCTTGGCGACAAAGCAAGCGCCAGCGCTTGACCCGCGCGCCGGGCTAGCGCTTCCTCCGCCCGCGAGGCTGGAGGGGATGATGCCAGGAACCGTGCTGCTGACGGGCGGGGACGTGATCGAGGTGCAGCTGACCTCGGAGACGGTTTTGATCGACACGCCCAACGGGCGCCGTCAGATCGCCGAGCCAGGCCACATCACCAACCGCATGCGCCTGTTCGTGCGCGAGGATGGCGGCAAGGAGCACGCCTACGATTTCGAGGAAACCGAACTCGCGGTGCGCGAGGAACAGCGCGTCGCCGTCGCGCGCGCCAAATTCAAGAACCGCGAAGAGCCGATGAACCTCATCCTCTTCAACCTCTCAAGCGGCGAGAAGGATTGTTTCGAGAGCGGCTTGGCGGCGCATCTCGGCTATCGCCCGTTCTTCGGCGCCAAGTGGAAAGCATTCTTCTTTTCGCTGTTCATCGCCTTCGTGTTCTTCTGCGTCAGCTTCTACGTCGTCCGCCGCGGCCAAGGCGCGGTGACGAGCACCTCACTCGCGGTGATGTTCGCTTTCCTGCTCTACCCGCTGCTCTGGTGGATCTGCCGCACCTGGGACCGCGTGACCGAACGCATCCGCTACAAGCGCGTGCGCAAGGAATTCATCGCCGAGATGGAAGGCCGCGCGCGTGTGCATGCGAAGGCCGCTGCGACGCCAGCTTAAATAGCTTCGTCATTCCGGGGCTTCGCGTAGCGAAGAACCCGGAACCCAGGGGCAACCAGCTGAGTGTTAGCCCTGGGTTCCGGATCGCGCTCCGCGCGTCCGGAATGACGATGGTGGTTAAGCCGCCTCATCCGCGTCGAGCTTATCGCCACGCGCCAACGCATTGAGCCGCGCGTAAAGCCCGCCGCCGCCGATCAGCTCCGCGTGGCGGCCCTGCTCGACGATCCGGCCTTGGTTGAACACCAGTATCCGATCCGCTTCGCGCACCGTCGACAGCCGGTGCGCGATGACGATCGTCGTGCGGCCGCGCTTCAACTCAGCCATCGCCGCCTGCACGTCGCGCTCCGTCTCCACGTCGAGCGAACTGGTCGCTTCGTCGAGGATCAGGATCGGCGCATCCGCCAAGAACGCGCGCGCAAGCGCAACACGCTGGCGTTCGCCGCCCGAGAGCTTCACGCCGCGTTCGCCGACTTCCGTTTCGTAGCCGTTCGGCAGCTTCGAGATGAAGTCGTGCGCACGCGCGCGCTTGGCGCAGGCGATGATGTCCTCCATCGACGCGTCAGGACGCGCATACGAGATGTTCTCCCGCAGCGAGCGATGAAACAGCGCCGGATCTTGCGGCACCAGCGCCACGCTGTGACGCAAGCTGGCTTGCGTGACATCGCGCACATCCTGCCCGTCGATGCGGATCGCGCCGTCGGATACGTCGTACAGACGCTGCACCAGCTTGACGAACGTCGTCTTCCCGGAGCCGGTCGGCCCGACAAGCGCCACCGTTTCGCCCGGCGCGATCTGCAAGGAGAAATCGCGATAGAGCGTCTCGGCGGCGTTCTTGTAACCGAACGACACGTTGTCGAAGGCAATGCCACCCGTTCCCGGCGCGAATTTCTTCGCGTCCGGGCGATCGATGACACCCTCCTTCTCCAGAGAGTAAGCGACGACATCCTCGATATCAGCGATGCCCTTCTGCAGGTTCTGTACGTTCTCGCCGAGCGTGCGGAGATAGCCGGACACCAGCATGAACGAGGTGATCGCGAACACCGCGTCACCCGCCGTCGCGCGGCCGCCGCTCCATTCGAGCAGAACGAGACCAAGCAAGCCGGCCTGCAACACCCAGAGCAGAATGTTCTGGATCACCCACGCATTGGTGAGCAGCGTCCAGGTGTGGTTCGCTTCCTTCGTCCAGGTTTGGACGACGCCATCGAACCGCTTTTGCTCGCGCGCCTCGGCGCCGAACGCTTTCACGGTCGCGTTGGACGACACCGCGTCCGCCAACGCCGCGCCGATCGCCGTATCCGCCTTGATGTAGCGTTGCAAAGGTTCGGCCACGTAATAGCGGCTCGACACATAAGCGACGCCCACGAACGCCAGGATCGTCGCCGCCGTGAACGCACCGATGATCGGCCATTGCATGAACGTGAGCGCGGTGATGCCGATCAGCACAGCGATCGCCGGGATCATGAACCAGACGAGCGTATCGGAGATGATGTCGTACGCGTTCATCGCCCGCGACACGCGCCGCACCGTCGCGCCGGCGAAATTGTCGGCGTGCCAATCGGCGGAGAAGCGCTGCACGTCGCGGAAGCCGTCGGTGACGATCCGCTCCATGTTCTTGGAGGCGAACGGAATGTGGAAGCGCACGCCGGTGTTGCGCGCCGCATAGAACACGAACGCAATCAGCGCGACAAAGCCGTAGCCCCACGCCGCCGCCTGTTGGCCAGCTTCAGTTGGCCCCGCCGTCAACGCGTCGATCAGGTGCTTCGAGGCAAACGGCATCGCCAAGTCGGCGGCGATCGAGACGCCAAACAGCAGGCCCACCATCGCCAGCTTGCCCGGCTGGCTGGACCAATGTTTCCACATGAATGCCGCGACCTGGCGCAGGCTGGCCTTGCGTCCGCCGCCCTCGGCGGACTCGTCGTCGAAATCGAGCGCATCGCTCATCGGATGTACCTTGAGATAGAATCCGTGCCGCACGCATGGCGGCGCGAATTGTGATTTGGGTGGTCAAAGGTCGAAACAAATCCCCGCACGCAATGCGGGATGCGCGCCTGAGCGCGCCGCGGCTAAGCGAACCGAGATGCCCTGCGCAGCAAGGCTTTCGAGCAACGCCGCATCACGCTGGCGTCAGTCTCGCGGGCGTCCGGCGCCGCAGATGAAGATGGCGACTGTCATAAGTTCCAATCTCTCCGACGGGGCTCACATAGCGTTTGTGTCGCCTTGCGTCCACACAAAGCGCGCCGCAATTTCCTGTTACCGATGAGCCAGAAGCCCGCCGATGCACTCGCGCAACACTGGACCGACCGCCTGCCGGCGGCGCTGAAGCCGTATGCGCAGCTGTCACGGCTCGATCGGCCAATCGGCTGGCAGCTGTTGCTGCTGCCGTGCCTGATGGGCTTGGCGATCGTGCGTATTCAGGATGGCTTCTTTGCCGAGGACGCGCGCTATGCGCTGGCGTTCCTGTTCGGTGCGATCGCCATGCGCGGCGCTGGTTGCACTTACAACGACATCCTCGATCGTGACATCGACGCAAAGGTCGCCCGTACGCGCTTGCGGCCGATACCGTCCGGCGCGGTGTCGATGAAGCGCGCGTGGGTATGGCTGTTGCTGCAATGCCTTGTCGGGCTTGCGGCGCTTCTGATGTTTCCGCGCTTCGCGCAGATCACCGCGCTCATCGCGCTGCCCCTCGTCGCGCTCTATCCGCTGATGAAGCGCATCACGTGGTGGCCTCAAGCTTGGCTCGGCATCGTGTTTTCGTGGGGCGCACTGGTCGGCGGCGCGGCGGTTGCGTTTCCGGCCAACGAAATGCCGCCCGAAGCGATCGCGCTCTACGCCGGCTGCATCGCCTGGACGATCGGCTACGACACCATCTACGCGCTGCAGGATCGCGAGGACGACGCATTGATCGGCGTGCGCTCCACTGCCCGCCTGTTCGCGAGCAAATGGCGCATCTGGACGACGTTCTTCTACGCCGCCGCGCTGTTCCTCTGGAGTGCAGCCGCGCACTTGGCCGGCGCGCCGCTCGCCACGATCGGACTCTTGGCGGCGATCGCCGCACTCATGATCTGGCCGATGCTGCAGCGCATCGATGACGCGAAAGGCGAAACCGCGCTCGCCGGCTTCAAGTTCAACGCTCTGATCGGGCTTGCCGTCTTTGTGGCCTTCGCGGCCGAACCCATCTGGCGTACATTGCGGCCGCTATTGGGGTAAGCGCGATGGGCGAAGCGGAATTGCATCTGGCGAAAGTTTGCAAGCGGCTCGCCAAAGTGATGCCGACGCACGAACCGTACCCGACGAGCTTCGAGAAAAAGAAAGACCCGTACCGCGCTTTGGTGCGTTCGGTCGTGTTCCAGCAACTCTCCGGCAAAGCCGCCTCCACCATCCACGGCCGCGTGCTAGCGCTGTTCCCGGACAAGGATCACCCCGACCCGGAAGATCTGATCGCTGCCAAGGACGAAACACTGCGCGGCGCCGGGCTCTCGCGCCAGAAGATCGCCGCGCTGAAGGACGTGTCGCTTAAGCGCATCGAAGGCATCATCCCGCCGGCGCGCGCGCTTGTGCGGCTCTCGGACGAAGAGATCATCGAACGCCTCACCGCCGCGCGTGGCGTCGGCCGCTGGACGGTTGAGATGTACCTCATGTTCACCTTGGGCCGGCCGGACGTGCTGCCGATCGACGATCTCGGCGTCCGCAAAGGCGCGGAGAAACTCTATCGTCGCGAGTTCACGCCAAAGACGCTGGGCGAGTACGGCAAACGCTGGGCGCCGTATCGTTCCGCAGCGGCATGGCACATGTGGCGCGTCGCCGACACGCAGACGCCGGAGCAGAGCAAGCTGTAACTACACCCATCCCCGGATTGGCCGCAGGGCAAGTCCGGGGCCTATAAACTAAGACGGCCGACGTCTCGCGCCTAACTCGACGCGCATTGGGCGTTATGGGCCCCGGACTGCGCTTTGCGCATCCGGGGATGGGTGTTGAGTTCGAAACCCGCTAAGCTCGCCCAATGCCCGCTGTCGCCCGCATCGATCCGAAAACCGTGTTCACGCCCGAGGAATGGGCGCGGCTTTCGGCGCATTCGAACTGGCGCGGGCTGGCTTTGGTCGCGGGTGCGTGGGGCCTGATCATCGCCGCTGGCGCGATGTTCGTACTGTGGCCGAACCCGCTCACGTACATCCTCGCATTGATGCTGATCGGCCAGAAGCAATTGGGCCTCGCGATCCTGATGCACGACGCAGCGCACGGCGCGCTGCACAAGGATACGAAGATCAATGATTGGGTCGGCGAATGGCTGTGCGCCGCGCCCGTTGGCGGGCGGCTCGAGAGCTACCGCGCCTATCATCTGAAGCACCACCGCTTCACCGAACAACCCGAAGACCCGGACCTCGCGCTCTCCGCGCCGTTTCCGATCACGCGCAAATCCCTCATCCGCAAGATGATCCGCGATCTCACCGGGCAGACGTTCTTCAAGCAGCGCATCGCGCCGTTTCTGATCAAGCGTCCCGGCGATGAGCGCGAAGGCGCGAACGTCACCGCGAGCTTGGTCAATCACTTCCTCATCACCAACGCGATCCTGCTGGCGATCCTGATCGCCGCTGGTATTTGGTGGGCCTATTTCGCGCTCTGGATCGTGCCGATGGCGACGTGGTTTCCGCTGGTCACGCGCTTGCGCAACATCGCCGAGCACGCCTGCGTCGATACCCGCGACGACCCGTTCACGCACGCGCGCACGACGAAGGCAAATTTCCTCGAACGCCTCTTCATCGCGCCGTTCTACGTGCATTATCACGGCGAACATCACATCTTCATGCACGTGCCCTGCTACAATCTCCCGCTCACGCACCGCTTGCTGAAGGAAAAGGGCTATGGCGAGCGCATGCACATCGCCAAGAGCTATGGCGAAGTTCTGAAGATAGCCGCGCCGGCATAAAGCACACCCATCCCCGGATGACGGCGAAGCCGGCAGTCCGGGGCCCATAACCCGAAGAGCCAAACAGTCGACGCACAACAATGGCCGCCGCCTCTTTCCAACAGCCTGAGTTTGTGGGCCCCGGACTTGTCGCTCGCGCGCCAATCCGGGGATGGGTGGAGGGATGATCTCCGACATTCCAGCCTTCATCCGCGAGAACACGCGCGTGCTTGCGCCGAGCCATGTGCCGGAGTTGCGCTTGCATCTGGCCGACGACGCCGTCGCGCTGTGGCAGCTCACCGAGGAGCAGCTTGGCGAACTCGGCCTGCCGCCCCCGTTTTGGGCTTTTGCGTGGGCGGGCGGGCAAGCTTTGGCGCGCTACATCCTCGATCATCCGGAGATCGCGCGCGGGCGCGAGGTGCTGGATGTGGCTTCAGGGTCCGGCCTCGTCGCCATTGCGGCGATGAAAGCAGGCGCGAACAGCGCGATCGCCGTCGATATTGATGCATTCGCCGCGCATGCGGCCGAGATCAATGCTGCACTCAACAACGTCGCGCTCACCACCAGCGATGCCGATCCCGTCGGCCAGCCAACGCCCTGCGACCTTATCCTCGTCGGCGATCTTTTCTACGATCGCGATCTCGCCCCGCGCGTGCTCGCTTGGCTCGAAGCGATGCAGCGCGAAGGCAAGCAGGTGCTGATCGGCGACCCCGGCCGCACTTACCTGCCAAAAGACAAGCTCGAACAGATAGCCAGCTACGACATCCCCGTCACGCGCGCGCTGGAGGATGCGGACGTCAAGCGCGCGGCGGTTTGGCGGTTGCGTTAGCCTCCTCCTCGATGGAGGAGGCGCCGCGAAGCGGCGGAGGAGGTGCGCCCGCCATTGCTTACGAACGAGCCTCGTGAGGCTTCGTCGTAGATAGCCAGGGCGTCACCCTCCCCGCGCTCCGCGCGGCCCTCCCATCGAGGGAGGGCGGAAGCTAACCTTCACTCAATCGCGCAAACGTATTGCCGCTCCTCGTCGCTTGTTTGCCGCGCGCGGATGTCGTCGCAGACGGTGTTCCAGAACGGCTGCACCTGATCGCGCACGGCGCTTGCGCGGGTCTGCAGCTCTTCAAGCGAAACCTCAGCCGTCGCTGGATCGGCGATCCAGGTCGGCTCATAGGCCGCACCGCAGCTGACTTCGGGATAGAGCCCACGTGCGCAAAGCCGTGAGCGGGCGAGATTGTATTGCCAGACGACCTCGCGGAGGTTCCGCGCCAAGGTGGCCGGCGCTTCGTTTTCGGGCTCGGCGGCGCTGGGGATTTCGGTGGTGAGGTTGCCCACCTGGTCGAGCATCACGCCGTAGCGGCCGATCTCGATGTGCATTTCGAACGGATCAGGCGGCGCGCCAGCCGCGGGTTCCCCGGCTTTCCCGGCCGGCTGTTGGCCGCAGGCCGCCAACGCGATGAGAGCCACTAACAAAGCACGCGCGCGCGTCATGAACGCCTCCTGGTCTAGTTGACCAAGTGTAGCGTCCAGGACGGCGGCGCGCGCCTGTCGATTTTATTAGGCTTTGCGTTCCACCACGAGCCATTCGAGCGCGTTGTAACCGCGGCTCAGAGTGAGCTCGTCATCTTCCTGACGGCGCCACTGGAGCGTCCTCGCGGCGGCCCCAGTCGCGAAGCCAGCGACCACCGCGAACAGCGCCCAAGCAAGGCCTAAGAGCCAAGCGTCGTCCAAACCACCCATCCCCATGCCTTCGAGGCATTTTGTTGATGTGGTCACTATGAAGGAATGCAGTGAACACGCGGTTTCTGAAACGAAAACAAAAGATTGAAACGGCGATTTCCGCCGCTAGCTTGAGCGCTCCGCGAGGGAGGCAAAATGCTGCGTCTGGAAATCGCCGCGATCTATGCGGGCGTGAACATCCTCATCCTGCTGGTGCTCGCAGTCCTGGTGGTTGCAGGGCGCCGGAAGCACAAAATCCGGTTGGGTGACGCCGGAAATGAGGAATTTCTCCGCGCCGTCCGCGCCCACGCCAACGCCGCCGAATACATCCCGGCGGGCATCGTTGGGCTGCTTTTCGTGGCTCTAATGGAACCAGCGACGCCGCTTTGGCTGCTGCATGCCGCAGGAATTTCTTTGACCCTCGGCAGAATTTCTCACGCCATCGGCCTCCACACCGGGGTGCTCAACGCCGGCCGGATGCTGGGCATGGTGCTGACCTGGACGAGCTACCTGCTCCTGGGCGGGGGCCTGATCCTGGCGGGGTTGAGCCAGCAGCTTTAGGGCCCAAATCCTCACAAACGCCCTGAATCCGCCGATTGCCCGCCCGGGCCCCAGGGCCCATGTAGGGGCCATGGCTTTTGATGCTGATTCCCGTACGGCCCTCGCGGCCCTGCTCGACCATGCCAAATCGTTCGGCGCCGAAACGGCCGAGGCCAGCCTCGCCTCCCGCGAAAGCGTTTCCGCCGAGGTAAGACTTGGCGAGCTTGAGGGCGTCGAGCGCGAGGAGGCGCGTTCGGTGGCGCTACGGGCGTTCGTCGGCAAGCAGCAGGCTGCCGCCTCCTCGACCGATCTTTCCGCCAAGGGGCTCAAGTCCCTGGCCGAGCGCGTCGTCGCCATGGCGAAGGCAGCACCTGAGGACAAATATTGCGGATTGCTTGACGCCAAGTACCGCGCCAGCGGCCCCGGCATCGATCTCGAACAAAGCGACACCGTCCGCCCCACCGCTGAACAGCTCGCCGAACTCGCGAAGATTTGCGAAGCGGCGTCGCTCGAAATTCCTGGCATCGAGAACTCGTCCGGCGGCGGCGCCTCGAGCGAAGTTTCTCACTTTGTTTACGCGACCTCGGACGGCTTCGAAGGCGCCGAGAGCGCTACCTCGTACAGCCTCGGCACTCAACCGATCGCCGAGCGCGACGACAAAATGGAGCGCGATTACGAATGGCGCACCAAGCGCTTCTTCGCTGATCTCCCCGACGCCAGAACCATCGGCCGCATCGCTGGCGAACGCACAGCGGCGCGCTTGGGCTCGCGCAAGCTTGAAAGCACTAAAGCGGCGGTGATCTTCGAGAACCGCTTGTCAGGCTCGCTGCTCAGCCCGTTCCTCTCCGGCATTCACGGCGCGGCGATCGCCCGCGGCACCTCGTTCCTGAAGGACAAGCTCGGGCAACGGGTTTTCCCGGTCGGCTTCGAGATGCGCGAAGATCCGTTCGTGAAGCGCGGCGTCGGTTCGCAATGGTTCGATGGCGAAGGCGGCGCGGTGCGCGAGTACAAGCTGATCGATGACGGCGTGCAGACGATGTGGCTGCTAAACTCCGCCTCCGCGCGCCAACTCGGCCTCGAACCCAACGGTCACGCCACGCAAGGCCATGGCGGCCCGCCTGGCACGGCGGCGTCGAACTTGTTCGTGAAGCCCGGCAAGGATGATCGCGCGACTTTGATGAAGAATGTCGGCAAAGGCGTGCTGATTACCGACATGTTCTCGCCCTCGCTCAACATGAACACCGGCGATTGGTCGGTCGGCGTGGCGGGTTTCTGGTTTGAGAACGGCGAGATCGCTTACCCGGTGAGCGAGATCACCGTCGCCGGCAATTTGCTCGACATCTATTCCCGCCTCATCGCCGGCGCCGATCTCGATACGCGCGGCGCACTCGAAATTCCCAGCCTGCTCGTTGACGACCTTGCAATCGGCGGCTCTTGATCTTCCGCTGCTCGAAGCGGCCGCGCGCGAAGCCGGCCGCTATGCGCATCAATTCTTTGGCAAGCCAAAGAACGTTCGCTCCAAGGGCGCGGCGGGGCCTGTCACCGAGGTCGACGAATATCTCGACGCGATGCTCAAGGAAAAGCTGCGCGCGGCGCGGCCTGAGTACGGTTGGCTCTCGGAAGAGACTGAGGACAATCACGCAGACCGCATCGGCTTCAAGCGCAGCTTCTCGCTGGATCCGATTGACGGCACCGGCGCATTCATCAGCGGCTCCCCCGAATACACGATCAGCATCGGCCTCATCGAAGATGATCGCGCGGTTGCAGGCGCGATCTACAATCCGTCGACCGACCAGATGTTCCTCGGCGCCATCGGCGCGGGCGCGACGCACAACGGGCAGCCGATCGGCGTCAGCGATGTAGCCAACCTGGAAACGGCGCACCTCGTCGGCGATCCGAAGCGCTTCGCCGACAAACGCTGGCCGCGCCCGTGGCCCCGCGCGATGCGCGTGACGCCGCGCCAATCGATCGCGCTGCGCTTGGCGCTTGTCGCGGCGGGCGCGTTCGACGGCGTGATCTTGTTTGGCTGGAAGAACGAGTGGGACATCTCCGCCGGCGCGGCGATCATCGAAGCCGCCGGTGGGCGCTTCACCGACGCCAACGGCCAGCCGGTGCGCTTCAACCAGCCTGATCCACGCGCGCCGGGAATCGTCGCCGCTGGCGCGGCGCTACACCCTCTGATAATCGAGCGCGCATCTCTTGCAGCGCCCAAGGCGGCCACATCATGAGCGACGAACCACAACTCCTGCACCTCGTCATCGGCGGCGAACTCAAGGCGCTCGACCGCTTTGAGTTCGAAGATTTGAGCGCCGTCGATTTCGTCGGCGCCTATCCGAACTACAAGGCCGCCTACGACGCCTGGAAAGGCGCGGCGCAGCGCACGGTCGATAATGCCCGCATGCGCTATTTCATCATCCACGCGCATCGCCTGCTCGATCCGTCGAGCGATCCGGGTCACGGCCACTAACAGCGTATGAGCCCGAGCGCCCTCATCGCGCGCCTCTGGCGCGAGCACGTGGCGCGCTATTCCGCCGACATCGCCGCGCTCGTCCCGGTTCTCGCGCTCGTCGCAGCGACCGGAGCCTCCTACGCCTGGATTATGAAGCAGGCGATCGACGCGATCTCCCGCGAAGACATGAACGCCATCGCGCTGACGCCGCTGCTGGTGATCGGCGCGACAACGTTGCGGGCGATCGCCATGTTCGCGCAGGCCGTGCTCTCGCAAGGCCTAGCGCTGAAAGTGCTGCGCGACCTGCAAGGCGCGATGTTCGGCAAGCTGCTGATCTCGGATTTCGCACGGCACTCGAAGGAAGAGCCCGGCAAGCTCGTCTCACGCTTCACCAACGACATCAACGTCGTCAGCGAAGGCCTGGTGCGCGGCGGCCAGGCTTTGATCCGCGACGCGCTGACGTTGTTGGG
>CAZZFE010000052.1:0-26521 GCA_964653495.1 uncultured Terricaulis sp. | reverse complement strand
TGGCGTTATTGGTGGCGCTGCCGCAAGCGCCGGAAGCGCGGCGCCCGGATCGCCGCCCGCAAGTGGCGCGGGCTGCGCGGGATCATGTGCTCGACATGTTCGTGCGCGTCGGCGCGATCAGTCGCACGCGTGCGGCGGAGGGCAAGCAAGCGGCGATCCCGGCGCGCGCGCCGTTCCCGTTCTCGGCGCCGCATGCGGCGGAAGCGTTGGTCGCGGCGCATCGTGGCGAGGGCGTGGTGTCGTCAACGCTCGATGCGCGCTTGCAAAGCGATCTCGAAGCGCTGGCGCGACGCCGTGCTGAGCCGCTGGAGCGGGAAGCACAGATCGCGATCCTGGCGGTGGAGCTTGAAGGGCGTGGCGTGCGTGCGCGTGTCGGCGGCGCGGGGCGCGAGCGGGCGGGCGGTTATCTCGATATGACGCGCGCCGTGCGCTCGCCCGGTTCGGCGCTGAAGCCGTTCCTCTATGCGATCGCGTTCGATGAAGGCATCGCCGCGCCGGAGACTTTGGTGCGCGACGCGCCGCGCCGGTTTGGCGGCTATCTGCCGGAGAATTTTGACCGCCGCTTCCATGGCGATGTGTCGCTCGAAGACGCGCTGCGCCATTCGCTTAATCTGCCGGCTGTCGCCACGCTTGATCGCATCGGCGCCAATCGTTTCCGCGCTGCGCTCGTCCGCGCTGGCGCTGAGGTGCGCATGCCGAACCGTGCAGACGCGGAGCCTGGCCTCGCGCTGGCGCTTGGCGGTGTCGGCATGACGCTGGAGGATTTGGTACAGCTCTATGCGGCGCTCGGCGACGAAGGCCAGGCGCGGCCGCTGGCGAGCGATCCGCTGCAGGGCTTTGCGTTCTCGCGCCGCTTCGTGCGCGGTGAAACGGCGGAGCGTGTGCTCGATATTTTGGCGACATCGCCCAGCCCCGCTGGCCGCACACCGGCGCAGCTCGTGCAAAACGCGCCGCGCGTCGCGTTCAAGACGGGGACGTCGTACGGCTTCCGCGATGCGTGGGCGTTGGGGGTCGCCAACGGCTACGCAATCGGCGTGTGGGTTGGCCGTCCGGATGGCGCGCCACGACCCGGCGCGACGGGCCGTGACGCGGCGCTGCCGATATTGTTCGAAGCGTTCGATCTGCTCGGCGCGCCGCCGGAGCCCGCGCGGCAGCGGCATGAGGAGCGCGTCGCGCCGGCGCTGGTGCGCTTTGACAATAACGACAGCGGCGGCGAGCAGCTTTCGATCCTGTTCCCGCTCAACAACACCGAAGTGCTCGTGCTCGATTACGGCGCGGACTCGCGCGGCCTGTCGCTCTCCGCGCGCGGCGGGCGTGCGCCTCTGGTGTGGTATGCGGAAGGCGATCGCGTGCCGACGGAAGACACGAGCGGCCGCGCCATCTGGCGGCCGTCCGCGCCGGGTTTCCATGACGTGACGGTTGTGGACGCTGACGGCGCGAGTGCGCACGTCCGCGTGCGCATTCGCAATTCGGGCTGAGCCATGGGCGTTTTCCGCGCCGGCGCGATCTATTTCGCCATCGTGTTCGTGATTGCGTTCGCTCTCGGCACGGTGCGCACGTTGGTGCTCGAACCGCGCCTCGGCGAAACGCTCGCTGTCGCGTGCGAGATTCCGTTTCTGGTGACGGCGATGTTCCTCGCGTCTCGCTGGATCGTCCCGCGACTCGGCGCGCCAAGCACTATGCGCCTGCTTTATGTCGGCCTCCTCGGCCTCGCACTGCAGCAAATCGCGGAGATTGCATTGGTGCTCGGCAGTGGCGAGACGCTCGCCGAACACGGCGCCTATTTGCGCACCCCGGCGGGAATGCTCTATCTCTCAGCGCTGGCGGCGTTCGTCATCATGCCAAATGTGGCGTGGCGGACGCGCAAACGCTGAGGGGATCAGGATGCGGAATTGGATCATCGCCATGGCGGCGGCGTGCGTGTGCGCGGGCTCGGCTGTCGCGCAAGCGCCGGCGGACAAGGAAGCGCTGTTGCGGCAAGTCGCGGGCGAGGTGAGCGAAACGCGCCTGCACGGCTACATCGAGCGCATGGTGAGCTTCGGCACGCGCCACACGATGTCCGACACGCGCTCGAACCGGCGCGGCATCGGCGCCGCGCGGCGCTGGGTGGAGGCGGAGTTCCGCACCATGTCCGCCGCATGCGGCGGCTGCCTCGAGATCGCGACGCCGTCGGAAACGATCAGCGGCACCGAGCGCATCCCGACACCGACCGAAATCGTCGACGTTCTCGCCATTCAACGCGGCACGAGCGATCCGACGCGCGTCATCATCATCTCCGGGCACCTCGATAGCCGCGTCAGCGACGTGATGGATTTCCGTTCCGATGCGCCGGGAGCGAACGACGACGCCTCGGGCGTCGCGGCGGTCATGGAAGCGGCGCGCATCCTCTCGCAGCATCGTTTCGACGCGACGCTCGTTTATGCGGCGCTGTCCGGTGAAGAGCAGGGCCTGCATGGCGGCAAGGTGCTGGCGGACTACGCGCGCGCGCAAGGCTGGCGCGTGGAGGCGGTGCTGAACAACGACATCGTCGGCAACACTGAAGGCATTGGCGGCACGCGCAACAACACTGAGGTGCGTGTGTTCTCTGAAGGCACGCGCGCGGTGGAGACGCAGGAAGAAGCCAATCGCCGCCGCTACAATGGCGGCGAGGTGGATTCGCCCTCGCGCAATCTCGCGCGCTTCATGGATCGCATCGCCGATGAGTATTTGACCAATTTCGACGTCAACATGGTCTATCGCACGGACCGCTTCGGCCGTGGCGGCGATCAGGTGCGGATGCTGGAGGCCGGCTATCCGAGCGTGCGCGTCAGCGAAGCGGCGGAGAATTACCATCGCCAGCACCAGGATCTGCGCCGCGAGAACGGCATCCGCTACGGCGACACGATCGACGGCGTTGATTTCCCGTATCTCGCGCAGGTCACGCGGCTCAACATCGTGTCGATGGCCGCGCTCGCCAACGCGCCGGCGCCGCCGAGCGGTGTCGCGATCAATGGCGCGGTGAGCGCGAACACGACGGTCTCGTGGCGCGCAGTTGAAGGCGCGGCGGGTTATCGCGTCTGGTGGCGCTCCACCACCGATCCACAATGGCGCTATGCGCGCAACGCGCCCGGCGATGCGACGAGCCTGGTGCTGCAGAATGTCGTGATCGACGATTGGTTCTTCGGCGTGTCCGCGGTTTCAGCCGATGGCTACGAAAGCCCGATCGTGTTTCCGGGCGTCGCCGGCGGTTTCTTCCGCGAGCCAGCCGCCGCGCCTGCATCGCGCTGAAAAAGAAAAAAGGCGCGAACCTCTAAGAGCGGGGGGCTGAGGTTCGCGCCTTTGGTCGATGACCGCCATCGTGGAGCGGGGTTGGCGGGTCAGGCGGCCATCGAATCTGTCTGTCTAAAAGGGGGAGGCGCGGACCCCGTATTGAGCGGGGGAGAAAAGGGATCCGCGCCTAAATCAATCGCCGCCGTTTGGAGCGGGGTTGGCGGGTTAGGCGACGATTGAAACTTGTCCTTGTTCTGGGCGCCCCGAAGGTCGCCGTTGAAAAATGGAAGGCGCGGACCCGGTGAGCGGGGGAGCTTTTGAGGCCCGCGCCTTTCGATGACCGCCTTGGAGCGGGGTTGGCGGGTTAGGCAGCCATCGAATTCGATACGTGAACGCTAAGGCTGCGGTTTGGTTTCCTCTGTGACCAAGGTCACGGAACCTGCAGTTTTTCGCCAAACCTACTGATTTGTAAGCTGGGCTGATTTGAAGCGCGGACCGGCTGGGAGAACCGGCCCGCGCCTCGCTGCGATCATCGCCCTCGCTGGGAGCGGGGGAAGGACTTGGTCAGGCGACGATCAAAGCGGCTTGGTTGAGCGTGGAGAGCGCGACCGGAACGAAAACGGCGGCGGCGGCGAGGAGGCTGAAGAACTTCGTCATGGGCAGGCATCCCGTGTGGGTGTGTTGAACTCGATGAAGCGAACCTAAGCCGGCCTAGAGCGGACGGATGTGACATACGTCACCCGCTGCGTGGGCGTGGAATATCCGCAAGCCGCCGCCAGCTTTGTTCGCGGCAGAACGGGCCGGCGCAGCCGCGCAGGTGAAGCACGGCATCGTCGAGGCGGATTGAGCCGGAGTACGTGCGCCCGTCTTCCGGGTTGAACACGGCGCCGCCGGTCCAAGCGCGACCGTCCCAGCGAAAGTCGCGGACGATCATCACGCCGACGCCGCCATGGCGAAGCTCGCTTGGATCCCAGGCCCAGATGATTCGGCCGCACAGAGTGCGCGTATCTCCGGCGCATTGTTCGAGCCGCACCACCGCGCCGAGACCCGGCGTCGCCCAATCGTCGTGGATGTTGGGCGCCGCGCTTTGTGCGCGCGCTGCTTGCGGCGCGGCGACTGCGCAGAGCGCGAAGGCGAGGCCGGCGGCGATGCTTACGGGCAGGGCTGAGGCTTGGCTTTGCTTGAACGGCTTGCGCACGGCGGCGGCGAAGCGGGCGTGATATTCGGGGTGCTCCGTGCCCATCAGGCGATCCCAGAACGTGAAATAGAGCCCGTAATTCCAGCCGGCCTGCGCGTGGTGCAGGTCGTGGTGCGTGGTCGTGGTGAGCCACTCGAACATCGGCTTGCCATCGGCGCGCGCGGGCATCAGCTCGTAGCCCGAATGGCCCAGCGTGTTGCGGACGATCTGGTGCAGCATGAAGAGGCCGACGACAGGCCACGCGGTTGGGACGAGGATCATCCACAGCTGCACGAACGTGCCCATGATCGCCGCTTCACCGAGATCGAAGCTGTAGGCGCTGAAGGGCGAGGGATTGTGGCTCTTGTGGTGGCGGCGATGAAAGCGGCGGAACAGCCGCGGGTCGTGCATCAGCCGGTGCGACCAATAGAAATACGCATCGTGCGTGACGATCATCAGCACGAGGCTGACCCAGAACCAAACCGGCCCCCAGGACGCGCCGATCGCCGGCCCCGGCAGCAGGCCGTTACGTTCGAGCAGATAGGTCCCGAGCCCGATTGTGGAGAACACCGCGACTGAGCGGAGCGAAAACAGGAACTCGAGTGCGAGCTGTTTGGCGGGCGGCTTGTCCTCACGAATTTTGCGCCCCCGCAAAAAAGGGGCGAGGGCGACCCACAGCACGAACCAAACGCTGATAGCGAAGATGGCGTAGCGGGTGAGGTCGTTCTGGAGGAAGAGCAGCCAATGCTGGATAGCGTCGACGAGCAATTCTATGAGCGCGTTCATGTTGGCCTCCTGGCGAAATGCGCCGGGAGATGTGTCGCGTTGCTCAGCCAAAGGCTCGCCGAGGCCCGAAAAGCATTGGCGTTTTCGGAATCAGCCAGGGTTTTCCGAATTCGGCGAGAGTTGCTGGCGGCGATATTGCGTGGGCGTCACGCCGGTCTCTTCCTTGAAGGCGCGGTTGAACGGCCCGAGTGAGCCGAAGCCGAGGTCGAAGGCGATCGCCGCCACCGACACACGCGCTTGCCCCGGGTCCGCCAGGATGGCTTTCGCCGCCGCGATCCGGCGCGCGTTCACGAAGGCCGCGAAATTGCGGAAGCCGAGATGATCATTGATGAGGCGCCGCAAGCGGTGCTCCGGCATGCCGACCTCGGTGGCGAGATCGCCGATGGTCAGCCCCTCGCGCCGCCAGGCGCCGACTTCCATGAGCGCGTCGAGGCGGTCGAGTTCGGCGCGGTCGCCGGCGTCCAGGGAAGGCTGCACCGGGGCGGGCGCGGCGGTCCCGAAGATTTCCTGTCGGACCTGGAGGAACACAACCACGCCGGCACAGCTGTAGAGGGCGAGGGTGACGCCGCCGAGCAGGCGAAACCATTCGCGGAAAAAGCCCAACGCTTCCGCCGCTTCGAAGGCTGAGAGCGTCAGGACGTAGATCGTGACGACGGTGAGAAACGGCCCGCGCAGCCGCCGCCGCGCTTCCACGAGATCGCCGCGCCAGCTGCGGCTGATCACGTAAAGCGCGTGGAATGCGAAAACGGCCTCGACAAGATTGTGAGCCACCCAGACGCCTTGCCGCACGGGGCCGGTGGTGACGACGCCGATCAGCGCCCCGATTGTCAGGATCAGCCAGGGCGTCAACGTCGCCAGATTGACCGGGCGGTCCTCGAACAAGGTGACGATGAACAGCCAGAACATCGCCACGCCGCCAAACGCCATAAAATTGATGAGTGGGCGGAGCGGGCCAATTGCGTCCAATAGTTGCGGCGACGAATTGATGGAATAGGCGATCGCCGTCACCACGAAGAAGAGCCCGCCGATCCGAACCGCTTGCTGGCTCGCGCCGCGCCAAATCCCCGCGCCAATGGCGGTGAGCGCGCCGATGGCTATGCCGCGGGCCAGCATCTCAATGACAAGCGCATCCATACTTTCTTCATTGGCGCAGCGCACAGCGTGTTGTCGAGGACAGTCGAAGCGTTGACCTCGCGTCTCGCGAAGGCGACGTATTCCAGGCGTCCGAGAACGGTGCGCGGAGAGCCGAGATGAAGGCAGGCTGGCGTGCAGGAGCCTTGATCGCCGCTGCGGCGGTGCTCGCGTTTGCGGCGGTGGCCGCCGCGGTCGAGTTGCGCTCCGGCAACGATGTCCAGCTCTCGGGCGAGTTTTCCGATCTCGCGTTCGCGGCGGGCGATAATGTCACCCTGAACCTGACGACCACCGATGACGTCGGCGCGGCTGGCGGCGAGGTGATGGCGCGCGACGCGACGATGGATGACGCGTTCCTCGCCGGCGGCGATATCTCCTTCCTTACCTCCACGGCGCGCGATCTGTTCGCGACGGGCGGCGAGATCGATGTGCTGAGCGGCGTGATCGCCGACGACCTCGTCGCCATTGGCGGGCGCATCAAGATTGCGCGCGAGGCGCGCGTCGATGGCGCGGCGGTGCTCGGCGGCCGAGAGATTACGGTCGACGCGCCAATCGGCGCGGGCCTGCGCGCGACCGGCGGCAGCGTCTCGATCAACAGCACGATCAATGGCGATGTCTATCTCGATGGCGGCACGCTCACGATTGGGCCGGATACGCACATTACCGGCACGCTGACGCATCGTGGCCGCCGTGTTGAACTTGCGCCGGAAGCGCAGGTCGACGGCCAGATCTTCGCGCTGCAGCCGCGCGCGGAGCCGGATTACAAGCGCCTCGCGCAAGTCGCGGGTTGGCTGGCGCTGAGTGTTTCGCTGGGCTTCTTGCTGTTGGGCGCGGTGGTTGCGCTGGCGATGCCGCGGCTGATGAACGAAACCGCGGCGATCGCGCGGCGCCGGCCGCTCTCGATGCTGGGCCTCGGCTTTCTGATCTTTGTGCTGGCGCCGGTGGTGTTTCTGTTCCTGATCGTCTCGGTGCTTGGCCTTGCGCTCGGCTTTTTGCTGGCGGCGATTTACGCGGTGCTTTGGCCGTTGGCGCTTGCGGGCGCGGCCTATGCGCTTGGTATGTTGATCCGCACGCGCGTGCGTCCGCTTGCGCCGCCGGCGCCCGGCGCGGGCGCGCGTTTGCTGTGGAGCGCGATTGGCCTCGTGCTGCTGGTGATCGTCGGCCTCATCCCGTTCCTCGGGTCGCTTGTTTGGCTGATCGCGTTTCTCGTCGGCCTCGGCGCGGTTTCGGTTGAAGCGTCACGCGCCTTGGCGCGCGTGCCGGCCGCCTGAGACAAGAAAGGCGCGAAGCCTGGCGGGGCCTCGCGCCTTTCCGCTTCACACCGCAAGACATGACCAAGCAGTGCGGAAGCTCGTGCATTTGAGATGCGGCGCGCGTGCAAGATGGATGCTGCGTAATGCAATTGTGCAAAGAAAAAGGCGCGGACCCGAAGGTCCGCGCCTGACACACCGTCGCCTTGGGACAGGACAGGGATTAGGCGACGATTTGAGCCGCTTGCGCGGCAAGAGCGATCGCGACCGGCGCGAAAAGCGTGAAAGCGATGGTGATGCTGATGAACTTCGTCATGTGAAATTCTCCTTTGTTGAACTCTTGTACTTGAGATGCACGCGTCGCTTCGGATGGATGCGCCGCAGCAAAAAATCTTCGCGGGCTTTCGCAGAAACTTTTCGCACGCGTCAGCGCGCACAAGGAGTAAGGCGCGGACCTTGCGGTCCGCGCCTCGTCCAACCGTCGCTTGCGGTGTGAGGGATCAGGCGACGATCAGATGTGCGTGCGTCATCGCTTCGCGCATTGCGGCGAAAGCGGACTCAAAACGGGTGCGAATGAGCATGACGAAATCCCTGTCGCAGCTTGGATGCGGCAGGGGTGGCGCTTGGATGCAAAGCGCGCGGAAAAATTTTCGGCAAGGTAAAGGCGCGGACCCGGGCAAGGTCCGCGCCTTTTGACATTGACCGTCGCGGTGCGGGATCGGGGGATCAGGCGACGATCAAAGCAGCTTGAGAAAGGGCGGCGTGGGCAGCCGGCGCGAACAGCGTGAAGGCGGCCACCAGGTACATCAGCTTGGACATTTTCGGCTCCAGAAGGGGTGTTTTTTGTCTCTTGCATCTGAGATGCGGCCCCCGGTGCGTTTGGATGCGGCGGTTAAGAAAATTCCGGCCCGCCTGGTTTTCGTGTGATTTCCAGGCGGGCCGGTTGGTCTTTTAACGGCGGCGTGGCGGCTCGGGCGGGCGCGGCGCTTCCGGCGGCGTCGGCGGCTCTGGCGGGCGCATGGCGCGGATGCGGCCATCGCGGTTGCCGTCCTGAGCGTCGAACTGCGCCAGCTGCTGCGCGCGGAATTCTTCCTGCGACAAGGCGCCGTCATTGTTGCGGTCGAACTCCTCGATGTTGTTCGAGGCGAACATCAGCATCGGCGGATGCGGCGGCAGCGGCGGCATCGCATGCGTCCACGCGCCGCCATCGCCGCGCAGCACGATCACGTCGCGATCATCATCGCCTTCGGTGCGTTCAACGCGGCGATCCACATGGCGCTCGACATGCCGTTCGCCATCGTCAGCGCCGTGGCCGTGGCGGACCTCTTCACCATTGCGGAACACGCGCACGACGCGCTCGCCATTTTCACTGCCTTCGCGCTCGATGCGGATGACGTGGTCGCCGTCGCCATGGCCTGCCTCGATGCGGCGGTGGAATTCTTCCATCGGCGGATGGTCAGCGTCGTTGAGGCGGCCATCGTCGTTGCGGTCCATGTCGCCGAACATGCGATCGGCGCCGGCGATCATTTCGGCGCGGGTGATGTAGCCGTCGTCGTTGGCGTCGATGTCGTGGCCGCCATGCGACTGGATGAACACGCGGTGCTGCGCGCGTTCTTCCGGTTGGGCGTAAGCGGTCAGGGTGAGCGCGCCGAACGCGACGCCCAGGGCCAAGGCTAGTCTCATGGGTCAGATCCCCTCGTATGTTTAACGGCGCCAATCCGGCGCATCGGGGCGGACCCTCGGCTGCCTTCGTTTCCCGCGTGCGTCAGCGTTGAAACAATCCCGAAACAGGGAGCCATTACCTCCAGTCCACGCGGCGGCGGCGCGCCGCCTTGGATTGAAGGGCCGGTTGGGCGAACATGCAGGTCAATATGTCAGAGCCTGCCCAAGCCCCGCGCGTGCTGATCGTCGATGACGATGGCGATATCCGCGACGGCCTCGTCAGCGTGTTTGAGCGCGCCGGCTTCAACGCTTATTCCGCCTCCGATGTCGCGGCGATGGAGCGCGTGCTGGCGGCTAAGGGCGCCGACCTCATCGTGCTCGACCTGATGATGCCGGGGGAGGATGGCTTGTCCGCTTGCCGTCGCCTCTCCGGCAAGGGCCGGCCGCCGATCATCATGCTCTCCGCGTTGGGCGATGATGCGGACCGCATCGTCGGCCTCGAAATCGGCGCCGACGATTATCTCGCCAAACCCTGCAATCCGCGTGAGCTGGTCGCCCGCGCCCGCGCCGTGCTGCGCCGTGGCCGCGACGCCGAGCCGGCGAGCGCCGAGCAGCTTCGCTTCGCCGGCTATCGCTTCGACATCGCCCGGCGCGAACTGGTCGATCCCGATGACGTGGTGATCCCGCTTTCGACCGGTGAGTTTCGTTTGCTGCGCGCCTTCGTGCAGCGGCCACAGCGCGTGCTCTCGCGCGCGCAATTGCTCGACTTCGCGTTCTCCGATGATGGCGAGGTGTTCGATCGCGCCGTCGATGTGCAAGTGAGCCGCTTGCGCCGCAAACTCGAACGCCCCGGCCAAGGCGAGATCATCCGCACTGTGCGCGGCGAGGGCTATTTGTTCACGCCGAAGCCTTCCGCTTGATGGCGCGCGCACGCGATCCCGCGCGCGGTCTGCCGATCGCGGCGCATTTGGGCCTGCTGGTCGCGCTCGCGTTCGCGTCGGCGTTCGTGGTGATGATCGCGGTGGTGATCTTCCTGCCGCCGCGTCCGCCGGATGTCGCGCGCGGCGATCAGCTCGCCGAGCAATTCGCGGTCGGCTATGCGGCGATGCGTGCTGACGGCCACCTGCCGAACGGCGACAACCTGCATTGGCGCGTGACAACGGAAGCGCCGAAAGATCAGCGCCAGCCGCCGTTCATCCATTTGCGCCACGACATCGCCCAGCGCATCGCGCTCGATCCCAGCCGCATTCATATCTCCGCCGAGACCGCGCGCTCGGATGTGTTCGTGTTTCGCGTGCGCGATGTCGAGCGTCACCGCGAAGCCATCGAGCTGCATGCGCGGGAACATCAGAACCTCATCATCGACATGGAAGACGGCGAAGAGCCGGTGATCCGTCGCTTGCCGCCCGAAGCTGGCGAGGCTGGCGAGCGCCGCATCGAGATGCGCAGCGGCATGTGGCGGCAGCGCGTTGAAGCGCCGGAAGGGCAGGCGGTTCCAACGCCGCCCGAGCCGCCGCGCCCAGGTCTGCCGCCCGAACCGCCGCGCTTCGCGCCGGCGCCGCCGGGCGTGTTGCTGCTGACGGGCTACACGTTCGCGGCGCAATTGCCGGATGGGCGTTGGCTGGCGATGAGCCAAGGCCGCGACTGGGAGCAGCTTGGTTGGATTGGCCGTGCTGTGCTTGTGATCGGCGGCACGTTGGCGATGCTCTCATTGCTGGCGCTGCTGTTCGCACGCCGCCTCGCGCGGCCGATCCAGCATTTCGCGCACGCGGTTGAGGCGGTCGGCGTCAACCCGCAAAGCGAGCCTGTCACCGAAGAAGGCCCGCGCGAATTGCGCGGCGCCGCGCGGGCGATCAACGCGATGCAAGCGCGCATCCGCGCTTTGGTCGCGGACCGCACCAAGACACTCGCCGCCGTCGCGCACGACATGCGCACGCCCTTAATGCGCTTGCGCCTCGCCGCTGAGAACGCGCCGCCCGAGCAGCGTGAGCGGATGGCGAAAGAGATTGGCGAGGTCGAAGCGCTCGTCGCCGGTTTCATCGCCTTTGCGCGCGACGATCCGGCGGAAGAAGCGCGCGTGCGGCTAGATCTCTCGGCGCTGCTGCAAAGCTTGACGGACGATCACGCTGAAGCTGGGCGCGCGGTTTCGTTCAGCGGCGAGGAGCGCTTGGTGATCACTGGCCAGTCGCTTGGCTTGAAGCGGCTGTTTTCGAACCTGATCGACAACGCGCTCAAATATGGCGGCAGCGCGCGGGTGGCGCTGACGCGGGGCGAGGGCGTGGTCGTGGTTGAGGTTGCCGACGACGGCCCAGGCGTCCCGGCTGCCCAGCGCGAAAGCGTGTTCGAGCCGTTCGTGCGGCTGGCGCAAAACGTCAGCGGCGCGGGACTCGGCCTGCCTGCCGCCCGCTCCATCGCCCGCGCCCATGGCGGCGACGTCGTGTTCGCCGACGCTGAGCGCGGGGCGCTCGCCCGCGTGACGCTCCCGGGGTGAGAATTCGCTTCAATCACAGATTGATCCGCGCTAGCCCTGCACCCGGTTGAGCCGGGGAGCGGGCGATGCCGAAAAAGCTGGCCGTGTTTTGCGACGGCACCTGGAACGATTTGCGGACGGGCCATCTCACCAATGTCGCCCGCCTCGCCAAATGCGTCGCCGATATCGATCCGGCGACAGGCATGCAGCAGATCGTCTTCTACGACGAAGGCGTCGGCGTTGCGTCGAACATCTCCAGGACGGTGGATTGGCTGGTCGAACGCATCGGCGGGGCGTTTGGAAGCGGTTTGGATCGCAAGGTTGAAGCGGCCTATCGCTTTCTCGTTTTGAACTACGAACCTGAAGACGAGATTTTTGTTTTCGGTTTCAGTCGCGGCGCATACACGGCGCGAAGCCTATGCGGCCTCATCCGCAAATGCGGCATTGTTAGGCGCGATTGCTTCGATCAAGTGCCGAAGGCGCTCGAAATCTATCGCGACGAGCGCCATCCACGCGATCCCTCTGTCATCGAGTTTCGCCAGAATTACTCTCACGCGCGCAGCGCCGGCATTGAAGACAATGATTGGGTGGAGCCAGCCGCGCGCGCCAGCGAGGGTGGGGTTCGTGAGTTCAGCCGCGAAAACCAACGCGCGCATCTGCACCAGCACCGCAAATGGTTTTCCTACCGGATGATGTTTCTCGGCGTGTGGGACACCGTCGGCTCGCTTGGCATTCCCGAAAAGTACAAACTCCTTCGCTGGCTCAACAAGAAATACGAGTTCCACGACACACGCTTGTCCGGCCTGATCGCGAGCGCGCGCCACGCCGTCGCCATCGAGGAAAACCGCAATGTTTTCGATGTGTCGCGCATGGAAAACATCGACGAGCTCAACATCGAGTGGGCGAAGAAGAACAAGGAGCGCGGTTTCGATTGGGACGTGACGGTTCCGAGCGCGCCGAATTTCGTTCCGTATCATTTGCGGCCATATCAGGAGGTCTGGTTTCCTGGCGGCCACGGCGCGGTGGGCGGCGGCAATGCGGAGATTGGGCTCTCGAGCGCGACCTTGTTGTGGATCGCCGAAGGCGCGCGCGAAGCGGGGCTCGCATTCCGCTCCGACGTAAGAAACGAGTTGTGGAACGCGGTGCGCAACGTCAATCCGATGGCGATCTGGAACATCGACAAGAAAGGCCGGCCCAAGAAGCCGGGCGCGTTCGATTTTCTCGGTTCTGCCGGCGGCTACGCTGCGCGAAAGGGCCCGGCGCGTATCGATCAGGTCGGCATGACTGCGCGCTTACGTTGGTGCGCGGATCCGAATTGGCGGCCGAGCAATCTTGGCGTGATGAAGCTGTTCAAATGCCCCCCAAAAGCGCTTGCGCCCGCGCCGGATGACTATCCGCCGCCGCCAAGTGGACTGCCGCCGGAGCCGGATTGTTATCCTAGCGATGAAGCGCCGTCGGGGAACGAAGCCGAGTTCAAGCCGCAAACTTCGCGAGAGCTGCCGACGGTCAACGTCGTTCTAAAATAGCCGTGTGGTTGCTGCGCGCGAGCGAGCTAGCTAGCGGCGACGGGGCGCGATCCAAGGCCCAAACGCCTCGACGCGCATGCTTCGGAGCCGGAAATCGAAGCTGTTCTCGCGCACCCAGATTTGTTGCGCGGACGCTGTTCGTGTGCGGTCGCCTTCGGCCCGTTCGACGACCTGGCCGACGATCCTGACGCGATCGGAGCTTTCGCCGAACACTTGCTGCACTTGGAATTGCTTCCGCTCCATGAGGCTGGCGTAACTTCGCATTACGTCGAAGCCGCTGACCGGCGGGTGATCGGGAAATTCAACGCGCGCGCCGTCGTGAACGAGCATGCTAAAAGCTGGCGAGGGCATACTGAGAGCAGCGTTGAACGCGAGTTCGTTGGCGCGGCTCAGCACTTCGCCCGCCGCGACACGGTCGCCATCGAGCATTGCGCACAATCTGAGCCCGCCCGCCGCGTCAAAGTTGTCATCTCTCTTTAGCCCGCTGCATTGCGGAAGGTTTTCGAAGGCTATTTCGCCCAATGCGCGCGCGAGTGGGAAAGCGAGGCCGGCGTTGCACGCATCGTGCGTCGCCTTGCGCACAGGCGTTTCCTCGCCGGGATCTGACGCTTCGACTGTCGCGACCCAGGAATGCAAGCACCCGCCCATCTCGTCGGCCTGCGCGGTGGCGGATTCTGGCGCGAGTGCGCGGTGGAAGAGCCACGATTGCTCAATGACCTCGTTCCAGGCACGCGAAGAAACCGGCGCTTCCAAGCTGACACGCCTCGGCGTTTCGCCTGTGCCGACAAGCACGATGACGACAACACGCGGGCTTTCACCGCGTCTGCGTTCAAACTGCACCAGCGGCATGTCCGTGCCATAGCCATCGATCAGGAATGCACGACGCACGATGACGTTCTGAGACGCGAGCTGTTCAATACTCTGAACGCCAAATGCGTCGCGCGTTTGCTGCTGAATGGCCGCGTCGCAACGGTTTCGCATATTGTCGTCGAAGCAAATTGTTGGGTGTCTGAGCATGCGCCGTAGAGACGCACAAAGCCAACGCCAGCAACGCCGCCCTGATCATCATTCGCTTCCCCTAAACCGCCCGTCGCCTTCTTCCGTCACCAGCACCACGTCTGGATTCTCCGGGGCGATGCGTTCGAACAGGCCGACATCAAGCTCCGCTTGCGGCGCGACGCCTTTCATCGGCGCGGCTACACGCTCCGCCAATTCAGTGCGCTCCACGGGCGCCAGCGGCGCCACCGCGCCCGGCGCGGCGATCGGGCGCCAGAACGTGATCTCGACGGCGAACTTGCCTTCACGCTCGACGATATGAGCGAGGCCATTGCGCACCAGATCGCCATAGCGACGGTTGATCTGCTTGTGATCGAGATAGGGGTTCGGCAGCACTTCGTGCGCCAGCTCCGCCGGATGGCCCAAAAGCTTGCGCGCCTCTTCCGGCGTGCGCGCGCGGCCGAGCGGTTTTTTCGCGGCGACGTCAGCCGTGCGTGCAACCGGCGCGGGCGGGGCGGGTCGCCAATAGCGCATCGCCACGCGCCAGCGATCGTCGCGCCAGATCAGCTCGTAGAGGCCCGAGCCGTACAATCCGGGCGTCGCGTCCTCGGCGGCCGCAGGCGTGTCGAACGTCTCCGGAAACTCCTCCATCGCCAGGAAAACCGGCCCGCCGGCCAGGCGCGACGCCTCGTCTTCCGTGCGCGCGATCGGGCATTCGCCCGCGCGGGCGGCGGCGAGGTTCGCGGCGAGGGGAAAGGCGGTCATGGGCTGCCCCTGCGGGCGGTACTCCAAAGCGCCAGCGCGGACATCTTCTTGTCATCGCGACCGGCCAAGCTATTCCTTCATATCGGCTAAAAAGTGTGGGGAGCCAAGCATGTCGCAACGCCGTTGGAGCCTGGCGGTCCTGGTGCTCGCACCCATGCTGGCGCTTGTCGCCTGCGATCAGGTCAGCGACGTCTGGGATCGCGTAAGAGGCGAACCGACGGCGGAAGGCCCGGGGCCTGCGCCGCTGGATGACGTGCCGCTCGAAGCGCGGGCGCTTTCGGGCTCGGTGCAGCCGCAGGATCAGATCGAAGCGCTGTTGGCGCCGGAGCCGGTGCTGATTGCGCCGGGGCAGATTTTGGTGGGCGCGCGCGTCGAGGCGGAACTCGATGACGCCGCGCGTGACATGGGCCTCGCCAGCAATTTCGTCCGCAGCCTGCAAGCGCGTGGAATGGATACGCTGGAGCAGCTGCCGGACAACGTCGTCAATCAAGTGCGCCAACGCGCGGAGCTTGAAGCATCGGATGCGGCGCGCACCGCCGCGCGCGATGTGCTTGGGCGCTTGGGCGTGCAAGGCGAAGTGGAAGTGCGCCCGGGTGGCGTGGTGATGATTGATCTCGCCACTGCTGGCGCAAGCCCGACGTCGCTGCGCTTCGCACAGGAAGCGACGGCAACGCCGGAGGCAGAGCCTGCCGCGGTTGAGTGGAACGAAGCCGATCGCTGCCCGCGCCTGGTCACGCAAGGCCAGCTCGAAGCCGATTTGGCGCTGGCGACGCGCTGCGCGATCGCGCGCCTGGAAGCGTCGCGGCAGTTCGAGTTCGTGGAGCCGAACTTCATCGCATCGAGCGGCCTGAGCTTCCCGCCGCGTCGCGATCAGCAGCGCCCGCCGACGCAACAGCAGCCGTCACAGCCGACAACGCAGCCGCCCACGCAAACGCCGCCGCCGACAACGACGCCGGCCGTTGTGCGCGGTGGCGCGCCAAACGATCCGCTTTATGCGCTGCAATGGCACTATCGCGCCCGCGGCAGCGCGCAGGGTCAATCGCCGGGCGGTGCCGGCTTTGAAAGCTATTGGACAGCGCGCCAGCTCGGCGCGTCCGCCATTCGCGTTGCGGTGATTGATACCGGCGTTGATCTTTCGCACCCGGATTTGCGCGCGTCCGCGAACCTCACCAGCGGCATCGATCTCATCACCAATCCAGAACGCGGCGGCGATGGCAACGGCGTCGACAACGACGCCAACGACGCGGGCGATCGTTGCGGCGCGGCGACGGAGAATTCCTATCACGGCACGCACGTGGCCGGCACGATCGGCGCGGCGGCGACGGATGATCGCGTCGGCGTCGCTGGCGGCGCGTGGGACGTGACGATCGTACCCGTGCGGGTGCTTGGCCGCTGCGGCGGCGAACTGGCGGATATCGTCTCCGGCATTCGCTGGGCCGCGGGCATCGCGCCCGCGATAGGCGAAGGCGGCGTGCAGATCGCCAACGCGCAGCCGGCGAACATCATCAACATGTCGCTGACGATCCAAGCGCCGTGCCCGGCTTCGATGCAGGCCGCGATCGACGCGGCGGTGGCGCGCGATGTGGTCATCGTTGTCGCCGCCGGCAACAAGGCCAACCAAGCGCGGCTCTATGCGCCCGCGAATTGCAACAACGTCGTTGTCGTCGGCGCCGGTGATACGCGCGGCGAGTTGGCGTTCTATTCGAACTTCGGCCCGGAGCTCGACATCCTCGCGCCCGGCGGCGATGTGTTCTCCGACAGCGACAATGACGGCCGCCCGGACGGCGTGCTTTCGACGCGTTCGACGCAATCGGGCTGCTACGACCCGCTGAACTCGAACTCGACCGAGCGCTGCTATTATTCGTTCCTGCAAGGCACCTCGATGGCTGCGCCGCATGTTTCGGCGGCGTTGGCGCTGATGGCGGCGGAGACGGGCCTGCGTGGCCGTCCGCTTGAGGACGCGCTGTTCACCCGTGCGCTTTCGCCGTTTGGTGCGAATTTCGGCCAGATCGAGTGCGCGCGCTCGAGGAACGCCACGCCGGTTAGCGCCGGCGCCACCACCTGCGCTCGCCCAAGCGGGCGAGGGGCGCTTGATCTCACGCGAGCGGCGCAAACCATTGCGCCGGCCACGCCCGCGGCCACACCCTAGGAGCCATGATGAACGCGGGCGCGCTTCGCATGTGGGGGATCATCGCCGGGTCGGTCGTTCTGGCGGGAAGCCTGCTGATCGGCTTCGGCGGCCGCGAGCCCGCGCCGACGCCGCAAGCGCCGCCGCCGGTTGTATCCACGCCACAACCCGAAGCGCCCGCGCCGCAGGGTGTGTTTGAACCAGCCGCCGCGCAAACGCCTCCGCCCGCGGCGGCAGCGCCCGTGCAAGGCGAGCCGTTGAGCTTCCTTGTGCGTTTCCGCGGTTCTGGCCCGCTCGCGCAAGCGCAAAACTTGGCTGAGCGCGGCCGCACCTCGCAAGCCAACGCCGCCGCGCGCCGCGCGTTGTCGCGGCAAGCATCGTTCAGCGGGCTGTGCCTCGATCGCTTCACCGTCGGCGGCGCGGAGATGGTGCTGCGCACCTGTGCGCCTGTCGCGCGCGCGGAGCGGCAGCGCACATCCGATCGTTGGCTCGCGCAGTTGCGGCGCATGCCCGGCGTCGCCTATGCCGACGTCAACGCAAGCGCGGCGACGCAGGAAAGATGAGCATGGACACAGGTTCGCATCCGTTTCTTGGCGGCTACGAAGAGCACGCGTTCGCGACTGTGGACGGGCTCTCCGTCTATTTCCGCGATTACACGCCGCTCGCCCCGGTGACGGGCCTGCCGGTGCTGTGTCTGCACGGGCTCACGCGCAATTCCAAGGATTTTGAGGTGCTCGCGCCGCGTATCGCAGCGCTTGGCCGTCGTGTGATTGTACCGGACATGCGCGGGCGCGGGCAGAGCGCGAACGATGCGGACCCCGCGCACTACGTGCCGGCCGTGTACGCGCAAGATGTGCTGAAGCTGCTCGACACGCTGCAGATTCCGCAAGCGGTGTTCATCGGCACATCGATGGGCGGGCTGATTACTTTGATCATCGCCACGCTTGCGCCGGATCGCATCGCAGCCGCCGCGCTGAACGATATCGGACCGCGCATCGAGGTGAGCGGGCTGGCGCGGATCGGCGCCTATGTCGGGCGTGGCATGCCGCTCGACTCATGGGAGCAGGCGCGTGACGCGGTGCGCGTGCTGAACGCGCATGCGTATCCGGAACGCGAAGACATGGAATTCTGGGAGACGTTCGTGCGGCGCACGTTCCGTCAGCGCGAAGACGGGAAGATCGAGGCGGACTACGATCCCAACATCGCGCTGGCGATGACCGACCCGACCGAAACGCCGCCGCCCGATCTCACGCCGCTGTTCGAAAACCTCGCGAAGAAGCCGCTGCTCTCGCTGCGCGGCGAACTCAGCGACATCCTTTCCACCGACGGCGTCGCGCACATGCGCGGGCTGAAGCCAGATTTGCAAGCGGTGGAAGTGCCGCGCGTGGGGCATGCGCCGACGTTGGAAGAGCCGGAAGCATGGGACGCGATCTTGGATTTCCTGGCGCGGGTGGATTGAGCGCCTTCTTCAAACATGCACGAGCGGTGCTCGTAATATCGCTCACAGTTGCGAGTGGCGGATGCGGCGTCGGCAGTCGTCAGAGTACCTATGCAATCTCAACTGATACCGGTGAAGTGATCGTCACGTGCGAGTGGTTCGCTCACGATGGCGGCTATTGGGAGCCAACGACGCAGGACACATTCGCATACCAATGGGTTTGTGATGCGATGCCTGACCATGGTGCCTTGGAGTCGGTTCCGCAAACCGTAGTGAATCCAAGCAATTCATCAGAAGTCGCGCACCATCGCTGACTTCCTCAGTCATTCCGGACGCGCGGAGCGCGATCCGGAACCCAGGGGCAAACGCACAGCTGTCACCCCCTGGGTTCCGGGTTTCCGCTTCGCTTCCCCCGGAATGGCGGATGTTAAAACGCCCGCGCGAACAGCTCGTCGTAGCTCTCAGCAGTAAACGGCACGCCATTGCTGCCGGTGGCGATGTCGCTCAGCGCGTAGTCCCGCGCGTCCGGCCAATGCTCGCGTGTCACGCCCATGACCGAGAGCGAGGGCGCAAGCCCGATACGCGCGTTGAGCTTGGCGATTTCGTCGGCGAGGTCGGCGCTTTCGGGGAGGCCCATGGCGCGTTTGATGCGGGCGAATTTCTCCGCTTGCGCGTTGCCGATCATCGTCAGCGAATGCGGCAGGATCACTGCGTTGAGCGTGCCGTGGTGCAGTTTCAAGGCGGCGATGCGGCCGAGCGCATGCGAGAGCCCGTGCACGGCGCCGAGGCCCTTAATGAAGGCGAGCGCGCCTTCGTAGGAGGCCATCATCATGTTCCAACGCGCATCGCGGTCGCTGCCGTCTTCGACGGCGCGCTCCAGCGCGCGATGGCGGAAGATGCGCTCGATGCCGTCAAGGCCGATCGCTTCGGCCGGCGGGTTCACGACCGGTGAGAGCACGGCTTCGATGCAATGCGTCATCGCATCCATGCCTGTGGCGGCGGTGAGCAGCGAGGGGAGCGAGAGCGTGAGTTCCGGATCGCAGATCGCGGCGATCGGCACGAGGTTCGGCGAGATGAAGGTTTCCTTCCGGCCGTTGTCGAGGATCACCACGGCGCCAACTGAAACCTCGCTGCCAGTGCCAGCCGTTGTCGGCACGGCGATCAGCGGCGCGACCTTTTTGATCAGGCGCGTGCCTTTCTTGGCCGTGCCATATTGTTCGAACGGCTCCGGGTGCGTGACCATGATCGCCACGGCCTTCGCCAAATCCATAGAAGAGCCGCCGCCCAGCGCGATGATCCCGTCCGCATTCGCGGCGCGATAGAGATCGGACGCGGCGCGCGCCGCGGGCTCCGTGGGGTTGGTGGGCGTGTCCGCATAAACGCCCGCGGGTTCCGCGCCGAGCGCGGCGATCAGGCGATCGAGCAGGCCGCCGGCTTTCAAGCCCGGATCGGTGACGACGAACGGCCGGCTCACGCCCGCGCCCTTCAGCACCTTCGGCAATTGCGCCAGCGCACCGAAATCGAAGGTGCAGTTCGTCAGGTACGTCATCGTCGCCATTGTTTCGGCCTCGTGCTCAATTCATCGCGTTTTCTCATACGTCAGCCGCGCGCGCTACGTCCCGTTGTTGCCTTCACGTCATGTGCCGTTAGTGTCGCCGCCCATGACTGAATCCGTTCTGGAAATCACCGACCTCAAAGTGAGCTTCGATACGCCCGATGGCGTCGTCGAGGCCGTCAAAGGCGTCTCGTTCAGCATCGCGCCGGGCGAATGCCTGGGCATCGTAGGGGAAAGCGGCTCCGGCAAGAGCCAGACCTTTCTCTCCGCATTTGGCCTGACCTCCGACAACGCCACCGTGACGGGCTCGGTGAAGTTCCAAGGGCGCGAGGTGCTCGGCCTTGCGCGCAAGGAGCTGGACAGCTTCCGCGGCCGCCACGTCGCCTTCGTGTTCCAAGATCCGCTGACGGCTTTGACGCCGCACCTCAGCGTCGAAGCACAGATGACCGAGGTGCTCGCGCACCATTTTCAGGTGAAGGGCGAGGAGGCCAGGCGCCGCGCGGTCGAGTGGCTTGAGCGCGTGCGCATTCCCGAAGCCGAGCGGCGCCTGAAGCAATTCCCGCATGAACTCTCCGGCGGCATGCGTCAGCGCGTGATGATCGCCATGGCGATGATGTGCGAGCCGGCTTTGCTGGTGGCGGATGAGCCGACGACGGCGCTCGACGCTACGGTGCAAGCGCAAGTGCTCGATCTGATCGAGGATTTGCGCCGCGACACCAACGCTGCCGTCGCGCTGATCACTCACGACATGGGCGTGATCGCGCGTATGGCGCAGCGCGTCGCGGTGATGCGGCGGGGCGAGGTGGTTGAAACCGGATCGGTCGAGGACATCTTCTCAGCGCCGACGGCGAACTACACCCGCATGCTGCTCTCGTCCGTGCCGCGCATCGATGCGGAGCGGCCCGAGCAATTGCCGCCGCCGCAGGAAGGGCCGCCGATCCTTGAGGTGGACGATGTGCGCGTGCATTTCCCGGTGAAGGTCGAAGGCGGCCTGCTGGGCAAGACGAAGCAATTGCGCGCGGTGGACGGCGTGTCGTTCTCGCTGCGCGCGGGTGAGACGCTCGGCATCGTCGGCGAATCCGGCTGCGGCAAGTCCACGCTCGCGCGGGCGATCCTGCAGCTCTTGCCGCGCACCAAGGGCAACGTCACGTTCCTCAGTCGCAATCTGCTGCCGAGCGAGCAGGAGACGATCCGCAAAGCGCGTCACGATCTGCAGATCGTGTTCCAGGATCCGCTCGCGAGCCTCGATCCGCGCATGACGCTTGGCTCCTCGATCGCCGAGCCGCTGCTGGCGTTCGAGCCGCTGCTGACGCGTGAGCAGCGCGAAGAGCGCGTGCGCGACATGATGATTCAAGTCGGCCTCGATCCGGAGCTGATCAATCGCTATCCGCACGAGCTTTCAGGCGGGCAGAACCAGCGTGTCGGCGTTGCGCGGGCGATGATCCTGAAGCCGAAGCTTGTCGTTTGCGACGAAGCGGTGTCGGCGCTCGATGTGTCGATCCAGGCGCAAATCCTGAAGCTGCTGATCGACCTGCAGCGCGAATACAAGATGGGCATGCTGTTCATCAGCCACGATCTCGCCGTCGTGCGCGAAATCAGCCACAACGTGCTGGTGCTCTATCTTGGCCGCGCGGTGGAGTACGGGCCGGCGGACGTGATCCTGCGCGATCCACGCCATCCGTACACGCGCGCGCTGCTGGCAGCGGCGCCGACGCCGGACCCAGTGGCGGCGCGCAATCGGCCGAAGGTGCGGCTCGTCGGCGATCTGCCGAGCCCGCTCGACAGCCGCGCGAGCCTGCGCTTCCTCAAGTCGAAGGTCATCGATGACGCCGACGCGACGCAATACCGGCCGCAATGGCTGCAAGTCGCGCCTGGGCATTTCGTGGCCGAGCACGACCCTCCGGAAGCGATCGCCGCAGAATAGGGTTTGTTGATCCTTAAGCCGCGCGCCCTTAAGTTGCGCCATGACCCCTATCACTTTCGACGCCATTAAATCCGCCGCCGAGCGCCTTAAAGGTCGCGTCGAGCGCACGCCGACTTTGCGCTCACGCACGCTCTCCGCGATCACCGGCGCGGAGGTTTGGATCAAGTTCGAGAACTTGCAATTCATCTCCGCGTTCAAGGAACGCGGCGCGCTGAACAAGCTCAGCCAGCTCAGCGACGACGAGAAGAAGCGCGGCGTCATCGCCGCGTCCGCCGGCAATCACGCGCAAGCGGTGGCGTATCACGCCCAGCAGCTTGGCATTCCGGCGACGATCGTCATGCCGAAGGGCACGCCGTTCGTGAAGGTGGAGCAGACGCGCCATTGGGGCGCCGAGATCGTGCTGGAGGGCGATACGTTCGACGACGCCTTCGCGCACGCCAAGAAGCTCTGCGACGAGCGCAATCTGGTGTTCACGCATCCGTTCGACGACGCCGAAGTCGTCATCGGGCAGGGCACGACGGCGCTTGAGATGCTCGAAGATGCGCCGGAGCTCGAAACGCTTGTCATCCCGATCGGTGGCGGCGGATTGATCGCCGGCATGGCGTTGGCGGCGAAGACGCTGAAGCCCAGCATCCGCATCATCGGCGTCGAAGCGGCGATGTATCCCTCGTTCACGGAAAAGCTGCGCGGCTCGAACGTGAAGACGGGCGGGCAGACGATCGCTGAAGGCATCGCCGTGAAAGCAGTCGGCGAAATTCCGTTCGGCGTTTGCAAGGACCTCGTGGAAGAGGTGGTGCTGGTCGAGGAGGCGGATTTCGAGCGGGCGATCGCGCTTTATGCGACGATCGAGAAAACCGTCGCCGAAGGCGCCGGCGCGGCGACGCTCGCGGCGCTGCTCGCGCATCCGGACAAGTTCAAAGGCCGCAAGTGCGGGCTCGTGCTTTCCGGCGGCAATATCGACACGCGCTTGCTCGCTTCCGTGCTGGAGCGCTCGCTTGTGCGCGACGGGCGCATCTCGGTGCTGCGCTTCATTGGCGACGATCGCCCCGGCATTCTCGCCACCGTCACGCGCATCATCGGCGACAAAGGCGGCAATATTCTAGACGTCGCCCACCATCGCATGACGCTCGATGCGCCGGCGAAGGGCGTCGAGTTCGATATTGAGATTGAAACCCGCGATATGGCGCATACGATAGAGATCATGAACGCGCTGACTGCTGCGGGGTACTCAGCCAAACGGCTTTGAGGAGGTCCACATGCTGGAGAATGGCCGCGCTTGGTTCGTATTAGCGGATGGGCGGCGTGCGCGCGTGCTTGAGGAACCGAAGCGCGGCGCGCCTCTCAACGAACTCGCGACATTGGCGATCAGCGAAGACGAATTGTACGAACCGCAGGATCGTCCGCCGCGCGCGCAAGATAGCTCCGGCCCGCATCGCCACGCGATGGATGGCGGCCGCAATTTGCACGAGGCGGAGGAGGAGAAGTTCCTCCAGCGTGTCGCCGCGCACGTGAGCGACGCGCACAAGAATGGCCGATTCGAGCATCTGGTGATCGCCGCCGCGCCGCGTGCGCTCGGGCTGTTGCGCAATGCGCTGCCAGACGCGGTGAAAGCGAAGATCAAAGCCGAAACGGCGAAGGATTTGATCGACGAAGACGCACGCGCGTTGAAAACGCGACTGAAAGACCTTCTCACCTAGCCGCGCGCCCGCGACGGTTTGTCCGGCGCGGATTTGATCGCGATCAAATGCCCTGGTGACGCCAGCGTCATTCTTTTCCCGTGCAAATCAGGGGATTTGAATGAACAAGCTGGGGTTCGCCGCGCTCGCGGCGTTTGCGTCCTTGTCGTTCGCCGCGCCGGCGAACGCGGGCGTGCTGGACAATTTTCAGATCAAGGTCGGCGTCTCCGGCGTGCTGCCGGACGAGAAGGGCGCGCCGATTGATGTCGATATTTCCGACGAATACGTGCCGTCGCTGCAGATCGAGTATTTCTTCAACGATCACGTTTCGGCGGAGCTGTTGTGCTGCGTCGCGACGCATGACGTGACGGCCGCTGGCGGCGCGATTGATCTCGGCGAGGTCACGCACTTTCCGCCGACGGTGACGCTCAAATATCGCTGGACGAATTTCGGCCAGGTCGAACCTTATGTCGGCGCTGGCGTGAACTACACAGCGTTCATCGACAGCGAACCGCCGGCCGGCCTTAGTGTCGAGTACGATTCATCCTTTGGCGGCGCGCTGCAGGCGGGCGTCGATTATCGCATCGATGATCATTGGGGCGTGAATGTCGATGTCCGCCGCATCTGGATCGACACCGACGTCGCCATCCGCGGCGCCATCAACGCCGACGACAGTGTCGATATCAATCCGTGGGTGGTGTCGACGTCGATCGCGTACCGCTTCTAAGTTCGGGTCCGGCGCTCCTCATTGTTCTTTCCTCAGCGCCGGACTCTCATCTGCGCGCGGCGGAGTTCGCTCCGCCGCGTTTTTTTGTTGTTTGCAAAGGCAAAAGACACCGCGCCTTGTAATTAACGTTCGGGAAGGCCATATTAGGTGTCTACGCGCGTCCTTCGATCGATCGCGCCATCCAAAAAAGGACAAACAAGCATGGCGCAGCCCCGTTTCAGCGCCGGCGAGCGCGTTTCTGTCGTGCGCTCCCGGGCCTTCACCGCCGCCGAAGGCGATTATCGCATTCTGCAAGCGCTGCCGATGGAGCGCGGCCCGCAGCAATATCGCGTGCGCAGCGACAAAGAGAGCTTCGATCGCATCGTCGAAGAAGGCCGCCTCGAAGCGGCCGTGGTGGACGCGTGAACTTCCGCCGCAACGCGCCGCCGCAGCAGCCACAAGTGCTCGGCAAGACGCTCAAGTACAAGGAAGCGCAGGAGCATCTCCTGCGTCGTCTCGGCGTCGCCATCGTGATGCAATGGGACGCGCTGCCTGATGCACTGCAGGATTTGATCATCGATCAAGCCGCGGTCGTGGAGGATCGCGAAGACGCCCCGCACGATGTCAGCGACATCGAAAACTTCATCCGCAGCGCGAAGATCGTGGCGCTGGCGAAGAGTGCGCCCGAGGACCCTCAGGGAGTTTCAGAATAAAGCGCGGCATCACCACACGCGCCAAATCCTGACGCTCGCCCCCTCAACCGGCCCTCCGGGCCCCCTTCTCCCCCTCGCGGGGGAGAAGGGGATCGAGTTGATCTGGGCTACGTGCCAAAGAGTCTCGGTAAGTCCGCAGCCAACAATAGCAGTGCGAGAAACGAAGCCACAAATATCGCGTAGGCGCGTAACATGTCCCGCTGTTGGCGCTTTATGACCTGGCGATTTCTACCCTGCGCACTTGCCTCTGTATGCCACATCGTGACCGCGATCAGGCCGAGTTGGATCGCGCCCAGCGTCGAGAATGTGTGCGGTTGCAATAGGTATGAAGCCGAACGTCATTATCGCGTAGAATGGTGCCATAAAGCCCAAAGCTCTGACGAATTCCGCTCGGCGTTGAAGTGGCGTTAGGCCCCATAACGAACCCTGCAGGCCAAACACGAACAGGCATGAGACGACCACGTCGTGGAAAGTCTCTGGAATCTCGAACGGGAGGATTGAGAAGAGGGCCTCTTTAAGTTGCTGATAGGGCACCAAAAGGCCTGCTTTGAAGAAATCTCGCCACTTGATTAGGCCGTCGGTCAATCCTGCGACGTTCAGCAAGTTGCCAAGTATCGCCACTGCAAAGAGAGCGACAGAGACGTGGGTGCTTCTGTCTGCGCTCGCCGCCGACTCTGTCACGACGTTAGGTTTGTGACGCCGCCCCCGCGACTTTGGCATTCTAAGGCCCCTTCCTCCGCCTTCCACGAAACGCATTCCGCGGTTTCGGCGTGCTCGGCGCTTTCCCGGCGCTCTCCCGCATCGCAGCTTCCACGCCGGCGCTCACGTCGCTTTGCCGCGCGAGCGGATCATCCGCAATCAGCAGTTCCGTTTCCTGCAAGCGCTTGATCTCGTCGCGCAATCTTGCCGCCGTTTCGAACTCCAGATCCGCGGCGGCGTCTTTCATTTGGCGTTCTAGGTCGGCGATGTAGCTCTTGATGTTGTGGCCGATGAAGGCCGCGCCGGATTCGCCGACGCCTTTGCCGCGCTTATCGCCGCCGGCGCCGCGTTTCCAGGCCATCGGATCGCGGGGGTCGATCGTGAGGCTGTCTTTCTCGTACACCGAATCCAGGATGTCCTTGATGCTGGAGCGGATGCTCTGCGGCGTGATGCCGTGTTCGAGATTGTACGCTTTCTGCTTCTCGCGCCGGCGCGCGGTTTCGGCCATGGCGCGCTGGATCGAGCCGGTTTCCTTGTCGGCGTAGAGGATCACCTTGCCGTCGACGTTGCGCGCGGCGCGGCCGATGGTTTGCACGAGCGAGGTTTCGCTGCGCAGGAAGCCTTCCTTGTCGGCGTCGAGAATGGCGACGAGGCCGCATTCGGGAATGTC
>CAZZFE010000051.1:0-27119 GCA_964653495.1 uncultured Terricaulis sp. | reverse complement strand
GAATCTTTACGCCCGCGCCGAGCAAATCGCGAAGCCGGTCACTTTGCATGGCCATCATGGCAGACCCTGCCGATTGTTGACGCCGATCGGAAACCACGGCGTCCAGTTCACTCGACGAACCATTGCGCGGCATCGGGACTTTCATCGCCAAATACCAAACTCGTCTCCGCCGCACGCGTTGGGCCGGCCGCCGCGCCGGGGCGCTTGCCCGCCCAGGCTCTTACCCGCTGCAACAGATCAAGGATGTCGAACGGCTTTGCAAGATAGTCCGACGCGCCAAGGCTGCGCGCCAAGACGACATCGCGCGCATTCCGGCGCGCCGTCAGCATGATGACGGGGACATGATTGAGCGCCGCATCGGCCTTCAGCGTCTTCAAGACCGCAAACCCATCCAGCACCGGCATATCGGCGTCCAGCACGATGAGCGCGGGGCGCCGTTGCCGCACGGCCGCCAGCGCCGCTGCGCCATTGCCGGCAACAGCTACGTCAAAGCCCTGGAGCTTGAGGCTCTCGCTCACCATCAGCGCAATGAGAGCATCGTCATCAGCGACGAGAATTTGCATGACGCATCCTTGGAACAGCAGACGCCACGCTTGGCCTCGCCGCTCTCAAAGAAGGCTTAAAGCGACTGCTTTGCGCACGGTGAGAAACCGCTGCGAGTATTTTGCGAGAAAGACTGCGAGCATTCTGCGAGAATGCGGTGCGCGGTTCAGTCGAATTCCATAGCTCACTTAGGCTGCTAACGCGCGAGAAGCACATTTGCTGCTAAAGTGCGCGCCATCAGATTCGAGCCTCAGCGTTCAGGCCGGAACAGACTAAAGTCAGCGCTATTGCCGATCTCAATCTCCATCAACGCCGAACTCGTGCTTCATGTGATTGAGTTCACGGGCGCCGTCCAATTCTCCGAGCTTGGAGAACTCGGGCGTGTGCATGGCGAGAACCTGACATGGGCCGGCGCGGACACGTTTCATATTGTTGCCGACGACGCCGATCTTTCCCAACTCACCCACGCACAACTCGACACTTTGCGCGCGCACTATCGGAAGCTTCACCAAAGCATCGAGTTCTTCATGCTGCGCCGCTCCGGCTGGGTGTGCAGTTCTTCGGAGGCCTGTGGCATCGTCGAGTATTGGCTCCGCGAACGGCATTCACGCGACGGCCAAGGTACCGAGGTGTTCCTGGCCTCGTCTATCGAAGGCCTCGACGAGCTCTTCTCGCCCAACGAGATTGAAGCCGTGGCCCAGCGGGCGGGCTTTGTCGAACACCTGCGCATCGACCATTCGTCCCAGCGTCCAGAAGAGCCGCGCCATGTTCGGCAGGAATAAGCCACCGGCGGCGCCGGCCCCGCCTGCTGACAGAATGCGCAGAGCCGTCGAGCGCCCCGCCCCGCCCAAGTCAGCCTTCACGCCGAAAATCCGCGTCCCGCGCGCGGACCGTCAGGCCGTGTACCGGCAAGGCACGCTTGTGCTTGCCGATGGCGAAAAATTCTCCGTCGCCATCAAGAATCTGAGCGAGAGCGGGGCTCGCGTTGAATACTTCATCCGCCGCGAATTGCCGGAGCTTGTCCTGCTGATTGAGCCGACCTTGCGCATCAAGCGTCGCGCCCGGGTTGTTTGGCAACGCGATGGCGCAGCCGGGCTCGTCTTTGAACCTGGAGGCAAAGAATGACGCCGCCATTGCCAGGATTCGTGATTGAAAGACGTGACGGCGCCGCGCCGGCGCCTGTTCGCTACTACTTGCTTGCGAGCGATGAAGCCGGCGCACGCGCCTCGGCCGCCGCGCTGTTACGAACGGACATCCCACATATTCATGTGCTGCGCGCGATGACCAATTGGGAGGTCAAAATCTATTGCCCGTTTCCGAACGAACTCACCGGCGCATCCTGATTAAGCAGGTGGGTCATCGCAACGCATTCCATCCGGGCCGGGCCTGCGCCGGCGACGCCGAAGATCGCCGCCTCCAAATTGGACCCGCGCGGGGGTACGCAATCACGCCATTGGGCGCTGGAATTGCTGGAGGAGCACCTCCAGTTTCGCCAAAGCGCGCATTTTGACGCTGGCGTTGAGGTCAGCATCGCCGGCGGTAAAGGTCACGTGCTCGATCTGCGTGCGCGCCTCCGCGCAGAGCGCGTTCAAATCCCGAACAACGATTGCGGCCTTGAACGCAGTTATGGCGAGCGCCTGCGCTGCAAGGGCCTCGGCGTTCAGATCGACGAGCTCGCCGCTAAGATGCTCAAGAGCTTCATCGACTGAGGCAAAGACACGCGGCATACGTCCAATCTGCTCTCGTAACTGCCGGTCTGTCGAGCAATCTTCGGCCGGGAAGCGGCCGAAGATCAGCTGAGGCGCCGGCCATGATGCGACGTCTTGAGGCGAAAACACCGCCCACGCGATTGCGCCGGCCGATTGCGAGCCAGGGACGGATTGTCGGAGCAGAACGCTCGCTCGCGGGCGCTTCGGCGCGGAACGAATGATATAGACGCGTATGCTCTCGCCACTCCGCCAAGCTACCTACGCCCGACTGTTCAGCGCCCAAGTAGCCGCCCTCCTTGGAACCGGCCTGGCGACCGTAGCACTTGGACTCCTCGCACACGAGATCGCTGGGGCGAACGCCGGAGAAATTCTTGGTGCGATGCTGGCGCTTAAGATGGTGGCATATGTGGCGGTTGCGCCGGTCGCCAGCGCACTTGCCGCCCACGCGCCACGCAAGACCCTGCTGATTGCGCTCGACCTGGTTCGGGCTGGCGTGGCGGCATCACTGCCGTTCGTCAGCGAGCCTTGGCAGATTTACGCCCTGATGACGGTGCTCTACGTGGCGTCCGCGTCGTTCACGCCCGCGTTTCAGGCAATGATCCCGGACGTCCTGCCCAACGAGCAAGACTACACGAAGGCGCTTTCGCTCTCGCGGCTCGCCTCTGACTTGGAAAGCGTTGCGAGCCCCGTCCTCGCAGCGCTCCTCTTGTCAGTGCTAAGCTTCCACCAGCTATTCGCCGGAACCGCCTTGGGCTTTATCGCCTCAGCGCTTTTGGTTCTTGCCACAACATTCCCCGCACTGAGGAGCGCGGCTTCCAGGCCGTTCGTGCGGCGGCTCACAGCTGGCCTAGTGCTCTTTCTCCGAACACCCAGATTGCGCGGGCTCGTGGCGCTTTCGCTTGCCTCTGCTGCGGGCGGGGCGATGGCGTTTGTGAATACCGTTGTTTTAGTCCAATCGGAATTTGGATTGGATCAGCAAGCGACCGCGTGGGCGCTCGCGGCTTTCGGGCTGGGATCGATGATCGCGGCCGTCTCGCTTCCACCGCTGCTCGACCGTTTCCCCGACAGGCGTGTGATGCTTGCTGGCGCTCTGTTGATGGCGGCTCTGCTGGCGATCGGACGGCTCGTTGTTCGAGGCTATCCCGGTTTGATGACGATGTGGATTTTGCTCGGCGCCGGTTATTCCATGACGCTGACGCCGGTCGGCCGTGTCCTGCGCCGATCCTCTCAAGCGGAAGACCGCCCTGCTCTTTTTGCGGCTCACTTTGCGCTAAGTCACGCCTGTTGGCTCATTGCTTATCCAGTTGCAGGCTTCGTTAGCGCATCAGTGGGGGTAGATGTCGCGTTTCTAGCGCTGGCATGTCTGTGCTTTGTAGGAGCTATCGGTGCAGCGCTTGCTTGGCCGTCGCACGAGTCAGAACAAATCGCTCATCGCCACGACGATCTCTCGGCAGATCACCCACACCATTCTGGGGCTGTGGAGACACATGCACACGCCTACGTCATCGATGAACTGCATAGACGCTGGCCGCCGCAGTAAGCTTTACTGCCCGGTGTAGTTGGCTGCGATGTAGACACCACTATAGGTCAGCATGACGTAGAGCGTGCGCTCAGCAGGATTAGCGATGCCGTTGTTTTGAAACGTCACCACCCACTCATCTGCCCCATTGCGCTGACGCAAGAGCGCCGAAGTCGGCTCCACGTTTGCCCAACTTGCCGGGATGGCGTTACGCTCGACCATGCGGCCGACTACGTAGGTTGCGCTATTTAGCGCGAGGAGGCGCGGGCTCTCCTCCTCGACCATGTCGTGCTCTGGGTGCGCAAGTGCGGGGGCCGCGATGGAGAATGTCAGGGCAATCGCCAAGAACAGCGTCCTCATAGCGTTGAACATCATTGCAAATCCTCCGCTGGCATAAGCGTGTCACGTCCTTCACGCTGACGCGCCAGCTCTTCATCCATCTCTTGATGCGCATGATAGTGCGCGTCTTCCGAGAAACCAAACTCATCGGGATAGCGTGTGTGCAAATACCCATGCATTTGGAAAAGGAACAACAGCGCGCCCGCAGCGATCAGGCCGTAATTGGCGATCTTGGAGAAGACGTCGAATGCCTTTGTCCGGCGTAGGATCGCCAGCACGGCAACCATGACGATGAGCGCAGCGATCTGGCCAAGTTCGACGCCGACATTAAAGGCTATGATCCGCTCAACCAGGCCCTCCTCCGGAAGCGGCAATCGTTGCAACCGCGCCGACAGGCCGAAGCCGTGGATCAGGCCAAAACCGAACACCATGAACAACAAGTTCGGCGGCTCGATGCCGAAACCTTTGCGGAATCCATCGACGTTATCAAAGCCCTTATAGATCACCGAAATCGCGATCACTGCGTCGATCAGATAATAATTCGCGCTTATGCCGGCGAACGTTGCGCCGAGAAGCGTAATGCTGTGGCCGATCGTGAACGCCGTGATGAACTTCACGATGTCCCAAAACCGCGTCAGAAAGAACATGACGCCGAACAAGAACAGCAGATGGTCGTAACCGGTGACCATGTGCATGGCCCCGGACAGCGCGTAATCCAGCACACTACCATTGGCCAGCCGCTCGGCCTCTGCGGTCGGCACGCCATGCGCCCATGCGATAGCGGGAGCCGCCAGCGCGACGGCAAACGCACCGATGACGAGATGAAGTCGTTTAGTCATCATCGCTCACCCTAGATCACACGACGAATGTCAGTATGCGCACCGACAACGCGAAGCGTCACGGTCACATCAGAGGTACCCCGGTTGCGCCAGAACCAGCCATGATTGCCGTCGAACGCGGCTTCGAGCTCGCCGCTATGTCCAGGCACGCCGCGTCCTTGCTGGTAGCTGGTTGAGTTGCCGCGGCCATCACCGTGGAGATCATAGTTCACAACGCCGCCCGTTACGCTCCATTCGTAGCGCGTGCGTGCGCCTTCCTGCATGGTCAGTTTCACTTCCGCGCCCTCGCCCGGCGCCAAGGTCACGCTGATCTCATCGGTTCGCGCATCCACAGCGACGACCGGCGCGTCCACAGGTTCTGCCAGCGGCGCCTCCGTCTCGGCAGCGGCTCGATCCTGCGCTGCTTCCGCAGCGAGTTGCATCTTGATCTCGCCCATCTGGGTCAGACCAAGGACGCGCCCGATGCCAGTTGGATCGATCGCGTATTCAGCCGGCAATACCGCCGTCACAAGGATGACGGCGGCAGTGGCGAACGCGATCAGGGTGCAGCGCACCAATTGCTTCGTCGAAGGCAATTCAGCGCGGGTGGGTAAGTCTGCGTTGTACATTGGCGCGGTCCTTAGGAAACGAAGTAGCCGACGATCTGGTAGCCCACGAGCACAAAGCCTGCGCACATGACGACCGCGTTGGCGGTGTAGGCGTGGCGCAAGAACCCATCGGTTTGCCGCCAGAAGCCCATGACGATGAGAATGGCGCCGAGCGCCAAGAGTTGGCCGATCTCGACGCCAACATTGAACGCCAAGAGGTTAGGCACGAGTCCATCGGGTGAGATGTTGTACTCGATGATCTTCGTCGACAGCCCGAAGCCGTGAAAGAGACCGAAGATCAATGTCGCGGCCTTTGTGTTTGGTTGGAAGCCAAACCAGCGCTGATAGGCGCCCATATTGTCGAGAGCTTTATAGACAACAGACAAGCCGATGATGGCGTCGATGATGTAGCTGTTGATGCCGACATTGAAGAGAACGCCCAGCAGCATTGTGGTCGAGTGGCCGATGGCAAACAGGCTCACATAAATGCCGATGTGCTTCAGCTTGAAGAGAAAGAAAATCACGCCGAACAGGAACAGGATGTGATCGTAGCCCGTCACCATGTGCTTTGCGCCGAGATAGATGAACGGGAGGATGTTGATCCCGCTGATCTCCTGAATGTAGCCCTTGTCGCCCTCAGCAACAGCGTGAGCGAACGCTGGACCAGCGGATGCCAGCAGCGCCAGGGCCATCAAGAGCACCACAGGCAATCGCCTCCCGGTTTCGGTGACTGCTTGTGAAGTCATTCTTGGCTTCCTTGCACTTCTCGCTTGTGAGCGAGCGCCATGATCGTCCAGCCCCATCCGAGTCGTTCCTTCAGTCGCTTCGGGGCGTTGCCGAAAAGCGCTTTGAGGATCGGGTCCACCTTGTTGTTAGACACAAGTCGCCACGGAAAGCGATTCGCCTTGGGCGTGATGATCAGCAGTTGATCAATGTAGAAATGCGGACTTAGCAGTTCGCGAAGCTCAGCCTCATCCAACCACTTCCTTATCGATCCAGGCGCTGGTGGCGGTACGCGGTTTAGCTTCTCCAGCACAGGGCGGTTCTGTGTCGCCAAGATCAACACGCCGCCTGGACGCAGGAGGCCAGCAAGCTTGGCGATGAAGGCGGGTTGATCCGCAACATGCGCCAACATCTCAAGACTTACGACGACATCGAAGCCCTCGCCGTCGAACTGAAGTTCCATAAAGTCGCCCGGAACAAAATTCACATTCGGCATACGAGCTCGGGCGCGTGACAGGACTGAAGCCGAAAGGTCGGTCGCTGTCACCCGTCCGAACCGAGCAAGTTCAGGACATAACCATCCTGCACCGCACCCGACGTCGATGATCCTTAAGTCTTGCCGGTTCAGCGTCTTCAGCCAACCGACGGCGCGATCGCGTTGATCTTCGCTTATGTCGCTGAGCCTGTGCTCTCGTGTCTCCGCGTTCCACTTCTCCCAAGCATCGCGTTGTGCTGCGATCGAAGGGATATCTTGTGCCACCGGCGTATTCGCATCACGCGCAGCCGGGTTGGCGGGGTCGCCGGAGGCGCCCCCTTCCTGATTACTCATTGTGATCTCCATTAAGTCCGCTCGGTGCGTGTCTTTGGAGATCAGGATCGTGGTGGTCGCTCGATACCCCCCGGCGGCATCCTCACGGCGGCGTCGCGAAGTCGGACGCCTACCAATTCGAACGGTCGCACGACAGCGCTTAGTCGATGGTCGATAGTATCCACGGTATCTGCGTTGAGGTCGGCGTGATGATGGTGGCCGACACCATTACGGTGATCGTCCCCGTCCTGGTCGTGATCAGCGGCGCTGTGATCATCCTCATTGGTGTGCCCGCTCTCGCCAGCGTGATGTCCGACACCATCATGATGATCGCCATCATCATGATGGCCATCGCCGGCGCCGTGATCATCCCCGCTGCCGTGATCCTCGCCGGGGGTTTCGTGGTCATGAGCCAGACCGATGAAGACGCTTGCTGCATGCGGGGCCGCGTTCGCGTGCAAATAGGTCTCCGCCATCGCATGTGCCGTGCGTGCGGTGCTAGCCATGACCAACACCGCACACAACAGCGCCATCCATCGAGCGAAAGGAACGCCAAGCATCATGAGCGAGCCGGGCTTCCCGTCGGTCCCTGCTCCCAGGACTCGTCCTCGCGTTCGACGGGTCGATGGACCATCCGATAGAGCGCCGGCAGCACTAGAAGCGTGAGGATCGTCGAAGAGATAATCCCGCCGATTACGACGGTAGCGAGCGGTCGCTGAACTTCAGCGCCGGCGCCAACGTTGAACGCCATCGGAATGAATCCAAGGCTCGCCACTAACGCCGTCATCAACACTGGCCGCAATCGGGTCAGCGCCCCTTCGCGGATCGCGTCTTCTAGCGGCCGTCCCTCTTCGCGCAGTGAACGGATGAAGGAAAGCATCACGACGCCGTTCAGAACCGCAACCCCAGAGAGTGCGATGAAGCCGACGCCAGCCGAGATCGAAAGCGGCAGGCCGCGCAGCAAGAGCGCGAGAACACCGCCGGTAAGAGCCAGCGGTACGCCGGAAAACACAATGGCCGCGTCCTTCGCTGAGCGGAACAGCATGTAGAGCAAGCCAAAGATCAGCAGCAACGCCATCGGCACGACGAGCGCGAGCCTTTGAGCGCCTGAGATCAATTGCTGGAACGTGCCGCCATACTCCACCCAATAGCCGGGCGGCAGCTCCACTTCATCGCCAATGCGACGCTGCACCTCTTGAACGAACGAGCCAAGATCGCGGCCACGCACATTCGCTGTGACCACGACACGGCGCTTCCCGTTCTCGCGGCTGATCTGGTTGGCGCCGACTGTCAGCTCGATTGACGCCAGCTCTTGAAGCGGAACGAAGCCGCGCACGCCATCCGCCGCTCCAGGCAATGGAATACGCAGGCGCCCAATTTCATCGACGTCTTGTCTGATCTGTTCAGGCAGACGCACGACGACATCGAAGCGACGGTCGCCCTCGAAGATTTGGCCAGCGACCGCACCACCGAGAGAGGCGCGCAGCACGTTCTGAACATCGGAGACATTAAGCCCATAGCGCGCCAGAGCGGCGCGATCGGGAGCGACTTGCAGGACCGGAAGTCCGGTGATCTGCTCGACCTTCACATCTTGGGCGCCCGGGATGCCCGCGACGATGTCTTCGATGGTCGCGCCGGTTTCCAGCAACGCATCGAGATCGTCGCCAAACACCTTGATCGCGACATCGGCCCGCACGCCCGACAGAAGTTCATTGAACCGCATCTGGATCGGTTGCGTGAACTCGTAATTGTTGCCGGGAATCTCCTCGACCGCCGCCTGCATCTCGGCCAGCAGGTCCGCGCGCGAGCGCCAACCGTTCGGCCATTCGCTGCGCGGGCGAAGGAAGATGAAGGTGTCGGCGACGCTTGGCGGCATTGGGTCCGTCGCCACTTCCGCCGTGCCGATCTTGGAAACGATGCGCTCGACCTCGGGAAACTGGCGCAGGCGGGCTTCCAGTTGGGTTTGCATCTGGATCGCTTGGCTCAGACTCGTGCCGGGAATGCGCAAGGCATGAAGCGCGATGTCGCCCTCGTCCAAGTTCGGAATAAATTCCGAGCCCATCCGCGACACGATCAAACCGAAAACAAGAACAAGGCCAACAGCGCCACCGACAACCATCGTCCGCGCGCGCAGCGCCCAGTCGAGCGCGGGTGCGTACCAGCCACGGGCCGTGCGCATGACACGGCTCTCTTTTTCATCCACCTTGCCGGTGACGAACATCGCCACCGCCGCCGGCACGAAAGTCAAGGATAAGATCAGAGCCGCCGTCAGCGCGAACACGACTGTGAACGCCATCGGGTGGAACATCTTCCCTTCCACGCCCGAGAGCGCGAAGATCGGTACATAGACGAGCGCAATGATCAGCACGCCGAAGATCGACGGCTTGATCACTTCAAGCGTGGCGGTCTCCGCCATTCGGAAGCGTTCGTCCTGGGTCAGCAAGCGACCTAGCCTGTGCTGCTCCATCCCGAAGCGCCGGAGGCAGTTTTCGACAATGATCACCGCGCCATCGACGATGAGACCGAAATCGAGCGCGCCCAAGCTCATCAAATTGCCGGAGACATCGTTCTCCACCATGCCCGTAATGGTCAGCAGCATGGAGAGCGGAATGACCGCCGCCGTTATGAGAGCCGCGCGAATGTTGCCGAGCAGCAGGAAAAGCACGACGATGACGAGGAGCGCCCCTTCGAGCAGGTTCTTCTCGACCGTTTCAATCGTGCGATCGACCAACTCGGTGCGATCATAGACCGGCGTCGCCACGACACCGTCCGGCAGAGCGCGTGAGGCTTCCTCCAGACGCTGCGCCACGGCGCGCGCGACTTCGCGGCTGTTCTCCCCCATGAGCATGAAGACGGTGCCGAGCACGACTTCACGGCCGTTCTCGGTCGCAGCGCCAGTGCGCAGCTCTTCGCCCATAATAACATCGGCGACATCGACTATCCGAACCGGTACGCCAGCCCGGTTCGAGACGATAATGCTTTGAAGGTCGGCGATGCCTTGGGCTTGGCCGCTGCTGCGGACCAGCAATTGCTCGCCGTAGCGCTCGACATAGCCCGCGCCGACATTGGCGTTGTTTTCCGCCAACGCCTCAATCACGTCGTCGATTGTCAGACCGGCCGCCGCCAACCGATCCGGCCAAGGCGTGACGTGATACTGGCGCTGGTAGCCGCCAATGGTGTTGACCTCAGTGACGCCTGGCGTGTTGCGGAGTTGCGGGCGGATCACCCAGTCTTGCAGCGTTCGCAGATCTTCTGGCGTCCACTCCTCGCCGTCGGGGCGCGTCGCGCCTTCTTCCGCCTCGACCGTGTACATGAAGATTTCGCCGAGGCCCGAAGCGATCGGCCCAAGCTCCGGTTCAACGCCTTCGGGCAGTTGACTACGCACAGACAGCAAGCGCTCGTTGACGAGCTGGCGCGCGAAATAGATGTCGGTGCCATCTTCGAAGACGACGGTGACTTGGCTCAGGCCGTATCGCGAGATCGAGCGCGTGTATTGAAGTCCCGGCAACCCTGCGAGCGCAGTCTCAATCGGAAACGTCAGCCGCTGCTCAGCTTCGAGCGGCGAAAAGCCATCAGCCTCGCTATTGATCTGCACCTGAACATTGGTGATGTCGGGCGTCGCATCAATAGGAAGGCGCTGGAAACTCCAGACGCCTACGCCGACGGACAATAAGACTAGCGCCAAGACGATCCAGCGATGCCGGATCGCGAGGTGAACAATACGCTCAAGCATGCTCGTTTCCCTCAGTGGTCATGGCTCGCGCCGGACTTGTCGATGTCCGCGCGGATCAGGAAGGCGTTGTCGATGACGTAGACTTCGCCAGGTTCCAGACCGCCAAGCACTTCGGTCCATTCCGGTGTCCGCCGCCCGAGTTCGAGCATGCGCACTTCGTAGGTGTCGCCGACGCGGGCATAGACCACGGTGAAGTCGCGGAAGCGCTGCAGTGCGCGTGTACGCACCGCCAGCGGCGCTTCGAACGTCGAAACGACCGCCGCGCCTTCCACTGCCTGCCCCGGCCGCCAGCGCATGTCGGCGTTTGGCAGATCGACGTGCGCGACAATGGTTTGCGTCATCATGTCGGCGGTCGGCAGAATAGCCTCGATCGGCGCCCTTACGGTGTGATCGCCGCTAAGGCTCCGTATGGTCACAGGCTGTCCAGTGCGCAGACGCTCCGCATCTCGCGGATAGACGTAAAACTCCGCATGCACCTGGCTTGCGTCAGCGATCACATAGATCGGGGTGGTCCCCGCCACGTCACCGACATTGGCCTGCCGCGCCATCACAATACCGTTGATCGGCGACGGAATCGCGTATGTCTGCAAACTCTCGCTCGACGTGACGCTTGCCAACGTCTCACCACGTCGAACCCGATCGCCAATTGCGGGGCGCATCGACACGATCCGCCCCGGATACCACGCTCTAATGTCCGCGCGACCCTGCGGCTGGAGTTCGACACGGCCAGCGAGCGCGATCGCTTCTTCAATTGTGGCCGGACCCGCCGCTTCAACCACGATACCTGCCGCTTCTGCTTGAGCCGCGCCGATCGTGGTGCGCCCTTCATAGGACTCGTAGGCCCAGTCGTGCGTCTCTCCCGCGTGAACAGCTCTCACCGCGACATCAAACGAGTGCGGTTCCGTCACCACGCCGTCGCCACGCAGATAATCGCCCTCGGCCGCGAAGTTGAAACGGTCCACGCGATCACCCAGGCGCGTCAGCGTGACGCTCAACTGCACCTGGCTGGGATCAATCGGCTGATCGTTGAGATAGGCATAAACGCGATACTCTGGCGGCACACCGTCCTCAAAAATCGTCATCTCGACCGCAAAGTCACCGTCGCGGAGCATGCGGCCCCGGTGCGGTCCGCGTTCGTACTCCGCTGCGGCCGCCTCTTCTTCGCCGGCTGGCGCGCCAGAACCACAAGCAGCAGCTGTCGTGAGAGCCACAGCGACCATCGCGGCGCGCAGCCACGAGTGATTGAACCGGATCATTGTGAAATCTCCTCGGCGCGGATGCCGGCCAGACGCGCTAACGACGCAAGCGCGCGATGATAGGAACGAAGCGCCATGACGCGCCGCAGGCGTGCTTCCGAGAGCGCGCGCTGCGCCTCCAGCACGTCGATGTATGAAAACGCCCCACGCGCGTAGCCATCGCGGGCGAATTCCAGCGCTTCTTGGCTGCTCGGGATGACGCGCGCATCTAGCCCGGTGACTTCGATCCGCGCGCGCTCCAATTGCTCGGTCAACAGCGCCCGCTCTCTCGCCAGAGCCCGTTCACGCGCGTCACGCTGATGACCAAAGCGATCCCGATCGGCGCGGGCGCGCGCTATGGCGTCAGCGTTGCGGTCCCAAAGCTGCAGGGGAACCGAGAAGCCGACAACCAAGGCGGTTTCGTCAGTCTCCTCAAACTCGCGGTATCCAAGCTGAAGATCGACATTCGGGATCGCGCGCGCACGCTCCAGCCGCAACAGCGCCTCGGCTCTTTGCGTTTCGGCGTCGGCCAGGGCGACATCAGGTGACGTGCCGGACGCGGAAGCATCGCCCGCCATCTGATCGAATGAAGCAAGATCGATCTGGAAGTTGTTCTCGCCGAGCCAAAAGCTCGCCAAGCGCCGGCGCGCACTGATCGCGCCCAGCCGCGCGCTCTCAGCTTCGATTTCCGCCTCAGCCAATCGAGCCTGCGACCGTGATCCGGCCATGAATGGATCGCGCGCAGCCCGCACACGGCGATCGACCGCTTCGGCCAGTTCGCGCGCAACTGCCAAACGTTCTTCGGCGAGCACGCCCACCGCTTCGGCTGCTTGCGCATCAATGTACGCATGTTCGACCTCTTCGATGACATCGAGCCGCTGCAACCCCGCGCCGATGCGCGCGATGTCTCTATCGCGCTGGGCGAGGCGCCGGCGCGCACTGTGATCGCCGCCCAGTTCCAGAGGCTGGCGTAATCCGTAGGTCGTCTCGGTGCGGTCTGAGCCGGTGTAGAGACCGGACCCTTCGAAGTTCTCGCGTTGAACGTCGAGCGTCGGATTATTCCAGCGGCCGGCCTGCTGGGCGCTGGCGTCGGCCGCACGGCTTGCCGCGTCGGCAGCAGCAATGCTCGGATCGTCGCTCAGCGCGAGCGCGAGCGCATCGGCGCGCGTCAGTACGGCGTCTTGCGCTTGCGCGGCCGCCTCGCAGGACAAACCCACGACGCTCGCGACCCCGATCAGGGCCGCAACAATATTGGAAGACAAGGAAATCCCTCCTCTGTCGCAAACAGGCGCGCACCATCCTTGCAGACAGGCGCAGCGTTTCGATCAGAGGAACGTGCGTGGAGGGCGGCGCGGCGGGTACGTTGAGTGGCGGACGGCGCCCGTCACATCGACCGGCTGCAAGACCTCAGCATAGACCGCGCGGATCGGGAGCGCGCCAGCTGCATCGGTCGGCGCAATTTGTTGCAGACCGTGAACATGCGCATGCTCACCGTGGCCGGTGTCGTCGGATTGAGGTGCGGAATCGCTTGGCGCTGCTTCTATATCAAGCGCATCGTCATGATGGTCGTCGTCGTGATGATCGCCGTGGCCATGCTCGCCACTTGGCTGCTCGAAATCAGCGTGCCCGTGCGACACAACGATTTCCCGAACGCCATGCCCGGCCCCGCCCGCATGGGCATGCGCCGGCGCAGACGCCAAAACGCCAAATTGCGTCAGGGCGACCGCGAGCAGACCGGTCAGGAGTTGGCGAAGGACGGCCATCAAATCAGTGTTAGCGCCAGTTTGTTACCGCTCATTGAAGAGCCCCCGGCGAATATGGGCTGGTCCGCCCCCGCGCAAGCCATTTCCCGCAGCCGGGACGATCAACTCACCCAATACAGGCCTCCAGCCTCCCCACTTGAACGCCAATCACAGGGGGCGGCCGATCGCGATAGTCCGGCAATGTCGCCACGACGCGTGCGCGGCGACCCACGAGGCCCGCATCCGCTTGCGGTAACGACGCAATCAACCATCCCGGCGACAAACTGTTGATAGTCGCAAGCCAAGCGCCCGGCGTCAGGCTCATGCCTCGGCGGAATAGTAATCGCGCCCGTCACCAGCTCGGCGCGGGTGACGACCGGACGCAGCGCGCCGTCTCGTTCAATGGGTTCGCCTATTCCGCCAACAGCTTGCTGGGATGCACGCCCAATTGGTCGGCAATGCGAACCAAAACCAATAAACTGGGATTTCGCTTCCCTCGCTCAATTCCACCCAGATAAGTGAGGTCGATCTCAGAATCGTGTGCCAGCTGTTCTTGACTCAGCTTTCTACGAACACGCAGCTTCCGAATATTTGCGCCCACGAGCGCCTTCCAGTCCATGACCAGAAGTCAATCTCACCAGGCTTATAGTCACCAGGGACTATAGTCCTTATTTACTTCGGGATTTCAAAGAGGTCGGCAGGCAGCACGCCAAGCGCCTCCGCTAAACCTGCGATCTTCTTGACGGTCGGGTTTGCCTCGCCCTTCTCAATCTCGCGTAAGTAGGTGACGTCGAGACTTGCATCCACGGCGAGCTGTTCTTGCGTAAGCCCTCGCGCTTCCCGCAGACGCAGGACATTCGCGCAAACTATTCGCTCCCACTCCATCGAACAGAAGAAACGGGATGACGATTATAGTCACCAGGGACTATAGTCCCTATTCTGTAGGATCTTCGGCAAGAGCAGATGGGCGTCGTCGCAAGCCAACCAGTAGCAGCCGAACGACTTCAGGACGCCCTAGCGGAACTGGGTGTTAAGCCACTCGCGCTTGTCTGGGCGCGCGACGATGCGTTGGACATCGCATTCAGGACGCCAAGTGGTTTAGCCGTCGTAGCGCGCTGCGTTGACACGCTAGACACCGCGGACTTGGCGGCACTCGCAAATATGCTCGCGGAAGGTCCATTCGGCAAAGCGATGCTCGTCAATTCGTCAGACGCCGTCGCGCAGGCGAATGCGTCAATTCTGGTTTGCGGAGCCGGCGCGCTTCGCGAAACATTGATTGAAGTTCTATGAGGGGGGAACTGGAAATCAGGCGGCTGTTCGACAACGAGGCTGGCATCCTCAGGCGATTTCTGCGCCGCTTCGGCGCAAGAGTCTCTCCAGAGGATATCGCACAGGACAGTTTCTTACGTCTGTGCGCAGCTGACGCCACACAGATCGTGTCGCCTCGAGCGTTCTTGTTCCAAACCGCAAAGAACATGGCAGTAGATGCGCTCCGACGGCACAAGGCAGCGCCCTATCGCGCCGTCGCGAGCATTGATCTCGTGCCGACTGCTGCGCATGCGCCCAGCCCCGAGGATCATTGTATTGCCGCCGAAGAGGCGGCAGCCCTGCGCGCCGCGATCGCGGCACTGCCGGAACTTGAGCGCAAGGCGCTACTGATGCGCAGGGTTGAACTCCTGCCGCCTGCCGAGGTCGCTGCGTCGCTCGGCGTGAGCGAGCGTCAGGTGCAGCGGCTCGTCTTGAAGGCCATCGCCTTTTGTCACGCCAGGCTCACCGCCGCTGACGGCGGCGCTCCGGCGCCTTAAGACAGATCGCCATGGCCCACCGCGAGCCAACACAGGCCGAATTGGAGGCCGCGCATTGGCTCGTGGTTTTGGACGAGCCCCGCGTCAGCCGCCAAGACATCGACGCGTTCCAGGCTTGGCTTGCCGCGGACGAAACCCACAAGCGCGCCTATGATGCGGTCTCAGCGACTGCCGACAAGATCGATGCCGTCCTAGCGACAGAACCCGTTGGACACGAGATTGGCCGTCGGAGAACAAGGGTCCCAGTTCGCCCGATCGCGATCGCCGCGCTCTCGGCAGCGGCCGCTCTCGCCTTGTTCGTCATCTCACCGCTCAGCCCGCTTCGGGACGAGCCGGGCGCCGTCTATGCCACGGCGCCGGAACAGGAGCGCTTAGTGCAGTTAAGCGACGGCACCACGATCGAAATGGCGCCTGGTGCGCGGTTGCGGGCGAGTTTCGAGGGCGATGAACGCCGCGTGCGGTTCGAAGAAGGCGTGGCGCTTTTTAATGTTGCGCACGACGCCTCGCGGCCGTTCGTCGTGATAACCGAGTTCGGGGAGATCCGCGTGCTCGGCACCTCGTTCGTCGTGCGGCTGGGGCCGGATGCGGCCATTGCCACGGTGCTGAGCGGACGCGTCGAAGCACGCCGCGAGATGCTGTTCTCACCTGACAACAGCGTGGCGGCTTCAGCTGATCAGGAGATTGAGCTTGGCGGGGGCGCTCCCATCGTTTCAGTTCTGGCGCCGGACGCCCTCGATCGCCGGTTGGTGTGGCGCGAGCGTATGGTGGCGCTCGACGGCCAATCCTTGCGTGAAGCAGCTGCTGAGGTGACGCGCTTTTCGGGCGTGCGCTTCGCGTTCGCCGACACCGAGACCGCGCAGGTGCGTCTCGCGGGATACGTCGCGGGGGACGACGTTGAAGCGTTTCTGGCTCTGCTTGAAAACAATGTCGGGGTTAGCGCCGATCGGCGCGCCGACGGCGTGATCGTGCTGCGCTCTGATTGAGCGCGTGAGAAAAACTTCTTTCTCGTTGTCGTTTTTGCCAAGCCCGTTCGTCTCCCCTTCTTGAAGACCGAGCATGCGGTCCAAGGGGAGGTGAGCTTGACCAAAACCGTCAAGCGCGCGGAGCGCGTTTCGCATTGGATTGCCGGCCTGTTGTTGGGCGTGTCGCCATTGGCGTTGGCGCATGACGCACGCGCTCAGGCCAACGGCGCTTCGCTCGCTAGTGAAACCCGGATCGAGTACAACATCCCGGCACAGCCGCTCTCCAGCGCCCTGGCATTGTACGCCCAACAATCCGGACTGAGCACACTAATCCCAGCGGACCGCTTTGCTGGCCAATTCGCGCCAGCGGTACGTGGCCGCTTCACGCGCGAAGAAGCGCTGTCTCAGTTGCTTTCCAATTCCAATGTCCGGGGCGAGATTACGCCCATAAACACGCTTTCGCTGGAGCAAGATCATAGCCCCCAGCCCGGCCGCGCGAACGCTGAGACGCGCGTTCGCGCCGAAGCGAACGCCGACACGGAGGCGCCCGACGTTGAGTCGGACGAAGAGATCGTTGTCACCGGCACACGCATCCGAGGCGCCGCGCCCGCCGGTTCGAATTTGATTGAACTCAGCCGCGAGGATCTGGACGCCACCGGGCGGTTGACGCTGCAGGACGCCTTGCAGACCTTGCCGCAAAATTTTGCTGGCAGCCAAAATGAAGGAACGGTCGAAGGCTCGCTTAACGCGCGCAGCAACTTTTCTTATGGCTCGACCATCGATTTGCGAGGCTTAGGCGCCGACGCAACACTGACCCTCGTCAACGGCCGTCGGCTCGCGCCCGCAGGCGTCGGCAATTACGTGGATGTTTCAATCATTCCGCTCGCGGCGGTGGAGCGCATCGAAGTTTTAGCCGACGGGGCCTCGGCCACCTATGGCTCGGACGCGGTCGGAGGCGTCGTCAACATCATCCTCAATGACAGCTTCGAGGGCGCTGAAACGCGAGGCTATGTCACCGGCACATCGCAAGGGGGCGCCGAAGGCGCAGGCTTCTCGCAATTGTTCGGCTTCGACTGGGACAGCGGGCGCTTGACCGCCGCTTACGATTATCGGGATCGCCGCCAACTCGACATCGACGACCGCGACTTCTTGGCAAGCTCCGACTTCCGTCCCGAGGGCTCCAACTTCTCACGCACGCTTGCTAATCCGGGAAACATCATTCGTATCGGCGCGACGCCGGTTTCGCTCGCCATCCCGCAAGGCCAAGATGGTACGTCTTTAACTGCGGCTGACCTCATTTCCGGGGTGCTCAACCTCAACGAACTCAATGAGGGGGCCTGGCTCTTGCCTGAGCAGACGAGCCACTCGATCTTTGTAAGCGCGCAGCAAGATGTGAGTTCGGTTCTTACGCTCAGCGCCGATCTCATCGCGACAGATCGTGAGGCATACCTCGAGCGGGAGCAACTCTTCGCCAATATCGTCGTGCCTGAGTCCAACGCCTATCGGCAGCTGAACAATTTATTCCTGGGCCAGGGACCGCTTACGATCGCGTATTTCTTCGGACCCGACTTGGGACCGGTCCGCAACATCAGCCGATCGCAAGCTTACTCGGCGGCATTTACGGGCGACATCGCGCTTCCGAACGATTGGACACTGTCGGCTTCCCTCACCCACTCGCAAAGCCGCGAGTCCATAGACAATGAGAACTTCTTCGACTCCGCAAACATTGCCCCGTCGCTCGCCAGCGGCAATCTGAACACCGCCTTCAATCCCTTTGCAGACGGCTCCAATACAAACGCGGCCGTGCTGGCGGGCCTTACGTTCGACATCGCCACCGAAAACGAAGGCCGTGTCACGAGCTACGGCGCCACCATGGACGGCCCGCTCTGGGCCTTGCCTGGCGGTCCGATCCGCGCCGCTTTCGGTGTCGAACAACGCCGCGAACGCTTTTCGATTTCGCGTTTCGAAGACCACGCGTCAGGTGTCGCCGATCAATTCATTCAGGACCCTGGCGCGCGCACAGTCGACGCTGTTTTTGCCGAACTATACCTGCCTCTCATTTCATCCGACAACGGCGTGCCGCTTGTACATGCCCTGACGCTGTCGGCGTCAGCCCGGCATGAAGATGCAAGCGACTATGGCGCATCGACCACCCCCCGTGTCGGCGTGCGCTGGGCTTTGTCCGAAGCCTTCGCGCTCCGCGCCTCTTGGGGCCAATCCTTCAAGGGGCCGCTGTTCGATCAATTGCTGGGCGGAACAGCAATCTCGTATCTCACGGCCAGCGCCGCACAGGACCCGCTCGCAGATAACGGCTCGACTGGGGTCTTGGCTATCGCCGGCGCCAATCGCGAACTTCGTCCCGAACAAGCGGAGACCTGGACCGCGGGCTTCGACGTCGAACTCGGCGCGGGCTTTACGCTCTCAGCGACTTATTACGATATCGATTTCGCCGACCGCATCACTTCGGCGGGCGGTACATTTGCGATCCTGCGCAATCCTGCGGGCTTTGAAAGCATCATATATCGGGATCCATCGCCTCAGCTCATAGCCGAATTTCTGGCGCTGGGGCCGCCCCCATTCGGCGTGCTACCCGCTGACGGCGTTGAGGTGATCGTCGACCGGCGCCTCGTCAATCTATCGGCCCTGCGCGTGCGCGGAATCGATCTCTCTGCGGCCTACGCTTTCGAGACCGACATTGGGCAAATCTCGCTGACCCTGGCCGCCAGCAACATGCTCCAGTATGAGACCACGTTGGCGCCGGGAGCGGCGCCCGTGAGCGCGCTTAACACTTTGAATGGGCCGGTAGACCTTCGCGGCCGCGCCACTTTGGCCTGGCAGGGCGTACAAACCGGCGCCGCTCTCACTTTCAACTACGTGGACGCTTATCGCGACACGTTGAGCCTACCGGCCCGCGACATAGATTCTTTCCAGACCTTTGATTTTCGGCTTACGCACGATTTCAGCGACCGTGAGCGCGGCCTCGTGGTTGCGTTGAATGTGAATAACGTTTTTGACGACGACCCGCCCTTCGCCAACAACCCGACTGGCTTCGCATTCGATGCCGCGAACGCGTCGCCGCTTGGCCGCGTGATCTCGCTCGAATTGCGGCAGCGCTGGTGAGCGCGACGATGCGCTTTCATTTAGCGCTAATCCTCGGCCTCGCGCTCGCTTTATCGCCGCCGGCCGGAGCGCAGGCGGAGCGGCGCCGTGCCGCGACGCTTGAGGACATCTACTTGCTTCGCGATATCGGGGGCGATGTCGATCCATTCCTTGAGATATCGCCAGACCAGACTCATGCCGCCTTCTTCGTGCGCGAAATCTTGCCTGAGGCAGACGACTATGCCTATCGCTTGGCGCTGACCGATATCCCGAGCGGGCACACCCGCATCGTCGCCGATGCAGGCCGGTTTGTGTTTCGCACCGACGGTGGCTACCGGTCCGGGCTGGGCGTCGATCGCATTGCCCGGTTTTCGCCTGATGGCGCGGCGCTCTACTACACCGCTGAACGCGACGGACGGTTGAACATTCACCGTCTCGACTTGAGAACGGGTGATGCCGCTCAGGTGACCGATGCCGAAGGCGACATCCGCGCGCTTTGGTTCAGCGGCGATGTTCTCATGTTCGAGACTGCCACGCCGCGCGAGCAGGCGCGCGCCCAGTTGCTTGAGGACGAACGCCGGGGTTTTCGCGTCGATGAGAACTTTCGAGCGGCGTACGGCCTTGCCCGTGTCAGCGATGAAGCGGCCGGTTCGCGCATCTGGATCTACGATCCCTCGTCCGGAGTGACGCGTGCGTCTAACGAAAGCGCGCCTTCGGCGCCTGCGTACATCAGGCCGCTTGATTCGACTTCGACGGTTGCAGAACCCGCGCTTGCTCTCTTCGCGCCGGGCGACGAGCGATGCATGGCCCCTGCATGCGCAGGCGCTCTCGATGCAGCTTGGCCCATGTCAGGCGAGGACGCCGAACAAGTGCTGTTCCTCCGACGCGAGGGCCATGGGCGCGTGTTGCACGCCCTCTACATGTGGTCACCAGCGTCGGGCGCCGTGCGTTTGATACGGCGGGCCGAAGACCGCCTCTTTGCCTGCGCGCCCGGGCGCGCCACCCTCATCTGCTTTCAGGAGAGCGCGCTGACGCCGCGCCGTTTGGTTTCAATCGACGTTGCGAGCGGCGCGCTCACGCCGCTCTTCGATCCTAACCCCGGCTTCCGCACGATTGCAGCGCCGCGCATAGAACGCCTCGACTTTACCGATGCCGAAGGCAATGAGAGCTACGCACACCTCGTCTATCCGTTGCGCTACCGCCGGGGCCGGTCTTATCCCGCCGTTGTCGTTCAATATCACTCCCGCGGTTTCCTGCGCGGTGGCGTCGGTAACGAAACACCAATCTTACCGCTCTCAGCGCGCGGCTATTTCGTGATCAGCGTCGAGCGCCCGGAATTTCGCTTACGCGCAGCGCGGCTGACCGCCGCAGAGGTGCAGCGCGAGACCGAACTCGACGGTTCTGAAAGGCGCGCCAAGCGCGAGGCGCTTAATGCCTTCATCGCCCGCGCCGTTGACCGCGGCGCCGATCCGGCTCGAATCGGCATTACCGGTTTGTCCGATGGCGCCGAGACCGTCTACGCCATGTTGATGGACGAGCCCAACACCTTCAGAGCGGCCGTCGTTGGCTCGCCCCCAACCGATCCCGCAAGCTGGCCGCTCCAAGCGTCGGCTTATCGCGATCGCAGCCTCGCGCGCATCGGCCTTACTTCGCCATGGGTCGAAGGATCGCCTTGGACACAATGGTGGCGCGACAACAGCGCTTCGTTGAACGCCGAGCGGCTCAGCACGCCAATTCTCTTCAACTGGGGCGAGAGCGAAGCTGTGCGCGGCTTTCCCCTGCTGGCGCGCTTGCACGAGAACGGAACGCCTTATGAAGCCTACATCTATCCCGGCGCCTATCACCTCAAATATCGGCCCCAACATCTATCGGCGACGCAACAGCGGACCATGGACTGGTTCGATCGTTGGCTTCAGCCCGATTGAAGGTCGCTTCCCATCTCTGACGACGCCCCGGCTCCAGCCCGCAAAGCCAGCGCGCACGCCGCTTTTGTCTTCAGGAAGCGCCGAACCCAGAGTTCGGCGATGAAGGCGGTCATGATCTGCGCCTTGGTTTTCGCATCGACCACCACATCCCGCCGAAGCGCGGTCTCCAGCGGTTCGCGCGCCAATAGCCCGAGCTTCACGAGTTCGCCCTCGCACAGCATCTCACGGATGAACGGCAATTGCCGTTCCAGCACCGCGCGGTGATAGCGGGTGGTGTCACCCTTATGGCGCCGCTCCAGAATAACGCGCGGCATTAAGTCGCCAAACGCGGCTCGCGCCAGCGCGCGCTCACGCCCTCCGCGGGTCATGTCATAAGGCGCGATTGATAAACAGCACTCGACCACCGGCTGACATGCGAGCAAGGGCGCGGCGATAAAGCCGCTCAACGATGAGCGCTGGTGATAAAAATGGAGATCCGCCACATGCGCCATGCGCAGCGCTCTGGCTGGAGTGGCCTTATTCATCGCACTCGCCCATGGGTGCGCCGCCCATTCAGCCCTTGCTGGCAGCGATGCATTGGACGCAAGCACGTTGTCGAAGACGCTATTGTAGGGTGAAAACTGCCGCCACGGAGGGACCGCGCCCGCCATGGCTGCGAATACATCCCACACCGGCGCGCGGATGAGGTGTGCGGTTTCGAGCGCGATCCGCCAAAGATCGGCGGGAGGGCAGCCGTCCATCATGGCATCCGCCGCGATCGATGCCGTACGGCTCCGATGCAGCACTTGATCGCCACCCTGCCCCGAAGCAACAACACGCGCAGCCGACGCGTGAATAGCGTCGCCAAGAAGGGAATCGGAGAAGCTGAACTGACTATAGGAAGGCCGCGCGCTGAGTCGGGCTTGTAGAATTGCTGGATAGGACACCGCGTCAGGATGCGCGGCGAGTTCCCTGAGCGAGAAGTTCAACGTATCGGCCGCCATGCGCGCGAATGTGCGCTCGTCGCCCTCTGGCGTATCTGCAGGGAATTCGTTGAAGCAAATCACGTCGCGTGCGCCGGCGTGGTGGAGCGCGCACGCGACTAAGGTTGAATCAAACCCGCCGGAGAGCCGAAGCGCGATCGGCCCTCTCTGCTGGCTGTAGCCGACCCACGCCGACGCCGCGCGGTCAACGGCGCGGCGAAGCGCTGCTTGACCACTGACGAAGTCACGCTTCGACTCTGGTATTGACGGTTGCCACAGCAACGCCTCACGCCGGCCAGTCCGCATCAATGTTAGGGCGACGCCAGGCAGCACCTCACGCACATTCGCCAAGCCCGTGCGCGCCGCCACTAGACGAGGTTGACAGAGGAAGGCGCTAAGCATCGTCTGGTCGACGTCAAGTTCGGGATCCACGACGAGCAGATCCTCCGCATCGTTTGCAAAGACGGTCAACTCACCGGCGTCGAGCACGTAGAGCGAACCGGCGCCGCAGGGATCGCGCAAGAGGTGCAGCTCATCGCGGCCGAGGTCATGCAGAACAGCGCAATAGCCGCCCCAATAGTTCTGAACCAAAAGTGCGCCGCCGCTTTCGGCCAGCTTCCAGGCGTCAGTAGACGTTACTGAGGTTGCTGGCTCGTCGCGTTCTTCACCGGACAAAAATAGAGGACCAAGCACGACGCCGAGGTCGTCTGGCAGGATTCGCGAATCTGCGTCGGCCGCGGCAAGCGCAATAAGAACGCCGCGCCGCTCGCTTACTTTGGAAAAACTGGGGCCAAGTCTTTCCAAACGAACACGCGCTACGCGTTCGCCGTTTCGATCAGTCGGCCGCCAGCGGAAACCGACCATACGAGCGGTCATAGCCGGACGATCTCTTGCATAGAGGCGCAGTCTTCGCCGCCGTCATCGACAATGGCGCCATCAAGCTCCACCCAACTATGGGCAAGGAAGGGCCGCGCCCGTACGCCAATCACAAGCGTCGCATGCGTGCCGCGCGACAGGAGAAATCGAATGAGACAAAGCGCGTCGAATAAGCAGACGTAACGCTTTGGCAGCCACGGCCGCATTTCATTGAATTGGCGGATGGCTTTGCGGCCTGCGTCCACGTCCTGGCGGGACGCCAGCTTCCATGACCTGATATGTTGAGCCGCACGCCACATGTCTCCTCGCCGCACCGTCGTGGACGCCCACTGCGCAGCCCACACAAACTGCATGATCGTCGGCGCATTGATGCGTCCGGAACGGCCAATCAGCTCTTGTGGAGGGTGCGCGTCCTTTGCAGCGGTCAGCACACCTCGCGCCGCCAGCTTCTGAAGCGCTCCGCTTTCTACGGCCGTCTCGTCATGACGCGCGTTCGCAATACCATCGATGGCCGCCGATTGCGCCGCGCTGACCGCGAAGTACCGATTTGCCTTCAGGTCCAGAAAAATGAGCCAATCGCCATCGATGCAGGCATGGACGTGAGGTGCGAGAACATACTTTTGCATCTGCGCGCCACTACTTGCTGAGCGCGGCGCCGGAGGGCCTCCGGCGCCGGCCGGGATCTCAGTCGCGATGATCCATCTGCCCGGTCGATTCCTCGAACGGGACTTTTGGAATGCCCAGCGTCACTTCGCTGACGGCGCCGAGATCGATGACGTCCGCGTGGACGTCTTGCACTGCTTCAGCCATTGCGGGCTCTCCCGTGTTGAGCGCGAACTCAATCGCGATAATCGGGCAGGCCCGTCGACTCTTCGGCGAAACGCTGCACGATGCCGCGGGTCACTTCGCTGGCGGCGCCCAGATCAGTGAGTTCGTCTTGTTCGAGGTCTTCACGCATAACTTCCTCCATTGAGGGGGATCGTTCATTCGATCCGGTGAGAGCGTGCGACACTCCAGACAAATAAGAGAGTTTATAAGAATGAATATTAAGCCGGAAAGCGTCTAGGCGCCGTTCGAGGAAAGCCCTAGCAGCGCGGCGCAGTCGCGGATGCGTTTGGCGTTCATACAACGCCGCATGTGATACTTTCGAAGTGCGTTTCTGATCGGAGCGATGCTGCCGCTCAAAATCGCCTTACTGATGGGCGCGAGGTCCTGCTCGACGTTTGGCCAGATTTCGGCTTCAGCGACCCGCGCCATGTGCAGCCGATCATCGGCATTTCGCACTGCGTGTACGAGTTCGGTGTGTGCGGCGATTGCCAACCCTGCCAATAGGTCTGCGGCCTTGTCGGGATAACTCGCCGCAGCATCCACCATCGGTTGGGCGGCCGCAGCGAAATTCGCAAGCGCCAGCTCGGCGAGTTCGCCCCGCCATCGATAAAGATCGCGCAGGCCGCTCTCGCTCCACATGGCGACAGCAAAACCGTGCGACGGGCGAAAGCTCACGAGCCGTTCTGAAGTCAGCCGCAAGAGAGCCTCGCGCACGGGCGTTGTTGATACGCCGAGGTCGGACGCGATCGCGCTAGCGTCCAGTCGCTGACGCAGCCTGAAGCGGCCGGCTAAGACCCTTGTCCTAATTTCCTGATACGCGCGTTCAGGTATGGGTAAGTCAGGCGTCCTCGCCATAGTGAGCCTTGAGCTGGCGCGCGATGTCGGGCGTCAACGCGTCCACGTGCGGACAAAGCGTCGGGGTGTTCGTCGCCAACGCTTGGATCGGATCCTGCCCCTCCCAGCCGCCAAGATTGGGCCGGTGCATCTGATAGCCGATGAGCCGCTGCAGCGGCTCGGGGAAAGACCGCGCGACGGCGGGTGGGTAAGCCAGGAATTGGTTTTCGTACTGCTTCAGCCAACCCAAACAATAAGAGACAATGATGCCGTCGCGCGGCGCGCTTGAGCGGTTCTCGCCGGCGCCGTGCGTCAGCGCGCCAAGGAAGACCAGCGCATCACCGGGCTGCATCTCCGCGGGGATCGATCGCGCTGGATCAATGCTGCGATCCAGCGCGTCCGTGTGACTGCCTGGCCAAAGGCGCGTGGCGCCATTCTCTTCGGTGAAAGCAGTCAACGGCCACATCACATTGATGAGCCAGGGGCGAAGCTTCGGTTCGTGGGGCCACATCTCTTCATCGCGATGCGGCGCCTGGGCTCGCTCTTGTGGGTGCACGCGAATGGCTTGCGTCAAATTGAGCTGGATGCAATCACACGACGGCTGCAACGCCGCGCGCGTGATCGCGAGCACTGCTGGATGGAGAACAAGGTCTTGCATTGAAGGCGCCTTGTTGAGGAGACCTCCGACCCGCGTTGTCTTCCATCCGTAAAAATCGCCGACGCACTTCGGCGTGGCGGCCAAATGCGGCGCGACCTCGGCGCAAATCAAACGCGATTTCAGATGACTGATCGCTTCTGGCAAGATGACATAGCCGTCCCGCATTAAGTCCTCAAACGCCCACGTGAAACGAGCCTCTGAATGAAGCGCCGGTTGAATGGACGTGCGCGGGGCGGCGACTTGCATGACGACTTCCTTCACGTGTTGAGTTGTTTCGAGCGCGCTCAGGCGGCGCGCGCCAGTCCGGCATCAGCGAAACGCGTGACAGGACCGGTTAGCCGCGCCCGCTGGCGTACGGCCGCAAGGCCATCGCTGGTGACGTCGGCCAGCATGGCGACGAGACGCTCTCGCCCCATCCTCTGCTTGGGCCCCAAAGCACAGACGTGCCAGCCCGCTTGAGCTGCAAGCGGCGCGAGCGCGGCGCCGGCAACGAAACTCACTTTCTCAATCCCGAACAGAATCGAAGTCTCCAAAATGCCCGCGATCATTCGCGCCAACAGTTCGCGACGCGGCGCACCCTTCGCAATGGTGGGCGCGGGGCAGAATCGGGATGCTTCCCAAACGCGCGCCGACCTCGGTGGTCCGTCGTCGCAGAGATTGGCGAACACTTCACTCATGAGATGTGGCGAGAGCGTTGGCAGTAGCCGCGCCGATTGCTGCACGTCGCCGTGTGCATCCACATCGATTAAATACATCGCCTCTTCGCTGTCGAACTCGTCGATCTCAAGGCCCATGCTTTCACTCAGCCGCCAATGCATGCGGTCGATGAAGACCTGCTTGCGTTGGCGATGCATCTCCATCAGCGCGTGATGAAAGAGGCGGCGATTGTCGCGCGTGATGATCTGGATCATGAACCTAGTGTCCTCCACACCGAACTCAGTGAGATTGAGTGCAGACGCGTGCGCTCTGCTATGGGCCGATCGGCCCATTGACGCGCTTTGCACCGAAAGCAGGTGTGGAGAAGTCAGTCCGCCAGATCGGACAAGGTCAGCGTGCCGTCGAGATAAGCGAACATGATCGCTTGGATGCGGGAGCTGACCCCATAGCGCGCCCGCGCATGCTCGATTGTATGTTTGGCCGTTGCGGTCTTGATGCCAAGAATGTCTGCGATCAACGGATCGCTCTTGCCGCGGGCTGCAAGCGCCAAGCACTCCTTCTGGCGCTTGGTCAACACGACCGGCGTTCGCGTCTCACCCGTCGCACGCAGCCGCGCTTCCTCGTGGGCGTGGAACGCCATCAATTGTAGGTCTGGCACGATCAGAGGATCGATGCCGTCAGGACCAGGCACAAGCGAACACGACGCCGGCAGCGCTCCGGGCGAATGAATGGGAAT
>CAZZFE010000050.1:0-28042 GCA_964653495.1 uncultured Terricaulis sp. | reverse complement strand
CGAGGGGGGCGCCTCTAGGTTCCGCCGCGCGAAATGGGGGGCTTGCAAGGGCCGCCCATCTTCGTGCATCGACCGTTCAATGGCTGACAAAAAACCGCCGGAGGACGCCCTTTCCGACCTACGTCGGCGCGTAGACGCCGCACGCGGAACAGCGGCGCCTCAGAACAATCCCCCGCCCCAAAGCCCGGCTGCGCTGGCGCTTCGGTACGGAGGTGAGTTTGGCGCGGCGATTATTGTCGGGGCGTTGCTGGGCTACGGCGCCGATAATTTCCTCCACACGTCACCGTGGGGGCTGATCATCGGCATCTCGCTCGGCTTCGCGGCGGGGGTGGTGAATGTGGTGCGCGTCGCGCAATCCTATTCCCGCTCCAACCCGGTCGATCCCAACGCGCCGTCCATTCCGGACGACGAAGAGGATTAGTACCGGCCGTGGCGAACGACCCGATCCATCAGTTTAACATTGAACCGATCTTCGAGTTCAGTGTCGCGGGCTACGACGCGAGCTTCACCAATGCGAGCCTCGCGATGGTGGCCGGCGCCGGCCTTGCCGCGTGGTTCTTCAATTGGGCGATGAAGCCGGCCGCTATGGCGCCGGGCCGCGCGCAAGTGGTCGCCGAGGGCGCTTACGGCTTCATCCACGGCATGCTGAACGACGCCGCCGGCAAAGAAGGCGTCAAAAAGTTCCTGCCGTTCGTGTTCACGCTGTTCCTGTTCATCTTCATGTCGAACATGCTGGGGATGTTCCCCGGCGGCTTCGGCGCGCCGCATATGTTCACGCCGACCAGCCAGATCGTCGTCACCGCCGCCTTGGCGCTGCTGGTGTTCTTCACGGTCATCATCGTCGGCTTCGCGAAGAACGGTCTGAAATTCTTCAAGCTGTTCGCGCCATCGGGCGTGCCGATCTACATTCTGTGGTTCGTGATCATCATCGAAGTGATCTCGTTCTTCTCGCGCCCGCTGAGCCACGCGGTTCGTCTCTGGGCCAACATTCTCGCCGGCCACATCCTGCTCAAAGTGTTCGCGGGCTTCGTGCCGGCGCTGGCGGGCTTGGGCCTTGTCGGCATCCTCGGCGCTTCGCTGCCGCTGGCGATGACGGTCGCGCTTTATGGTCTCGAATTCCTGGTCGCGTTCCTGCAGGCCTACGTGTTCGCGATCCTCACCTGCATCTACCTCAACGACGCTCTTCACCCCGGGCACTAAGGCTCGGGCTGAACTCCAACCCAAAAGGGAGAAGTTACAATGGACGCAACTGCTGCAGCTTACATCGGTGCGGGCCTCGCCTGCCTCGGCATGCTCGGCGCCGCCATCGGCGTGGGCATCATCTTCGGCAACTTCCTGTCGGGCGCCATGCGCAACCCGTCAGCCGCGCCGGGCCAATTCGGCAACCTGATCTTCGGCTTCGCCGTGACCGAAGCGCTCGGCATCTTCTCGCTGCTGATCGCCATCCTGCTGCTCTTCGTCGTGCCGAAGTAAGCAACAACCATGGCTGACGCAGCCGATACCCACGCAGCAGAGCCGGCGCACGGCGCTGACGCAGCCCATGGCGCGGTTGACGCGCATGGCGCGGCGGCCGCCGGCGCGCATGGCGGCGAGCACGCGGCGAGCTTTCCGCCGTTCGACAGCTCGTTGTTCGCAAGCCAGCTCATCTGGTTCGCGATCACGTTCGCCGCGCTCTACTACATCGTCTCGCGCCACATCCTGCCGAGCGTCGAGCGCGTGCTGGAAAAGCGCGCGGCGACGCTCGCGGCTGATCGCGAAGGCGCGGCTGCGAAAACCGCGCTCGCCGAAGAGGCGCGCGCCACCACCGAGCGCGCTGTCGCCAAGGCTCGCGCCGATGCGCGCAAGCTCGTGGACGACATGCGCGCGGAAGTGACGGCGCAGCTCACCGCTGAACAAGCAGCGGCGGAGAAGCGTCTGGCCGAGCGTATCGCCCAAGCCGAAACGCGCGTGAACGATGCGCGCGCCAAGGCGCTGGCCGAACTGCCGGGCATCGCCGACACGCTGGCGCGCGACATCGCCGGCAAGCTCGTGCCGGCAAGCTGAGGATCAGGTGATGGAAATCACAGCGACAGAAATCGCGTTCGTCGCGCTCCTGCTGTTCTTCGGTCTGCTCGTGTACATGAAGGTGCCGCAGCAGATCACTGGCGCGCTCGACTCCAAATCGGCCGAGATCGCCAAGGAACTGAACGAAGCCCGCAAGCTGCGTGAGGACGCCGAGAAGCTCTTGGCCGAATACGAAGCCAAGCGCGCCGCCGCCGAGCAGGAAGCCATCGCCATCGTCGCCGCCGCGAAGGAACAAGCCGCGGCCGTCGCCGAAGAAACCCGCCGCTCGATGACCGCCGCGATGGAGCGGCGCGAGCAGCAAGCCGTGGACGGCATCGCCCAGGCTGAAGCGAAGGCGACCGCCGACGTCCGCGCCGCCGCTGCTGACGCCGCCCTCGCTGCCGCCGAAAAGCTGATCCGCGAACGCATGAACGACGCGAACCAGTCCGCGCTGGTCGCCAAAGGCGTCTCGGAAATGGGCCGCGCGTTTAGCTGAGCGCTCGCTGGCTCTAAAGTTTGAAACGGCGCGCTGCGAGGCGCGCCGTTTTCGTTTGGCTATGCGTGAAGCGGATTCTAGTCCTATTCGTGCCTATCGCGCGCCGTTAAGTTCGAGGCGAGCAAAACAACGCCCGGCAAAATCAAGCAGGCTGAGGCGAAGAGGAAGGCCCACACGCTCGCCACGACCATCCATCTTTGAAGAAACGTGGTCCCGAGAAAGAACAGGAAGAATGCTGCGAGACCGCTGAACAGGAATGCGCGAGTCAGCAGCCAAATCAGTTTGCGTGCCCAAGGCGCCATGGACGACATCTTACCGCACTGACCGCTTTTGCTCCAGTCCATCAGTCATTCCGGACGCGCGGAGCGCGATCCGGAACCCAGGGGGACTGGGTGCAATGCTCAAAGCAGCGTGATGCAGTTTGCCGTGAGGTGGGCGACAGGCGGAGCGGAAGTTTGCCGCCACGTCGCGACGCGGTAAAGTTTCGCGATCATGGGCCGCGCGCTGATCGATCCTGACAATTCGTTTTGGCGCAACGCGGCAGGCGTGGTTGCGGCTGCGATCCTCATCCCGGTCGCGATCGTCGCAAAGCTGATTTTAATGCCGTTCGAGAGGCCAGCCAAACGAACGGCGGCGGAGGTCGCTCAGCACCTTCGCAGCTTTCTCGACAATTCGGCTGATGAGTGGGATTGGGACAACTTCACGAGCATTCCGCTCGCCGATCCAACCCTAGAGTCGATCAGGCAGCGGGCGGATGGCATCGAATTGCCGCTCACTGAAGAAGGCCGCCGCACCCTCGCCGCGCTGCTCGCGGAGGCAGAGGCGGCGAGCGAAAGTCGCGCGGCCTAAATACGCTCAGGCGGAGCCATGACCACCTTTCCTAAACTGGGAGAAGGACGCAGGTCGGCCATACTTGGCCTTTAGGTCAAATCGCGTGGAACCATCTCCGCCCCTAGCGCGTTAGGCGGCTTGGGTAAGCGTTTGCTGTGAGGCGGGCGCCGGGTGCGTTCCGCACATTTGGGGCCGGGGTAGATGAGGGAATTTCCATGAACAAGCACCTGACGACAGCCCGCAATCTCGGCCTGGCGGCGATCGCCACACTCAGCCTCGGCGCCTGCGCCACGTATGACGATGAGTTTGCGGCGATCAATTCGCGCCTCGACCAGCTCGACTCGCGCGTCGCCAGCGCCAGCGCGAGCGCTGAATCCGCCAATCAAGGCGCGCAGCGCGCCAACCAGCGGCTCGACCAAATTGAAGGCCGCGTCCAGCAACTGGAAACGCAGCCCGCACGCCGTCCGCGCGGCTAAGCGCGCTTGCGCAATGCCTTTCCAACGGTTTGACTCGAAGGACCTGGTGGCTTGCGCCATCAGGCCTTCGTTTTCTTCAGGAGCCGCGCCAATTCTGAGTTGGACGCACCTTCCACGCCGCGCCGCGTTTGCCGCGATGGCGCTGGCGTTCGCGAGCTTCGGCGTAGCCGAAGCCGAGGACGTCCCCGCGCAACCAGCTGCAGCGATCGATCAGCTTCCGGCCGACCAGGATGTTTCCGACACGGTCGTTCAACTCGCCGGCTGGGTGATCGCGACCCGGGATAGCCAAGGCTATCCGTTCGCGATCATCGATAAAGAAGCCGCGCAGATCCTGGTGTTCGGCGCCGACGGCCGCCTTCGCGGCGCAGCGCCCGTGCTGCTCGGCTCGGCGACCGGAGATCACATCGCGCCTGGTATCGCCGGCCTTGCATTGCGTGAGATTCCCGGCCGCGATCGCACCACCCCAGCCGGCAGCTTCGTCGGCGGCTATGGCCCTTCACTCGACGCAGGGCGCGTGCTGTGGGTGGACTACGACTCCGCGGTTTCGATCCACCCGCTTATTGACGGCCCGACCGAGCACCGCGCCGAACGCCTGGCGTCGCCTGACCCGGACGACAACCGCATCACCCACGGCTGCCTCAACGTCTCGACCGAGTTCTACGAGGACGTCATCCGCCCCACGTTCGAGCGCGGCGGCGCGTTCTACATTCTGCCCGACGAAGATTCGCTCGCGGAAACCTTCCCCGAGTTCGCCCAAAGCCGCGCGCAACGCAGCGCTGGACGGCGGTGAGGAAGCGCCGGGGTTCTCAGAACCTCAGTCATTCCGGACGCGCGGAGCGCGATCCGGAACCCAGGAGGACTGGGCGCGCCGCCCAACGCAGCTGAACGTGCAGAGCGTGACGCCCCTGGGTTCCGGGTCTCCGCTTCGCTTCGCCCGGAATGACTGAGAATTGGGGGATTGGAGCAGCTCTATCCCCCATGAAATTCACTCAAACCCTTGGCGCACAAGCACTCCGCAAAAATCTATCCGACCGAGTAGCGCGCGCCCGCATACTCCCCTCATGCGCCAACAACGCCTCCGCCCTCTTCAGCCAATCCTCCGAGCCTTCGCAGCCCTGCTGCATCGTTGGCTCGGCTTTGTGCTGTTCTGTGTCGGCAAGCGCGACGAACTCCCCGATCATCAGGCGCTCAATTTCTACGAACACGAACTGAAGCGCGCGATCTTCGCGCGCGCGTTCGCGACATCGCCGCAGGTGAATTTCCGCGCTCAAGCGACCGGCGGCCACACGCGCGGCGCAGCGGGCCAGAACTGGCTCAGCGTCATCACGCGCGGCCTGCTGCCGAAGCTGCAGCGCCGCACGCGCGCCGCGCGCATGGCGCGCATCGCGCACGTGCGCACGCATTTCGATCGCTACGTTAAGAAGCTGCTCGCCCGCCTCGCGCATGGCCTCATGGCGTTGCGCGTCACGCACTATTTCATCTGCGTGCACGCCTGCGTCGGCGATTGCGAACCATGCGCAACCGCCTGCGCCGACACGTCGTAACGCGCCCCACGCCCCGAAGCCTGCCCAACCGCGCCAGTCGAACCCGACTCGCGCGGCGAAGACGCATGCACAAACACGCAGCGATTTGACGCCCCGGCGCGCTTCGCCTACATCCGCCCCGTTACTCGGGGAGTAGCCGTCCGCTCTTGCGGAGCTTTGCGTCAACACACTTGCCCATCCGGGCATGGCGCGATCGGGAGCCGACAAGGCTCGATTGGCGAGACCGACGACGTTCCGCTTCGCGACCAGGCCGCGCGAAGCGACGTCGTCGTTCGCACGCCCGGCCCCGGAGTTACGTTTCATGGAAGCGCTTTGGATTTCGACCGCGATCGTCGCCATCGCCGAGATTGGCGACAAGACGCAATTGCTGGCGATCGTGCTGGCCGCGCGCTTCAAGCGCCCGCTGACGATCCTCGCCGGCATCTTCGCCGCAACATTGCTCAACCACGCGCTCGCCGCCACCGCCGGCTATTGGCTCGCGCAATGGCTGAGCGGACGGACGTTTCACCTGGCCGTCGGCGCCGCCTTCGTCGCCATGGCCGCGTGGGCTTTGATCCCCGACAAGGAAGATGATGGCGCGGCCAGCATGTCGCGCGGCGGTGTGTTCCTGACGACGTTGATCGCGTTCTTCCTGGTCGAAATCGGCGACAAAACCCAGATCGCCACCTCATTGCTCGCCGCGCGCTTTCAGGACATCGCGCTCGTCACCATCGGCACCACTTTCGGCATGATGCTCGCCAACGCGCCCGCCGTGTATCTCGGCGAAGCCGCGACGAAAATCGTGCCGCTGCGCTACGTGCGCATGGCGGCGGCCGGATTGCTGGCGGCGACGGGGACTTGGGTGATTGTCAGTGCACTGTGACTCTTGGACCGCCGGCGCCCTCGCCGGCGTTCTTGCATCTTTGAAGGCGCGAACCCATCTGCACGCAGGTTGGATCGACCAGTTCGCCGGCGAGGACGCCGGCGGTGCAAGAAAAGACTATTCCGCCGCCTTCTTCGCCGCGTCCGCGTGTTCCGGTTTCCAGCGCAGCTTGGGTTGGCGCGCGGCGCGCGTATCATCCAAGCGGCGCATCGGCGCGAGCTTCGGCGCTGCTTTGAAGAACGCCGCGTCGCCCGCATTGATGCGCTCGGCGAGCGCGATCATCACGTCGGCGAAGCGATCAAGCTCGCGCTTGGACTCGGTTTCCGTGGGCTCGATCAACATCGCGCCGTGGACGACGAGCGGGAAATAGGTCGTGAACGGGTGATAGCCTTCGTCGATCAGCGCCTTGGCGATGTCGACGGTTTCGACGCCCTTCGGCTTCGTGGTCGAGTCATCGAGCAGCACTTCATGCATGCAAGGCCCGTCGCCAAACGGCGCGTTGAAATGCGGTTTCAGGCGCGCCAGCAAATAGTTCGCGTTGAGCACCGCATCTTCCGCCACTTGGCGCAGACCGTCGCTGCCATGGCTCATCATGTAGCTGAGCGCGCGCGTGAACATGCCCATCTGGCCATGGAAGGCGCACATGCGGCCGAACGCTTGCGTGCCATCGGCATGCTCACGCAGTTCACGGACTTCGCCCTTCTTGACGATGTGCGGCACCGGCGCGAATGGCGCGAGCGCTTGGCTGAGCACGGTCGGGCCAGCACCGGGCCCGCCACCGCCGTGCGGCGTCGAGAATGTTTTGTGCAAATTGATGTGCATCGCGTCGATTCCGAGATCACCCGGACGCACGCGGCCAACGATGGCGTTGTAGTTCGCGCCGTCGCAATAGAAGTACGCACCAGCCTCATGGATGGCGTCGGCGATGTTCTTGATCTCTGGCTCGAACAATCCGCACGTGTTCGGGTTCGTGATCATGATCGCCGCCACGTCGGGACCGAGCCGCGCCTTCACGTCGTCCAGATGCACGCGTCCATCGTCGCGGGCGGGGATTTCATCGACGCTGAAGCCGCACGCCGCGGCCGTCGCCGGATTGGTGCCGTGCGCGGAGCTCGGCACCAGCACGCGCTTGCGCACGTCGGCTTCGCCACGCGCTTCAAGTGCTGCGCGGATCGCCAGCATGCCGGCGAACTCGCCATGCGCGCCGGCTTTCGGCGAAAGCGCCACGGCTGGCATGCCGGTGAGCGTCATCAGCCAATGCGCAACCTCGTCCATCAGTTCGAGCGCGCCTTGGATGGTCGCGTTTGGCTGCAGCGGATGCAGATCGGCGAAGCCTTCCATGCGCGCGACGCGCTCGTTCAGACGCGGATTGTGCTTCATCGTGCACGAGCCGAGCGGGAAGAAGCCGAGATCGATGGCGTAATTCTTCTGGCTCAAGCGCACGTAGTGGCGCACGGCTTCCGGCTCGGAGAGCCCCGGCAACGCCAAAGCTGCTTTGCGCTTCAGACCGCCGAGGGAATCCTTGCCGCCTTTCGGCTTCGGCAAATCGACGCCTGTCGTTTCCGCATGGCCGACTTCAAAGATCAATTGCTCAGCTTGCAGCAGGCCGCGATTGCCGGAAGTGGTTTCGGTGATCATCAGAGAACTTCCTTCAGCGCTTTGACGAACGCGGCGATGTCGGCGTCGGTGTTGGTTTCGGTGGCGCAGGTGATGAGCACGTTCTCCATGCCGGCGGCGGGATCGAGGCGGCTCATGGCGACGCCGGCGATCACGCCTTTGGCGGCGAGCGCATCGACCACGCCTTGCGCGGGCTTCGGCAGTTTCACCGCGATCTCGTTGAAGAAGCGCGTCGTCAGCACCTCGACACCCTTCACGCCCGAGAGCGCTTCGGCCAAAGCGATCGCCTTCTCATGATTGAGCGCCGCAAGCTGCGAGAGGCCGGCTTCGCCGAGCAGCGTCATGTGCATCGTCCAGGCGAGCTGGCAGAGGCCGGAATTCGTGCAGATGTTGGACGTCGCCTTCTCGCGGCGAATGTGCTGTTCGCGCGTGGAGAGCGTCAGCACGAAGCCGCGCTTGCCATCGGCGTCGAGCGTTTCGCCGGCGACGCGGCCCGGCATCTGGCGGATGTATTTTTCCTTCACCGCGAACAGGCCGACATACGGCCCGCCGAAATTCAGCGCGTTGCCGATCGATTGGCCTTCGCCGCAGACGATATCCGCATCCATCGCGCCGGGCGGCTCGATCATGCCGAACGCCAAGCATTCAGTGAAATTCGCGACCAGCAGCGCACCGGCGCCATGCGCCGCGTCGGCGATGGGTTTCAGATCGGTGATCGTGCCGAACACGTTCGGCGATTGCACGATGACCGCCGCAACATCGGCGCCGAGCGCGTTTGTCACCGCCGCCTCATCGTCCACCGCCGCCGGCAGCGCGACCACCTCGAGCCCAAGCGCTTCGCAGGCCGTGCGCGCGGTCGTCACGTAGTGGGGATGCACGCCGCCGGAGAACACGACCTTGTTCCGCTTGGTCACGCGCGCGGCCATCATCGCCGCTTCGGCGCAGGCGGTGGAGCCGTCATACATGGAGGCGTTCGACACCTCCATGTTGAGCAACATCGCCACCTGCGACTGGAATTCGTAGAGCGCTTGAAGCGTGCCTTGCGCAATTTCCGGCTGGTACGGCGTGTACGCAGTAAGGAATTCGCTGCGCTGGATCAGATGATCCACGCTCGCCGGCACGTGGTGGCGATAAGCGCCCGCGCCGAGGAAAAACGCGGTGCGGCCGGCGGGCGTGTTCTTCTCGGCCAAGCGCTGCAGATGGCGCGTGACCTCGAGTTCGCCCTGCGCTTTCGGCAGGTCGACGTCCTTCTTCAGCAGCGCGCCTGCAGGCACGTCCGCGTAAAGATCGTCGATCGATTTGACGCCGACGAGCGCCAGCATCTGCTTGCGATCGGTCTCGGTGAGCGGGAGGTAACGCATCAAAGGCCCTTCACGTAATCGGCGTAGGCGGCTTCATCCATGAGCGCATCGAGATCGGCTTTGTTCGACGGCTTCAGCTTCACGAACCAGCCTTCGCCATCGGCGCTTTGGTTCACGAGATCGGGCGAGCCCGAGAGCGCGTCGTTGACGGCGACCACCTCGCCCGCGACTGGCGCGTACACGTCCGACGCCGCTTTCGCGCTTTCGACGACCGCCATGTCGCCGCCGGCGCTCACGGCTTTGCCGACGCCCGGCAGCTCGACATAAACGACATCGCCCAATTGTTCGGCCGCATATGGCGTAATGCCGACGATCGCGACATCGCCTTCAAGGCGCACCCATTCGTGGTCTTTGGTGTAGCGCGTGGTCATCGTCATTTCCCCTTACGGACATAATTGTGCGGAACGAATGGGAGGGTTACGACCTCCGCCGCGCGCGGCTGGCCGCGCACCATGAGATCGATCGCCGTGCCCGGCGTAGCGAACGCGGCGTCGACGTAGCCCATCGAGATCGGCGCATTCAGGATCGGCGAGAAGCCGCCGCTGGTGACAACGCCAATCTTCTTGCCGTTCGCTTGAATTTCGACACCTTCGCGCGCCGGCGCGCGATCCTTCGGGCGAATGCCGACACGCTTGCGCGCCGGACCTTCCGCCAGCTCACGCTGCACACGCGCGCCGCCTGGGAAGTCACCAGCTTCGCGGCGGCGCTTCTGGATCGTCCAGGCGAGATCGGCTTCGGTGGGTGATGTGGTTGGATCGAGATCGTGGCCGTAGAGGCAAAGGCCGGCCTCGAGACGCAAGCTATCGCGCGCGCCGAGGCCGACAGGCTTTACTTCCGGATGCGCGAGCAGCGCTTCCGCGAGCGCCGTTGCATGCTCGGCGCGGACGAGGATTTCGTAGCCGTCTTCGCCGGTGTAGCCAGAGCGCGTGATGGTGAGACGGCCGAACGCATCGTAGCGCTTCACACTCATGAAGCTCATGTCCGCGAGCGCCGGATCGATCACCGCGCTCGCCACCACATACGCGCTCGGCCCTTGCAGCGCGAGCAAGCAGCGGTCATCGGCGCGCACCAGGTTCGCTTCGCCCTTCGTCGCCGCTTCGATCAGCGCCCAATCTTCGTTTTTGCAGCCGGCATTGACGACGATGTAGAGATCGCCCGCCGCGCCCGCCTCGGCTGGCCGCGCGATCATCAGATCGTCGAGCACGCCGCCTTCGGCATTGGTGATCATGGTGTAGCGCACCATGCCTGGCTTCAGCGCCTGAATGTCCGCCGGCACGAGCCGCTCGATCAGCGACGCCACTTGTCTGTGCGCGTCCTCGCCTTCGAGACCGTGGCCCTTCGGCAAAGCAAAGAAGCTCGGCCCCATGTGCGAGACGTCGAACAGGCCGGCGTGTTGGCGCGTCCAATTGTGTTCGGCGATCAGGCCGTCGAACTGGATCGGCATGTCATAGCCGGCGAAGTCCGCGAACTTCGAGGTGCGCGCGCGCCAGAGCGCGTCGAGCGGCAGCTTCTTGAGGTTCGTGGCGTCGGCCATGTGCGGATTCCCAGGTGCAAGCGGCGCGCGCGAAAAATCGCACGCGGCCCCCGCTGTCCCTGGCGCCTGAGAGATTTACTCCTTCGGCGGCCACGTCCCCACCGGGCGTGGCTCTATCCAGCGTGTTCATCCCCCCGCGGTCCGGTTCCCTGAGAGTTTCCGGGGCGGTTGCTCCTTCGGGGGCGCGTCTTTGGCGCTCTCTCCCACGGGGTTCGCTTGTCTGGCCGGAAACGGGGCGACTCGGCGTCGGCCTGCTCCGTTAGGCCGGAAACTGTGCTGCGGGCGCGAGAGAGTCAATCAACCCGGCCATATGCCAGCCTCGCCGCGGAGGATCGCCTCGACTTCAGCTGTGTATTTGCCTTCGTCGGCGTCAGAGGGGTGCAAATCGAGGCCCCGATGCAGCGTCAGCGGCGCGCGCGAGCCCTTCCAGGCGCGCACCAGAACCCGGTTCGCCGGCGCCGTCGCGTTTGGCCGAATCGGCATGATCTCGATACCGCCCAAACGCCCGGCCACCTCGGAGAGAATTTCCCGCAACCGATGCGCGCGATGGATCATCGTCAGGCTAGCGCCGGAGGCCATGCGGTTGGACCAAAGCTTCATCCAATCGCCGATCGGACGATCCTCGACGTGCGCGGCGCGGCGCGCTTCGGAAGGCGCGCGGTTCTGCCCCGGATCGTCGTACGGCGGATTGAAAAACACCGCGTCGAACACGCCAAGATCATCGGGCGCGAGCGCATCGGCCTCGATGATCTCGACATTGCCGCCAACGCCATTGCGCGAGACATTTTCACGCGCCAACGCTGCGTAAGCTGGATCGCGCTCGACGCCCACGCAGCGCAAATGTGGCGAGGCCTTCGCAACTGCGATGATGGCCGCGCCAACGCCACAACACAGCTCAATCACGCGCCCGTTGTCGACGCCGCGCATCGCCGCCGCGAGCAGAACCGTATCCAAATTGATCCGATATCCGCGTTTCGGCTGCCGCAGGATAACCCGGCCGTTCAGGATCGCGTCTTCGGTGAATTCGTTGTCACTCAATGCCGTGCGACCCTTGCGCGCTGTGGTCGAGTTTGCCTTGACCGGCGCCTAGCCCCTCACCATCGTTTTAGGGTAGCCAGAACGCAAGCGGAGGCGATTTTGGGACCGGCGGTAGGAACAGCAAAGGCGGCCGCCGGCGCGCCCAACGCAGTTGAGCGGCTCGCCGCTTTGCTGGCGGAGGATCTCGACGCTGTCGACGTGATTATCCACGAGCGAATGACGAGCCCAGTCGGTGTCATTCCCAACCTCGCCGCGCATTTGATCGACGCAGGCGGCAAGCGCATCCGGCCTTTGATCACTTTGGCGGCGGCGCGTCTGCTGGGCCGTGGCGGCGATGGCCCGCGCAAGCTGGCGGCGGCGGTTGAGTTCATCCACACCGCGACGCTGCTGCATGATGATGTCGTTGATGACAGCTCGATGCGGCGCGGCAAGAAATCAGCGAACAAGCTTTGGGGCAATCCGTCGAGCGTGCTGGTGGGCGATTTCCTGTTCGCGCGTTCGTTCAATTTGATGGTCGAGACCGGCGACATGATGGTGCTCGACATCCTCGCCCGCGCGGCAAGCGTGATCGCCGAGGGCGAAGTGATGCAGCTCGCCGCGGCCAACGACGCCGACACCACGCGTGAGCGCTACATGGAAATCATCGCCGCGAAGACGGCGGCGCTGTTCGCGGCGGCGGCGAAAGCTGGCGCGGTTGCGGCCGGTCGGCCCGGCGCGGAAGCGGATGCGTTGGAGACGTTCGGGCGCGAGCTTGGCCTCGCGTTCCAGCTTGTCGACGACGCGCTCGATTATGGCGGCCTCTCGGCCACCATGGGCAAGAACGCCGGCGACGATTTCCGCGAAGGCAAAGTCACGCTGCCAGTCGTGTACGCGCGCGAAGCGGGCGACGAGACGGAGCTCGCGTTCTGGCGCCGCGCTGTCGGCGGCGAGCGCACGGAGGACGATTTCCATCGCGCTTGCGCCCTGATCCGGCGTCACGACGCGATCGCCAAAACGCTCGGCGCTGCACGCGATCATGCGCAGCGGGCGAAGGATGCGCTGGCGATGTTCCCGGCCAATGCCTATCGCGAGGCCCTGCTCGATCTGCCGGATTTCGTGGTCGATCGCGCGTACTAGAGCATCATCCGAAGACGTGGATTCCGGTTCTTAGACAAGATGAGGCTCAATCAAAAAACCTAAACTTCGCCCAAGCCGTTCTTGAACGCGAAGCGCCGCGCCTGCACGGCAATCACCACGGATACGAACGCCGCGATCGCCAGCGCCGCCAGCGGCGTAAACGAACCGACGACGTGTGCGCCGAACGCAGCGAGCCCGCAGATCAACGTAGCCAGCCAATAGAGGCGCGCGACGTGGCGCACCTTGAGGCCGCCGCGGATCATGATTTGATAAACGTGCTCGCGGTGTCCTGTGAGGAGCTTCCGCCCCTTCATCGCTCGCCACGCCAGCGTCAGCAGCACGTCGGCGAGGATCGGGAAGAACAGCAGCGGCGGCACGAACGGCGAAACGCCGCCGCCTTGAATCGCGCTGAGCGACGCGAGCGCCGCAAGCGCGCCGGCAAACAGCGCCCCGCTATCGCCGGCGAACAATTTGCCGCTCGGATAGTTCCAGACGAGGAAGCCGATCAAAGCCGCTGCGCCGCAGAGCGAAAGCGCCAGCGCCCCCGGCGCGTGCGCATTCGCGGCGATGGCGGCGAGGCCGAACAGGCCGACCGAGACGCTGCCCATGGCCAGGCCATTTGCGCCGTCCACGAAGTTCACGCCGTTGACCATAGTGAACACCCAAAGCGCGCTGCCGAACACGGCGATCTGCAGCGGCAGCGTGAACACCTCGCTGTCGGTCAGCGGAAATATCTGCGCGGGGCCGACGGTGTAAGACGCGAACACCGCGGCAGCGGTGAACAACGTCACCTTCAAGCGCGGCCCGAGCGGGCGGATATCGTCCCACAAACCGATCGCCGCGAACGAACAAGCAAACGCAGTTGCGGCCGCGATGCGCCGCGCGGCGGCGAAATCAAGATTGGAGCGCCACTCGCTTAATTGCGATAGAACAAGAATGCCGACAGCAAAGCCCGCGGCGACGCCGACGCCGCCGCTAGTGGGCGTTGGCTGCTTATGCGCCTTGCGCGCCATCGTCGGCGCGTCGACGAGGCCAGCCGCCATCATCGCCCTGCAACCTAGCAGGCTCACGACGAAGGCCGCCGCCATTGCGAGCGCCAGATCGAGCAGCAAAGAGCTTCCTCACCTAACCGAGCGCGACGTTACGCACCCACCAATTATCGCGCGCGATCGTTTGCGCCATGCGATCCGCCGCCGCCTCGTCATCGACGAGGGCGAACACCGTGCCGCCGCTCCCTGAGAGCGCCACATGCCTCGCGTCGGGGTTGCCGCGCAAGATGTTTGACACATCCGTGAGCGCGGGGGCGACCTTGCAGGCCGGTTCATAGAGGTCGTTGCCGAGCGCGGCGGCGCCGGCGATTGCGTCTGCGGCGTCGCGCCATGACGGCGGCGGCGCCTTTGCGAAGGACTGACCTAAGTTAAGCGCATCGAACGCGGCGTACACGGCGCCCGTCGGCACCGGGAAAAGCGGATTGACGAGGACGGCGTTCAGCTTTGGCAGAACGATCGGTTCAACAATTTCGCCGATGCCTGTCATGTAAGCGGCGCGCGCCGGCACGCAGACGGGCACGTCCGCGCCAAGGCCGCGCGCGAGGTCCATCAGCTGCGCCTCTGAGAAATTGAGTTCCCACAGCGCGTTGAGCGCTTTCAGCGCCGCCGCCGCATCGGAAGAGCCGCCGCCTATGCCCGAGGCGATGGGCAGGTGTTTCTCCAAAGTGAGCGCCGCGCCGGCGTTGACGTTCGCGGCGCTTTGCAGCGCGCGGGCGGCGCGGAGGACGAGATTGTCGTCGCTCGCTTCGAGCGCCCCCGCGAACGGACCGACGATGCGCAGCGACAGCGCTTCCGCCGGCGCGGCTTCGACCCAATCGCCGACGCTCGCGAACGCGACAACGCTCGCCAGCGGATGCAAGCCATCAGCGCGCGGCGCGCCGACTTTCAAAGTGAGATTGATCTTCGCCGGCGCGAAGACGCGGATCATCGCCGATTGGCCGAGCGTGTGGGCGATTGATCGGGCAAGCCGGTCTCGAGTTTCGCGGTGATTTCGGCGCCGCCCTGGCCTTCCGGATAGAGCGAGATCGCGCGCTGCCATTGGAAGCGCGCTTCGATGCGCCTGCCCACGCGCCAATACGCGTCGCCGAGGTGATCGACGATCACCGGGCTCGCCGGCTCGAGTTCAACCGCGCGCTCAAGGTACGTCACCGCTTGCTCGTAATCGCCGAGTTTGAAATAGGCCCAGCCCAGCGAATCCGTGATCGCGCCGGACATTGGCCGTTGCGCGACGGCGCTGCGGATCAGGCGCAGCGCCTCGTCCATATTCTCGCCGCGCTCGACGAGCGTGTAGCCAAGATAGTTGGACACGTCCGGCTGCTCCGGCGAAAGCTCCAACGCACGGCGGAGATCGGCTTCGGCTTCGCTCCAACGTCCCAACCGATCGCGCGCGGCGCCGCGGGCGAAATAGAGCCGCCAGTCGCGCGCGTTTTCGGTGATCAACGCATCGTAGAGGCCTTCGGCTTCGTCCCAGCGTTCGAGATTGCGGTACATGTCCGCCATGGCGCGGCGACCGCGCGGGCCGGTTTCATCGCGGACGCGCGCCAAAGCTTCATCGCGCCGGCCTTCGCGGAACAGCACCCAAGCATCGAGCACGCGAGCGTTCGGCGCGTAGACCGAGTCTGGCCGAACGTTCGCGAGCACGCGGCGCGCGGCGTCGACATGCCCAAGCTTGGATTGCGCATCGGCGAACGCCAAGCGCGCGGTGTCGGCATTCGGATCGAGCAGCAGCGCGACCGAGAGCGTGACGAGACCACTGGTGTTGTCGTTCTCTTGAATGAAGATCGCCGCGAGGCCTTCGAGGCCGACAGCAGCGCCTTCCGCCGGCGTCAGCGGCGCGGAAGCCGGCGTCACGCCGCTTTCGAGACGCGCGAACGCTTGCGCGAGCGCAGGGTTGGCGACGCGGTTCTCAGTCGCGCGCAGAATTTGCGCGGCTTCGTCGCGACGGCCGGCGCGCGCGAGCAGATCGGCGTGGCGCGCGATCGCGCCGGGGAGCCACACCTGCGAGCGATCAGCGATCGTGTAGGCGGCGAGCGCTTCGTCGTTGCGGCCGGCAAAATCGAGCGCCATCGCTTGCTGGTACGCGAACAGCCCGCCGTACGGCCGCACGCTCGCAAGCGGCGCGAGATCGATCAGCACGTCATCGACGCGGCCTTCGCCGGTGCGCACCCAGGCCAGCATCATGCCAGCGGCGAGTTCGCTCGCGGGATCGCTTTCGACGCCGGCGATCTCCGCATCGGCGCGGGCAAGATTGCGTGCACGCAGCGCTTCGGCCGCACGCACGAGATGGACGGACGGCGAAGGCTCACGCCGCGCACGCCGGGCGATTTCGCGCGCACGCTCCAGATCGCCCGTCGCCAGCGCGGCGGAGAGCGCACCCTCCACCACCGCACGATCTTCCGGCGCGCGTTCGAGCGCGCTGAAATAGCGATCGGACGCGGATTGGTGATCGTCGCGGCGATTGGCGACTTGGCCGACGAGGAAGTTCGCGTACGCGTCATTGGTGCGCGGCCCGTCGCTGATACCGGGCGCGGTTTGGCACGCCGCCAACAGGGCGAGCGCGCCAATGGCAATGCTACGCAAAAGGATCACGTCTCTTCCCGTTGCCCCGGACGATCCGGCAATTCCACCTGCGGCAGCTCGCGCTGACGCGGCGCCGATGTGGTCAAGCCCCGCGAGACCTTCTGTTCAAGCGAACGTCGACGAATGGCGTCGGGACGTGCGTCGAGCGCCTCACGCCACTTGGCGCGGGCGTCGTCGCGGCGGTTCAGGCGCCAATAGACATCGCCCAAATGGTCAAGAACTTCGGCGTTGGGTTCGTCCTGCGTGAGGTCGTTGGCGCGTTCGATCAGAGCGCGCGCTTCCTCGAAGCGGCCATAGAGGTAATAGGCCCAGCCGAGACTATCGACGACCGAGTAATCGGTCTGGCCGTAATTGAAGCCGCGCCACAGCAGGCGGTAGCCCTCTTCGAGCCCTTCAGGGCGCTGGATCAACGCATAGCCAAGTGCGTTGAGGCGCAGCACGGAGTCAGGCTGTTCCGCGAACAAGCCGCGCGCCATCTGGATGCCGTCGCTCCAACCGCGCGGATCGTCCATCAGGATCGAGACATACAGGAGCCGCGTATCGACGCTTTGATCAATCTCGTAGGCGGCGCGCATGTCCGCGCTCGCGCGCGAAAGGTCGCCCGAGAAGCGATGCGCGTAGGCGCGATAGCCGAGCACGTCGGCGCGGTCCTTCGCTTCCTGCACCATCGCCAGCGCGCGGCCGTAAGTTTCGATCGACTGCCGCGAGCGGCCAGCGATGCGATAGATGTCAGCCGCGGATGCGACGACCGTCCAGCGATCGCCAGCCGCGCCAAGCGCACGCTCGGCGGCAGCGACGGCGCCATCATCGTTGCGGCGTTCGAGCAGAATGTTCGCGCGCGTGATTTCAGCGTCCGGCGCGAATGCGCTTTGCGCACTGACGCCATCGATGACGCGCTGCGCGCCATCGACACCGCCCGCGTCAAGCAATTGGCCGGCCGCGTACAAGCGCCAATCGTCCGCGTCGCGCGCGAGCGTAATGCCGAGCTGCAGGAACACTGAGCCCGACGTCGACGCCAAGCCTTCAGGCGCCGTGCCTTGCGCCATGATCGAGGTGAGGCTCTCGGCTTGGGTCAGGAATTCCGAGAGGAACAGCATCCAGCGGCCGGTGGCGCTGAGCGGCGTGAGCGCTGCTTCTTGCGGGCCTTCGCCACGGCCGAGGCGCGCGAGGTTGCGCTCAACGTCAGCGGAGCGCGGCGCGAATTGCGCGACGATGTTGTAGAGGCGGCGCGCTTCGTCCGTGTGGCCCAAGCGGTGCTGCACGAGGGCGGCGCGATACATGGCGTGCGTCACGCGCGCGGCGTTCAGCGCACGCTCGAACTCCTGCATGTTCGCGGGTTCGGCTTCCGGCGGCGGCGTGAGATCGAGCCGCTCCTCCATCATCGAATAGATCGCCGCCGCTTCGTTCAAACGGCCCGCGCCCTCGAACACCAGAGCGCGCGCCACATCCGGCAGCGGCGACGGCATTTCCGAGAGGCCTTGATCGATGCGCGACACGCCCGCGTCGGCGCGGCCTTCGGCGAGCAACAGGAACGGCTCGAGCAGATCGGCCAAGCCGCCTTGCATGCCGCCTGGCGTCGCCGCGAGCACGGCGCGCGCTTCGGCGAGACGGCCAGCGGCGAGATCATCGCTGAAGCGCATGATCGGCCAGATCGATTCCGATGCGCCGCGCGCGCCGGCGGTGCGGGCTTCGCGGGCAAGGTAATCGAGATCGGCGGCGAGCAGCGCGTCGTTTGGTGAATCGTAGGTGCGGTCCGCGGCAGCGTCAGCCGGCGCCGTGGCGCGCAGAATTTCCGACGGCTCGTAACCAGCAGCCTGAGGCGCCGCCGCTTCCGCCGCTGGCGCTTGCGCGGGCGTTGCGGCCTCTGCCGCCCCCGCCAACACCGCGAGGCTTGCGGCCCAAAGCGCTGTCCCGATCGCAGCACGCATATTTACTACCTTTCCCACTCCCGGCCTTCTTGGCCGGCCATACTCAGAGGTTGGCGTAGTTCGGTCCGCCGCCGCCTTCAGGCGTCGTCCAGTCTATGTTCTGACTAGGATCTTTGATGTCGCAAGTCTTACAGTGAACACAGTTCTGTGCGTTGATCTGGAACCGCGGATTGGCGCCCGCCTCGTCGTACAGCACTTCGTACACGCCAGCGGGGCAATATCGTGTCGCAGGCTCGGCGTATTCAGGAAGATTCACACGGATAGGGATCGTCGGGTCGCGCAATTTCAGGTGCGCGGGCTGATCTTCTTCATGGTTAGTGTTCGACAGATAGACTGAGCTCAGCTTGTCGAATGTCAGCACACCGTCCGGTCGCGGATACGTGATCGGCTTGTGCTTCTTGGCCTTCTCGGTGGACTTTGCGTCGGTCTTGCCGTGCTTCAGATTGCCGAAGCCGGAGAAGAACGAGAAGCCGCCAAGCAACGTCGTCGACCACATCTCGAACATGCCGAGCATGCCGCCCAGGAATGTGCCATTGCGCGAGAGCAGCGGCTTGGCGTTGCGAACCTTGTGCAGGTCCTTCCACACATCGCTTTCGCGATACGCTTCGGGGTACGCGTCGAGCACATCGCGTTGACGGCCGGCGGCGAGCGCTTCGGCGGCGGCCTCGGCGGCCATCATGCCGGTCTTCATCGCGTTGTGGCTGCCCTTGATGCGCGGCACGTTCACGAAGCCCGCCGAGCAACCAATGATCGCGCCGCCCGGGAACACCAGCTTCGGCACCGATTGGAAGCCGCCTTCGGTGATCGCGCGCGCGCCGTAAGCGATGCGCTTGCCGCCTTCGATGTGCTGGGAGATTTCCGGATGCAGCTTGTGCTGCTGGAACGTGTCGAACGGTGAGAGATACGGGTTCTTATAATTGAGGTGCACGACGTAGCCGACGGACACGTAGCGCTCGCCCCAATGATACATGAAGGAGCCGCCGCCGGTCGCGTCGTCGAGCGGCCAGCCGACCGTGTGCAGCACGAGACCCGGCTTGTGCTTGTCGGCAGGAACTTCCCAAAGCTCCTTGATGCCGATGCCGAACTTTTGCGGTTCGCAATCCTTGTCGAGTTCGTAGCGTGCAAACAGCTTTTTCGCGAGCGAACCGCGCACGCCTTCGGCGATGAACACATACTTGCCGTGCAATTCCATGCCAGGCTGATAATCGCCTTTGTGCTCGCCTTCTTTCGAAATGCCGAACACGCCGGCGACAACACCTTTCAGCGCGCCGCTTTCATCGAACACCGGCTCCGACGCGGCCATGCCTGGATAGATCTCAACGCCAAGCGCTTCGGCTTGCGCACCGAGCCATTTCGTTACGTTCGACAGCGAGGCGATATAATTGCCGTGGTTGTTCATCAGCGGCGGCATCATGAAGTTCGGCAGCGTCGCCGAGCCCGCCGGTCCAAGCATAACAAAGCGATCGTCCGTCACCGGCGTATCGAGCGGCGCGCCTTTTGCTTTCCAGTCGGGGATCAGCTCATCGAGGCCGCTCGGATCGATCACAGCGCCCGAAAGAACATGCGCGCCAACTTCGGCGCCTTTCTCCAGCACCGCGACGCTGATGTCCGGCGATATCTGCTTCAACCGGATCGCCGCCGAGAGGCCCGCCGGCCCCGCGCCGACGATCACCACGTCGTACTCCATCGACTCGCGCGCGATCTCTGTCTCAGCCATCGTCCTCATCCGCCGGCGCAATTGCGCCTTGTTCATCGGCGTTTATCAAAGCTTGCATCGCCACGTGCAAGCGTTGGCAAAACCGTTCAACATTCGAATCGATGAGCCAGACCGCCGCACATGACGAACGCACCGCCGCGAGAGCGCTGCTGGCGTTCTGGCGTTCGGCCGGCGTCGATATGGACGAGGCGGAGGCGATCTTCTCGACGCCAGCCGCTATCCCCGCGCCTACTCGCGAACCACTCGCAAAACCGAGCGTCAAAGCACGCGCTGCCGCAACGGCGCGCACCGCCGACAAGCCCAGCCCGGTCAGCGAAGCGCGTGCCCTGGCGCAATCGTCGAATAGCGTGGCCGAGCTGCGTCAGGCGGTAGAGGCCTACACAGGTTGCGCTTTGAAGGGCACGGCGCGGAATACCGTATTCTCGGACGGCCTGGACGATGCCGAGGTGCTGATCATCGGCGAAGCCCCCGGCAAGGACGAGGACGAACAGGGCAAGCCGTTCGTCGGCCGCTCCGGCAAGCTGTTGGACAAGATGCTGGGCTCGATTGGCCTCTCGCGTCACTCCAATGTGATGATTTCAAACACGATTTACTGGCGTCCGCCCGGAAATCGCGACCCCACCCAGGGCGAAACCGCCTCCTGCCTGCCGTTCACGGAGCGGCTGATCGAGCTCAAAAAGCCGAAAATCCTGCTGCTGGTGGGCAAGGTCGCGGCCCAGACGGTGCTCCGCCGGGAGGACGCTATCAGCCGCATGCGCGGCCGGCGGCTCAGCTATCAGCGTGAGGATTTAACCGCCCCCGTCAACGCGATGGTGATGCTTCACCCGGCATACCTCTTACGCCGGCCGCAGGAAAAAAGGCTGGCGTGGGCGGACCTTCAACTGCTTGAAACCTGGCTCGGCGAGCTAGGGGCGCCGCGGGATCCCCCCTCATTTTGAGAGCTTCCATTTTGAGAGCTTCGATGACGCTACGCCGCCTCGCTCTGTCCGCTCTGGTCGCCGCCTCCGCCCTTTTGGGCGTGGGCGCGACCGCCTCAGCCCAACCCGCCATCGTCGCCCTCTCCGAGGAAGACGAGGCCGCCTATCGCGCCGCCTTCGCCGCGATCGAGGCGGGCCAATGGCGCAATGTCGGCACCGCGCTCGGCCGCGTGGACGATGAGGTGCTGGTCGGCGCCGTGCGCGGCCGGCTGCTGCTGGCGCGGAACTATCGCCCGGATTGGGCTGAGTACACCGGCTGGCTCAATCGCTACGGCGAGTACGGCATGGCCGACGCGGTCTACGATCGCGCTATGGCTTCGCGCCGCCGCCGTTCGCGTGCGCAAGCGCCGCAACCGCAAAGCGGCGGTACGCGTCAGCTGCCCGGCACGCCGCCGGCGGTGATCGGCGACACAGTGCAAGCGCGCTCACAGATCTCGCGCATCGCCGACATGATCGGCCTCGGCGATCTCGAGGGCGCAACCTCGCTTGCGCTCATCGCCGCTGATGGCCCACGCGCCGGCCAAGCCAATTGGCAGCTCGGCCTCATCTCATATCGCCGCCACGATTACGCCGAAGCGACGCGCCGCTTCGAAATGTCGGCGGCTTGGCCTCATCACGGCGGCTGGGCTTTTGCTGGCGTGCATTATTGGGCCGCGCGCTCGCGCCTCGCCGCTGGCGACACCGCTGGCGTGACGCAACATCTCGAGGCCGCCGCGCAACGCCCGTGGACGTTCTACGGCCAGCTTGCGGAAGCCCATCTCGGCCGCGAGAGCCCGCTGAATTTCGAAGCGCCGCAAGTCGAAGCGCAAACGCTGACGCAATTCGTTGAGCGCCATTCGGGCGCGCGCCGCGCCGCAGCTTTGGCGCAGCTTGGGCGTTTGTCCGAGGTCGAAAGCGAATTGCGCCGGCTGCACGCCGATCTCTCGCGCGACGATGACCGCAATTTCCTCGCGCTGGCCATCGCGCTGCAAGCGCCGGCGGCGCAATTGCGTGCGGCTGAATATGGCGGCCCGGATGTCGCCGCGGGCTTCTGCCCGTCGACCAGCTTCGTGCCGGAAAACGGCTTCAACCTCGATCGCGCGCTCATCTACGCCATCGTGCGCCAAGAGAGCTATTTCAATCCGCGCGCTGTTTCGGTGTCGAACGCACGCGGGCTGATGCAGCTGCTGCCCTCCACAGCGCGCGACATGGATCGCTCCACGAACTATCGCCGCAACCCGGCGCCGCTGTTTGAGCCCGGCCTCAACATGCGCTTGGGCCAGGACTACATCCGCTGGCTGATGGAGCGCTTCCACAATGACGGCGATCTCGGCCGCGTGTTCGCCGCGTACAATGGCGGCCCTGGCTGGCTCTCGCGTTGGCTGGCGACGCAGCCGGGCGATATCGATCCGCTGTTGCTGCTTGAGATCATGCCGCGCGCTGAAAGCCGCGACTATGCCGAGCGCTCGCTCTCGCACATGTCGCTCTGCCGCAAGCGCTTTGGTCAACCGACGCCGGAAATGGATCAGCTCGCTTCAGGCGGCGCCGCGCTCTACACGCCGCTCGATAGCCGCGTGGCGGATGGCGGCGCGGCGACCGGCCAGCCTTAACCTAGATAGGACACGCGCCAGCGGCCGACGCGGCCGATGAGTGCGTTGACGTCCGCATCGTTCGGACGAACGCCGCCGAGCGCTTCGTAAAGCGTGCGCGACAACAGCACGCCATCCTCAGCGCGCGCACCGCGCAGACACGAGAAGATACCGCCGCGCGTGAACGACGCCGCGCGCATGCGCTTGTGGTTTTCCTTGATGAAGGTCATCGCCGCCTCTTCCCAGCCCGCGCGCAGCACGCTGTTCGGACGCAGGAAGAGAAACCAGCGGCCGCGCGCCGCGTTGGCGCCAGCGATCCATTGCGTGACGCCCTGATCGGCCCGCACGATCTCGCAGCCGGAATCCTCGGCGAGCGTCAGCGTGGCGTCCTTTGAGCCCGCATCGGCGACGATCACCTCTTTAACGAAACCGCCCATCGCCGCCGGCGCCAAGGGCGCGAGCGTGCGGGACAGTTGGACGGCGGAATTCTGCGTGGGGATGATGACGGAGATCATGGTTACCTCCGTCCAAGCAAGTTAGGCGCCGGCCTCAGCGGTAGGCCGCGACTGCGCGGCGGCAGGCGCTGCAGCTGTGGGCGGCGGCGTTGCCGGCGCGGTCGGCGCAGGCGCGGGCGCCGCAGGTGCGCCAGCTGGGCCGCCTTGTGCCGTATCGGCGCGCGCGGCTTCGGCGGTCATGCGCGTGCGGATGCGCGTCATGAAGCGGTCGAGCAAATCGGTGCGCGCAACCGCGCGGGCAACATCGCGGATCGCCGCGCCTTCGGCGTGTACGCCGGAGGCGACAACCTCGAACGCATCCGCTTCATCGGTGTTGGCCATGTCGCCGGCATATTCGCGGTAGAGCGCTCGCACGCCGTCGTCATTGCCGGAGAGCGTCAGCGCGATGCCGGTGCGCAGCACGGCTTGACGGCCGCTGGCGTCGAGCGGCGCGCCACGGCCGCGCATCGCCATGAGCGCGCGCAGCTCGACAGCCGCACGCTCCCAATCGCGCGCGCGCCACGCAGCTTCAGCGCGCACGCGCTGTGCGTCCTCGCCACGATCGCGCTCGACAAGTTCAACCGCGTGATCCAAGCGGCCGAGACCCAGCAAAGCACGCGCTTCAAGGATGCGGCGCTCGATCAGCAGGTTTTGCGGCAGGTTTGCCTGACGTGTGGAATTGATGGCGACAAACGCGCGGTCCGGCGCGTTGTCCATCAGATAGATCGCGGCCAAATCCGCCGCGACTTGCGCGCGACCCAGGCCTTCGAGGCGCTCGTCCACCTGATGCTGCAGCAATTGCGCCGCTTGTTCCAGCAGATCGACATGCACGAGCCGTCCCGCGAGCAGACGCACGATGCGGTCGCCGTTCGGGCCGACAGGCGTGAGATCGGAGAATTCGTAGAACAGGCCGAGCGCCTGGATCGGCTCAAGCTGATCGGCTTCGCCATCGAGGAACAAGCGCTCAAACAGGGTCGACATATCCGCACGCAGGCGCCGCGCGGCGGGCTCCATCGGGTAGCGTTCGGCGACGGTGCGCATCGTCGCCAGCGCTTCGCGCCAGCGGCCGAGTTCGGAATAGGTTTCGCCCAGCAGGCCGACAGTCGCGAGCTCCGCATCGTCACCGCGCCAGCGATAGCGCAACGCTTCCAGCGGCTCGACCGCATCGATCGGGCGCATCACGCCGGAAGCGCGGCGCAGGCGGATCGCCTCGAAGCCGGCGCGCACCGCGACTTCCTCATCGCGCACCCGCGAGAGTTCGTCGAACATGGTGAGCGCGCGCTGGCTATCGTCGCGCGCGGCCACGACGCGCGCCTGGATCAAGCGCGCATGCAGGCGTTGCGACTGATCGGTGGCCTGCCCCATCGCTTCGGCGGCGGCGGCGTCTGCGGCGGCCAGATCGTTGAGCTGCAGCGCTGCTTGCGCCAGCGCCAAGCGGAAGCGTGCGCGCCAGCCGGGCGGATGTTGCTCGAGAGCGCCGGCGCCGCGCTCCAATTCGCGGCGCGCATCGTCCCATTCCTGCTTCATCGACGCCGCGTAGCCGCGCCAGAGCGCGGCGGAGGGATCGTTGCGCAACGCCGAAGAATTGAGATCGACCAGAGCTTCGGCGGTACGCCCCATCATCACGTTGGCGGCGCCGCGCAACATGCGGAACTCGGGATCGAGCTCAACCAGCTCGCCTTGATTGATGGCGACGATGCGCAGCGCACCGAGCGCTTCCGGCGCGTATTCGTTCTGCAGCAGGTAGCGCGCAAGCGCCATGCGCGCGACGACGGGCGCGCCTTCGCGCGTACCCTCCTCGGCGGCGCGCAGCGAAAGTTCATCGATGCGGCGGCGCACCTCGGCCAAGTTCGCAGGCGTGACCGGCGCGAGCGCGGCGGGATCGGCGTTCGGATTGAGCAATGCCGCTTCAAGCGCGGCGTTGTTCGCGCTGGCGGCGGGCGCCGCCGGCGGCGCGGTCGCGAGCAGGCCTGTGCCACGCGTGATGTTGAGCTGGCCGCCTTCGAAGCCGATGGTGAGATCGTCCGCGCGCGGCTCGATCACCGCGCCATGCGCGGCGGGTAACAGCGCGGCTTCCATCGTCGCGCGGCGTACGCCGACGCCCTTGGCCGGGCCGCCGAGCATGGCGATGGCGATGCGGTCACCGACCTCGGGATCGCGGATCCAACGGACGACGCCGTCGCGGCCGAAATTCGCTGACAGACGCCCGCGCCCTTCGGCGTTCGCCTCGCGCGTCACCGCCGCCATCGCGCCGGTTTGGCCGCGCGCGCCGAGCGCGAACGTCCAAGAATTGTCGCGCGCTTCGGCGGTGACCATCACGTCCGGCGACGCCGGAATGCGCAGGCCGATCACGCCTTCGCCGCGTATAACTTCGACGTCCTGGTGACGCCGGCCCGCGCGGGCGACGCCGTTGAGATTGATGTTGCCGGTGGCGTCGAACAACAGCCACACGGATTCGCCGCGCCGGAACGCAGCCGCGCGCGCTGGCGCCGGCCAGTTCACCGTGATGCGCGTGACGCTGGCTTCCTCAACAAGCTGCACCGTCGCTGTGCCCGCGACTGGCGGACGCGCCGGCGCTGGCGCCGGAGCTTGCGCGCCGCCCGCTGCGGCGGTTGCGGTTTGCGTTTCTTCCGCCGGCGGCAAAAGATCGATGATGACGCGATTGCCATCGGTAAAATTGCGCTGACGCACGCCGGGATCGAGCGTGAGCGCAACGCGCACAGGCTGCCCCGGATTGCTCAAGCGTCGCACTTCGCGCACGTGACGCGGCACGCTCGCACGCAATTCGGCGATGTCGAGATCGGCGGCGCGTGAGAAGCGCAGCTCCAAGCGATTGCCTTGCATCGACGGCGTCACAGTCGTCGGGCCTTGAAAGCGGAATGCGAGGCGCGTGTATTCGGGCTGCACGCCAACACTCACCGTCGCGGTCGGCGCCGGCGCCATTCGTGGCGGCGGTGGTGGCGCGGGCGGAGGCGGCGCGGGTGGCGGCGCGGCCGGTGGAGGCGGCGGTGGCGGAGGTGGTGGCGGCGGCGGCGATTGCGCCACCTCGACAGACAATGCCTCCGGCACCGGGCCCGGCGCGCGCAAATCCGTTGGGCCGCCATCTACCGGCGCGGCGAGCGGCGGAATGCTGATGGCTGCGCGATCACCGGCGCCAGCCGTGGTTGGACGGGGCGTGTCATCGCTCTGCGTTTGCGGCGGCGGCGTCAGCACGACAGGGTCGGCAGACGTCGCCGTCGGCGCGGCGATGATTGCCGCGGCCGCGATCGCAAACGGGGAGCGCTTCTTGCTCACTTAGGGCGCAGCGCCACGCGAGCGCTGCAACAGATCTTGCCCATCCGCGGGCGGACGCGAACGATCGGCAAGCATCGTCGTCAAACGACGCGCGCGTTCCGGGTTCATGCGGCCCATGACTTCGGCGAGATTTTGCTGCCGCATGCGGCTCGCCACCTGCACCAACACTTCGTCGTCAAGGCCATCGAACACGGTCGCGGCGTCTTTCGCGCGCATGCGCTGGTAGACATCGACCAAGCTCGTCAGGCGCTGCTCTTGTGCTTCATCAAGCTGGCCGAGCAATTCCTGCACGGTACTTTCCAAGCGGCGCAGTTCAGCCAAACGCTCATCAAGGCGCTGCTGTGCCGCGTTCATCAGCGCGTCTTCGGTTTCGAGCGAGGTCGCGCGTTGATCGAGCACCTCGCGGCGCGCGCCGAGCGCTTGCAGCACCTGCACTTCGTCTTGGCTCAAGCCCGCCATTTCCGCGAAGCTCGGCGCCGCGCATTGTGCGTTCGCCGCTGGCGCGGCAGCCGCCTCACCTTCGCCGTGCGTTTCCGTCGCCGACGCCGTATGCTCCGCCGTCGGCACAGCCTCGGCCACGCCTTCAGCGACCGCGACAGCCTTCAGCCCGAGCACGGCGACGATCGTCGCCATGGCCGCGGGCATAAGGCGGACGCCAGCCTGCACTTGCGGCCGACGCGCGCGTTGGGCGAAGAGCTGCTTCAGCATCAGATGCGCCGTGCGCCGAGATTGACGTCCGCCGTGGAGCGCACGCGGCCGGCGCCGAGGCCGAGGCGATCGGCGGTCGCGCGTGCGTCATTGATGCGCGCTTGCAGATCGCGCCCAGCTTCCTGCGCCGTGGCGCGGAGCGAACGCACCGCCATTTCAGCTTGCGCGGTGGCTTCCGCGAGTTCGATCGCCGCTTGGCGCACGCCGTCCTGGCCGGTGCGCAACGCGTTCAGTTTCTTGTCGAGCTGCCAGAAGAAAAACAGGCACGCCGCCAGCATCACTGCGAGCAGGCCTTCGAGCGTCAATGCGAGCGGGCTCATATTCAGCCTCCTACTTTCATGATGGCTTGTTGATTTGCGACAGCGATCGGACGCTCAACCCGCACCGCAAGTGCGTGGCCGATGCGGCCGACGCGGCCTTCGGAAAGTTCAAGCGTGCCGCTTTTCAACCTGACGGGCGCATCGGGCGCGGCGTCCAGCATCAACGTGTCGCCGACTTTGAGATCGAGCATCCTGCCGAGCGGCGCCTTGATTTCATCGAGCACGGCGCGGACTTCGAGCTTGGTGTTCCAGAGTTCGCCGGCGAGGTGGCCTTCCCAAATATTGTCGCGGCCGAACTTCTCACCCATGAATTGCTGCAACAGCATTTTGCGGATGGGTTCGAGCGTCGCGTACGGCAGCAACAGCTCAAGCCGGCCACCGCGATCTTCCATATCGATGCGCAGCTTCACGACGATCGCCGCGTTTGGCGGACGCGCGATGGCGGCGAAGCGCGGATTGGTCTCGATGCGGTCGAGCGTGAAATCCACT
>CAZZFE010000049.1:0-30472 GCA_964653495.1 uncultured Terricaulis sp. | reverse complement strand
AAGGCCTGGTGCGCGGCGGCCAGGCTTTGATCCGCGACGCGCTGACGTTGTTGGGCGCTGTGGGCCTGATGCTGTGGTTCGATTGGGTGCTGACGGCGCTTGTCGCTGCCGTGTTCGCCCTCGCCGGTCCGCCGCTGCAAGCGATCGCCAAACGCGCGCGCGCGCGCACGGAAGCCGCACAAATCCAGCTTGGCGCGCTCTCCGCGCTGCTCACCGAAAGCTTCGGCGCGGCGCGGACGGTGAAAACCTACGGCTTGGAAACACGCGAAAGCGGCCGCGCCCGCGCGGCGTTCGAGGAACGGCGCAAGATCGCCATGCGCCTCGCGCAAAACCGCGCGCGCAGCGAGCCGCTGCTGGAGATCATCGGCGGCTTGGCGCTGGCGGGCGTGCTGTTCGTTGCGGGCATTCGTGTCGCCGGCGGCGAAATGAGCGTGGGCGATCTGCTCGGCATCGTCACCGCGATCGGCGTGGCGACGCCGGCGGCGCGGTCGCTCTCGAACTTCAACACGGTCATGAACGAAGCCGTCGCCGCGCTCGGCCGCATCTTCGGGCTGATCGATGAGCCGATCGAGATCAAGGACAAGCCGGACGCGCCAGCGTTGAAAATCAACGAAGGCTGGATCAGCTTCGAGAACGTCTCGTTCGCTTATGCCGATGCGCCGGCTTTGAGCAACGTCACGTTCACTGTGGCGCCAGGCGAGACGGTAGCGCTCGTCGGCCCCTCGGGCGCGGGCAAGTCCACGATCTTCAACCTGCTTGCGCGGCTCTATGATGCAAGCACCGGCGCCGTGTGCATCGACAAGCAGGACGTCCGTGACGTCACGCTCGCCAGCCTGCGCGGCTCGATGGCGCTGGTGGCGCAGGAGGCAGGCCTCTTCAACGATACGATCCGCGCCAATATCGCGCTCGGCAAACCCAACGCCACGCAAGCCGAGATCGAAGAAGCCGCGAAGGCCGCCGCCGCCGACGACTTCATCCGTGCGCTGCCCGGCGGCTACGACGCCATGGCAGGCGAGCGCGGCGGCAATCTTTCCGGCGGCGAGCGCCAGCGTATCGCGCTCGCGCGCGCGTTCCTGCGCAACGCGCCGATCTTGTTGCTAGACGAAGCCACCAGCGCGCTCGACGCCGGCAGCGAAGCGAAGGTGCAGGAAGCGCTGAAGCGCTTGTGCAAAGGCCGCACCGTGCTCGTGATCGCTCACCGCCTCTCCACCGTGCGCGACGCCGATCGCATCCTCGTGCTCGAAGCCGGCAAGCTCGCCGAGAGCGGCACGCATGACGAATTGATGGCCGCAAGCGGGCTCTACGCAGGCCTCGCACGCCTGCAATTCACCGAAGCCCCGACCTAAGCCCCGCGCACTGGCTCCAGCACCACCACCGGAATTTCGCGGTCGCCGGCGCTGACTTGGTAATCGTCGTACGGCGGATAGAGCTGCGCCAGTTGCGCCCAAAGCTGCTTGCGCTCCTCGCCCTGCGCGGTGCGCGCTTTGACGTGGTGATGATCGCGGCCGACTTGGATTTCGGCGTTCGGATCGGCTTCGAGGTTGAGATACCAGAGCGGATGCTTCGGCGCGCCGCCCTTAGAAGCGATCACGACGAACGCGCCGTTGGCTTCGCCGAAGATCAAAGGCGTGTCGATCTGTTTGCCGGATTTGCGGCCTTTGACACTGAGCAGCAGCGTCTTGAGCATTCCCGTCGAGCCGCCATGCGCGCTATCCCACCAAAGCGCCTTCTCCGGATCGGTGCGGTAGAGCGCGATATGGTCGTCAATCCATTGCGGGCGTTGCATGGGCTGCTCCTGTGCTGGTGGAGTTTAGCGCGCGAAGGCGAATTGCGAAACTCATCCCTTCTCCCGCATGGGCGGGAGAAGGTGGCGCGAAGCGCCGGATGAGGGTGGGAGCGTCAGAATAGGGCGCGCATCTGCGTGCCGCGCTCAATTCTGAACCTCGCCCCCTCACCCGCTTCGAACAAGTTCGAAGCGACCTCTCCCCCTCGCGGGGTAGAGGTGACGGAGCCGCTACTCCCGCCGCAAAATCCGATCGACCAGAATATTCGCCCACCATTCGCCCATGAACGCCGCCTTCACGCGCGCTTGGTCGTAATCTTCCTCGACCCATTGCAGGAATGGCTTCCCGCTCTCTTTCGTCTCGGCAAGATACGTCGCGAAGAAGAAGTCGATCATGCCGGTCTTGCCCTGCTTCACGTGCAGGTATTTGAGCTCGAGCTGCTCCACCGCTTCGGCGATCGGCAGACCCATGGCGAAATGCTTGTACAGCACCGCCATCACGCCGGCGCGGTCCGCGCCGGATTTGCAGTGCATGAGCGCCGGATATTGGATCGTCTCGAACAATTCCTTCGCGCGCTTCACCTGCGCGACGCTGGGCGGCTCGCGCGAATGCATGCGCGCATCGACCATGACGAGCCCGTGCTTTTCGCAGGCCTCTTTCTCGAGCGCGTAATAGCCGGTGTTGGATGGCCCGCGCAGGTTGAGGATGGTCTTGAAGCCTGCCTGTGAGTAACGCGCGATCGCTTCCGGCGAGGGCTGGTTGGCGCGCGCCATCTTGCCCTCCTCGATCCAGTGGAAGTTCGAGAACGCAGCCCGGAGAAAGCCATGGTCGCCCCAGATCAAATCGGCCTCGGCGCGCCGGCGCCCTTGGGGCGTGGCGAGGTCGAAATGAGCTGGATCAACAATCCGCGGCATAGGCGTCCTAGATAGAAGTTCCCTCGCACCGGCGCTAACAGGCTGTTCTCTGGCGCGAACCGGGGCGGCCACCCTATAAGGGCTCTCACACCGTCTCGCCACCAGGACCAGATGTCCAAGCAGGTATCCGGCAATTCAATCGTCCGATTTCTGATTGGACGCGCCATCGGGCTGTACATGCTCCTGGTGGGCGTGACGACGCGCTGGCAGCGGATCAACCGCGCGGCGGTGGAGCCGTTTTGGACGGGCGACGGCAAGCTGGTCGCTTGCGTGTGGCACGGCCGCTTCGGGCTGACGCACAAGCTGTGGCGGTTCCGGCGCGACGACACCAAGGTGGCGTTCCTGGTGTCGCGCTCGCGCGAAGGCGAGATCGCTGCGAATACGGCCATGATGGTTGGCGCGGAAGTTGTCCGCGGCTCGGCCGCTAAAGGCGCGCAGCAAAAGGGCGGCGCCGAAGCTGCGCTCGAACTGGTTCGCTACATCAAAGCCGGCGGCACGGTTGGGCTGACGCCGGATGGTCCGCGCGGTCCGCGCATGCGCGCCGGCATGGGGCCGGTGTTGATCGCAAGACTGGCGCAAGCGCCGTTGATGGGGCTTGCCTGGTCCACCAAGTGGCGCGTCGTTTCCAAATCGTGGGACCGCATGATCATGCCGCTGCCGTTCGGACGCGGCGTGCTGATCTGGAGCGACCCGATCGCACCGCCTTCACGTGGCGCCGACGATGCCGAGATGGAACGCGTGCGCGCTGCACTAGAAGCCGAACTGATCCGCATCAGCGCCGAAGCCGATCGGCTCGCGGGCGTCGAGGTGATCGAGCCGGCGCCGCCGCGCGCGGCGGCTGTGGCAGAACCGGTGGCATGAGCGGGCGGCCCTTCTCTCCGGTGCTGGCGTTTTATCGCGCGGCCTCCGCGTTCGCGGGGATGTTCGCGGGCGGCTACCTGAAAAGCCGCGCCGCACGCGGCAAGGAAGACGCGTCGCGCCTGCCGGAACGCTTCGGCCATGCCTCGCAGCCGCGCCCGGCGGGCACTTTGATCTGGCTGCACGGCGCCAGCGTCGGCGAAAGCGCGGTCGCGCTGCAGATCGCCGAGACGATGGGCGCGCGCGATCCGTCGCTCTCGTTCCTCGTTTCCACCGGCACGCGCACGTCAGCGGACCTCGTCGCCCGCCGCGCGCCGGCGCGGACGATTCACACCTACGCGCCGATCGACCGCGTCGATTGCGTGCGCCGCTTCCTCGCGCACTGGAAGCCGGACCTCGGCGTGTTCATCGAAAGCGAACTGTGGCCGAACCTGATTTTGGAATCCGAAGCTGCCGGCGTGAAGCTGGCGCTGGTCAATGCGCGCATGAGCCCGAAATCGATCGGCCGCTGGTCCCGCTGGCCGGCGGCGGCGCGGCGTCTCAATGGCGCGTTCGCTTTGATGTTGGCGGCGGATGCTCGTACGGCGGACGCGCTCTCGCGGCTGCGCGATCGTCCGACGCCGGCGCTTGGCAATTTGAAGCTCGCGGCTGATCCCTCGCGCATTGATGTCAGCGCGCGTGCGACTTTGGAAGCGGAGATCGGCGTGCGGCCAGTGTGGCTGGCGGCATCCACGCATGCGGGCGAGGACGAGATCGTGCTCGCCGCGCACGCCAAGCTCCGCGCGGAGTTTCCGGACGCGCTGCTGATCATCGCCCCGCGTCACCCCGAACGCGGGCTCGACATCGCCATGCTCGCCCACAACGCGCCGATGCGCTCGCGCGGGCAGTCGGTGAACGGCGCGAGCGTCTATGTGGCGGACACGCTGGGCGAACTCGGCATGCTCTATGCGCTGACGCCAGCGGCGTTCGTGGCAGGCAGCTTGCTGCCGCACCTCAAAGGCCACAATCCGGCGGAGCCTGCCAAGATCGGCGCGGCCATCGTCACCGGGCCTTACGTGGAAAGCTTCCAGGATCTGTTCGACGCCTTGTTCGCCGCCGATGCAGCCATCAACGCGCCGGACGCCAATGCGATCGCCACGGCGATCGCCTCCCTCTGGCGCGACAGCGAAACGCGCTCGCGCCGCGTCGCTGCGGCGAACGCCGTGATCGAAGCCGGCGCGCATGCGTTGGAAGCCACGCTCACCGAACTCAACGCCGTCTTGAAGAAGCCCGCCCATGCGTCCGCCTGAATTCTGGCGCGCCGACGCCAAGGGCCGTGACGCCGCATATGCGCTCCGCGCGCTGCTGACGCCGGTGTCGTGGGCGTACGAGTGGGCCGCCGCACAGCGCATCCGCACGACGACGCCGCGTCATGCGCCCGTGCCGGTGATCTGCATCGGCAATTTCACCCTCGGCGGCGCCGGCAAGACGCCGGTGACGCGGGCGTTGCGCAAGAAGCTCGGCCCCAACGCACACACGCTCTCGCGCGGCTATGGCGGGCGCCTCGAAGGCCCGTTGCGGGTGACGCCTGATATGGACGCGCGCGAGGTCGGTGATGAGCCGCTGCTCCACGCCGCCGACGGCCCGGCCTGGATTGCGCGCGACCGTGTCGCCGGCGCGCTTGCGGCGGCGCAGGCGGGTGCGCATGTGATCCTCATGGATGACGGCTTCCAAAATCCGGAGCTAGGCAAGGATTTGTCGCTGGTGGTGGTCGATGCCGGCTTCGGCGTCGGCAACGGCCAGGTGTTTCCGGCCGGCCCCTTGCGCGAGCGCTTGAGCGATGGCCTCTCGCGCGCCGACGCGATCATCCTGCTCGGAGAGCTCGACGCTGAGGCCGAGATCGAATGGCTCGCGGATTTCCGCAAGCCGATCTTGAGCGCGCACATCAAAGCAATCGGCGCGGCGCCCGAAGGGCCACTGGTGGCGTTCGCCGGGCTTGGGCGGCCGGAGAAATTCTTCGACACGCTGGCCGACCTCGGCGGCGACATCGAGGAAGGCGTGCCGTTCGACGACCACCACGTGTTCACGCAGCAGGATTTCGAACTGCTCGATGCGCTCATGGAAGATCGAAACGCCCGGCTGATCACGACGGAGAAGGATTTCGTACGCCTGCCCGCCGAATGGCGCGCCAAAGTGCTGACGCTGCCGATCGAAGCCCGCTTCGATGACGAGCCGGCGCTCGACGCGCTGCTCGCGCCGATCGTGGCGCGGATGGGCTGAGCGCCATGGCGAAGTCGAAGCCGGTCAATTTCTATTTCCGCCTCGAAGCGCTCGCGTGGAACGCCATGCTGGGCGGGCTCGGCGCGATGAAGATCGAGGACGCGTCGAAATTCGGCGCGTCCGTGCTGCCGTCCATCGGACCGATGTTCAGCGCGCACAAAACCGCGCTCCGCAATCTGCGGCTGGCGTTTCCGAACGAAACCGAAGCCTGGCGGCTCGATGTACGCCGCGCGATGTGGGCCGAGATCGGCCGCATGGCGGGTGAGTTTCCGCACATGGGCAAGTTCGTCGAGCGCCTGAATCGCGGCGACATCCAGTTCGACGGCCGCGAGATCATCGACAGCGTGAAAGAAAAAGGCGCCGTCTATATCGGCGGCCATTTCACCAATTGGGAAGTCACCTCGCTCTGCCTCGCGCAAGCGGACCCGACGAGCTATTTCACCTACCGCCCCGCCAACAATCCGATCATCGACAAATCTATCGTCGATACGCGCCGCGAGTTCGGTCTCGAACTGCAGGCGCCGAAGGGCAAGGAAGGCGGCATGGGCCTGCTGCGCGCGCTGGCGAAGAAGCGCACCGTCGCGCTGATGAATGACCAGAAATACAATATGGGTCTGTCCGTCCCGTTCTTCGGGCACGAATGCATGACGGCGGACGGCCCGACGCGCTTGGCGCTCAAATTCAAAGTGCCGCTGATCCCGATTTCAGGCCGCCGCATCGAGGGTTTGAGATTTCACGTCCGCGTGCACGAACCAATCCCACTCGATTACGCGAACGCCGAAAGCGATCAGACCGTGTTCGACGGCGTGAAGCGCGTGAACGAATTCATGGAAGCCCGCGTCCGCGAAGCGCCGGAACAATGGTTCTGGGTGCATCGCCGCTGGCCGAAAGAGGCCTGGGCGCGCGCAGGCGTCATGTGACGCCCGCGCAGAAACAAGAAATCAGAAGCCAGGATAATCCGACTTCTGATTTCTCACTTTTCTTATTTCTGATTTCTGACTTCTAGTTCGCCTGCAGCATCGAGTGCTGTTGGAACACCATCTTCCAGCCGCTGCCGGCGTTTTCGTAGCCCATCGACACCAGCGAGCGATGTTGTTCGCCGTCGTGGCGTTCAGCGCTCAATTCGTACATCAGCACCAGCATGCCGTCCGTCGTTTCGGCGAGCCCGCGCTCGGTGAGGCGTACATTGCGCCAATCGCCCGCGCCCAAGACGCCTGAGAGCAAGCATTCGCTGTCGTCGATCTCATTGTAGTCGACGCCGTCAGCGAAAACGTCTTCTTCCCAAATTTCGAGGTCGAGGAGGTCTTGTTCGAGGGACATGCTTTGCTCCATCTGTTCGAGCGGAAAACGCGGCCCCGCGCGCCCGGTTCCGTGACCGCGGTCACAAGCGTTAGAGATTTGTTGGGAGGGGTTGAGATGAAGCGGTTTTTGGCCGGTTTGCTTGTCAGTTCGGTGCTGCTCGGCGGCTGCCTTTCGGTCGATGTGGGCGACATCAATGCCCCAGACGTCACGCTTTTGGCGATCAAAGGCGCCGAGCGCCGCGACTGCCCCGCCGATCGCGCCGGCGCCAACCCGAACCGGCTTGAGGCCGCAGCAAGCGGCGTCGAAGGCGTCGACCTCGCACTGTCGCCGCTCGCCAGCGACGCGACACGCGCTGTGCGTTTGCGGCGGCTCGTCATTCAACCGGGCGGCGTGATCCCCTGGCACGCGCATGACGTGAACCAAGGCATGGCGCTGTTGGTGTCAGGCGAAATGACCGAATACCGGAACGATTGCCTCGACCCCATCGTCCACCGCGCGGGGCACATCGCGCGCGAAGATACGGCGACCCAACACGGCTGGCGCAATCTGTCAGACCGCGAAGCGGTGGTGCTCGTGAGCCACGTGGTGCGGGTGTCGCAGTAGAACCCTCTCCCTCCCTTGGGAGGCAGGGTGAGGGTGGAGCGCGGAATTTTCGGAGTGCGTCGTATCGTGCCGCACGAAAGCGCAAACGACTGCGCCGCCCCCTCACCCTGCCCTCTCCCCCTGTCGGGGGCGAGGGTTAGCGCGCCGCCGCAAGCTGCGTCCGCGCAGCCTGCAAGCCTTCAATCGCTACGCTCGGATCGAGCTGGCGCTCGCGCCAGCGCATGCGCCAGCAGAGGTGTGGGCCCGTTGCGCGGCCGCTGGCGCCGACGGCGCCGATGACATCTCCCTGCGCCACGCGCTGGCCTTCGACGACGTCGAGGCGGCTCATGTGCAGGTACATGGTGATGAGGCCCTGGCCGTGATCGATGAACACGAGCCCGCCTTCGTAGTGCATGTCGGCATTGGCGAAACTGACGACGCCAGCCGCCGGCGCGCGGATCGGCGTGCCGGTGGGGGCAGCGATATCGACACCGAAATGCGGTGTGGACGGCGTGCCGTTCAGAATGCGCTGATTGCCCCAGCGGCCGGAGATGCGGCCATCCACGGGCCAGATGAAGCCGTCGAGGAAGCCCTCCATGTTCGCCATCGAGTCGAAGCCGACGCGCTTCAGCGCCGTTTCACGCTGAATGCGCGCGAGCACGGCGGGATCGGTGGGCGTCACGGTTTGCTGCGGCAGGCCATCGATGCGCTGCACGTCGAACTCGCGCGGCGCGATTTCAAAGCGCCGGCTGATTTGCCTCTCCGGCAAGCTCGCCCAAACCTCCGCGTTTGCACCATGTTCGCGATTGAAGCCAATGACAGCATAGCCGTTCGCATCCGCCGTACCGCTATAGACACCATCAATCGAAATAGCAGAGCCCGGCATCGTGCGGCAGATCGCGACGCCGCCTTGCGTGAAGGCGCCAGCGCAATCGAGCGCGGCTTGCGGCGGCGGCGGCGGCTCGTAAGGCGGTACGATCTGCGGCGGCGCCTCCGCCGCCGGTGCTTCGGGTGGAACCTCGTTCGAGGTCGGCTCCGCAGCCGCGCAAGCGGCCATCATCAGCAAAGCAGCAAACGCCCCCGCGATCCGCATCAGCCGCCCTTCTTTGCTTGCATCTCTTTCCAGCGCTGCGTCGCTTCGGTGGGGCCGCGATACGGCTCCTGCAGATCGACACTCCAATAGCGGAGCTCATCCAGCGGTATGCGTGCGCCGGTGACCGCGCAGCGCACGAACAGGCCCTGCCGCAGGATCGTGAATTCGTTGTCTTCGTAACGCAGCACCGCTTCGGGGCCGCCGGGATCGTGCTTGTTCATGTCGCCGCCAGTTTAGCGCGATTTGCTAAAGCAACGGACTTTAAATTCGCCTCGGTCTGATGGCGAGCGGAGAGCGAATTTAAAGTCCACAAGTTGCTTTAGAACATTTTGATTCTAAAGCGTCTTATGGCCTTAAATGCGACAATCAGGTCGACCCAACCCGTGAGTCGCATTTAAGGCCCGACGCTTTAGGCCACCGGAACCCCGCGCGGAAGCAGAGTCCACCACCGCGCCGGGGCGTTCATGCGCTGGGCGCGGTCGCCGGCCTCGGGGCCGGAGCCCATGAATACGTCGCCCCGCTGGGGGCCGCGACGGATGGCGCCGCCAGTGTCCTGGGTGACCATCAGGCGGCGGAACGGCGCGCCGTCGAACGTGCCGTCCACGAACACGATCGCGCCATACGGGTGAAACGCCGGATCGACGGCGATCGAGCCCATCGGCGTCAGCGGAATGCCAGCCGCGCCGCGCGGGCCGGCGCTCGGGTCGTCGATGCCCTCGAGCTGGAAGAAGACGTAGGACGGATCGGCGTTCAGCGCTGCGCGCGTGGCGTCGACGCCGCGTTCATCCGACCAAGCGCGGAAATTCGGCCAAGTCGCGCCGTTCGGCATTTCGCCGGAATTGCGCAGCGCACCGAGCGCAGAATTCCAGCGATAGCCGTTCTGCGACGCGTACGCGGCGCGTGCATACGTGCCGTCCTCAAACTGCAAGCGGCCCGAGCCTTGGACTTGCAGATTGTAGACATCCACCGGATGCGCCCACGCGATCACTTGATCCGTGCGCGGCGCAAGCTCTGACCGCTTCGGATACGGGCGCACAACGCCGTCGCGCAATTGCCCGGTGAGCCGGCGCGGCGCGCCGCGCAAAGTGGCGTCGTCATAGGCTTCCGCGAAGGCGGCGACATCGACGGCGACGATATCTGTTGGCGCACGCACCAGAGGTTCGGTGAAGCCCGGCGCGCTGGTGCGGCGCGCTTGGATCATCGGCTCGTAATAGGCCGTGAGCCGCGCTTCGCCGGGGCCGCGCACAAGATGCGGCGTGAAATATTGCTCGAAGAATTGCCGCTCGCCGCCCGGCGCAACAGCAAACGCCGCAGCACACGCCGGCGCCCAATCGCGCATCGTGCCGCCATAGATGCCAACCGTGGACCAGTTCGCGTCCTGCCCACGCGAACGGCGCGCATCGCAGGTGCGGCGCAGCGCCAGCAAAGCCGGCGCGAGATCGGCGCTTTGCCAATCGGGCAGGTTCGAGAAATCCGTTGGCTGCAGCCGGAACGTCTCCTCCGCGGCCGGCCCGGCCGTGCTCGGCCCCGGACGCGTCGGCGTCGTCGAAGCGCAAGCCGCAAGCGCGCAGGCGGCGGCGATCATGGCGATACGGCGCATCTGACGTCTCCCTGAAATCGAACCGCCTTCTAGCGCCGCCCGGAGACCAGCGCAGCAACCGGGCGCATCCCCGTTTGTGGAGTTTTTGTTGCGCCGCGATTCGGCTTGGCCTATGGTGAGTCGACTTATGCTAAATTTGAGCATAAGGGGCGAACCGGGGTCTTTTGCCCCGATTTTTCGCACCCTATATATGCTCCACTTGAGCATAACTGCCCCGACATCGCGGGGCGCTTTGGGAGGCCACGACCATGGCCCGCATTATCGACGCTCCGCTCCTCGCCGGTGAAGGCGCTGGCGCCAGCTGTGACCCCCGCACCATTCACGGCGCATGGGGCGGCCTCGACGCCGCCGCCAAGCGCGGCCTCGCGTTCGACGACGCGGTCAAGGCCGAGACCGATCACCTCTATGCGCGCGTGAAGCACGTCGTCACGCCGATGGAATGGCCGGCCTACGCCCCGCTCATTGCTGCGATCAATCGCATCAAGGCGGAGAAAAACGCCGTCATCCTCGCGCACAATTACATGACCAGTGAGATTTTCCACTGCGTCGGCGATTTCCGCGGCGATTCACTCCAGCTGGCGCGCGAAGCGGCAGAGACTGACGCCGATATCATCGTCCAGGCTGGCGTCCACTTCATGGCCGAGACCTCGAAGATCCTCGCGCCGGAAAAAACCGTGCTGATCCCCGACATGCGCGCGGGCTGCTCGCTCGCCGCCTCGATCACCGGCGCGGACGTGCGCTTGATCAAGCAACGCTATCCGGGCTTGCCGGTGGTGACGTACGTGAACACGTCGGCTGACGTGAAAGCCGAAAGCGACGTGACGTGCACGTCGTCGAACGCTGCCGCCGTGGTGGAATGGGCCGCGCGCGAATGGAACACCGATCGCGTCATCCTGCTGCCCGACGAATTCCTCGCGAAGAACGTCGCCGCGCAGACGGGCATCAAGATCATCTCGTGGCACGGCCGCTGCGAGGTGCATGAGCGCTTCACGGCCGAGGACATCGCCGAGCTGCGCGAAGCGCACCCGGGCGTCGTCGTGCTGGCGCACCCTGAGTGCCCGCCCGAAGTGATGGCCGCGTCGGATTTCGCAGGCTCGACGGCGGCGCTGCAAAGCTACGTCGAAGAAAAGCGCCCGGCGAAGGTCGTGCTGCTGACGGAATGCTCGATGAGCGACAACGTCGCCGCGAACGCGCCGGACGTCGATTTCATCCGCCCCTGCAATCTCTGCCCGCACATGAAGCGGATCACGCTCGAAGCGATCTATGACGCGCTCGTCGAGATGAAGCACGAGGTGAAAATCCCGGAGGACGTGCGCGTCCGCGCCAAGCGCGCCATCGACCGCATGCTGGCTTTGCCGAAGGAAAAGCCGCGCGCGTTCGACGTGGGCCGCCCGCAAGTCGCGGTCGAGATGGTTTAAGCGCCGGCTTCGCCACATTGCCGCCCCGCGCCTCGCCGATGACAGCCCGAGTTTTCAAGGGGACTGAACATGCGAAGCTTGTTGTGGGCGGTGCTGCCGATCACGTTGCTGGCGGCGACGCCCGTCGCCGCGCAGCCGGGAGATCTCGCGGGCACCTGGGCGTTCCAAACCCAGCCCTACGGCGATCAGCAATTCGGCGTGGTGATGTCGGGCGTGGCGATCGCGACCCCGGCAGCGCGCGGCCGCTACGACGTGCGCCTGCTTGCGAACGAAGTGATCATCGAGCGCGCCTCCGGCCGCTCGCAAGTGATCACCGCGCGGCAAACCTGCACCGCCGAGGATGCGGATGGGCAAGTGAACATCACCTGCCAAATGGCCGAGCCGCTCGAAGGCTATCAGCCGGACAATTTCGTGCTGCAGCGTGGCGAGACGGATCAGCTGGTCGGCGTGTTGAGTTCGGCGGCGTCTGGGCAAGTGACGTTCACGCGCGTGCGTTGATTTCTCCCCCTCCCCTTGAGGGGAGGGGGCCGGGGGGCGGGGTGAAGCGCCGCGCCTTCGAGATTTCACCCAACGCAACGGAGCGCGTTCGTCAAACATCTAGGCTCACCCCACCCCCTGCCCCCTCCCCTCAAGGGGAGGGGAAATGAAGGGCGACATCCTCATCGTCGGCGCCGGCCTCGCCGGCCTCTTCCTCGCGCTGAAACTTGCGCCAAGGCGCGTAACGGTACTCAGCCAAGCGCCGCTCGGCATGGCGTCGTCCTCCGCGTGGGCGCAAGGCGGATTGGCGGCGGCGCTCGATGCGCAGGATTCGCCGGCGCTACATGCGGCGGACACTGTCGCCGCCGGCGCGGGCCTCGTTGATCCAGCGGTCGCGAAGCTGATCGCCGAAGAAGGCCCAGCGCGGGTGATGGACCTCATCGCGCTCGGCGTGCCGTTCGATCGCACGGCGGACGGAAAACTCGCGCAGAGCTTAGAGGCCGCGCACTCGCGCCCGCGCGTGGCGCGCGTGTCGGGTGATCTCGCCGGCAAAGCGATTATGGAAGCGCTCATCGCCGCGGCGCGCGCGGCCGAGCACATCAATATCATCGAAAACGCCCGCGCGAACACGCTGCTCACGGATGCCACCGGCCGCATCCGAGGCGCCTATTGCGCAACGACGAAAGCAAGCTTCGAAGCCAACGAAACCATCCTCGCCACCGGCGGCGCCGGCGGGCTCTATGCGGTGACCACCAATCCGCCGGAAGCGATGGCGCAAGGCATGGCGATGGCCGCGCGTTTCGGCGCTTTGATCGCGGACCCTGAGTTCGTGCAATTCCATCCCACGGCCATCGACATCGGCCGCGATCCCGCGCCGCTTGCGACCGAAGCGTTGCGCGGCGAAGGCGCACATCTGATCAATGCAAAGGGCGAGTCTTTCGTCTCCGATCTCGCCGCGCGCGATGTTGTAGCGCGGGCGATACATATCGAACGCGAAGCCGGCCGGGGCGCGTTCCTCGACGCACGCGAAACGGTCGGCGCGAAATTCCCGGATCATTTTCCAACCGTGTTCGCCGCCTGCATGACGGCCGGCCTCGATCCGCGCACGACGCCAATTCCTGTCGCGCCCGCCGCGCACTATCACATGGGCGGCATCGCCACCGACATCTGGGGCCGCACGACGCTCGAAGGCCTCTCCGCCGTCGGCGAATGCGCCTCCACCGGCGCGCATGGCGCGAACCGGCTCGCGTCCAACTCGCTGTTGGAAGCTGTCGTGTTCGCCAATCGCATCGCGGATCGCTTGCGCAACGACGTGACCGCCTCGCCCGCGCCGCTCGAAGCCGTCCAAACGCCGCCACCTTTGCCCGAAGCCGCGCGCAGCGAACTGCGCGCTTTGATGCAGGCGCACGCCGGCGTCGTGCGCAACGCGGAAGGACTTGGGCTCGCCCTTGGCCGCGTCGACGCGCTCTGCGATGCTCATGGCGAAGCACACGCCTTCATCGCCGCGCGTTTCATTCTTCACGCCGCCCTCGCCCGCAAAGAGAGCCGCGGCGGCCATTACCGGAGCGATTTCCCCAATGCCAGCGCGCCCGTCCGCACCTTCCTCACCGCAGCGGAGCTTGCCGCCGCTTCCTGACGTGGTGATCGAGCCGATCGTGAAGCTTGCACTGACGGAAGATCTCGGCGTCGCCGGCGATGTCACGACCGACGCGCTGATCGATCCCGACGCGATGGGGCGTTGGGTTGTCGCGGCGCGCAAACCTGGAATCGTCGCTGGGCTCGACGCCGCGACGCTTGCCGGCTGGATGATCGACCCCGATCTGCAATTCACCGTGCGCGCCGGCGATGGCGCGAGCGTGAAGGCGCGCGATGTGATCCTGGAAATCGAAGGCAGCGCCCGCTCGATGCTGATGGCCGAACGGACGATGCTGAACTTCATCGGCCAACTCTCCGGCGTCGCGACGTTGACGCGCACCTATGTCGACGCGGTCGCGGAGTTCAACGTGGTGATCGCCTCGACGCGCAAAACCACGCCCGGTATGCGCGCGCTGGAAAAGCGCGCGGTGCGGCTCGGCGGCGGCGGCGCGCATCGCTACGGGCTCGATGATGCGATTCTGATCAAGGACAATCACGTCGCCGCGGCCGGCGGCGTCGTTCGAGCATTGGAGCTGGCGCGCGCCGCAGCGGCGCACCTCACGGCAATCGAGATCGAGGTCGATAGCCTCGAGCAGTTCAAACAAGCACTACCGATGGCGCCGAGCGTCATCATGCTCGACAATTTCACCCTCGCCGACATGCGCGCGGCGGTGCGCTTGGCCAATGGCGCGGTGCTGATCGAGGCCTCCGGCGGCGTAACGCTGGAAACCGTGTACGCGATCGCCGAAACCGGCGTGGACGTGATTAGCGTCGGCGCCCTGACGCACTCCGCGCCGGCTTTGGACGTTGGACTCGACGTTTTGTAGGTACCGCCGGCTTCCAGCCGGCATCCTTCGATCAAGCACAAGCGCGTGCAGGTTGGAGCGCGCGCCTCCGAGCGCGCATGCGGGCTTGGAAGCCCGCGCTCCAACTTGCAAAGATTTGCGCTCAGATGCCGGCTGGAAGCCGCCGGTCCTCGGAGCGCAACCCTCAACCACGCAGAGCTTGATCGCCACGAAGCAAAGCTCAGCGTGAGAATGATGCGCATCCGCTTCTGGTTGTGCTAAGCCACAGCCAAGATGCCCCCCGCGTCACGCAAAATCGCGGCGATCCTCGCTTGTGACATCGCCGGCTACTCCTCGCTCTCGGAGCGTGACCAAGCGCGCGCCATCGCCAGCGTGGCGTTGATGCGCGAGCACGCGAACGCCGCAGCGGCCGCGCGCGGCGGACGGATTTTCAACACGGCGGGCGACGGCGCGATGCTGGAGTTCGCGACAGCATCAGATGCGCTCAGCGCGGCGATGGCTCTGACGGAAGCGTTGAAGGACCCGCCGCTCCGCTTCGGCGTGCATCTGGGCGAAGTGACGTTGGCCGATGGCGGCGATCTGCTCGGGCACGGCGTCAACATCGCCGCGCGTCTGCAGCAAGAGGCCCCGCCCGGCGGCATCATCGTCTCGCAGGCCGTGCGCGACACAGTGGACGCGCCACTGGCGGCGCAGCTGACGCCACGTGGCAAGATCAAGCTCGCGAAGATGCGCGAGACGATGCCGGTCTATGCGCTTGGCGCGCTGAAGCCCGCCGTGGCGACGCAGCCGGTGCTCGCCGTACTCGCGTTCGACAACGCCACCCGCGATCGCGAGACGCGCTTCTTCTCCGACGGCATGTCGGAGGAAATCCTTTACGCCGTGTCGCGCTTGCAGGGGCTCAAAGTACTGGGCTCGACATCAAGCTTCGCCTTCCGTGGCCGCAACAAGCCGAAAGCAGCGGCAGCGCTCAACGCCACGCACGTGCTCGACGGCACTGTGCGCCGCGCCGGCGACAGCGTGCGGATCACCCCGCAGCTCGTCGACGCAGAAAGCGGCGTTGTGCTCTGGTCACAGCGTTATGATCGGGCGCTTGATGATGCATTGGCGCTGCAGGAGGAAATCGCCAGGGAGGTTGCCAAGGCATTGGCCGTGGCAATGCGTGAGGCCGGCCGCGTTCGCGCGCCGAAGCTGACGGCGGCTCTGTTCGATCAATATCTACAGGCACGCGAGCAATTGCGGATTGGCACACCGGCGCAGATGGCGGCAGCGGCGACCAAGTTCGAGCGCATCGTCAAGGAAGCCCCCGAGTTCGCTCGTGCGTGGGCTGGCTTGGCGACTGCACGCCTCGAAGTTCTGCGCCTCGCGCGCACGGATCGCACGCGCCTGATGGAAGAGACACAAGACGCCGCCGAGCGCGCGATCGGCCTCGACCCAGGCGCGGGCGAAGGCTTCGCGGCGCTTGCTTGCCTCAAATGCGATTTCGAAAGCTGGCGCGAGCGCGAGGCGTTGTTCGAGCGCGGCCTCGACGCCGAGCCGAACAATCCGTTGCTGCTGTTCCGCCACGGGCAGTTTCTGGTTTCCACCGGCCGCGTGCTCGCTGGCTACGCGCAACAGGCGCGCGCCTACGAGCTTGATCCGCTCGACCCGATGCTGGCGGCGTTTCACGGCTACAATGTCTGGTCCAAAGTCTCGAAAGACGACGGCCGGCGCATCCTCGATGACGCGGCGGAGCGCTACCCGGACAACGTGTTCGTCTGGTACATGCGCGTGAACACCGCCGCGCTCGACGGTGATTTCGCCACCGCCGCCGCGCGGCGCGAGGACGGGCATCGCTTGCTGCCTCAACTCTCGGACTCGCCCGTCTACAAAGCCGGCAAGATGATGCAGGACGCGCTCGCCGCGCCTTCGCCCGATGCGTTCATGAAGCTGGCGACCGATTTTTCCTCGATGGCGGAACGACAGCCCTCCGCCGCGCTCGACATGGCCGTGGCGCTCTCGGTGCTGGGCTTCACAGGGCCCGCGCTTTCGATGTTCGGCTCGGCGCTCGATGACATCGACGCCTGGCGTCTCGATGCGCTCGAAGCGGTGCGCCCGCATATCGGTTACGAGACGGCGCTGCTGTTCATCGATCAGACGCGCGCGCTGCGCATGGACAAGGGCTTCGTGAACCTGTGCTCGCGCTTAGGACTTGTTCGCTACTGGCGCGACGGCGACGTATGGCCGGATTGCGTCGAAGAAAGCGCCTACGCGTACGATTTCAAACAGGCGTGCGCCGAGATCAACGCGTAGCGCCGACGACAGACTGACGCCCGCGTCACGCATTTATATTTTTATTTTTTCGCAGCGTCGCTGCTTGTCTCTGGGATTGTTGCTCCCCAAGTGCCCGCGCCTGCGCGCTATCTCGCACGCAGTCAGCGGAGCAAACGCCCATGACGAAATCGCCGCTCTACGCCCACATCCTCCTCGACCGTTCCGGTTCGATGGAGAATTGCCGCGACACAACGATCGACGCGTTCAACGAATACGTCATGGGCTTGCGACGCTCTGACAGTGTGGACGCGCGCGTCTCGCTGACGATCTTCGATTCCGAAAGCATCGACACGTTGCAGCACCTGGAGCCCGCCAAGAGCTTCATGGAGCTAAACCGCGCCAATTATGTGCCGCGTGCGTCGACGCCGCTGCTGGACGCGATCGGCCATGTCGCCGCCGAAATCGACAAGGTCGCGCTGCGCGACGGCGAGAAGATCGGCCTGGTGATTCTCACGGACGGACTTGAGAACGCCAGCAAGGAGCACACCAAGGAGACGATCAAGAAACTCCTGACCGACCGCCAAGACAACAAGGGCTGGCTGGTGACATTCCTCGGCGCCGACGTTGACGCGTTCGCCGAAGCTGGCGCGATCGGCATCCATCCCCGCAAGTATCTCGCGCTGAAGAAGGACAAGCTGCGCGAAGCCATGCGGCACGCCTCGGCGTCGCAATCGCGCTACGCCGCAAGTGGAGACCAATCGCTCGGCGATTTCGTTGAAGCAGAGCGCGACGACGTGAAGTGAAGTTTGGCGCGGCGTTCAGTCCTGGACGCCGCGCCGCCTACTCAAGCCACGCACGGCGTCGCGCGCATCACGCGCTTGGTTGACGCCGGATATTTCACCAGCGCCGCCGCAGGCCTGATTGGCCGTGCCACGAGATTGCCGCTGCAATTTGGGCATTGGCCGCGCAGCACGTCGTCCGCGCAGGCCGCGCAGAACGTGCATTCAAACGTGCAGATGCGCGCGTCGGCGCTCTCCGGCGGCAAATCCTTGTCGCAGCATTCACAATTGGGGCGGAGTTCGAGCATCAGGCGCGCTCCGTGAGCGACTCGATCGCTTTTTGCCGTTGCGACGCGAACGCGGCGAACATCTCTTTCACACTGGCGACGATCTGCGGCTCGGCTTTCTCCGGGCGCCCGCTGACGAAAGGCGGCTCGGGATCGTATTCGATCGCGAGCTGAATGGTTTTCGCGACGTCCGCGCCTTTGAGTTCAGCTACGATGCGCAGCGCGATGTCAATGCCGGCAGTGACGCCGCCGCCGGTGAACGCATTGCCGTCACGCACGACGCGCGCGGGATCGGGGATGGCGCCGAAATTCGCGAGCAGCTCGCGATAGGCCCAATGGCTGCCAGCGCGCTTACCTTTGATCAGCCCCGCGGCGCCGAGGATCAGCGAGCCGGTGCAAACCGACGTCACGTACTCAGCGCCTTCGCCGAGACGCTTCACTTGCGCCATGAATTCCGGATCGAGCATCGCCTCGGTTTGTCCGGGGCCGCCGGGGATGCAGATGAGGTCACAGCTCTCGATGTCGGCGAGGCGCGTGAGGCCCGCGAACGCCAGCCCGAGTTCGCTCCTGAGTTCGCCGCCCTCTTTCGACGCGACAACCACCTCCGCGCCCGGCATGCGCGCGAGCACTTCGTACGGCCCGGTGAAATCGAGCTGCGTGAGGCGCGGATAGAGGATGAAGACGATTTTGAGCGGCGTCGGCATGGGCTGGCCTCCTGTTGACGCCGATACTGCGCCGGGGCAGGCTTGGCGGAAATGTCAAAGAACCCACCTTTTCGGCCAAAGCGCGTTTCCACCCCGCGCCGCGTGCATCTGGTGATCTTTCCAGGATTTCAAATCCTCGACGCTGCCGGGCCTATTGCCGCGTTCGAGATCGCCACGCGGTTCGCGCGCGACGCATACGAGTTGAAGATCATCGCCAGCGCGCCCGGCATGATCCGCTCGTCGTCCGGCGTAGCGATGCCAGCGGAGAAACTGAGCGCAGCGGGCGCCGATACGATCATGGTCGTCGGCGGCGGCGGCACGGCGGAGGCGATGCGCGACGCGAAGCTGATGGCGTTTCTGAAGCGCGCGCGCGTGCGGCGGATGTCGAGCGTGTGCTCCGGATCGTTCGTGCTCGCGCAAGCGGGCCTGCTCGACGGCAAACGCGCGACCACGCATTGGCGGCGCGCGCCGCAAATGGCGAAGCTGTTTCCGAGCGTGTGCGTGGAGCCGGACAGCATCTTCGTGAAAGATGGCGTGTGGACCTCCGCAGGCGTCACCGCCGGCATCGATCTAGCGCTGGCGATGATCGCCGAAGATCTCGGCGCCGACATCGCCAACGAGGTCGCCCGCGAGATGGTGGTGCATGCGAAGCGCCCGGGCGGGCAGACACAACATTCGGCCTTGCTCGATTTTGGCAGCGAGCGCTTCGCCAAACTCAATGCGTGGATCAGCGAGCATCTGGCGGAAGATCTTTCGGTCGAGGCGCTCGCGGCGCAAGCAGCGATGAGCCCGCGAAATTTCGCACGCGCTTACACGGACGAGATTGGCGTTACTCCGGCGAAGGCGGTTGAACGCATGCGCATCGAAGCGGCGCGCACCGCGTTGGAAGCGGGCGGCGCGATCCAGGAGATCGCGCGGCGCACCGGCTTTGGCGATAGCGAGCGGATGCGGCGCGCGTTCGTGCGCTTGTACGGCGCCCCGCCCGCCGCACTGCGGCGGACGTTGCGGCACGCTTGACGGCGCACGGAAACACGCGCTCCGATGCAGCCCATGACCAGACAAGACCAGCAGAAATGCATCTTCATCACCGGCGCAGGCTCCGGCATCGGCCGCGCGACAGCGCAGCTCTTCGCTGAGCGCGGCTGGTTCGTCGGTTTGTTCGACGTGAACGCGCAAGGGCTTGAGGAAACGTCGGCGCTGCTGCCCGAAGGCCAACGCATGGCGATGACGTTCGACGTGCGTGACGGCAAAGGCTGGGATCGCGCGGTCGAAGCCTTCGGCCAAGCGACGAACCGGCGCATGAATGTGCTGTTCAACAATGCCGGCGTTGGCCGCGGCGGCTGGCTTGAAGAAATGCAAGAGGACGACATCGATCTGACCATCGATGTGAACCTCAAAGGCGTGATCAAAGGCGCGATCGCGGCTTTGCCTTTGCTGCGCGAAACGCCAGGCGCGCGCATCGTCAACACGGCGTCAGTCGCGGGCGTTTTCGGCGCGCCGAAGCTTGCGGTGTATTGCGCGACGAAGTTTGGCGTGCGCGGCTTAACCGAAGCGCTTGATGTTGAATATTCGCGCTATGGCGTGCGCGTCGTGAGCTTGATGCCGTGGTTCGTCGACACCGCGATCCTTGATCATGGCGAGGCGAACACCAATCGGCGCATTCGTGATGCGCTGATTGAAAACAAAACGCCGATCTATCCCGTGCGTATGGCGGCCGAACGCGCATGGGACGCCGCACACGGCAACGAGATCCACTACATGGTCGGCAAGGAAGCAGAGCGCGCGCGTTTCGCGGCGCGGTTCTTCCCCAACGCGATGCGCAACAACATCAAGAAGACGATGGTGATCGACGACTGAGTGCGTGCAGGTTGGATCGCGCGCCTCCGGGCGCGCATGCGGGCTTGGAAGCCCGCGCTCCAACTTGCGAACGATTGAGTTTAGGTGGCGACTTCTTCCGTCGTCGCGATCGGCGCGTCGGCGGCGGGGGTTGCTGGTGCGGGCGCTTCGGCGGCGGCTTCAGTGGCCGTCGCTTCGATCACCTCTTCCACCACAGCTTCGTCTGCCGGCGGAATGAGTTCCGCCGCACCACGGCGACCGCTGCCGCGACGCCGCTCAAGCGCCGCCTGATAGATCGGGCGCTCTTGGCTGTTCGGGAAGCGATAGAATTGGTGGTCGCCGATCGACACCGTCGGCACGAGACCGGCCGACCACACCGGGTTCACGGCGTGGGTGTGATAGTGCGTGGCGCGGCCGGTGAGCGGACGCGTGTAGCCCTTTAGCACCAGCTCGGCGATGTGCTGCGCGGTTTCCCAGGCGCGGCCGCGCGGACGGCGGTTCAGCGAACCGTCGCAGGTGAAGGTGAATTGGCAGCCGGTCGCGCGATGCGAGCCTTGATAGACGACGCCGCAGACGGTGTTCGGATAAGCCGGCGAGCGGACACGGTTCATGATGACCTCGGCCACGGCCTGCTGGCCGCGCTGAGTCTCGCCACGCGCTTCGTAATAAATGCCCTGCGCCAAGCAGTTCAGCTCGCGCATGTTGATGTCGGTCTCGCGGCGGGCCGGCGTCTCGTTCGTCGTCGGCGCAAGCGGGCCGCGCAGCGCGGCTTGGACCAGCATGGCGTGAGTGTCGTTTTCGAAGAGCGTGCCTTGGCCGCGGGCGCGCAGGCCATCGCTGCCAGTGCGGAACGCCACCAGCTCGACGCGGGCGCTCGGCTCGCTCGAGGCAAGCACCTGTTGCTGCAGTTCGGCTTGGAACGCGGTTGAACGCGCGGCCCAATCCGCCCCTTCGCGCTGCTCAGCGGCGCGATGCGCAATCACCGGCATCGCCACGGCAGCCGCGGCAATGCAGACGATGGTCGCTGCGCCCTGGCGCACGGCCAGAGGGTTCCGTTCGATCTCAACCATAATTTGGGCCCGTAGCGTTCCCGCAAACGTGGTCAGTCGACGCCAGAACAACGGTATAAACATTAAGCCCCGCTTAAAGCCGTCCAGTTTTGGCACAAGTCGCTGCCAATAAATCTGTGACGGACGCCCAACGATGCCTGCGCTCTTATTCGGCGGCTCAGCATGGCGGGCATATAGGAGGCCCCAGAGGCCCGCGATTGACTTTTTGTTCATGGTTGGAGGTCCCGCTGAACTTGAAGCTCATCTTGGGGCGCCGAGGCGGCAACCCAGGACCGCAGCCATTCGGCTGCAGCCCTTGCGGGGTAAGGACTTGCGAAGATCGTGCCGTTTCGCCAGCGGAGCGAGTGTAGCCGTGACGCCACACCACACCCTGTAACGCCACCTTCCGCTGGGTAAAGGCGGGTTAACTTAACTTTTTGCGAGTGCGGCCTGGGCCGCCGCCAGCCGGGCGATCGGCGTCCGGTACGGTGAGCAGGACACGTAATCGAGCCCGGCAGCCTCGAAGAAGGCCACCGATTCCGGGTCGCCGCCGTGTTCCCCACAGACGCCAAGCTTGAGCCCTGCCCGCTGGGCCCTGCCTCGCTCGCAGGCCAGCCGAACCAGTTCGCCGACACCGGCGGCGTCAATTGTTACGAACGGGTCGATAGGTAAGACCCCGCGCTCAACGAAGGTTCCGAGGAACTTAGCGGAATCGTCGCGCGAAAGGCCCATCGTGGTTTGCGTGAGATCGTTGGTGCCGAACGAGAAGAACTCGGCGGTCTCGGCGATTTCGCCTGCGAGGAGAGCCGCGCGCGGCAGCTCGATCATGGTGCCGACGAGGTAAGCAATTTTTGCTTTGCGCTCGTTCATCACTTCAGCGGCGATCGCATCGACGCGCGCTTTGAGCAAATCCAATTCGCGCTTCGCCAACACGAACGGGATCATGATTTCAGGAACAGGCGCTTTGCCCGTTTCAGCAAACACATCGCACGCGGCTTCAAACACCGCGCGCGTCTGCATTTCGTAGATCTCGGGATAGACGATCGCGAGACGGCACCCGCGGAAGCCGAGCATCGGATTCACTTCCGCGAGTTCTTTCGAACGCGCGAGCAACGCCTTTGCATCGAGCCCCGTCGCCTTCGCGACATCGGCGCAATCCTCTTCCGTGTGCGGGAGGAATTCGTGCAGTGGCGGATCGAGATACCGGATCGTCACCGGCCGATCGCCCATGATGCGGAACAGCTCAGCGAAATCCTTGCGCTGGAACGGCCCGAGCTTGGCAAGCGCCGCGACGCGGCCTTCCGTCGTTTCCGACAAGATCATCTCGCGCACCGCAGCGATGCGGTTTGCGTCGAAGAACATGTGCTCGGTGCGGCAAAGGCCGATGCCTTCAGCGCCGAACTTCACAGCCGTGCGCGCATCTTCCGGCGTTTCCGCGTTGGCGCGCACTTTCATGCGGCGCGCACGGTCAGCCCATTCCATGATCGTCGCGAAATCACCGGTGAGCTCAGGCTCCACCATTTCCGCCGCGCCGAACAGCACCTCACCCGTCGAGCCATCGACGGTGATGACATCGCCCTTCTTGATCACGCGGCCGAGCGCCCGGAACACGCCCTCTTTCTCGTTGATGCGCACATCGCCGGCGCCGGAGACGCATGGACGCCCCATGCCGCGCGCAACAACAGCCGCGTGGCTCGTCATGCCGCCACGGGCGGTGACGATGGCGCGCGCGGCGTGCATGCCGTGAATGTCTTCCGGGCTCGTTTCCTCGCGCACAAGGATGACGCCGCGATGCGAAAGCGCTTCGGCCTCGTCGCTATCGAACACCACCATGCCCGATGCCGCGCCCGGCGAAGCCGGCAAGCCTTTGCAGATGAGATCGCGCACGTAGCTCGGCGAGATCGTCGGGTGCAGGAGCTGATCCAGCTGCGCGGGATCGACACGCAGCACCGCTTCGCTTTCGCTAATCAAGCCCTCGCGCGCCATCTCCACGGCGATACGCAACGCCGCTTTCGCGGTGCGCTTCCCGTTGCGCGTCTGCAGCATGTAGAGCTTGTTGCGTTCGATCGTGAACTCGATGTCCTGCATGTCGCGGTAGTGGCCTTCGAGCTTGTCGAACACCGCCGCGAGTTCGCGATACGCTTCCGGCATCGCTTCTTCGAGCGACAGCCCCTCATCGCCCATCGCCTTGCGCGCCTGCACCGTCAGCGGCTTCGGCGTGCGAATGCCGGCGACGACATCCTCGCCCTGCGCGTTGATCAGGTACTCGCCGTAATAGAGCTTCTCGCCCGTCGACGGATTGCGCGTGAACGCAACGCCGGTCGCGCTCGTCTCGCCCATGTTGCCGAACACCATCGCCTGCACGTTGACGGCCGTGCCCCAGCTTTCGGGGATGTTGTTGTGCTTGCGATAGAAGATCGCCCGATCGCTCATCCAGCTTTGGAACACGGCGCCGACAGCGCCCCAGAGCTGCGCCTTCGCATCCTGCGGAAATGGCGAACCAAGCTCGCGCTCCACTGCGCGCTTGTAGTCGGCGACGACCTTCTCCCAATCCTCGGCGGTGAGGTCGGTGTCGTAGCGATAATCGTTGCTCTCTTTGTAGGAGCCGAGAATCTCCTCGAACACGCCGTGCTCAAGGCCGAGCACGACATCGCAATACATCTGGATGAAGCGGCGATAGGAATCGTAGGCGAAGCGCTTGTCGCCAGAGAGCTTGGCGAGGCCTTCGACGGTTTGATCGTTGAGCCCGAGATTCAGCACCGTATCCATCATGCCCGGCATCGACGCGCGCGCACCGGAGCGCACGGAGACAAGCAGCGGGTTCGACGGATCGCCGAATGTCTTGCCGGCCTTCTTCTCAAGCGCCGCGAGCGCGGCTTCGAATTGCGCGTTGAGATCGGCGGGATATTTGCGGCCGTTGTCGTAATAATGGACGCAAACTTCCGTCGTCACCGTAAAGCCGGGCGGCACCGGCAGGCCAAGCTTCGACATTTCCGCGAGGTTGGCGCCCTTGCCGCCAAGCAGCGTCTTCATCGACGCATCCCCCGCGCTTTCACCAGCGCCGAAACCGTAGACCCATTGTGTCGTCATTGCGCGCTCTCCCCCCCTCTCCCTTGCGGAGAGGGGGTTGGGGGGTGAGGGGCGGCGAGGCGGGCGCGCACTTCGGCGACGACCCACGCTGGACGATCCCACACGTCGTGGTTTGCAAAACGCAGCACGCGGAAGCCCTGCGTGATGGCGTAAATTTCTTTGGCTTTGTCGTTCGCCTGCACGTCGGGGAGGCGATGGATCGAACCGTCAATCTCAATGAGCAGCCGCGCAGCGTAGTTGGCGAAATCGAACACGTAATCGCCAATGGGCGGCTGGCGGCGGAACGTATGGCCTTCGATCGAGCGAAGCAGCTTCCAAAGCTCCTTCTCTGACGGCGTCATATCTTTGCGCTGTCGCGCGGCGCGCAGTTTTGTGCGCGCGTGATCCTTCTGGCGATCTTCGCCGTGCGCAGGCGCCCATCCGTGACCGCGTTTTTGAGCGCGCTCGTTTGCCGGCGCGGCGGTTGGACGCCCCTCACCCCCCGCCCCCTCTCCGCAAGGGAGAGGGGGAGATTCTGCGCGTCGTTCGTTCATCCCTCGATCTTCGAGAAATCCGCCACCGCGGACAGCGCTTCGCGTAAACGCGAGAGCAACAAAAGTCTATTGCGGCGCAGGCTCGCGTCTTCGGCGTTGACGAGCACGCCTTCGAAGAAGGCATCGACCGGCGCGCGCAGGCCCGAGAGCGCTTTCATCGCCGCGGCGAAATCTTCGCGCTCAACCGCCGATCGCGCGGTCGGGATTGCGCTGTCGAGCGCGGCGTGCAGCGCCTTCTCTGCGGGCTCGACGAGCTTGGACGCATCGACATAGCCCTTCGCGTCCTCCGCGCTCCACTTTTGCTTCTTCTCTTCCGCCGCCAGAATGTTGGCTGCGCGCTTGTAGCCGGCGAGCAAGTTCGCGCCGTCTTGCGATTTGAGAAACGCGTCGAGCGCCTCGACGCGCGCGACGATGCGAACGAGATCGTCGTCGCCGAGCGCGAAGACGGCGTCGACCAGATCGTGACGCTTGCCTTGGTCGCGCAACTGGACTTTGAGGCGATCGGCTAGGAAGGCGAGGAGATCCGCGACCAGCGCCTCCGCAACGCCGTGAAGGACATCACCAGGAACGTCGCTCCGCGCCAAGGCTTCTTTGAGTGCAGGCCACGAGTTCTCGCCAACCGCGCTCCGCCTCACAGCATGAGGCAGCATCGCCGCGAAATAACCGGCCGAGCGCAATCTTGCGCCGCGATCCAAGACAATGCGGACAACCCCTAGCGCTGCGCGACGCAAGCCGAACGCGTCACTTGATCCCGTCGGCTTTTCTTCAATGACCCAAAAGCCTGCGAGCGTATCCAGCTTGTCCGCCAGCGCGAGCGTGACGGCGACTTTGTCTTCCGGCACGCGATCGTTCGGGCCGAGAGGGCGATAATGATCTTCGATCGCAGCGGCGATGCTGGCGTTTGCGCCTTTCTCCGGCGCGTAAAGCTGCCGCCCCACCTGCCCTTGCAGCTCCGGAAATTCGCCAACCGTCTCCGTCACCAAATCCATTTTGCAGAGTTCGGCGGCGCGTTTGACTTGCTCGACGTCCGCGCCCGTCACCGCGCACAGCTCGGCCGCCAGCGCCTTCACGCGCTCGACCTTATCCCACACAGAACCGAGCTTCTGGTGGAAGACAATCTTCTCCAGCTTCGCCTTGCGCTCATCGGTGTAGAGCGGCGTTTTCTTGTCCGTGTCCCAGAAGAAGCGCGCATCATTCAAACGCGCGCTCAGCACACGCGCATTACCGGCGGCGATGGCTTTGCCGCCGTCTTTCGCTTCGACGTTCGCCACCGTGATGAAGTGCGGCGCGAGCTTGCCAGTTTTCGGATCGCGCACGGCAAAATATTTCTGGTGCGTGCGCATGGAGAGGCGGATCACCTCGCCCGGCAGATCGAGAAACGCCGGGTCCATGTCGCCGAGCAACGTCACCGGCCACTCGACAAGGCCCGCGACCTCTTCGAGCAGGCCGATATCTTCAACCAGCTCCAGCCCCTTCGCGGCGCACAGCTTCTTGGCTTGCTCGAGGATGATCTGCTTGCGCTCGTCGCGCTCGATCAGCACTTTGGCGCCGCGCAGCTTCGATGCGTGGTCGCTCGCGCTCGAAACCGGCATCGCCTCCGGCGCATGGAAGCGATGGCCCCACGTGACGCCCTCACTGCCAACGCCATCAATGGCGACCTTCACCGCCTTGCCATCAAAGATGCAGCAGATGTTGTGCAGCGGGCGCACCCATTGCAGATCGCTCGATTGCGAGCGCATCGATTTCGGCCACGGAAAGCCGCGCACAATCTCCGGCACGATCTCCTGCACGATCGCACTCGTCTCGCGGCCGGCGCGTTCGATGCGCGCGACGTAGAACGCGCCTTTCTTGTCCTCAACGATCTGCGCTTGATCGATGGACGCAAGCCCGGCGCTTTTCAGAAAGCCCTGGATCGCCTGATCCGGCGAACCAACGCGCGGCCCCTTCTTCTCTTCGTTCACGTCCGCCGCCTTGCCCGGCAGATCGTCAATCACCGCACCGATGCGGCGCGGCGAGGAGAACGTCTTGATCGCTTTGGCGTCGAGGCCGGCGCCCTTGAGCCTCTCACCAAGCGCGCGCGCCAAATCCTCCTCCGCGCGCTTCTGCATACGCGCGGGAATTTCCTCACTGAAGAATTCCAGAAGCAATTGCGGCATTAGTGACGATCATCCTCGATCGTAGTGCGCCCCCGCTCCTCCTCGATGGAGGAGCTGTCAGCGCGCAGCGCTGACTGAGGAGGTGCGCCCTCGATGTTACGGGTTGAGCCTCGCGAGGCTCCTTCGTTGCCGTCGGAGGGCGCACCTCCTCCGCCGCTTCGCGGCGCCTCCTCCATCGAGGAGGAGGCGATCCGTGCGTTGTTCTGTTGGATCTGTGCATCGTGGAGATTTCTCCAGCGCAGCATACGCGCAAACGCACTCGTCTCTGACGCAGCGCTGTGAATCGCCTCCCAGACGCCTTGGCGTTCGCTGATCGCTTCGTTGTTCCAGAAACGAAGAACGCGATAGCCCTCGCGCTCCAGCCATGCCGTACGCAGCGTGTCGTGTTCAGATTGCGCGAGCGTCGCGTGTTGAGCGCCGTCGACCTCGATCACCAGGCGCGCCGAGTGCGAGACAAAATCGAGGATGGCGCTGCCGAACGCGGCTTGGCGGCGCCAATTCAGCGCAACGAGCTCGCCCTCATGCAACAAGCGCCACATCGCTTTTTCGTGGGGCGTCATATCCGAGCGCATCGCCTTGGCGCGGGCGCGGAGCCAATCGCGGGGCGTGCTCCGCTCTTCACTGAGCGCGCTCTCCGCCCTCCCTCGATGGGAGGGCCGCGCGGAGCGCGGGGAGGGTGACGCCCTCGATGCATCCGACTGAGCCTCGTGAGGCTCACTCGTCGCCGCTGGAGGGCGCACCTCCTCCGGCCGCTTCGCGGCCACCTCCTCCATCGAGGAGGAGGTGGGAGCTTTGTCTTGAACATTCATTGTGCAAGCTCCGAATCTTCCCACGCTTTGGCGCAGCCTTTCGCCAGGTCGCGCACGCGCGCGATGAAGCTTTGACGTTCTGTCGGGCTCACGACGCCGCGGGCGTCGAGCAGATTGAACAAGTGCGACGCTTTCAGCGTGTAATCGAACGCCGGCAGCACCGCGCCCTCTCCCAAGAGCCGGTGGGCCGTGCGCTCAGCGTCCTCAAACCATCTCAAATTCTGCTCAGCATCGCTGAGCTCGAAATTGAAACGCGATTGCTGCTTCTCGTTTTCGAGGAAGATGTCGCCATAGGTCAGCGGTGTCGCAGAGTCCGGATCGTTGAACGGCAGATCGTACACGCGATCGACGCCGAACACGTACATCGCCAAGCGCTCAAGCCCGTAGGTGAGTTCGCCGCTCACCGGGCGCACGTCCAAGCCGCCGACTTGCTGGAAGTAGGTGTATTGCGACACCTCCATCCCATCGCACCACACTTCCCAGCCGAGCCCCCAGGCGCCGACTGTCGGGTTTTCCCAATCGTCTTCGACGAAGCGAATGTCGTGCAGCAGCGGATCAATGCCGATGCGCACGAGCGATTGCAGATAGAGATCCTGCAGGTTCGGCGGGTTCGGCTTCAGGATCACCTGATACTGATAATAGTGCTGCAGCCGGTTCGGGTTCTCGCCGTAGCGCCCGTCCTTCGGCCGGCGCGACGGCTGCACGTACGCAGCGCGCCACGGCTTCGGCCCGAGCGCGCGCAATGTGGTCGCCGGATGCAGCGTGCCGGCGCCGACTTGCTCGTCATACGGCTGCAGGATCGCGCAGCCCTGCTCAGCCCAGTAATTCTGGAGCGTCAGGATCACATCCTGGAAGCAGCGGGGCGTCTTGTTGGCGGACATTGTGCGAACGCGTAAAGCCCGCCGGCTCTAGTATCAAGCGTCCGTGCGAGCGCCGTTTGCGCCGCGGCCGGAATCTTAAGAATGTCCGCTCCCATGACGCCGTTCGGGGGCATTTGCGGGATCGATGAGGCGGGGCGCGGGCCCTGGGCCGGGCCAGTCGTGGCCGCGGCGGTGATCCTGCCGAAAAAGGGCCGGCCGAAGGGGCTGGCGGACTCGAAAGCCTTGAGCGCCGACGCCCGCGAGGAGCTGGCCAAAGCGATCCGCGCGTGCGCCATGGTCGGCGTCGGCATGGCGAGCCCCGTCGAGATCGACGAGATCAACATCCTGCAGGCGACCCACCTAGCCATGCGCCGCGCGCTTGAGGCGTTGCCGGAGGCGCCAGTCGCGATCCTGATCGACGGCAATTCCGCCCCTTCGGACCTGCCCTGCCCGGTCGAAACCATTGTCGATGGCGACGCCTACGTCGCCTCGATCTCCGCCGCTTCGATCATCGCCAAGGTGCACCGCGACGCTTTGATGGTGGAGGCCTGCGGGCTCTATCCCGGCTACGGTTTCGCCAAGCACAAAGGCTATGGCGCGCCGGAGCATCAAAAGGCGCTGGCCGCCTTGGGCCCGTGCGCCATCCACCGCCGCAGCTTCAAACCAATCCGCGAAGCCCTCGAGGCGCAGGCGGCGATGAAGGCCGCTTCCTAATAACCCATCCCCGGATCGGCCGCAGGCCAAGTCCGGGGCCCATAAACTCAGCATTTGGGGTTATGGGCCCCGGACTGTCCGCTACGCGGCCATCCGGGGAAGGGTGCACTCGCAGATGTTGGCGGCGCACGCCTTTTCGGCCCCATATCTAGTTAACGCTGCCGAAACTTTTTCAGATCGTTTCGTGCGCGGTTGATTCTCCGTTAACCGTCAAGCTTGAATGTGCGTCCTTCGGCTCGCGCGTGGGGACAACGCGGCGCGGGCCCTCTCGGGTGGGACCATGACGCGCAAACGCAATTCCTCGGGCCTCAAGCTGGTGGCGTCGAACACGGGCGGCGGCAGCACGCCGGCGCCGATCGATCAGATCATCATTGGCGATTGCATCGAGGCGATGAAGCTCATCCCCGATGGCAGCGTCGATCTCGTGTTCGCGGACCCGCCCTACAATCTTCAACTCGGCGGCGGGCTCACGCGGCCGGATCAATCCGTGGTCGATGGCGTCGACGACGATTGGGACAAGTTCGCGGACTTCGCGACCTATGACGAATTCACGCGCAATTGGATGCGCGAAGCGCGCCGCGTGCTGAAGGACGACGGCGCGATGTGGGTGATCGGTTCGTATCACAACATCTTCCGCGTCGGCGCGATCCTGCAGGATCTCGGCTTCTGGGTGCTGA
>CAZZFE010000048.1:0-31435 GCA_964653495.1 uncultured Terricaulis sp. | reverse complement strand
TCGCGGCGGAAGCGGTCCTTGTCCATTTTCTCGTTGGTCTGCATGTCCCACAGCCGCGCGCTGTCGGGGCTGATCTCATCAGCGATGACGGTGCGGACCATGTCGCCTTCGTAGAGGCGGCCGAATTCGATTTTGAAATCGATCAGCTTGATGCCGACGCCGCCGAACAGGCCGAACAGATAATCGTTCACGCGCAAGGTCAGCGCCATGATGTCGTCGATCTCTTGGGTGCTCGCCCAATTGAACGCGGTGATGTGCTCCTCCGCGACGATCGGATCGCCGAGCGCATCGTTCTTGTAGTAAAACTCGATGATCGAACGCGGCAGGGGCGTGCCTTCCTCGATGCCGAGGCGCGTCGAGAGCGAGCCGGCCGCCACGTTGCGGCACACCACTTCAAGCGGGATGATCTCGACTTCGCGAACCAGCTGCTCGCGCATGTTCATCGTCTTGATGTAGTGGGTGGGCACGCCGATCGCGTTCAGGTTCTGCATGATGAACCCGGAGATCTGGTTGTTGATGACGCCCTTGCCCTCAAGGATCGCCTTCTTCTGCGCGTTGAAGGCGGTGGCGTCGTCCTTGAAATATTGGATGAGCGTGCCGGGCTCCGGACCCTCGTACAGGATCTTGGCCTTGCCTTCGTAAATCTTCTTGCGACGGGACATTGGGGCCCTCCTCAGGGGCTCCGGCGACGCCGGTAGCGCGGTCAGCGGAATCGCGACGCGTCAGGGTTGGAACTTAGGTTACGGGCGTTGGCGCCACAATGCCGCGCCGCTGTCGGGCGATGCTTCGAGGCGCCTGGGTTGATAGCCCGGGCGGGGCTTCTTACAGATAGCCGAGAAATTAGCCAGACGAGGCCGAGGAATGAGCGAATTTGACGACCGTCGCCGCGGGCAGGAAACAAAATTCCAGCTAGATCAAGAGCTTGAATTCAAGGCACAGGCGCGTCGGGCTAAGCTCACGGGCCTCTGGGCAGCCGGTCTCATGGGCCTCGCGGACGATGCGGCGGCCGATTATGCGAAGTCCGTGGTGATCGCGGACCTGGAAGAGGCCGGCGCGGAAGATCTGTTCAAGAAGCTCCGCGCCGATCTGGACCTCCACTCGGTCACCGTGTCGGACCACCAGATCCGCTCCAAGATGGAAGAGTGCTTGGCCGAGGCCCGCTCCCAGATCGCGTCTGGGACCTGAGACCCCGGCCATAGGTTAGCGGACGCGCGTGAGGTTCATCTCCAGCGTCCGCGACCAGGTTGCGCCATTGTCGCGGCTCATCTCGCCGACCTCGTTCCAGCGATCGCCGTCGAGCGTGATCGTGTAGCGCACGATCACCGGCGCGAAATTCATCGTCCATTGCAGACGGCCATCGTCGAGGAAGCGCGCCTCGGCGGTGGTGGCGCGGCCGTCATTGTAGACGCGGAACTCGTAGATCTGGCGCTGCTCATTGTACGAAATCACGCCAAAAGCGCGGAAAATCGGCGCGCCCGTGCGCGAGGCGTCAGCGTAGCCATTGCCGCGGATGACGAGCAGCAGGCCGTCCATCGCGCTCTCGATGTGCTCCACCTGATAGACCGTGCGCGGGGTCGGGAAGGTCACAGCGACCTCGCCGCGCCAATCGCCAATCATGCCAGCGATGCGCTGCATCGCCGCCGTTTGAGCGGCGATGTCCGGGCCGCGATGGGCTTGCTGCGCGGCAGGCGCGGACTGCGGTTGGGCGAGGGCCGGCGCAACGCAAAGCGCGGACAGGGCGACGGCGAGAGCAGCGATACGGGCGATCAAATTAGCCTCCATACAAAGAACTTTGAAACACAAAGCATGTGAGGGGCGGCGGGTCAAGTGGGCGCTGTGTGGGCGGGATTGGGGGCTGGGGATTAGGGATTGGGGATTGGGGATTGGGGATTGGGGGGATCGGGATTGGGGCGGCTGGGGCCGGGGCCCCCGGCGGGCGCGCAAGCGCCTTGTCTCTAGCCATCGATCGAGCGCTCGGGGCTGGAGTTTGGAAGTGGAGCTCCCAAATCCCCAATCCCGAAAACCCAATCCCCAAAACCCTAGCCCCAATCCCCAACGCCCGTTTAACTCTGTCACCAAACCCTTCCTCCACGCTTTGGCGCGATGATCCGGGCGGGAGCGAAATCATGCGGCGTGTTGTGGTGGGCGCGATGGCGCTCTTGAGCGCGTGTTCGGCCGCGGCGCCGACGCTGACGGCGGAAGAAGCCGAGACGATCGTATCGGCGGTCGGGCGCGGTGCGGCGAATGTCGACATTTGCAGCGCCGAAGGGCGGGCGACGTTTCGCGCCGCCGTGAGCGCCTATTCGCGCGCGCAGGCGGCCGAAGGCGTGGTGTGGCCGGATTTCTTTAGCGCGCTTAAAGGCGAGCGTGAGATGGGCGGCGGCGAACTCGCGGTGATGGGCGGGCTCATCGCTGGCTATGTTCGTTCCAGCGATCTCGCGGGTGAAGCGCGCGATTCAGCGCGGTTGATCAATCTCTCGATGAGCTTCGGTGACGAACGCCGCGTGTTTCGCGACGGCATGGAAGCGGCGTGCCCGGAAGTGATGCGCCTGCAGCAATTGATGGCGCGTGAGCAGGTCGAGGCGCAGCGTGTTGAACAACGCGCTCAGCGTCTGGAAGAGCGCGGCGATCGCGAGCGTGCTTATGATCTGCGGCAGCGTTATTTCAACCGCGCGCAACGCGTCCGCTCTGAAATGCAGCAGCTGACGCAAACGATCGAAGAAAAGATCAGCGCCGGCGGCGCGACCTAGCCGAACACGCGTTTGAAGATGTCGTCGACGCGGGCGAAATGGTGCGCGTCGTTGAAGCAGCCTTCGAGCGTGGCCGCGTCGAGCTTCGCGGTGACATCCGCATCCGCTTTCAGCCGATCGATCAAAGCCGTTTCCGCGCGCGGCGGCGGGCTTTGCCACACAGCCATGGCGTTCCGCTGCACCAGGCGGTAGGCGTCCTCACGCGAAACGCCTGCTTGCGTCAGCGCCAGCATCACGCGTTGCGAATTGTGCAGTCCGCCGAGCAGCGCCAGATTGCGCGCCATGTTCTCCGGATAAACGACGAGTTTCTCGATCACCATCGCCATGCGATGCAGCGCGAAATCGAGGTGGATCGTCGCGTCCGGACCGATGCCGCGTTCGACGCTTGAGTGGCTGATATCGCGCTCATGCCAGAGCGCGACGTTCTCCATCGCCGGCGTCACCGCGCTGCGCACGAGACGTGCGAGGCCGCAGAGATTTTCCGTCAGCACCGGGTTGCGCTTGTGCGGCATGGCCGAGGAACCCTTCTGGCCCGGCTCGAAGAATTCTTCCGCCTCCAGCACCTCGGTGCGCTGCAGGTGGCGCACTTCCGTCGCGAGCCGCTCTATACCGCTAGCGACAACGCCGAGCGCCGCGAAGAACGCGGCGTGGCGATCGCGTGGGATCACTTGCGTCGACACAGGCTCGGGCACGAGGCCGAGTTTCTTCGCGACGTATTCCTCAACGCGCGGATCGATCTGCGCGAAGGTGCCGACGGCGCCAGAGATCGCGCAGGTCGCGACCTCGAAGCGCGCCATGTGCAGGCGCTCGAGGTTGCGCGCGAATTCGGCGTAGTGGCCCGCGAGCTTGAGGCCGAACGTCGTCGGCTCGGCATGGATGCCGTGGCTGCGGCCGATGCACGGCGTCATCTTGTGTTCGATCGCGCGCTTCTTGAGCGCCGCCATCACCCGCTCGCAGCCGGCGATCAGCAGATCGCTGGCGCGCACGAGTTGGACGGCCAAGCAGGTGTCGAGCACGTCGGAGCTCGTCATGCCCTGGTGCGCGAAGCGGCTTTCCGGGCCGACATGCTCGGCGACACTCGTCAGAAACGCGATCACATCGTGCTTCACCTCGCGCTCGATCTCATCGATGCGGGCGACGTCGAACTTGCCTTTGGCGCGGTATTCGTCGGCGGCGCTTTTGGGGATCGTGCCGAGTTCCGCCATCGCCTCCATGGCCAGCGTCTCGATCTCAAGCCAAATGCCGTAACGGCTCTCCGGCTCCCAAATGGCCGTCATTTCTGGGCGGGCGTAACGCGGAATCATGGGGGCACGGTTTGCGGCCCCAGGCCCGGCGCGTCAACTCACGCGGTCCCGCGCCAGCGTACGGCCAGCCCACAGGAAATGCAGGGCCGCCCACGCCATGAACACCAGCGCGAACGAAAGCGCGTATTTGAGGCCGAGGCCCTCGGCGGCGGCGCAGGTGGCGGCGTCCGCCTCGCCCGCGCGGCAGGCGGCGAGCGTGAGCCCGTCAGCTTGCAGCAGCATGTTGGCGAGGAAGTCGTTCATCAGGCCAACGAAGGGTGGCCCGAGGCCGTAGCCGATCAGGTTCACGATCAGCAGCACGATTGCGGTCGAGGTCGCGCGGATGCGCGGTTCGGCGACGCCCTGGGCGATCGCGAACAGCGGCCCGAGATAGAGGTAGTGGAAGATCGGCGCGAGCAGCAGGAACGCGACCGCGCCAGCAAACGTGCTCTGGAAGAACGCGCCAGCGTAGAGCGGAATGGCGATCGCCATGCCGAGCGCCGGCAGCCAGGCGAGCACGTTCTTGTGCTTGTGGGCGAGCCGATCGCAGAGGAAGCCGCCAAGGAATGTGCCGAGGCCCGTGGCGACGCCGGCGATCAGCCCGAACGTGTAGCTGGCGATGGCGATCTCTTCCGGCAGCGTCGGCGCGAGATCGTAGCTGCGCACCATGTACGAGACGAGGAATTGCGAGCTGCCATAGCCGACGAAGCTCATCAGCGCGCCGCCAAACGCCGCGTGCCAGTACGCAGGTTTGCCGCCCAGCGTCTTCAGCGCTTCACAGAAGCTGGGCGCCTTCGTCGAGGTGATGCCGGTGCGCGGCGGCTCTTTCACGGTAAGCTTCAACACCACAGCTGCAAGCAAGCCCGGTGCGCCGAGCAGCCAGAACGCCGCGCGCCAATCGAAATTCTGCGTCAGCCAACCGCCGCCGATCGCCGCGAGGCTCGCGCCGATCGGAATGCCCAGCGCATAGATCGAAAGCGCCGACGCGCGACGATCAGCCGGGAAATAGTCCGAGATCACGCTATGCGAAGGCGGAATGCACGCTGCTTCACCGATGCCGACGCCGATGCGCGCAAGCAGGAGCTGCGTGTAGTTCGCGGCAAAGCCGCAGAGCGCCGTCATCGCGCTCCACACCGCCGCGCCGATGGCGACGATATTGATGCGGTGATGACGCTCCGCGTAGCGGGCGATCGGAATGCCGCAGAGCGTGTAGAGGATCGCGAACGCCGGGCCGCCAAGAATGCCCATCTCGAAATTGCTGACGTTCAGATCTTCCTTGATCGCCTCTTGCACGATCGCGATCAGAATCCGGTCAACGAAATTGAACGTGTAGATGACGAGCAGCGCGCCGAGCACATAGGCGCGGTAGGACTTTGAGCCTTGGCCCTGAAACGGCGCAGTCGTGTCAGTCATTGTCCCTCAGTGCCTGGCGACCAGATCGCGGTGGTAGGTGCGGCCAGAGATCAGGAAAAGCAAGGCCGCGGGCACGAAGATCAGCGCCGTGCTCGCCATCGAGAGGCGCAAGCCCTCACCGTACGACACGCGGCAGGCCTCCTGTTGCTCAGCGCCGAGCGCGGAGAGATCGCGGGCGCGGCACATGTCGGCGGTGAGGTCGCCGGCGACGCCGTGGCTCGCCAGCTGCATCTGCATGAACATGTCGGAAAGCCAGCCGACGATCTGCGGGCCGAGGCCGTTGCCGATCAGCGCCACGATCAGCAGCAGAATGGCGATCGCCGATGCGCGCGCGCGTGCGGGCACGACGCCTTGTCCGATCGTATATTGCGAGCCGAGATAGGAGAAGTGCAACGCGGCCCCGATGCACCAGAGCACGAGCGCGAATTGGATCTGCTCACCCGGCATGAAGAACGCGAACTCGTAGAATGGGATCGAGAGCAAGAGCCCAAGCGCCGGCAGCCATGTCACCGCGTTTGGGAAGCGCGGCGTGAGCTTCTCAGTGAGAAATCCGCCGAGGAATGCGCCGAATGTAGCTGCGAGCGACAGCGGCACGCCGAAGCCGATCGCGAATTCGCCCGGCGAAATGCCGTGCAGGCGCTGCGCCATCGGCGCTTGGAAGCCGGCGAGGCCGTAGCCGACGAGCGCGGTCAGCGCCGCGCCGACTGACATGAACCAGAACGTCGGCTTGCCCGCGAGCAAGCGCAGCGTTTCGCCGAGATTGGCTTTGTCCGCCGCGACGCCGCCCGGATCGGAGAACCCGCGCGGTGGTTCTTTGATCGTGAACAGCACGATCAGCGCGATCAGCACGCCCGGCGCGCCGGTGAGGATGAAGGCCAGACGCCAGCCTTCGACGTTCTGCCAATCAATGCCCTGGAAAAAGCCGCCGAGATTGAGCGCGTTGATCCAGCCTTCAACGACGACGCCATTGAGCTGCGTCGCGATCGGCCCGCCGAAGGCGTTGGCGAGCGCGCCGCCGATGGTGACGCCCATGGCATAGATGCCGAGCGCATTGGCGCGGCTCTGCGCTTTGAAATAATCGCCGATCAGCGAATTCGCCGGCGGCGTACAGCCAGCCTCGCCGATGGCGACGCCGATGCGTGCGATCAACAGAAACGCGAAGCTCGTCGCAAGCCCGCACAGCGCGGCCATGACGGACCACACAGCGATGCACAGCGCGATGATGGCGACGCGGTTGAAGCGATCCGCCGCCATGGCGATCGGGATGCCCATGAAGGCGTAGAAAATCGCGAAGGGCGGGCCGTTGAGGAAGCCGTACTGGCTATCGCTCAATTGGAACGCGTTGATCACCGGCTGGGCAATCACCGAAAGCAGGTTCCGGTCGATGAAATTGAGCGTGTAGACCAGCGTCAGCGTGCCGAGCACGTAGGCCCGATAGCCAGGAGTTCCGAAACTCTGCGCCGGACGCGCACCCGCGCCGGCCTCCGCCGTTGCTGTCGTCACCCGCGTTTCCCCCTCGGTGTCCGAGTTGTTATGCCATACACTTGTGTATGGATGGGGTGGGGTTGTCTAGAGGAGACGCCGCTCCGAAGGGAAAGCCAGAGTGACGAAAGACAAGTCCTCGCCTCGCCCGAATATAAGCCTCGGCGACATCTTGAAGGAGTTCGAGGGGAATGACCCCGGTCCGCCGGGTGTCGGAAGGATGTACTTCATCGTCACGGGCAGTGAAGCTGCGGGGCTTGATGGACAATGGTCCAACCCGCCAGCGGATTTTTTGCTTCGGGCGCCGGGAAGCAAGCTCAGATCGGGCTTGGACGATCCGAAGATTGATCTGAATGGCGCCCCAGGATCATTGCTAGCTGACGTATTCAGCACGTTGGGCGGTGTTTGGATCGTGTCAGCGCGAACTCGCGACCTTTTGGAACAAGTCGATGGTCAGGCGTTTGCCTTCACACCTGCGACAATGACGTTTCGCGATGGGAGCAACGCGCCGCAATACTGGCTGACCGACGTCGTCAGGACGATCGATTGCATAGACTTGATCCGATCTGGCCTCGGCGCGAACCATGATGCAGACGGAGCGAAGCGAACGCTGAGTGTGCTTGGAATCGGTCGGATAGTATTTAGGAGCGCGGTCATTGCTGATGCGCGCGTCTTCCGTATAGCGACCGAGCCAACCACGATTTGCTGCGATGCGACCTTCAGGTCCGCGATCTTGAATGCTGGTCTGAGGGGTCTGCAATTTACTCCGTGGGGCCGCGCCGATTTCTAAAGCAGCCCCATCGTCTTAAAGCTCACCGCGCCATTGCGGCCGATGATCAGGTGATCGTGCACTTTCACGCCGACGGCCGTCGTCGCCGCGACGATTTCGCGGGTGATGTGGATGTCTTGCGCCGAGGGCTTGGGATCGCCGCTTGGGTGGTTGTGGCAGAGTATCACGGCGGCGGCTGAGAGTTCGAGCGCGCGGCGCGCGATCTCGCGCGGATAGACCGGCGCGTGATCGACGGTGCCCTCGTTCATCACCTCGTCGGCGATGAGCTGGTTCTTCACGTCGAGAAACAGCACGCGGAATTGTTCGCGCGGCTCGTGCGCCATCGCCGTGCGGCAATAATTCACGAGCGCCGACCACGACGACACGACAGGCCGCTGGATCGCCTCCGCGCGCGCAGTGCGTTCGATCAAGGATTGGATCAGCTTCAAATCCTGCGCAACGGCTGGCCCGCAACCCTCGACCTCCGCCAAACGCTGCACCGGCGCGGCAAACACGCCAGCGAGATCGCCGAAACGCTGCAGCAACGACTTCGCCAACGGTTTGGTGTCGCGGCGCGGGATGGTGCGGAACAGCATCATCTCCAACAGCTCGTAATCCGCGAGCGCGCCGGCGCCGGCTTCATCGTACTTCTTGCGCAGGCGTCCGCGATGATCGTGATAATGCGGCTTGTCTTGTACCGCCGGCGCCTTGCCGGCCTGCCGGCTGGAAGCCGGCGGTACGATCTCAGCATCGATCTGGAACAGAAAACTCGCAGCGTCCTGAACGGCGGCGTCGAGCGCTTTGCGCTCTTTCGCCTCGCCGTCGCGGACGCCGCGGCGCGCCACTACGCGGCTTTCGCGTGCGGCGTATGCAAGCCCGCCGGCGAGAGCGTGAAAATTTTCACGCCGTCTTCCGTGACGCCGACCGTGTGCTCGTATTGCGACGAGAGCGACTTATCTTTGGTCACCGCCGTCCAGCCATCGCCCAACACTTTCACGCCCGGCGAGCCGAGGTTCAGCATCGGCTCAACCGTGAACATCATGCCGGCTTTCAGTGTCGGGCCTTGGCCCGGCTTGCCGTAGTGCAGGATGTTCGGCGCATCGTGGAAAATCTGGCCGACGCCATGGCCGCAGAATTCGCGCACGACGGCGGTGCGCTCTTTCTCTGCGTAGGCCTGGATCGCGTGGCCGAGATCGCCGAGTGTCGAGCCTGGCTTGATCGTCTCGATGCCGCGCATCATCGCGTCGTAGGTGATGTCCATCAGACGCTGCGCTTTGCGCGGCACATCGCCGACGCCGTACATGCGGCTGGTGTCGCCATGCCAGCCATCGATGATGGCGGTGACGTCGATGTTGAGAATGTCTCCATCGCGCAGCGTGCGGTCTCCCGGGATGCCGTGGCAGACGACGTGATTGAGCGAGGTGCAGATCGTATGGCGGTAGCCGCGATAGAAGAGGCACGCCGGCAGCGCGCCGTGATCCATCAAATATTGGCGCGAGAGGTCATCGAGCCGCGCCGTCGTCACGCCCTCGCGCACTTCCGCCGCGAGCATGTCCAAGCACCCGGCAGCAACCTTGCCGGCGGCTTCCATGCCGGGGAAGGCGACGTTCGGGTCGTGGATCTTGATATGCCGCTCGGGCGCGTAGGCTTCGACTTGGTTCATTTGGGTGTTTCTAACATAGGGAGCGTTCCGGGAAACTAGCCCTTCCGAATAGAAGCTCAGTCATTCCGGGCGAAGCGAAGCGGAGACCCGGAACCCAGGGGGGCCTATCCTGAGTGCATCAAGCTGTTTTGCACGTCGCACCCGGTCCCCTGGGTTCCGGATCGCGCTCCGCGCGTCCGGAATGACTGAGGACCCAGATCAGGCGGCGCTGCGCGCCGTTTTCCCCACAACGCGGTTCCGGCCGGCGCGTTTGGCTTCGTAGAGCGCCTCATCGGCGCGTTTCAGCAGCGTTTCGGTGGTGTCGTCCGGGCCTTCGCTGGAGGCGACGCCGATCGAGGCTGTCACGGCCAGCGGCTCGCCTTGGCCGGGAATGCGGAAGGTCGCGGCGCTGATGTGGCGGCGCAGGCGCTCGGCGGCGAGGCAGCCAACATCGCCCGCCGTGCCCGGCATGATGACGACAAACTCTTCCCCGCCCATGCGGCAGGCGTAGTCCGACGGACGCACATTGGTGCCCATCCGCGCGGCGACCTCTTGCAGCACACGGTCTCCGGCGTCGTGGCCGAACGTATCGTTGATCTGTTTGAAGTGATCGATGTCGATCACCATCACCGACACCGTGTCGCCGCCACACTGCGCGCGCTGCACCAAAGGGCTGAGCTGCGCGTAGAGGAAGCGGCGATTGTAGAGGCCGGTGAGCTGGTCGGTGACGGCGAGCTCCAAGCTCTGATCGAGCCGCGTGCGCAGCGCGTCCATGTAGCGCTTGCGGCGCATGAGCGTGCGGGCGCGCGCGGAGATCTCGTCCTCGTCCACCGGGCGAACGATGATGTCGTGCGCGCCGAGCTCCAGCGCACGCAGCGCGCGGGGCTTATCGTCCGGATCGACAACGGCCAGGATTGGCAGATGCCGCGTCGGCTCGCCTGAGCGCATACGGGCGATGACGCGGAAGCCGTCGAAGCTCTTGGCGGTGACGGACACGACGACCAGGTCCGGCGGGCTAGCGGTGGCGCTTTCATCGCCCAGCAGCGTCACGCGGTGCTCGACGCCGAGGGCGGCATTGATGCGTTTGATCTGCGTGGCGTTATCGTCAACCAACAGCACGTTGCCGGCGACAAGCCGGTGCGCGTCGAGCGGATCGGGGCGCAGGTCCTCGCCTATAATGCCGAGCTTCTTGCCGCTGGCTTCGCGCGCACGCAGTTCGTCAATCACGACCTTCAGCGCCACGAGACTCTTCACGCGGGCGAGGAGCTGCACCTCGTCGATCGGCTTGGTCAGAAAGTCTTCCGCACCGGCCTGCAGGCCGCGCAGGCGATTGTCGCGATCGTCGAGCGTGGTGAGGATGATGACGGGGATGTGCCGCGTCTCAGGCGTCGCCTTGAGGCGGCGGCAGGCTTCGTAGCCGTCGATGCCGCCGGGCATCATCACGTCCATCAAGATGATGTCGGGCAGCTCGCGCTTGGCGCGCTGCACGGCCTCCTCGCCGCGCTGCGCTGTCGTCACGTCGTAATACTCAGCGCCGAGCTTGGCCTGCAAAAGCCGCCGGTTCGCTTCGAGATCGTCGACGACGAGGACGCGCGCGCTCAAGCCGCCCCCTTAGCCGATGAAGCGACGAATGGTTTCGAGGAACGTGGTCACGGAGATCGGCTTGGAGAGGTAAGCGTCACAGCCGGCGGCGAGGATTTTCTGCTCGTCGCCGCGCATCGCGAAGGCGGTGACGGCGACGACTGGGATCGCCTTCAGCTCCGCGTCCTTCTTCAAGCGCTCGGTGATGTCGATGCCGGAAATCTCCGGCAGCTGAATGTCCATCACGATCAGGTCGGGCTTGTGCTCGCGCGCAAGCGGCAAAGCTTGGCGGCCGTCCTTGGTTTTGATCGTGCGGTAGCCGAACGCCTCGAGGAGGTCGTTGAACAGCCTCATATTGAGTTCGCTGTCTTCGACGATGAGGACCGTTTTGGCCATGGTTCTCGCGTTCTCTCGGCCTTCTGGCGCTGGACGCGAGCCGATAGCTGACGTCTTAACGCCAAGGGCTTAACAACCCCTGCCTAAGCCAGCAATCTGGCCGTCGGCGTTAACAGAGCGTTTACAGGTTCGGCATGCGTCTGGGGGTGGATTTTGGCGGCACCAAGATTGAGGCCGCCATGCTTGATTCCAAAGGCGGAATCCTCGCGCGCCAACGTGTGCCTAATCCTGGGAATTATCCGGCGGCGTTGGCCGCCGTCGCCGATCTGACGAAGCGAATCGAGCACGAAACAGGCGCCCGCGCCGAAACGATCGGCGTCGCCATGCCGGGCTCGCTGTCGCCGGTGACCGGGCGCGTGCGCAACGCCAATTCGGTCTGGCTGAACGGCGAGGCGTTTCTTGAGGATTTGAAGCGCGCGCTGGCGCGGCCGGTGCGGCTCGCCAACGACGCCAATTGCTTTGCGCTCTCGGAAGCGGTGGACGGCGCGGCCGCCGGCGAGCGGGTGGTATTTGGCGTGATCATTGGCACTGGGTGCGGCGGTGGCGTGGTTGTCGATGGCAAGATCGTCGAGGGCGCGAATGGCATTGGCGGCGAGTGGGGGCACACGCCGCTGCCCTGGCCGCGCGACAGCGAAACGCCGGTGCGCGATTGGTGCGGGCGCTGGAATTGCCTTGAGCAATGGATCAGCGGCACCGGCTTTAACCGGGCCTTCGGCATGAGCGCCGGCGAGGCGGACGAACGCGCACGCGGCGGCGATCCGGCGGCGCTGGCGGCGTTGGATTTGTACGCCGATCGCGTGGCGCGTTCGCTGGCGATGGTGATCGATATTCTCGATCCGGACGTGATCGTGTTTGGGGGCGGCGTGTCGAACGTCGCGTCCCTCTATCCGAGCGTGCACGGCAAGCTGATCGCGCACGTGTTCTCTGATGTGCTGAAAACCCGCCTAGTGAAGAACATGCACGGCGACAGCTCCGGCGTCCGCGGCGCGGCGTGGCTCTTCCGGCCGGAGGAAGCGCAATGAAATATGGACCGCCGGCGCCTCGCCGGCCGGCTCAGGCGCATGCCGGCGAGGCGCCGGCGGTCCATAGACTATGAATTTTTGCCGCGCCTGCGCGAGCGTCAGCGATGACGCTCTCACGTGCTCCGCATGCGGCGAGCAGCAGCTGATCGCGCACGACGAACTGGCGCAACTCGCCATCGCCCACCTCGACTGCGACGCCTTCTACGCCAGCATCGAAAAGCGCGACGACCCGACCTTGCAGCCCTATCCGGTGATCGTCGGCGGCGGAAAGCGCGGTGTCGTCTCAACGTGCTGCTATGTCGCGCGCGCCTATGGCGTGCGTTCAGCGATGCCGATGTTCAAAGCGTTGAAGCTCTGCCCTCAGGCGAAGGTCGTCCATGGCGAGATGCGGAAATATGTCGAGGAAGGCCGCATCATCCGGAAAATGATGGAGGACCTCACGCCGCAAGTGCAGCCGCTTTCCATCGACGAAGCATTCATGGATCTGAGCGGCACCGAAGCGCTGCACGGTGGCAGCCCGGCGCAATCTCTGATCAAGCTGCAGAACCGCATCTGGGAAGAGCGCAATCTCACCGTCTCGATCGGGCTCTCGTTCAACAAGTTCCTAGCCAAGACCGCGAGCGATCTCGACAAGCCGCGCGGCTTCTCCGTGATCGGGCGCGCCGAAGCACTAACGTTTCTGGAATCGCGCGCGGTCAGCACGCTGCCAGGCGTCGGCCCTGCTGGCGCGACGGCGCTTGAGCGCAATGGCTTGAAGAAGATCGGCGATATCCGCGCCGTCGGTCCGCAACGCATGCGCGGGCTCTATGGCGATTGGGGCGCGCATCTGTTCGCGCTGTCGATGGCCGACGATCCGCGCAAGGTCGATCCGCACGGCGAGCGCAAGAGCATCTCGGCTGAAACGACGTTCTTCGAGGACGTGGCCGAGATCGAGGCGTTGGAGGATATTCTCTGGCCGCTTTGCGAAAAGGTCGCGGCGCGCTGCCGCGCCAGCGAGACGGCGGGGCTGACGCTGACCCTCAAGCTCAAGGACACAAAGTTCAAGATCATCACCCGCCGCCGGCAATTGCCGGAGCCGACCTTGCTCGCGCACCGCATCTTCGATACCGCGCGCGAATTGCTCGCAGCCGATGCGAACGGGCGGACGAAGTTCCGGCTGATCGGCGTCGGCCTGTCGGATTTCTCCGACGCCGCAACCGCCGACAAGGGCGACATGCTCGACACCGAAACCCCCAAGCGCGCCGCCGCCGAAGCCGCGATCGCCAAGGCGCGCGGCAAGTTCGGCAAAGGCGCGGTGATGACCGGCCGCGCCCTGAAATCACAGGCCGAGGATGACTGAATTGCCGGATCGGGCTATGGTGAGGCCATGAGCAAGATCGAGATCGAGCTGCCGCCGGCGCTGGCTGACTTTGTCCAAAACCAGGTCGACGCTGGCCTCTACAACACGCCTGCGGACGTCATCGAGGACGTCGTGCGGCGTGCGTCTGAGGAGATTTGGCCCGACATAGAAGCCGTTCGGGCCGCGCTCGCGCCGGGCTTGGCGGACATCAAGGCCGGGCGCTTCTACGAAGGCACGATCGAGGACATCATTGTCGAAGCGCGCGCGCAGAGGTCGAAGCAGCCGTGAGCGGCTATCGCTTAAGCGCCGCTGCGAAACGGCGTTTGGGCGAGATTCTCGAGTACTCAGTGAGCCATTGGGGCCAGCGCAGGGCCGAGGCGTATCTGCGCGCCATTGACCAAACGCTTCGGGCGCTCGCGAGCAACAAGCGCCGAGCGACGCCGTGTGAGCAATATGGCGCGGGACTGAGCTTCATTCGCACTGGCTCGCACTATATCTTTCTGCAATACGATGCCGCTTCCAATTTGTATGAGGTCGTCGACGTGCTCCATCAAAACATGGACGTGTCGCACCACCTCGCTGCAACACGGGGGGATTGAAGATGGGCCAGGTCGATACGCGTTTGCAGGAATTGGGCATCGTGCTGCCGACGCCGCCGGCGCCGGTGGCGAGCTACGTGCCGTTCGTGATCGTCGGCAATCTGGTGCACGTGTCGGGGCAGGTGTCGGTTGACGCGTCCGGCGGCATCAAGGGCAAGCTCGGCGACGCGATCGAGGTGGAGCAAGGCCAGGCCGCCGCGCGCCTGTGTGGGCTCAACCTTCTGGCGCAAGTGAAGGCCGCCTGCGGCGGCGATCTCGACCGCGTGAAGCGCGTCGTGAAGCTCAACGGCTTCGTGAACGTCACCGCCGATTTCGATCCAATCCCACAAGTCTTGAACGGCTGCTCGGACCTGATGGTGCAGGTGTTCGGGGACGCCGGGCGCCATGCGCGCGCTGCTGTCGGCATGGCCAATCTGCCGCTGAATTTCGCGGTGGAGGTCGATGGGCTGTTCGAACTCAGCTAAGCCGCTGGCGGGCGCCGCCGCTGGCGCCTAGATTGGGTGCATGGACGGCTCCGACGCGCTTTCGTTCCAAGTCCTCGGCGGCTTGAAAGAGATCGCCCGCGCCGATTGGGACAAGCTCGCCAATCCTGCCGACCAGCCGTTCGATCCATTTATCTCCTGGGATTTTCTGCAAGCGCTTGAGGAAAGCGGCTGTGTTAGCGCGCGCAACGGCTGGGCGTCGGCGCACATGATCGCGCGTGACGCAGGCGGCGCGGCGGTCGGCGCGATGCCGATGTACGCGAAAGGCCATTCTTACGGCGAGTACGTGTTCGACCATTCGTGGGCGGACGCGTTCGAGCGCGCGGGCGGGCGCTATTATCCCAAGCTGCAATGCGCCGTGCCGTTCACGCCGGTGCCGGGGCGGCGGCTGTTGGCGCGCGACACGGACGTGCGCGCAGCGCTAGCGGACGCCGCGATCGGCGTCGCCAACCGTATGGGCGCGTCTTCGATCCACGTGACGTTCGCGGCGCAGGACGCGGTCGATGAATTGCGCGCGCATCGCTTCTTGGCGCGGACTGGCATTCAGTATCATTGGTTCAATCGCGGCTATGCGAGCTTTGCCGAATTCCTCGCTGACCTCTCATCGCAAAAACGCAAGACACTGCGCCGCGAGCGTGAGCGCGCCTGCGAGGGCCTAAGCATCAAGCGCCTGCGCGGTGCTGACATCAAAGAGCGGGATTGGGATTTCTTCTTCCGCTGCTACATGGACACCGGCTCGCGCAAATGGGGCTCGCCGTACCTCAATCGCGAATTCTTCTCGCTGCTGGGCGAACGCATGGGCGAAGCTTGCGTGTTGTTCGTGGCGGAGTTCGAGGGCGCGCCGATCGCATCGGCGCTCAATATGATTGGCGGCGAAGCGCTCTACGGCCGCTATTGGGGCCGCGTCGCCGACGTGCCGTTTCTGCACTTCGAACTCTGCTATTACCAGGCCATCGATCTGGCGATCGAACTCGGCTTGCCGCGTGTCGAAGCTGGCGCGCAGGGCGAACACAAGCTCGCGCGCGGCTACGTGCCGGCGCAGACCTACAGCGCGCATTGGATCGCCCATCCGGGTTTCAGGACGGCCGTCGCGAACTATCTGAACGCGGAAACTCCGGCGGTGGTTGAGGAGGTCGAGGTGCTCGCTGAGCACACGCCGTTCAAGAAGGGCGATTAGGACGAACTGGTCGTCCCGTTCAGCTCCGCGATCGTCAACCGCTGATATTCAGGCGGGTTCGGTTGGCAGAATTGCACTTCGACTTGCAGCCGGTGTTCCGGCCGCACGTCAGCGGGCAGCGCACCTTCGCCTGGAGCGCGCGACACGAACCACTCAGCGTATTTCTGACACCAATCGTTGCGCGCATCGAAGCTCGCGCTCGGCGCGGGCGGCTGCTCAGCGGGGCGTTCGGGCGGTGTTTGCGCGCTGGCGGTGGAGGCGGCTGCGAGCGCAATTGCGGCAATGATGTGCATGCGCATGACGTTGATCCTTCACCGGGCCAACGTGTGTTTCTAAGCGCCGTTCCTGGTCTTTACGCATCCTTCATGCGGCAATTCAGCGGCGGCGCTTGCCACGCTTCGTGTCACGCTCGCGATGGCCCCGGTGCGGCGTTTGACGGCTCATGCGCGATTTGCGCCAGCCGGGTTGCGGCGGCTCGGCGTCGCTCAGCACGCTGAACAGAAGCCCGCCGCTGATCGGCGTCGCTTCTTCGAGCCGCACCTCGACGCGCATGCCAAGCGGGAAGCGCCGGCCGGTTTGATCGCCGACGAGCGCGTGCGCGGTCTCGTCATGGATCCAACGTTCGTCGCCAAGCGATGAGATCGGCGCCAAGCCATCGGCTTGAGTTTCATCGAGCCGGATGAAAAGGCCAAAGCGCGTGACGCCGGTGACGCGGCCTTCGAACTCAGCGCCGATGCGATCAGCCAGATAGGCGCTGATATAGCGCGCCGTCGCGTCTCGCTCGGCGGCCATGCTCTTGCGTTCTTGCTCGGTGATGTGCTGCGCGGTTTCTTCGTAGCGCGCTTCATCTCTATCGCTCACGCCGTCATCGCCCAGCTTCAGCGCGCGAATAAGCGCGCGATGCACCGTCAAGTCCGCGTAGCGGCGGATCGGCGAGGTGAAATGCGCGTAGCGAGCCAGGTTCAAGCCAAAGTGGCCGATATTGTTCGGCGAATACACAGCTTGCGACTGCGTGCGCAGCACCACCTCGTTGATGATGTCCTTGTTCGGCGATTCCTGCGCGAGCGAGAGGATGCGGTTGAAGCGTCCAGCCGTGATGTTCTGGCCCTTGGCCCAGCTCATGTTCACCGTCGGCAGGAAATCCGTCAGCGACGCGATCTTCTCTTCGCTGGGGCGATCATGGATGCGGTAGATCAGCGGCCGGCCATGCTTCTCCAGCGTCTCCGCCGCGCAGACATTGGCCTGGATCATAAATTCTTCGATCAGCTTGTGCGCATCGAAACGCTCACGCCGTTTCACGCCGGCGACTTTGCCGTCCTTGAAGATGATCTTGTGTTCGGGCGCGTCGATATCGAGCGGCTGGCGCTTCTCGCGCGCGCCCCAGACGCAGGCATAGGCCGCCCAAAGCGGCTTGAGGATCGTGTCGAGCAATGGCCCGGTCTTGTCGTTCGGCTTGCCGTCGATCGCCGCCTGCGCTTGTTCGTACGACAGCTTCGCCGCCGAGCGCATCAAAGCGCGCGTGAAGCGGTGCGAGCGTTTACGGCCCTCGCTGTCGAACACCATTTCCGCAACCAGGCAGGCGCGGTCCTCGTTTTCGCGCAGCGAGCAGAGATCGGCGGATAGTGATTCCGGCAGCATCGGCGCGACGCGATCGGGGAAATAGGTGGAGTTTCCGCGCTTCACCGCGCCGCGATCGAGCGCGGAGCCGGGCGTCACGTAATGCGAGACGTCAGCGATCGCCACCCAAACGCGCCAGCCGCCTTTGTTGTTCGGATCGTCATCAGCTTGCGCAAACACGGCGTCGTCGTGGTCTCGGGCGTCCTCGGGATCGATCGTGATCAGCGGCAGCTTGCGCAGATCGGTGCGGCCTTTGAGCGACGCAGGCTGCGCGCCATCGGCTTGGCCCTGTTCCTCGGCGCTGAACCCTTCGTGGATGCCGTGTGTGTGCATGGCGAGGATCGAAGCCGCGCGCGGATCGCTCTCCTTGCCGACGATCTCCTTGATGATGCCGCGCTTCGGTCCGTGCGCGCGATCGCGCTGGCCGCTGGCGAGCTCGACCAGAACGAGATCGCCGTCTTTCGCTTCGCCGACATGCTCCGCGTGGATCAGCAATTCGTTGCGTGATTTGCGGTCCGCCGGCACGACACGGCCGCCGGAGAAATCGCGGCCGTGGCGATCACTGATCTTGCGGAAGACGCCAAGGATGCGATGTGCGCTTTGGCCGAGGCGCTTGATCACGCGTGCCTCGGGGCCGTCGTCTGTTTGCTCAATGCGCGCCAGCACGCGATCGCCCACACCGATCGCCGCTTCGCCGCCGCGGCCGGCGCTGTCGCCCGGCGCCAGACGCACGTGCGGGCCGAACAAGCCGTCGTCGCCGCGCATGCGCGCGATCAGTTCGCCGTCCGTGTCGCGGTCGATGATTTCCATCACGCCGCGTTCGGGCAAGGCGTGCGCATCGGCGTAACGCCGCCGGCCGGTGCGGCCAAGCGTGCCGTCGTTCTCCAATGAGCGCAGGATTTCCCGCAGCGCCTTTTTGTCCTCAGGCCCCACGCCCAGCGCGCGCGCCAGATCGTTCTTCTGCGCCTTACCGCCTGAAGAACGGATCGCCGCCAGCACGCGCTCGCGGGTGAGGGGCTCGTAGGGACGGGGTGGTTTCTTTGGCATCGCTTGTTGGAATAGCGCAGGTTTCAGAATTGGCGCCACCCTGAGCCTGTCGAAGGGCGGCGCCTAGCTCTTGCGCTTCAAGCGCGCTAGCCGCTGGATCTCCGGCCAATCGCCGCGCATGAGCGCTTCCTTCTTGGCGCGCGTCCAGCCTTTCACTTGTTTCTCGAAGGCGTACGCATCATCGAGATGCGCGAATTCGGCCGACCAAAGGAATTGGATTGGCTTCCGCTTCGCCGTGTAGCCAACCTTGCCGCGATCATGTTGATCAAGGCGCTGATCGAGGTTGGTGCTGACACCCGTATAGTACGAGTCATCACCGCAACGCAGAATGTAGACCCAAGAGGGCATTTCTCACATTGGCGCGAGCGCCGCCCTTCGACAAGCTCAGGGAGGCGCCGGAAAGAGCGGTGCGATTAGACGACTCGCGGGCGCCGGAAGTGGCGCCTCCCTGAGCCTGTCGAAGGGGGCTCCCTAGCTCCGAACGTTACTTGCTCTTCTTCGCAGCCTTTTTCGCCGGCGCTTTCTTGGCGGCGGCTTTCTTCGCTGGCGCCTTCTTCGCGGCGGCCTTCGGCTTGGCGGCTTCCTTTTTCGCAGCAGGCTCCTTCTTCGCCGCTGCCTTTTTCGCCGGACGCTTCTTCTTGCCGCCGCCGGCCTCGACGCGCGCGGCGAGAAGCGAGAGCGCTTCGTCGAACGTCACGTCCTCGGGCTTCTTGTCCTTCGGCACGTTGGCGTTGGTTTCGCCGTCATTGATGTAGGGGCCGTAACGGCCCGTCAGCACGCGGATCGGTTTGCCAGTCACCGGGCTTTCGCCGAGTTCCTTCAGCGGGGCAGGCGCGGCGCGGCCGAAGCGGCCTTTGCCGGGATTGTTCTTCTTTTCCTCGAACAGCGCGACGGCGCGGTTCATCTGGATTTCGAACACATCCTCGACGCTCGGCAAATTGACGTACGTCTTCTCGAGCTGAATGTACGGCCCGTAGCGCCCGATATTGGCGAGCACCATCTTGCCTTCGCTCGGGTGGATGCCGACTTCGCGCGGCAGCTGCAAATATTTGAGCGCGTCGGCGAGATCGAGCTCTTCGAGCGGCTTGCCCTTCGGCACGCTAGCGCGCTTCGGCTTGTCGCCGCCGTTGGCCATTTCGAAATACGGACCGAAGCGGCCGTTCTTCACGAAGACGTCGACGCCTTCGTCGTTCTGGCCGAGCAGCTTGCCATCAGCCGTGATGCCGGCGCCGTCGTTCTCACCCGGCGTCAGCGCGCGGGTGAACTTGCACTCGGGGTAGTTCGAGCAACCGAGGAACGCGCCCGCTTTGCCCAAGCGCAGCGAGATCGTGCCGGTTTTGCAGGTGGGGCACGAGCGCGGATCGGAACCGTCTTCGCGCGGCGGGAAGATGTGCGGCGCGAGCGCTTCGTTCAGAGCATCAAGCACGTCGCGGATGCGCAGTTCGCCGATGCCTTCGATGGCCGAGTGAAAGTCCGTCCAGAACTCGCGCATCAGTTTCTTCCACGGCATGTCGCCGGAGGAGACGAGATCGAGCTTCTCTTCGAGGTCGGCGGTGAAATCGTATTCGACATAACGACCGAAGAAGTTTTCCAGGAAGGCGGTCAGCACGCGACCGCGATCTTCCGGGATGAAGCGATTCTTATCAGTGCGGACGTAATTGCGCTCGCGCAGCTTCTCCAGGATCGCCGCGTACGTGGACGGGCGGCCGATGCCGAGTTCTTCGAGTTTCTTGACGAGGCTCGCTTCAGAATAACGCGGCGGCGGTTCGGTGAAATGCTGGCTCGACTTGGCGTCTGCGACCTTCATCGCATCGCCCACGCGCATTTGCGGCAGGCGGCGGTTTTCTTCGTCTTCCTCGTCGTCGCGGCCTTCCTGATAGAGCGCCAGGAAGCCGTCGAACAGGATCACCTGGCCGGTCGCGCGCAGTTCGACCGCGCCTTTCGGCTCGGTGAAATCCACGGTGGTGCGCTCGATCGAAGCCGCTTCCATCTGCGAGGCCATCGCCCGCTTCCAGATAAGCTCATAGAGCCGCGCTTGATCGCCATCGAGACGGATCTTGCCGGGGCGCTTGGTCGGATCGGTGGGGCGGATGGCTTCGTGCGCTTCTTGCGCGTTCTTGGCCTTCGACGAATACCGGCGCACCTGCTCCGGCACGTACTTGTCGCCGAAATCCTTGCCGATGACGCCACGCAGGTCGCGATAAGCGCTTTCGTCCATCTGCACGCCGTCAGTACGCATGTAGGTGATGAGGCCGACGGTCTCACCGCCAATATCGACGCCCTCATACAGACGCTGCGCGACTTGCATTGTGCGCGAGGCGTTGAAGCCGAGCTTGCGGGCGGCTTCTTGTTGCAGCGTTGAGGTCGTGAACGGCGGCGGCGGATTGCGGCGCGTGGGCTTCGCTTCGACGTCGGCCACCGCGAACTGGCCGGCCTTCACAGCGGCGAGCGCGCGATCGGCCATCTCCTTATCGGTGATGTCGAGGCGCTTCAGCTTCTTGCCGTCGAAAGCGGAGATGCGCGCCTGCACGGCTTCTCCGCGCGGCGTCATCAGGTCGGCGAAGATTTGCCAATATTCCTGCGGCTTGAATTTCTCGATCTCGAGTTCGCGGTCAGCGATGAGACGCAGCGCCACCGATTGCACGCGGCCAGCTGAACGTGCGCCAGGGAGCTTCCGCCACAGCACCGGCGAGAGCGTGAAGCCCACGAGATAATCGAGCGCGCGGCGGGCGAGGTAGGCGTCCACCAGCTGCATGTCGATGTCGCGCGGGTTCGCCATCGCCGTGCGCACGGCGTCCTTGGTGATGGCGTTGAAGGTGACGCGGCGGACTTCCTTGCCCTTCAGCGCGCGGCGATTGTTCAGCGCTTCGAGCACGTGCCACGAGATGGCTTCGCCTTCGCGATCAGGGTCGGTTGCGAGGATGAGGCGGTCGGCGTCCTTCAGGGCGTCCGCGATATCCTTCACACGCTTGGCGCTTTTGGTGTCGATCTCCCATTCGAGGGCGAAATCCTCGTCCGGGCGCACTGAGCCGTCCTTCGGCGGCAGATCGCGGATGTGGCCGTAGCTGGCCAACACCTTGTAATCGGCGCCCAGGTATTTGTTGATCGTCTTGGCCTTGGCCGGGGATTCGACAACGACGACGTTGGTCACGAAACGTGGCCTCTCTCTTTATATTCTGGCCTGTGCGGGGGCTCGAAGGGCCGGGAAATTGGGGACGGCGCCCGGCCATGTCAACGCGCTTGGACCAGGGAAATCCCGTTTCCGGACCGGGCTGCAGTGTAAAAGGCCCGTCCAAACAAAACTTTACCGCGAGCGCGGAGAAGTATTTGCGATACAATCTTAGGATGATAAAAACACCCTATGATTGAAAATGACTCAGATGGGGGCGAGTCGGGGGGCGGCTGGAGCGAGCCTGTAACTCCGTTCGACGCGGCAAACTACATCCATCAGATCAGTGGCGAGATGTCGGTCTTGGCGGGGGATTCGGGCCTCCCGAAGCTCGCCGCGATCCTGGATCTCGCCCGCGAACTGGCGGCCGAAGCCATGGCGGAGCACCGCCCGGCGGACGCTAGCTAAAGGCCGCGCCGGCTGTCGCCGCGAAGCCGCCGGGCAGGGAGGCTGCGCGTCCCTCCATTTCCAGCTCCATAAGCGACGCCGCCACGACCCCGGCGGGCTGCTCCAGCATGCGCGCAAGGTCGTTGATGTGGACCGGCGTCGGCGACAGCAGCGCGGCGATCTTGCCGGCAAGGCCGGGCGCCGGCGTCGCGGCGGCGAACAGCGGGCCAGCGCTGATTGGCCGGCGTGGCGCGCCGCCCAACGCTTCAAGCGCGGCGATGATATCGTCCGCGCCTTCCACCAACGTCGCGCCTTGCTTGATCAATGAGTTCGAGCCGCGTGCGCGCACGTCGAGCGGCGAACCGGGCGCTGCCATCACGTCGCGTCCCTGGTCGGCGGCGGCGCGCGCGGTGATGAGCGAGCCTGAGCGCAGCGCCGCTTCGATCACCACGACGGCGCGCGAGAGGCCGGAGATGATGTTGTTGCGGCGTGGAAAATCACGCGCGCGCGCCACCGTGCCGAGCGGCGCTTCGGAGATCACAGCGCCGCGCTCGCAGATCGCTTCGTGCAGTTTGTAGTTCTGCGGCGGATAGGGTTTGTCGAGGCCGCCGGCGAGCACCGCGGCGGTGCCAGTGCTCAGCGCGCCCTTGTGCGCTGCCGCGTCGATGCCCCGCGCAAGGCCTGAGACCACGACGAAGCCGGCCGCGCCAAGATCGGCTGCAATGCGCTCCGCCAGCATGAGGCCCGCCGCTGAGCCTTCACGCGCACCGACAAGCGCCACGGTGGGCCGCGCCAGCAGCTTTGCGTCACCGCGTATGGCGATGATGGGCGGCGGCGCGTCGAGTTCGGCCAGGAGCGGTGGGTAGTCCGGCTCGGAGGAGGCGATGACGCGCGCGCCTAAAGCTTCGACACCGTCCAATTCTGCTTCGATGCGATCGGCGCTCGGTGGCGCAAGCGCGGCGAGGCCCGGGAGGTTTTCGAGTGCGGCGCTGGGCGTGCGATAGCGCGAGATCAGCGCGTGAAAGGTGACGGGGCCGATGCGCGGTGTCCGCGCCAGGCGCGCCCAGGCGATTTTTTCCGGGCGCGCCAGCGTGCGCTTCATGCGTCCGGCGTCGGTGGTTGCGGCGCCGGGACAGCGGGGGCTGGAGCCGGTGTCGCTTCAGCGATTTCGGCCGGCTTGTCCTTGTTAGCGCCGATCTTCGGCTCCGTGCCGTCGCGGATGCGGGCGATGTTGGCGCTGTGGCGCCAGAAGATGAGCGCCGCGAGCACGACCGTGAAGATCACTTCCGCCCATTGGAAGCCGGCGATCAACGCCAGCACCGGCGTCAGCGCTGCGGCGGCGAGCGCCGCGAGCGAGGACATGCGGAAGATCGTCGCCACAGCGAGCCAGATCACACCCGCCGCCAGGCCGAGCGGCCACGCCCCCGCGAACAGCACGCCAAAATAGGTCGCGACGCCCTTGCCGCCCTTGAAGCCGAGCCACACCGGAAAACAATGGCCAACAAAAGCCGCGCCGCCGGCGACGAGGCCGAGTTCGGTCCAATACGGGCCGTCGCCAACGATGGCGCGCGTAATCAGCAAAGCGATCGCGGCCTTGCCGGCGTCGAGCAGCAGCGTGGCGAGCGCGATGTCACGCCGGCCCGTGCGCAGCACGTTGGTTGCGCCGATATTGCCGGAGCCGACGTTGCGAATGTCGCCGAGCCCGGCGGCGCGCGTGAGCACGAGGCCGAACGGGATCGAGCCCAACAGATAGCCGCCGACCGCCGCCAGGACGAAAGCAAGGATTACCATCGGGCAACCTCTAACAGGGCTTCGCGCGCGTGGGGAGGTGCTTTCGTCGCGCCGACACGGCAAGCTCCGCCGCAAACAAGGGGGAGGCTTCCATGATCACACGTCGCACATTGGGCGCGGGCGCTTTGGGCGCGCTCGCGGCGTCCTGCGCGCCAAGCACGAATTTCAGCTTTCCGGCGCCGCGCGCGCGGCAGTTTCCGCAAGGCTTCCGCTGGGGCGTGGCGAGCGCCGCGTATCAGACCGAAGGTTCGCGTGACGCGGACGGGCGCGGCCCGAGCGTGTGGGATGCGTTTCCGGCGACAAGGATCGTCGATGGCTCCGACGCCAGCATCGCCTGCGATTCCTATCGCCGCTATGCCGAGGACGCCGACCTCATCCGCGCCGCCAGCTTGGGCATGTATCGCTTCTCCGTCTCATGGCCGCGCATCGTGCCGGACGGCGTCGGCGCGATGCGCATGATGCCGGCGGGCTGGACGGGCGTGAACCAAGCTGGGATCGATCATTATTCGCGCATGACCGACGCGCTGATCGAGCGCGGCATCACGCCGTGGGTGACGCTCTTCCATTGGGACTTGCCGCAAGCGCTGCAGGAGCGCGGCGGCTGGGCGGCGCGCGACACGGCGCAGCGTTTTGCGGACTACGCCGCGGTGATGAGCGAAGCGCTCGGCGATCGCGTGAAGCATTGGATCGTGCTGAACGAAGCGGCGGTGCACACGTTCCTCGGCCATGTGCTCGGCACGCATGCGCCAGGCTTGGCCGATCCGTCACTGATCGGCGCGGTGACGCATCACCTCAATCTCGCGCAAGGCATGGCGATCCAGGCGATGCGTGCGGGCCGCAGCGATTTGCAGATCGGCACGACTTTGGCGCTGACGCCGTCGCGGCCGTCGCCGGGATTGTTGCTCAATGAGCCGGCGGCGAAGGGTTTTGACGAGGTGTGGAACGGCGCCTTCCTCGATCCGCTGCTCAAGGGCAGCTATTCGGAAACGGCGCAGGGCTTCTTGGGCGACGCCGTGCTCGATGGCGATCTCACGATCACGCGCCAACCGGTCGATTTCATCGGCGTGAATTATTACTCGCCCGCCTACATGCGCTTTGACCTGATGAGCGATGCGCATATCGCGCCGGGCCCCGTGCCGGATGGCGTCGAACTCGACGCGTTCGGCCGTCACGTCGATCCGTCCGGCTTGTGGGAGATGCTCGCGCGCCTGCGCGATGAATACGGCAATCCACGCGTGCTGATCACTGAGAACGGCTGCTCGGATGCCTTCAGCGCCGGGCCCGCCGAACTCGATGACCAGTTCCGCGTCGATTATCTGCGCCGACATTTGGAGGTCGTGCTCAGTGCGATCGAAGCCGGCTCGCCGATCGAGGGCTATTTCCATTGGACGTTGATCGACAATTGGGAATGGGCGGAAGGCTACCGCTCCAAGTTCGGCCTCGTGGCAATGGACCGCGAGAGCGGCGTACGCACGCCGAAGGCATCGTATTCCTGGTTCAAGGCGTTGGCGGAAACGGGAGTGCTGGACGAAGGCGCACGCACATGACGCTCATTCCAACAATACGTTGCAGCGCAATGCGGAAATCCTTGGCCTTCTACACGCAAGTGCTCGATTTCACGTTGGAGGGCGTGTGGCCGAGCGACAACGATCCCGCGTACGCAGTGCTGAAGCGCGAGGGCGACGAGATGCATTTGTCCTCGCACAGCGGTGATGGCGTGTTCGGTCAAGCGTTGGTGGTCGTAACCAAGGATGCTGACAGCGCCTTCAGATTCTACAAGAGCCGAGGTCTCGACCCCTCGCACAAGCCGCATTCTCCGGTGCATCAAGGGCCGCTCGATCAGACGTGGGGGACGCGCGAATTTTACGTCGACGATCCAGACGGCAATACGCTGCGCTTCATCCAGAATTGAGCGCGCGCTCTCCACAGCATGTCGTCATCGTCACGTCACACCGGCGACGAGTCGCGCTTTTATGCGCGCCGCGGGAGGCGTTGCTGTGGAGAATCCAGATGAGCGCAAACTGGAATGTCATCGAACGTAAATGGCATCGGTACGGCCCTGCGTTGCAAGACCGTTGGGGCCGTCTCACCGACGATGATGTGAAGCAAGCGCGCGCTGGGCGCGATGAATTGCTGACATGCTTGCTCAAGCGCTACCGCATGGAACGCGACAACGCCGAGCGGCAAGTCGATGATTGGGTGAACAGCGCGAGCTGAGCGCTTAGCCGCCTTGGCACTGCACGGGCGCGGCGCGGCCGACTTCCCATTGCGCGCTGCGCCCGCCGCCGCGGAAGCCGTAACGCCCGTTGGAATAATAGGTCTCGCCCGCGTTCGGCAGCACCATGCTCGGCCCGCCGACAATGGCGACGCGCGCTTGGTTGCCTTGCAGGTCCACCATCAGCTGCGTGCCGTCGCTGCAGCGATAGGCGATCGGCCCGTCCGCCGGGAGCGGCGTGCGATCCGGCGGCAACGGATTGTAGCCGGAGCCGCCGCAGGCGGATAGCGCGAGCACGAATGCGACGATGGCGATGCGCATGTTTGATCCCCTCAACGGTGCGGCCTGGCGACGACGGAAATGGTGGTTGAGAACGCGAAGGCGATGATCGCGGGAACCCAGATCGGTAGGTCGCCGAGGCCCGGCATGCCCATGGCCGTCGCGAGGTGATCATCCACGCACCACCAGAGCAGGAACATCCACATGGGTTGCGCTCCTAATCGAAGCCGGCCGCTTTTGCCGTCGTATCATCCGCGAACATGACGAACTGCGTCAAATCTTTCGTCGTCATATTGTGGATGGCTTCTTGGTCGTGGTGGAGTTTCTTGTCGCCTTTGTGCGCCGCGACGTAGTCCTCGATGTCCGTCTCGCAATAATGGCAACGCAGCACGGCTTTGCTGCTGGTTGGCGCCGGCACGAGCGAGAACAGGTTTCGGGTCGTCGAGCTTTCGTGCGGATCGTGGGTGATGCAGTTCGGATTGCGGCAGCGCAGGCCGGTGCGGGACGCATCCTCGTAGTGCGCGCCTTTGATTTGCGCGAAACCGCCCGGGAAGCGCGCGAGCGATTTGTCTTTCACCAGCCCAAGCGTCGCCGCGATCAGCGCCATGCGGATCGGCACGCCGTAGGCAGCCTGCTCGAAATACGCCGCGCGCGCGTCGGTATCGAGGGAATGCGCCAGCTCGCCCACGCGCGGGAGCGGGTGCATGACGCTGGCCTTGGCGTATTTGGCGTCCTTCAGGAATTCGGCGTCGACGGTGGGGTAGGCGCCGTAATTGCGGCCCGGGTCGCGTTCTTTCTGGAAACGCGTGACGTACACCGCGTCGATGCGGCTCGTGAGCTTCACATGAATGTCGAGTGCTTCGGGGATCAGCGAGAGCTGGTGGGGTTCTTTCGCGGTGACATAGAGCGCATCCACATTGGTTTCGCCCGCTTCCGCCGGCGGTTTCGCCATCGTGCAGCGGAATTCTTCACGCAGACGGCGGTCGACGTGCGCCGGCAGTTCCAAGCCTTTCGCCGGCATCAGCACCAAGTTCGCGCCGAAGCGCGCCAGCGCGTACACGAATGAGTGGATCGTGCGGCTGCCGCGCAGGTCGCCGGCGATGGCGACGTTGAGCCCGCGCAGAGATGTGTTCTTCTTTCTGAGCGTGAACAGATCGCACAGCGTTTGCGTTGGGTGCTCGTGCGCGCCGTCGCCGCCATTGATCACCGGGATGTGCGCGTATTCCGCCGCGAGCCGCGCCGCGCCGTCGCGCGGGTGGCGGATGACGATCAGATCTGCGTAGTTCGAAACAACGCGCACGCTGTCCGCGAGGCTTTCGCCTTTCGCGGCCGATGATGTGGCGGGATCAGCGCTGGTGATGATGCGTCCGCCCAGGCGGTTCATCGCGCTCTCGAACGAAAGCCGCGTGCGCGTCGAGGGTTCGTGAAACAGCGTCGCCAGCACCGCGCCGTTGGCGATCTCGGTGCTGCGGGCGATGCGATGCGGGATTTGCGGATCGCCGAGCTGATCCAGGAAGGACTGTGCTGTGTCGAACACAGAATTGATCTCATCGTTCGTGAGATCGTTGATCGAAGCGATATGTCGAAGGGAGGTCATCTGCATTCGGGGGGCGTTCCGGCTCAACATCTAGCCTATCGCCGCGCCGAGCGCCCCATAGACAGTGATTCTCGTCCGGAACGACCAGCCCGCTCTTAAGCGGTGTGGCGAAACCGCCTCAATCGCAGCGTATTGCGGCCTTGGACTCTGTGTTGTACTGCTTTTGTTCCAAGTGGAACGGCGGGGCGAGCAAGGGCGGAGTTTGAGGCGCTTCAAATGAAAAACGCGCATCCCAAGAGAGACGAGTTTGTGACCCTGCGGCCGGTCGGCATGGCCTTCGCTGCGGTCGTGGCGGGCATCGGCCCGGCCAAGGCTGAGGCGGCGCCGGTGGCGCACGCCGGGGCGCCGCTCGAACCGGCCGCGCAGTCCAACACCTACATGTGGGACCCGACCAATCACCCTGGCTTCGAGGAAGATGCGAGCTTCGTGGTCGAAGCGAGCGAACCTGTGGCGCCGTTCTCCGCGCCGAAGAAGCAGCGCGACCTGTTCGAGTGATCTTTCGGGCTACGGCAGCGCCAGGCCGATCGCGATGGGCATGGTGATGAACGATACGATCGTGGTCATGGTGATGATCGCGGCCATCAATTGCGCGTCGCCGCCCATTTCGCGCGCCAGCGGGTAGGCGGCCGCGGCCGTGGGGGTCGAGCCGATGCCGGCAGCGATCGCGGCGGAAAGCGGGCTCGCGCCGATGGCAGTGGCCGCGCTCCACATCACGATCGGCGCGAGCAACAAGCGCATGCCAGTCGCTACGCCGACTTTCAGACGCGCCGCGCGCACGGCTTTGAAATCGAGCCCAGCGCCGACGCACATCAGCGCGATCGGCATCGCCGCAGCTGCGAGCATCTCGAGCACGTCGCCTGCGGGCCCGAACTCACGCACGCCGATCGCTTGCATGGAAAGCCCCGCCGCGCAGCCGATGATCAGCGGATTGACGATGATCTGATCGAGGATCGCCCGCCAACCCGTCCCGCGCCCATCGCCCCAGCGCGCAAGCACGATCACGCAGATCAAGTTCACGATCAGCACCAGCGGCCCGAATGCGATCGCCACGTAATGCAAGCCCTGCGGGCCGTAGAGCGCTTCCGCGCTCGCGAACAGCACGAAGCCGTTCCAGCGGACAGCGCCCTGAAACACGCTCGTGTAGGCCGGGCCTTCGGCGCCGAAGAATGGGCGAATGGCGAGCGTGATGATCGTCATCGCCGTGACGCCGGCGAGAATGCCGAGCAGGAACGAGCCGGTGTCGCCGCCGCTGAGATCGGCTTGCGAGCTCAGCATGAACAGAAACGCCGGGTAGAGGATGAAATAGCCGAAGCGGTTCACGTGCCCGAATTGTTCGGACGAGAGGATGCGCGTGACGCGGATCAAATAGCCGAGCACGATCAGGATAAAGACCGGCAGCAATTCGCCGATAACGTCGTTCACGCCTGACGTTCCTTCATTGCGTCGAGCGCGCCCTGCAGCATGTAGGCGGCGGCCATCTTGTCGACGACCTCGCCGCGCCGGCGGCGCGAAGCGTCGGCTTCGATCAGGGTGCGCGTCACGGCGGCGGTGGAGAGCCGCTCGTCCCAAAGCAGCAGAGGTACATCGCGGAGCTGGAGCAGGTTGCGCGCGAACGCCCGCGCTGCTTGCGCCGAGGGGCCGGCGCTGCCGTCCATGTTGAGCGGGTGGCCGATCACGAAGCCGACGCAAGCGCGGTGGTCGTAAGCAGCGAGGATCGCCTGCGCGTCGATGGAGAATTTCTTGCGCGGGACAGTTTCGAGCGAGGAGGCGATCAGCCGCGTCGTATCGCTCACGGCGAGCCCGATGCGTTTCTCGCCCGGATCGAGGCCGAGAATGGCGCCGGCCTGCGGTAGGGCGGCGGCGAATTGGGGGAGATCAAGTTGCGGCAATTGAGCGGGTTATGGCCCGTTGGCGCCGCGCCCGCCAGCGCCTGCGTTAATCGGGCGCGGCGCCGGGGCGCGGAGGGGTTGAAGCACCGGCCAGCCGCTGGTAGCCCACGCACCCAGAGGACAAATATGTCAATCGATGAAAAAACCGTCCGCAAGGTGGCCAAGCTCGCCCGCCTGGCGCTGCCCGAGGACCGCGTCGCGCCGATGGCGGCCGAACTCAACGGCATCATGGCCTGGATCGAGCAGCTCAACGAGGTGGACGTCGAAGGCGTGACGCCGATGACGAGCGCCGTCGAAGGCCTGGCGCTGCCGATGCGCGAGGACGTCGTGAACGACGGCGGCAATCCCGAGCGCGTGCTGAAGAACGCGCCGAAGAGCGAAGATGGGTTCTTCGTCGTGCCTAAAGTGGTCGAATGAGCAGAGCGAGCGAGACCATCCCGGACGCGCGCAGCGCGATCCGGGATCCAGAGGCCAAGAGATGAGCTTCACCATCGCCACCGAAACGCCGTTGCAGGATGACGTGCGCACGCTTGTGCGGGCGTTGAACGAATTTGCGTTCTCGAAGACGCCGGCTGAGCACTGCCACCACATGACCGTCGAGCAAATGGCGGCGGATGACACGACCTTGTTCGTTGCGCGCGACGCGAGCGGCGCGCCCCTCGGCATGGGCGCGCTGCGTCGACACGTGGGCGGCGTCGGCGAGGTGAAGCGCATGTTCGTACGCCCTGAGGCGCGCGGGCTTGGCGTGGGCGCGGCGATCCTTGCGCGCATCGAAGCGTTGGCGCGACAGGAAGGGCTGACGCGAGTCGTGCTCGAAACCGGCTCAAATTTCGACGCCGCAAAGCGCGTCTACGAACGCGGCGGCTTCGCGACCTGCGAGCCGGTGCTGGATTATCCGCCGAGTGCTTGGACTGCCTTCTATGCGAAAGCGTTGAGCGCATGAGTGCGCTCTTTCCAAGTTGGAGCGCGCGGCCTCCGGCCGCGCATGCGTCGCCGGAGGCGCCGCGCTCCCAACGACCAACAAGTGTGCTAAGCAAATGACCGACCTCACCTCCCTCACTCTCGCCGCCGCGCTCGATGGCATGGAGAAGAAGCAATTCTCCTCCGTTGAACTCACGGATGCGTTCATCGCCGCGATCGACAAGGCGAACCCGCATCTCAACGCTTACGTTGTGACGACGCCGGAGAAGGCGCGCGCCGCCGCGAAGGCCTCGGATGCCAAGCGCGCATCCGGCAAAGCTGGCCCGCTCGAGGGCGCGCCGCTGGGCATCAAGGATTTGTTCTGCACCGAAGGCGTGCGCACGACAGCGTGCTCCGGTGTGCTCGGCGAATTCACGCCCACCTATGAGAGCACGGTGACGTCGCAACTCTTCCGCGACGGCGCGGTGATGTTGGGCAAGCTCAACATGGACGAGTTCGCGATGGGCTCGTCGAACGAGACGAGTTACTACGGCCCCGTCATCAATCCGTGGCGGCGCAAGGGCGCGAACACGAAGCTCGTGCCCGGCG
>CAZZFE010000047.1:0-31489 GCA_964653495.1 uncultured Terricaulis sp. | reverse complement strand
CGTGGAGCGGCCATCCTGGACGATGCCGTCCACCGGGATCTTTTCGCCGGGTCGCACACGCAAGCGGTCGCCAACAACGATCTTGTCAAGCGTGACCTCTTCCTCCGCGCCGTCCGTGATGCGTCGCGCCGTTGTCGGCGCGAGATCCAAGAGCGCTCGAATGGCGCCGCCAGTGCGCTCGCGCGCTTGCAGCTCCAGCACTTGACCGAGAAGCACCAGGACGGTGATCACCGCGGCCGCTTCGAAATAGACCGCGACCTGTCCGTGCGTATCACGAAACTCTGGAGGAAACAGACTGGGGCCCAAAAGCGCAACGATGCTGTAGATCCACGCAACGCCCGTCCCCAGCGCGATCAGCGTGAACATGTTGAGGTTACGGGTCAGAAGCGATTGATAGCCGCGCTCGAAGAACGGGAAGCCCGCCCACAGCACGACGGGCGTGGCCAGGAGAAACTGAAGCCACGGATTCCACAACGCCGGCACGATCCGGTCGATGCCGAACAGATGCCGGCCCATCTCAAGAGCCAAGACCGGAGCGGCAAGCGCCGCGCCGACCCAGAAGCGGCGCGTCATATCGATGAGTTCGGGGTTGGGGCCTGCGTCCGCGGTCGGCGTCATCGGCTCAAGCGCCATCCCGCAAATCGGGCACGAGCCTGGACCGTCACGCACGATCTCAGGATGCATGGGGCACGTCCATTGCGCGCCCCTCGGCGCGTCGACCGAAGCTGTATGCGCTGCCGTGTGATCGTGCCCGTGCGCGTGACACGCTCCATGCGCCGCTTCCGGCTCTATCTTTTCGCAGCATGAATGGGAGTTGTCAGGCTTGGCGTATTTTTGAGGCGCAGCCTCGAACTTGGCTTTGCAGCCGGCGCTACAGAACAACACCTCCTCGCCACTATGCGAGAGCCGGTGCGGCGTATCTGGTTGGACGATCATGCCGCAGACGGGGTCGCGCAGTTCAGCGCCTTGGTGATCGTGTTCGTGCTGGTGGTGAGCGTGGGCGTTCATGGTGTGCTCGCGAGCGTGCTCGCGCTCCTCTTTTCACTTGCCCCAGAGCCTGCACCTTCCCACAATGGTAAGGTCAACACGGAAAATTCAGGTTCGATCCATGAACATAGGTCAAGCATCCGAACAAACGGGCGTGTCGGCCAAAATGATCCGCTATTATGAGAGCATCGGCCTGCTTCCGTCGGCGACACGGCGGGCGAATGGCTACCGCGATTACGGCGATCAGGATGTCGCGGTGCTGCGATTCGTCCGACGGACCCGCGATCTGGGCTTTTCGCTGGAAGAGGTCTCAGCCCTGCTCGCGCTCTGGAGCGACAAGAAACGGCCCTCGCGCGAGGTGAAGCGCCTGGCTGAAACGCATATCGCCGATCTCGAACGCCGGATTCGCGAGATGCGCGCCGTAATGAAAACGCTTCGGAAGCTCGCGCAGCATTGTCACGGTGACGAACGTTCGGATTGCCCGATCCTCGATGATCTCGCAAAGCCGCGCGTGACGAGCGTGAAGAAGTCGGGCCGCGCATAAGCGCGCGTTCGGATCCAAAAGCCGAATTTATGCGTATTTCGTTATTTCGTCATGTCTAAAGCAATGCTTGACCTTCCAGCGATGGGAAGGTGTAGACCACCAACCTCTGCGAATTGGTCAAGGAGATCATCGTGGCGATTGAACGCCGGACATTGTTGAAGGCGATCACGGCCAGCGCGGGTTTCGCGGGCGTGCAGACGCTGTTCCCTGCGTGGGCGCAATCCGGATCGCGCGGAATCGCGCCGACCCTCGCAACCCTCAGCGGGCCGGACATCGCGCTCAGCGTCGGTCATTCGCCGTTCAACGTCGGCGGCCGCACCGGTCACGCCATCACTGTCAACGGCACACTGCCGGCGCCGCTCATACGTCTGCGTGAAGGGCAGCACGCGCGCCTGTCGGTCACCAACACGCTAGATGAAGACACCTCCATCCACTGGCACGGAATCTTGCTGCCCTTTCAGATGGACGGCGTGCCCGGCATCAGCTTTCCCGGCATCCGCCCCGGCGAAACCTTCGTCTATGAATTTCCCGTCCGTCAGGCGGGCACCTATTGGTATCACAGCCACTCGGGTCTCCAGGAAGCAATGGGCCATTTCGGTCCATTGGTTATCGATCCCGCCGGCGCCGATCCTGTCGCTCATGACCGCGAGCACGTGATAGTGCTCTCCGATTGGAGCTTCCTGCACCCGCACGAAATCCTGCGCCGATTGAAGGCAAGCCCCGGTTACTTCAACCAGCAGCGCACGACAGTGGCCGGGCTGCTCTCCGGTGAAGACCGCATGAGTGCGCAAGAGCGGCGCATGTGGGCGCAGATGCGCATGGACCCGCGCGACATCTCCGACGTCACCGGATCAACCTACACCTATCTCGTCAACGGTCACGGACCTCAAGAGAACTGGACAGGCTTGTTCGAACCGGGCGAGCGCGTGCGCCTCAGGATCATCAATGCGTCCGCGATGACGAACTTCAACGTCCGAATTCCCGGTTTGCCGATGGTCGTCGTGCAGGCGGACGGTGAAAACGTGCGCCCCGTTGAAGTCGATGAGTTCCAGATCGCGGTGGCGGAAACCTATGATGTCATCGTCACGCCGCGCGACGATCGCGCCTACACCATCGTCTCGGAAGCCGTGGATCGCTCGGGGCTAGGCCGCGCCACGCTCGCGCCGCGCCTTGGCATGGGCGCGGAAGTTCCCCCGCTCCGCCAAGTTCCCAATCTCACCATGCGCGACATGGGTATGGACATGGGCGCAATGGATCACGGCGCCAACGGCATGGACCATGGATCGATGGACCATGGCGACATGAACATGCGTGATCGCTCGCTTGCACCGCCGAACATGGCGGTGGGCGTGGGCGTGCAAAGCATCTCGCCCATGCCCGAGAACCGATTGGCTGAACGTCCATTAGGCCTTGAAGACGAGCCTCATCGTGTCCTCGTCTATACCGATCTCGTCGCGCTCAATCCCAACCGTGACACGCGACCGCCCTCGCGCACGCTTGAGATCCATCTCACCGGCAATATGGAACGCTATATGTGGGGCTTTGACGGGCGCCGCTTCAGCGAGATCGTCGAACCCGTCCGGTTCGCGCGCAACGAACGTGTGCGTGTCACACTCGTAAACGACACGATGATGCAGCACCCGATTCATTTGCATGGGCACTTCTTTGAGCTGGTCAACGGCCACGCCGGCCATCAGCCCTTGAAGCACACCGTCAACGTCGCGCCGGGCGGACGCTTGTCGTTCGATCTCACCGCCGACGCGCCGGGCGATTGGGCGTTTCACTGCCACATGATGATGCATATGCACTCCGGCATGTTCAATGTCGTCACGGTTCGCCCAGTTGATGGGGCCGCATCGTGAGAGTCTTCGCCACCGCCCTCACACCCATCCTGCTCACCATCGCGCCTGCCGCCGCGCAGGATCATTCCGCGCACACGCAAACGCCGCCGGCGCAAACAGCGCCAGCCCAGGCGCCCGATCCACACGCTGGCCACGTAGTCACGCCCTCTCCGCAATCGCCGCCAGTCATTGGCAGCGATGCGCAGGCTAACGCCGCCGATCTCCACTTTGACGCCGCAGCGATGGCGCAGGCGCGACGGCAATTAATCGCCGAGAACGGCGGCATGCGCACATACGCCATCATTGTCGAACGCTTGGAGGCGGGTTTCGACGATGATAGCGAATCCTACGCCTGGCATGCGCAAGGCTGGTATGGCGGCGCCATCAATCGGTTCTGGTGGAAGTCCGAGGGAGAAGGCGCGTTCGAAAATGAACTCGAAGACGCCGAACTTCAGCTTCTCTATGGCCGAGCGGTAACGCCCTATTTCGATCTTCAAGCTGGCGTCCGCCAAAGCTACCTTGAGGGTGAAGACCGCACCGATCTCGTGCTGGGCGTACAGGGTCTTGCGCCCTACTGGTTTGAAGTCGGCGCAGCAGCGTTCGTCTCAACCGAAGGCGATGTGACTGCGCGCGCGGAAGCCGAATACGACCTTCGCCTCACGCAAAGGCTCATCCTTCAGCCAAGCGCTGAACTTAGCTTCGCGGCGCAAGACATCCCCGACCTCGACATAGGCGCGGGTTTCACCGGCGCCGAAGTCGGTTTGCGCCTGCGGTATGAATTCAGCAGGGACTTTGCGCCCTATGTCGGCGTCGAATGGACAAGCGCGCTCGGCGAGACCCGCGACATTCGCGAAGCCCTCGGCGAAGACACTCAATCCACCCGCGCCATCATCGGTGTGCGCGCGCTCCTTTAATCGCAACGGAGAAATTCATGTCCAAACTTGCTCTCATGCTCGGCGCGGTGCTTGCGCTTTTTGCAACCGCGCCACTGGCGTCGGCGCAGCACGACCACGGCAGTCACGGTGCGCAAAGCGCAGTGCAAACCAATCCGGCGGACGGCGCGATGGGCGCGGCCCCGGAAGCTTTTAGCGCCACATTCGAACATCCCATGCGCTTGACCGGCCTCGTCATCACGCCAAGAGGCGGCGATCCGATCGCGGTGACTATTCCTGAAAGCGGAGCCGCAACGACGGCCACCGTTGCGCTGCCGCGGCTTGCGCCCGGTAATTACACCTTCGCCTGGACCGCCAGCGGCGCCGACAATCACACGATGACCGGCCGCGTCCGTTACATGGTGCATTGAGCCACTCCGCGGGGCGCGACCATGAACATCTCTAGCCGCCGCTAGTTGTAGCACTTCTCCAGATCTCCGTCCCTGCCGCCGCCGCGCGAGGAGGCCGCCATGCGCAGCACAAGGATCGCAAACAATTTGGCGCCCGCCACGTCGCCCCGCCGTTCGGTCTACGTCGCGCAAACACGGCGCAGTGCCGGCCGCTCGTCATCGTCGCCGACTTTCCGGAAGAGAACTTCAGCGACACGAACGGACGCCCACCATCCCGTCACAGCCCTAAGAGAAGCGGCAAGCCCCCCTGCCGCTTTATCCCAATAGCAGCCGCGACGCCTTCCCGGGCTCAAGAGCCGAAATCTCACATCCGCAATTCATCGCTAGCGGTTGTTCACGCCCACTTAACCGGCGCAACCCAGCATTTCGCCATGTCCAATGATGCCTTGAGCAAATTGTGGTCGGCAGCCTCTGATCGCTCCGTGCCTACGGAAGAGCGCCTGACCAATCTGTACGAACTAAAGGCCGAGCGCGAACGACTGGGTCTCGGACCCACCTCAGTTACCGATATGAAGGACGGCCCAGCGACGCCCGTCATTGACTGGGTCGACGCAGAGATCGCCAAGCTAGAATCCTAGCTCGCATCCCGCCCGCGTCAGTGAGCTGCATCCCAACAGCGGACGCAACTAAGAACACCCCCACTAAACTGAAGCGCGGTTGGTCGAAACTCGCCCGGCGGACGGTCCCAGACCAAGCCCACCCACGCGCCAGTCAGGCAGGTGCAGCTGCTCATGTTCGGACACTGCCAATTTTGCGCGGGCTTAGCCCTTTCGCCGTACGCGCTTGTCAATCATCGCGGTCATGCTGACCCGGGCACGTTCCGGTGGCGCAACTTCTTGCGCCGCCTGGGCGAGACACTGAGCCGTTCACGCACCGGCAACAGTTGCAACCTACCGTTCGCCATCGCAGACATTGGCGACTGCGCCACAGATTCGCTCGATCGGGTGATACTTGCTCTTAAGCGTTTTCTGCGGCCCGGGTGGACTTGATCTCGGCTTCGAGCAGGCCGGCTTCGATATCGCGCTCGCATTGGACCTTAGCGCGGACAATCTTGCGACCTACCGGAGAAATCGCGCGGCCGGCGCGCTGGCTTGTGAAGCTGACCTTTCGCGGCTTCGGCTCGACACTCTCGACAAGCTTTACGGCGCTCAGCTGAACCCAAGTGGACTTATCGGCGGGCCTCCCTGCCAAAGTTTCAGCCGAGCCAATCAATCCGTGGAAGACGATGATCCACGTCACGCACTTCCACTCGCGATGGCGCGACTCGCTATCCGTCTCAATGAACGCAAGCCGCTCCCTTTCATGGTGATGGAGAACGTTCCCGACCTGGCAAACCGACACTCGGTATGGCTGCAGGATGCGACCAGGGAGCTTGAGAGAGCGGGCTTCAGCGTTGCGCAAGCTGTGCTGAATTCAGCGGACTACGGCGTCCCGCAGAAGCGCTCGCGGCTCTTTGTGGTGGCGCTGAACAAGTCACTGTTCGGCGACCGCGTGTGGCTGCCACCGGCGCGCACGCGCACGACACCGAAAACTGTGCGGCAGGCGATAGGCAAACTGCCTGAGCCGGTGATCTTCGAACGCGGACTCACCCCCGACGACATACCCCACCATCCCAATCATTGGTGCATGGCGCCGAAGTCCAAGAAATTTAAGAAGCGGGGCGCGCTTGTTCAGGGAAGAAGCTCCCAGCGGAGCTTTAAGACGCTGCAATGGGACAAGCCCTCGCTGACGGTGGCCTATGGCCATCGCGAAGTGCACATCCACCCAGGCTGCCATCGTCGTCTCAGTGTGTTCGAAGCAATGCGACTGCAGGGCTTTCCCGACACCTATGTGCTTGAGGGCTCTCTATCATCACAGATTGAGCAAGTGAGCGAGGCCGTGCCGCCTCCCCTTGCTGAAGCGGTTGCCTCCTCAGTGGCAGTCGCCATACGGCCGACGAGAACCAAATCCAGGTAGTGTTTCTGTCTGGTTGAACTGACTGCGGCGGCGCCCGAAATTGCCTCGATGGCGATCTCCCGATCCGAGAACATGTCGCGCATTCGCAGGCGCGACACCGCACCCGAACTAAAGGTGCGGCGCTGGCTCCATGCGCAGGGCCTGCGATTTCGACTCGACCGCGGCGACCTGCCCGGCAGGCCCGACATTGTACTGCCCAAATGGAATCTCACGATCTTCGTGCACGGCTGCTTCTGGCATCAGCACCCTCGATGCCGGCTTGCGTCCCGGCCGAAGACGAACATGGCCTACTGGACGCCAAAGCTTGCGGGAAACAAAGCCCGCGACCGCCGCAACATCCGGGCGCTAAAAGCACGCGGGTGGCATGTCGGTGTCATCTGGGAGTGTCGGACCAGAAATCCGGACGATCTCGCCACGGATGCTAGTGCTCTCCTCAAGCGCTCTTGCATCCGCCTAGCTCCCACGAGGCATCGGTAGCCACCCGCGCGGCTGGAGATATACTGCACGTTGCAACTGGATTCTCAGCGCTTTTGGAGCTGGCTTGGAGCGGGGCTCGGATATCACGGCGGCGGCGAGCAGCAATCACACATCACGGAATCCCCTGCGGCCGTTTTGGAATTGGCTGCGCAGGATTTTTGGTGGTCCCGGGCGCGCGCCCAGACAAATGCCCGAAGCTGTCGCGGCACAGCCTACAAGCGCAGCGCGACTTCAGCCTGATCCCCCAGCCACGGAAGACGGCACCTCATCTGCAAGTGGCAAAGAGGAGCACGCCGACGGTGGCTCTGCAGCGGACGCTCACTTCGGGTTTGAATCTGGACCCGCGCATCGGCCGAACCCGCCCAGCGGAGTAGAGCACATAAGCGAGGACGAACCTCCGCCCTCCTTCGAGTGGCAAAGCTCGACGCGTGATGAGCCGCCGGGTAACGCAACCGCTGACATCATCCCCTTGGCGGACGGCACTGACACCTCCGGCTCCTCAGCAGCGTCGGAGGTCGCACAGAGCGAAGCCATATCCCAGTTCGATCAGCCTGAGATCGAACTCGAGCAACAAGGACCTCCAGACGATGCGCGCGCCGACGCTGAATCGGTCTGTGAGGGAGAGGACAAGGAGGGCGCCGATCTCCTGCTTGCGGCAATCAGCGAGCCGCCCGTCGCGCCGGAAAGCGCGACGATCACCGTGGAGCCGGAGATTCACGAGATTCTACACGAGGCGCAGCCCGCGCCAGATTACGGGGCCGTAGCACGTCCGCCACGACGTTACAGGCCCCGCCTGGCACAGCCCAATCGCAATACCGCCGAGCGAGCAGCGACCGTGCGCGAGCAAGCGCCCGATGCTCTGCCTGCAGTTGCCCCCGCTGCAGGGGCAGTTGCGGCGCGCGACGCAGATCTCGCGGTTTCATTTGGAGCCGGCGGATGGGGCGTAGTGCTCACGCTTCTCCTCCGGAGAGGCGCTGACCTTCCTGATCAGCTCACCGCGCAGATGGGCGCCAATCAATTCGAGCTCTTCGCCTATGGTGACGACTATTATGACCAGCAGCCGCTGGATGATGCGCGTGCGGCTCTTGCAGACGGAATCGCTGCCTCAGCCAGCGGACCGCCGACCGTGCGCTGGGCGCGCGGAGGCCGTATATTGCATGTGTTCGCGCCACATTCATCGGTAGCCGGGTTCGTCACGAGTTCACGCATTCAAATCGGCGTTGAGAACGTCGTCGTCTGCACCGCCGAACTTGAATCCTCAGTGCGCACCTTCATCGAAGAGACAGGAGCGTCTTCCATTCATGCTGCGGAAGGCCCTGGCCTGCCCGACGGATGGATCTGTCTTCGCGGAATACGGCCGCTTGCTCCGCAGCAGCGGCCGGCACCCTCTCCGGTCCTGCAGCCGCTGGTCCCGACGCCCGACGCCGCAATTACGTTTGAAGGTGGCATTCCAATCGCCGCCACGACTTGGCTTCAGGGAAGACCGCCGCGCATCGGCCTAGTAGGCCAGCGGTGTGAGGCTGGCCAGCTTCTCATTGATGGAATCGCAGCGCACGAAGTATCGGGCACCTGGCAGGCGCCAGGATGGGATTCAATCGGCGAGCATCGCGTGAGCTTTCTCACCGTCTCGCGTGCTTACAGCATCGCCGCCCCGCAAGTATTCCAATGGCCTAGCACCGGAGCCGCCCAAGCAGTCCGAGGAGCAATGGTCGCTAACCGCTTCGGCAATCCAGCGGTGGCTGTAGACGGCTACGACTATGTAATCGGTGCGAGGCCCGGGGATATTGCGCCAGTCATCCGCGGTGTTGCTGTGCCGGAATTCACGCCGGTGTGGGCCGTCGCCGGGCGCGTGCGGCGCAAGCTCACACATGTCGCGCCTATGCTACTCGGCCTTTCAGCCACGCCTGAAAATTTGTCCGGGAGGTCTGCGCGACCCCAAGTGCGCGCATGGTGCAGCGCCATCCGCGGTGTGCACCGCGACGCAACAGGGTGGACGAAGGACCCAGGCGCCCAAGAACTTTGGAGCCTCTACGTCGCTCGCGCTCAGCAATGCTGGAGAGCGGCGAAATGAACGATTTGCTGCTATGGATGTCCGTGCGCGGCTCAGGATCGGAGGCATCCTTTCGGCAAGGGGCGCAAGAGTATTGGCAGCGCAGCGCCGAAACTCTGCCCGGACGGCAATCATTCCGAACCGCTATGTGGGCTCTCGACCAACTTGGCCATGCGGAGTTTGGCGCACCCGCCGTCGGCGCAGGGTGGCGGATTGCACCGACCGTGGCCGCAGCGAGCAGAGCTGGAGATTGCGTCGCAGCCGTCGTCTGTGGCGCCCGGCCGCCCGCCATTCTAGATGCGATTGCCTCGCCGCCACCCGACGTCCGGTGTGCGATAGGGCCAAATCAAGATGGTCCCGACCGCATTCAGGTGACTGCGCCCACGATTGCTGCGATGTCCGCGTTCGTTTCGTCCATAGGAGCGGCGCTGCAGTGGAATGCGCCTGAGGCGCTTTTGTCGACGCAGTCCGCAATCGGCGATGTTGTCCTTCAGCCAGCATCGCTTCCCGTCAGCGATGAATGGGCAACGCATCGGTTCTCGAAATCCAGGAAGCGGTGGCAGTCGATCACCAAGGCTGAGGCGCTAGAACTGCGTCGCGGGCTACTGCGTTATCGCTCCGATCGCGGCTCGCTCTATTTCGTACGCGAGAACGGCGAAACGCTTGCATGTCCCGATGTTGCGATCGGAAAATTCAAGATCCTGCCCCGCCGCGGAAGGGCGATGTCATATTCCCAGGCGCGGCAAGAGCTGGTGATCGACGTTGGCTGCCGCCCTCCTCGGGTATTTGAGCGCGCGCTGACCGTAGCGTCGGGATTTCTGCCACAGGTTCGCAACGAGATGCTCGTCTATCCAGCGATCTCACGGGGAATCGCTACTCGCGCAGCGGCGCAGCTGGGCCAGCGCCTTGAGGAGGCCGAATGACCAATCCGCTCACGCTCTTCGATGAATTGCGGAACACGTACCTCCGCTATCTCGATAGTCCGTTTGACCTGCGCTACGGCGATCTCACGCGGGAGCGCCGCGCGCTGCTCGATCGCGACGGGCGCCTCTACCGAGACCCGCTGCTCGAACCGCTGCCGCCTTACGTAAGCAGCGGAAAGACATTTTCAGCGGCGATAGCTGAGATACAGGATGGAACCTGGTCAGCACAGTTGATCAAAGAGGTCGGGGACTTCGTCGAACTCGGACTATTCCGCGCGGGGCTCTCGCTTCATTCCCACCAATACGAGTCAGTTGCATCCGCGGTGCGACGCAGAGAAGACATCGTTGTCACGAGCGGCACCGGCTCGGGGAAGACAGAGTGCTTTCTGCTTCCGCTGGCAGCAGCTCTCATTGAAGAATCTGCTCGATGGGGCGCATGCCCAGCGAAGCCTGCGAACTGGAAATGGTGGAATGCTCCAGCACCTCCCGGCACCGGCCGCCGGCATCATCCCCGGGTGGCCCAGCGCGGACATGAGGATGGCGGCAGTCGCCCGGCTGCACTCAGAGCCCTAATCCTTTATCCGCTAAACGCGCTTGCTGAGGATCAGCTTGTGCGGCTGCGGCTGGGACTCGATAGTCCCGCCGCCCGGGCATGGCTCGACACGCATCGCGGCGGCCACCGCATCTATTTCGGACGCTACACGGGGCGAACGCCAGTAGCGGGCGGACAGTCAACGGCCAAGGAAGGCGAGCTGCGCCAGGAGCTTCGCTCCATGCAGGCCGACGCGGATGCCGTGCGCCAGCATCGTGAGACCTCGCGCTTCTTTCAGGACATGGACGGCGCCGAAATGTGGTCCCGCTGGGACATGCAGGATCATCCGCCGGATCTGATGATCACGAACTACAGCATGCTGAACATCATGCTGATGCGTTCGGTGGAGGCGTCGATCTTCGACGCGACACGCGCCTGGCTCGAGTCCGATTCCAGAAACGTGTTCAATCTGGTTGTCGACGAGCTGCACACCTATCGCGGAACACCCGGCACCGAGGTGGCCTATCTGCTTCGCGTCCTGCTCGATAGACTTGGATTGCATCCCAACCACGAGCAGCTGCGCATTCTGGCGTCTTCCGCCTCGCTAAGCTCCGATGCGGAAGGCCTTGACTACCTGCATTCGTTCTTCGGACGCGATCGGAACCGCTTCACTATTATCCCGGGCGCACAGCGCGCACTTGATGAGGTGGCCGCTGCTTCAGTGTCACAGCATGCAGCAGCGCTCGCACGGCTTGGCGAGGACATTGCGGCGCAGGAGCCGCTTCAAGACGTTGCCGCGCGATTCGCAAGCGCGGTCGGCGCAGAAGCGCATGCCGAAGCGGCGCCAGCGGTGAACTTGGGCGACGCGCTTGTGCATTCCGGCGCACTGGAGGGCATTCGCGCCGCCTGCATGGGCGGTTCTCCTCCGCGCACCATTCCGCGTCAGCCCGCCGAAATCGCACAAGCTCTGTTTCCGGCCGAAGAGCAGTCCCTTGGCCAAGCCGCTGTGAGCGGCGCCCTTGCTGCGTTGTCGGTGGCCACCAATGCCGACGGAAGCGCGCCGCTTCCCGTGCGCGCGCACATCATGTTCCGCAATGTGCAGGGGCTCTGGGCCTGCACGGATTCCGCTTGCGCCAATGCCGCCTCACGCACTGAAACGTGTCCTGTCGGCGCGTTGCATTACTTGCCGTCTCCAAGCTGCGGTTGCGGCTCCCGCGTACTTGAACTTTTATACTGTGAGCCGTGCGGGGAGGTTTTCCTCGGCGGCTATAGAGGACAGGCAGACAACCCCAATCAGTGGCGGCTCACACCCGACTTCCCTGATCTTGAACAAGTGCCAGACAAAGCAGGCGCTGACCGGAACTACGCGAACTATGCGGTCTTCTGGCCGGCCGCCGGCCGTGCGCCTGCTTCACCCTCATGGACCGAAGGCCGCGTTCCCCGTGCATGGCGCGCCGCATCGCTCGATCGGCACAGCGGCGTTCTGAGCATCGGCGGAGCAGCCAATGGATTTGTCTACTACATTCCGTCGATGCACCGCGCGCCGCCGGCCGGCGCACGGGCACCGACTCCGCCGAACGCTTTTCCTTCGCGGTGCCCGCGCTGTGACGCCGATTGGTCCGGCAAGGACACGAGTTCTCCCATCCGCGGCCAGCGCACCGGCTTCCAAAAAATCGCACAGGTGCTCGCAGACTCGCTGCTGCGCGAAATCGCTCCGGCAGGCAGCGAGGCAATGCGCAAGCTCGTCGTCTTTTCAGACAGCAGGCAAGACGCCGCAAAGCTCTCGGCCGGCATGCGCCAAGCTCACCACCTTGATGCGGTGAGACAAGCGGTTGTTGGCGCGCTCTCGCAATCGGGGCAAGGCGCCGCGGCATTCCTGAAGCAAATCCAGGGTGCTGCGCTATCGCCGGCTGAAGCGGCAGCCGCGGCTGATTTTGTCCAGACCTCACCAACCGAAGCGGCCACGCTCAGCATGAGTGCGAATCCGCTTACGCGCGACCTGTCATGCCCCACCATGCCCGGCCACACCTATGCGCAAGCGGCTCGGCTGATTATCGCCAGCGCCGCAAGAGGCCCCTATCTTCTTGGCGAGGTCTTCCGGGACGCCGAACGGGAATTGCTTTCGGCCGGCATCAATCCCGGCGGCTACACCAAGGAAGCTCTCTGGACTAATCACGAGGATCAGAAAGGGAGCTGGCGCGACCTTTACGATTGGACGACCATTCCCCCCCTCGCTCGCCACGCAGATTTGAGTCCGGAAGAAGATGAGCATCTGCGGCGCCTGCGGCGACTAGCGCTGGTTGCGGTCGTCAATGTCGTCTTCGCATCCGGACGGCGCGGACTGGAATCCCTTGAGATCGCGCATGCCTCCGTATCGGACGCAGTCGCAGACCATTGCGATGACGTTGTCCGACAATCCGCGGACAGTGCGCTGCGGCTTCTTGGCGAGCGGAGGCGGATCCAGGAAACCCACACCGCGCTTGATAGCAACACGATGCCTGGGTTTCTGAACGAGTACCTCAACCAAGTTGCGCAGCGGAACGGCCGTGACGCAGCGGCGCTGAAGGCGCAGGTCGTTGCACGCATCGAGAGCGGCAGCCTGGTGGAGAACTTTCTCATCCACCCCGGCCGATTGCGCGTCCGGCCAGCCGGCGGGGAAGCGTTCGAGTGCCCACGATGCAGGCGCATACATCTTCACTACAGCGGCGGTGTCTGCACTGACTGTCACGCCAGCCTGGGCGCATCGCGCCCCGTCGATGCAGCCGCGCTGGATGCAGACTACTATCTGTATCTAGCAAAGGGTGCCGGTCCGCTGTTCAGGCTCAACTGCGAAGAACTCACTGGCCAGACGAGCAAGACCGAGGGCCGCAGGCGCCAGCGCTTGTTCCAGGGTGTTTGCCTTCCCGCGCCTGAAGAACAGCAGATAACGGACGTCGTCGATCTGCTGAGCGTAACAACGACGATGGAGGCCGGCGTCGACATCGGCTCGCTGCTTGGGGTCATGATGGCGAATATGCCACCGATGCGCTTCAACTATCAGCAGCGCGTGGGCCGAGCGGGCCGTCGCGGCTCCGCATTCTCCGTCGCCCTCACGCTCTGCCGCGGCAGAAGCCATGACGACTATTACTTCCAGCGGCCCGACGGGATCACGGCCGACCCGCCGCCTCCGCCTTACGTCGACATGACAGTTGCGCCGATCCTCCTGCGCGTCCTCGCCAAGGAGATCTTGCGTGAAGCTTTTCAGAGCCTCGGATTGTTTGGCGCTGCGTCCGCCGACAGCGTGCACGGAGAATTTGGCGACGCAGCCGAGTGGAACGCCGCGCAGCCCGCCGGACCGACGATCCGCGACCAGGTCAGCGGGTGGATCGCAGCAAATCAGAATCGCATCGCAGAAATCTGCGACTTGCTTCTGGATGGCGCCGATCAAGAGCTCCAGAATCAAAGGGCGCAGATCCTCGCCTTCGCGCAGTCTGACCTCATCCCGAAAATCGATAGTGCAGTCGCCAACCCGCATCTGACGCAGGACAAGCTAAGCGAGCGCCTCGCCAATGACGGCGTGCTGCCGATGTTCGGCTTTCCCACGCGCGTTCGCTATCTCTTTCACAAGCGCCCAAGCGGCGGCTCGAAATGGCCGCCAGAGGATGTGGTCGACAGACCGCTCGACGTCGCCATCAGCCAATTTGCGCCTGGATCGGAAACAGTCAAAGAGGCGCTGATTCACACCGCTGTCGGCGTCGTGCGATATCAGAGGCAGGGCCATCAGGCGGTGGAAATGCCCGATCCGCTCGGACCGCCTACGCCAATCGGCATGTGCGGCCGCTGCCAGTCGATCGACATCGCCAATCCGCCTGCCCCAAGCTGCCAGGTCTGCAGCGCGCCTGCGGGCGACTACAAGGTTGTGCGCCTTTCGCAGCCGGCGGGCTTTCGCACACTCTTCGGCAAGGAGCGCGACTACGACGGCACGTTCGACTGGACGCCGCGAGCTACGCGACCAAAACTCGGCATGGGACCCAAGAACCCAGCCGTTCACGCAAACTTCGAAATCTGGAATGGACCGGAAACCGTCTATGTCGTGAACGACAACAACGGCGCCCTCTTTGATTTCGAACAGCTTGCCAATCACACCTGGATGACGCGGGAAGCCACCGGCAAGCTGTCTCCGAACTGGAACCCTCCAGCAGCAGGCGCGCCTGATTCCCGCGCGCTCGCCGCCATTAGTCCAACCGACGTGTTCATTGCAGGGATCCGCAACTGGGCCCCAGGCGTCTTTGCTGATCCGCTGCGCGTGGAGGGCCGCGCCGCCTTGTACTCATTTGGGTTCATGCTGCGCCGTGCGGCCGCTGTCCGGCTGGACGTGAACGATTCCGAACTCAAGATCGGGCTGCGAACAACACTAGATTCCGCCAGCAGCGTGATCGGACAGATTTTCATGTCCGATACGCTTGAGAACGGGGCCGGCTACAGCACGCACCTCGGTCAGCCGTCAGAATTTGAAGGGATGCTGCGCTCAATCAGCGGGCCAGATGTAGCTGGCCGCCTAGGCGAGCGTACCGCACCCGACTCCCATGGATCGGCGTGCCAAACTTCTTGTCACGACTGCATGCGCGACTATAGCAACCTCGCCTATCACAGCATTCTAGATTGGCGGCTGGCGCTCGATATGGCGCGCTTGGCGCTCGACGCGTCCGCTCCTGTCGATTTCTCGCCGGACTATTGGCGTGGCGTCGCGGACTCTGCCGCTGCCCGCATGCACAACGCCCTTCCGGGCAGCACGCGCGCTCAGATGGCGGGCCTTGAGACAGTGGTGCTGGGTCAGCGAGCGTTTATCGTCGGCCACCCACTGTGGGATGTGAGAACCGGCATGCAGCACTCCGAACTCGCGAGCGCGGCAACTGCTGCGCAAGCGGCGGGCCTGCAGCCAGAATTCAGATCGACCTTCATGCTCGCTAGGCGGCCTCTCTAAATAGAACCTCAAATGCAGAGCGACCATGATTGAGTGGATCTACTTCCCCAAGTCTGACCGGCCTCATCCGCTCTGCGAGCCGATCGTGCAGACTTTCTCGGCTAGCCTCGCGGGCATAGGATCGGCCGAGAACAAGCTTGATAGCAACTCGGTTCTCGCCGTTGTCGGGAACGGCCTTCGCTCCCTGGGCTTCATCGTCGAGACCGGGAAGAAGCACGAACAGAAAATCCTCGTGCCAGTCCTATTCGGGCGAGGCGGCAAAGTGACGAAAGCGTTTGAAGTCGACGCGTTTCATCCAGCGGAACGCTTCGTGCTTGAGATCGAAGCGGGCCGAGCCATAGACAACAATCAGTTCCTCAAGGACCTATTCGAGGCGTGCATGATGCACGACGCCGATTATTTCTGCGTCGCTGTTCGTCGCGACTATCGAGGAAAAGACGACTTCGCGATCGTCACGACGTTCCTTGAAACGCTTTACGCCAGCCGGAGACTAACGCTGCCCCTGAAGGGCATTCTGGTGATTGGCTACTAGGATCACGGCTAAGCGTCTTAGTGACTCTAAATTTGCCTCAGCGAGAGACCACGATGACTCAGTCAACTTCTGGTCGCGCACGCGTCGACGCCCACGAGGACCGAAGAGGCAAGTCACCGGCAATCGGCGTTCAGCCAAGTTCCACTGGACTTCCGGCGCTGTTGGAGCGTGCATGCGCTCCGTTGAACGCCAATTTGGAGGTCACGCGCCGCTAACCACGATCATCCCCTCACCCTCCGATTTTGCCCCGCTTTCCGGGGCTTGCGGTCGTGCCGGCATTTGGCCAGCGAAGGAGTGGCGATATGGCCAAACAGATCGCAAGGCAGCGAAAGACGCTGCCGAAACCCCCGTCCAGTAAGCTTGATAAAATCGCCTCAGCGCTGCGCGCACCGAAAGGCGCGACGATCGCGCAACTCGTAGCGCTTACGGGGTGGCAACCGCACTCCGTTCGCGGCGCGATGTCGGGCGCGTTGAAGAAACAGCGTGGCTTCGCGATAACGTCGACCAAGTCCGGCGACGAGCGTGTCTACAAGATCGGACGCACGCGATGAATGTTGCCGACGAAGCCGGCGCGGCGCTCGCATTCGTCTGGGAAACCATGGTCATTCTGGCGGAAGCCGGCAATGACATGGTCGTTGACGAGCAGCGGCTCGCTCCGGCGCGTGGCGCTCGCCAAATCGCTGAGATCGCCACTGATCTCTCGGCGCTCTCGCGCGCTGCTGAGGTGCTCGCGAAATTGCGGCATCTGACGTGATAGCGCCGATCGACTTCGACGCGTTGACGCTAGATCAGGCACGCGAGCTATGGTTGAAGCATCTGAAACTGCCGCTTCCGCGCCACAGCTCGCGTGGTCTGCTGGTACGTGCGCTCTCGTATCATTTGCAGACGCGTGCCCACGGCGGTCTCACGCAAACACTTCGGCGCAAGCTAGACGATCTCGCGCCGCGCTTCGCAACTGACCGCGACTTCTCACCTGCTCCGGCAGAGCGCCCAAAGCCAGGCAGCGTGCTCGTCCGCGAATGGAACGGCGTGCGCCACGCCGTTACGGTGACCTACACTGGCTTCCTTTACGACGGCAGGCCGTTCGCTTCTCTGACCGCGGTCGCCCGCGCCATCACCGGCACGCACTGGAATGGCCCACATTTCTTCCGCCTCAACAACGGGGAGAGGAAGAAATGAAGACCAAGCGGCAATGTGCGATCTACACGCGCACCTCGACCGAGGAAGGGCTTGGTCAGGAATTCAATTCACTGCACGCGCAGGCAGAAGCCTGCGCCGCGTTCATTAAGTCCCAAGCAAGCGAGGGATGGGTCACGGCGCGGCGCGTCTACGAAGACGGCGGCTTTTCAGGCGGCTCTCTAGACCGCCCTGCACTTCGCGAATTGCTCGACGACATCACGGCCGGCCGCGTCGATGTCGTGGTCGTCTACAAGGTCGATCGCCTCACGCGTTCACTCGCCGACTTCGCTAAGATCGTCGAAATCATGGACGCGGAAGGCGCCTCGTTTGTTTCGGTCACACAGTCGTTCAACACCACGACCAGCATGGGACGATTGACGCTCAACGTGTTGCTCTCGTTTGCACAATTCGAGCGTGAAGTGACGGGTGAGCGCATCCGGGACAAGTTCGCCGCCTCGAAAGCAAAGGGCATCTTCATGGGCGGGACGCCGCCGCTCGGCTATGATTTGGGCGAGCGTTCGCTGGTCGTAAATGCCGAAGAGGCCGAAACGGTCCGCTTCATCTTTCAGCGCTTTCTCGACGTCAGGTCGGTTTCCGATCTCGCAGACGACCTGAGCGAGCGCGGGATCAAATCCAAGCGGTACACCAGCCGCAAAGGCAACACGCGCGGCGGCGCTACGATCTATCCCGGGGCGCTGACGCAGATCCTCGATAATCCGATCTATTGTGGAATCATCCGACACAAAGGCTTTCAGCACTCCGGCCAGCATGAGCGGATTATTGATCAGGACTTATGGGATGCGGTTCAGGAACTGAGAAGCGCGACGCGCGGCAAGGGGCGCGGCCCGCGATTGCGTTCGGGCGCGCGCCTGATCGGCAAGGTGTTCGACTCGGTCGGCAATCCGATGAGCCCGACCAGCAGCAACAAGAAGTCGGTGCGCTACCGCTACTACAAGACGCGCGAACGCGCGCTGGCAGGACCTAAAGGCGCGATCAGTCGCGTTCCCATGACCGCCTTGGAAGACGCCATCGTTGCAGAAGTGGCGCCGCATCTCTCCGCGACTTGGAAGTCGGAGATCGCCGATCCTGTTCTACGCGCGATTGCTGCCGTGCTGCGCGTCCGGGTGTTTCCGACCGAACTGCAAATCACCATCGCCCCGGAAGCCCTTGGCGCGGATGGCAATGCCGGGCCAGTCGTCATCAAATGTGCGGTTGCCTTCGCGCGGCCGCGCAATTCGACAACCCTGATCCGGAGTGGCGCGGCACCTCCGTCCAAGGTCGATCGCTCTCTCGTCCGTGCTGTGGTGATGACCCGATATTGGGCGAAGCGCCTCGATGATGGCGAGTACGGCTCAATCAAGGCGCTCGCCCGCGCTTCAGGGCTTTGCCATCTCTACACTGCGAAGCTCATGCCGCTCGCGTATCTGGCGCCCGACCTCGTGGCGCAGATTCTGGAGGGCAGGCAGCCGCGGACCCTGACGCTGACGGCCCTCATTTCCGAGCCCCTGCCCCTGGATTGGAACGGGCAGCGCGCGCGGTTTGCCGCCTTTGCCTGATGCGGGCATCCGCGAAGAGCTAACTTTTTCGATACGGCGAGAGAGACCGGCGCTTCGCGGCGCTATGTGGGGCGCTTTCAGGCCAGCAGTTCGCGTTCTCTGACCACCCGTTGCCTGCAATTGTGCCGTGAAGTCCGGCGTTTGCGACGGCGGCTACCAGCGCCAGCGGCACATATGAAATGGTTGGTGGAGCCTAGCGGGATCGAACCGCTGACCTCCTGCATGCCATGCAGGCGCTCTCCCAGCTGAGCTAAGGCCCCATCTTTGGGAGGGCGGAACCTACGCTCCGCCCCCAATTCGTCAAGTGCGCCGGATCAGCGCCCCCGGATCAGCGCTCGTCGTCGTCGCCGGCGGGAATTTCACCGATCTCGTCTTCCGGGAATTCCTCTTCGTCGTCGAGCAACGGCACGCTGTCATCGTCAGCGGCATCGTCTTCGAGCTCGGCCTCGCCTTCGGAGAAGCCTTCCGGAATTTCGTCCTCGTCGCTCTTCTTCGTATCGTCTTCCTCGTCATCATCGGTGACGAGAACTTCATTCTCAGCTTCGGCGTCGATCTCGGCCGTTTCTTCTTCGGCCTCTTCGTCGTCGTCGTCGCTATCCTCGCCCTTCTTCTTGGCCTTGGCGTCCGTATCCTCGTCATCCTCGTAGGCCGGATCGTGGGCGGCGACGCGGCCGCGGGTGCGCTTGGCGCGCACGCCTTCCTCGACGGGATCAAAGCTTGTCGTGCATTTCGGGCACACCGCCGGGCGACGGCGGAGGTCGTAGAATTTCGCACCACAATTGGGGCAGATCTGCTTATCGCCCAAATCCGTCTTGGCCAAAGACGCGCTCCTTCTGGCCAAACCTTATAAAAAGGCCCGGCGGGGCGCTCGCTTGCCACCAACCGGCCCCCCTGTCAAAAGCTTTGTCGCTTCTTATTCAGCGGCTTGCGGAAGGGCAGAAATCCCATGCGTCTCACGGCGCGCGCCGGAGCGAAGGGGGCTGGCCCGATCCAGGGCCGCGCCCGCCCGCCTGGCGACAAATCCATTTCCCACCGGGCCTTGATTCTGGGCGGTTTGGCCGAGGGCGAAACCGCGATCGAGGGCCTTTTGGAGGGCGACGACGTGCTGCGGACGGCCGCGGCCGTGCAGGCGCTCGGCGCGGACGTGGCGCAGCTTGGCGGCGGACGCTGGCGCGTGCGCGGCGCGGGCGGCTTCAAGACGCCGGCCGGACTGATCGATTGCGGGAACTCGGGAACCGGCGTGCGGCTGCTGATGGGCGCGGCGGCGGGGTATCCGCTGACGGCCCAATTCGACGGCGACAGCTCGCTGCGCAAACGGCCGATGGGCCGGATCATGGACCCGCTGAAGCGCATGGGCGCGCGCTTCGAGGGCGAGAAGCTGCCCCTGACGTTGAAGGGCGGCGCGCTGACTGGGATCACCCACAATTCGCCGGTGGCTTCAGCGCAGATCAAATCGGCGGTGCTGCTGGCGGGCCTCAACGCCGAGGGCGAGACGATCGTGATCGAGCCCGCCACATCGCGCGACCACACCGAGCGGATGCTGAAAGCGTTCGGCGCCGACATCGACAGCGTCAACGGTGCGCCGCGCGTGCGCCGCTCGAAGCTGCAAGCTTCACCGGTTTCGGTTCCGGCTGACCCCTCCTCCGCGGCGTTTCCGATCGCGGCGGCTTTGATCGCCGGCGGCGAGGTGCGGCTCGATGGCGTGATGATGAACGCGCTCCGCACCGGGCTGTTCGACACGCTCATCGAAATGGGCGCCGACATTTCGTTCGAGAACCGCCGCGAACAGAGCGGCGAAGAGATCGCCGATATCGTCGTGCGGCGCAGCGCTCTGCGTGGCGCCGCACCACCGGAAGAACGCGTGCCGTCGATGATCGATGAGTATCCGATCCTCGCGGCGCTGGCTGCTTTCGCCGATGGCGAGACGCGGCTGACGGGCGCGGAAGAATTGCGGGTGAAGGAAAGCGACCGCATCGCGTTGATGGTGACGGGCCTGCGCGCCTGCGGCGTCGATGCGGAAGAATTGCCGGACGGGCTGATCGTGCGCGGCGCCGGGCCGAACGGCGTGCGCGGCGGCGCCGAGATCGTCACGCACGGGGACCATCGCATCGCCATGTCGTTCCTGGTGCTGGGGCTTGCATCGCGCGAGCCGGTGAGCGTGGACGAGGCGGACATGATCAACACCTCGTTCCCGGATTTCGCTGGGCTGATGCGCGGGCTGGGCGCGGATATTTCGTAGCGCATGCGCAAGCGCCCGCGCGGAGCGTCGCTCCGGGCGGTGCTTGATTTTCTTGGACCGCCGGCGCCTCGCCGGCGTTGTTTCCGTCAATCCGAACGATGCCGGCGAGGGCGCCGGCGGTCCAAGTGACAGAGTCCAACTTACGAAGAATCGAGCGTGGCTTCGCTCAGTGCGAACGGTGCGCTGAGTGGCGCGGCGACAAACGCGGGCGCGTACACGCGCACGACTTTCGTGAAATTGCGCTCCACACGCGCGGCGATGGCGCGCGTGTATTTCTCGGGATGGTGCAGAGCGTCGCTCAGCTTGGCGATGCGGGCGAGCAGGTTTGGCGCGCGGAATTGTTTACGCAGCGTAGCACCGATACGCGCGCGGCGGCTGACGCGGCGACGCGCGTTCGGGCCGTAGGCGCGTGGCGCGCGATTGATGGTCTTCACCAAAGGCAGCGCGCGGAACACCAGCAAGCTGAGCACGAAGCGCGTGACGAGCTTCATGCGATAACGCTGCGCTTCGAACGTGCGCGACTTGCGGAAGCCGCAGCTGAGGCCCGCCAACACCGCGCCCGCCCACAAAAGCCAAAGCGTCGCCCAGGTGACGATTCGGGCGACGCGGTGATCCAATAAAGGTGGGGCGATGGGCCGTTTCATGTTCACGCGCAGTGTAAGGGCGCGTGATGTCGGTCGGATTGTTTTGCGCGGGGTGCTTACGTTTCAACGGATTGCGCGGGAAATTGCGGGGATTGGCGCGGCGAAACCCTCAGCTTCAGTCATTCCAAACGCGCGGAGCGCGATTTGGAATCCAGGGCCAACACTGAGTTGGCGACCCCTGGGTTCCGGGTATCGCTCCGCGATCCCGGAATGACTGAGGTTCAGCTGTCTGGTGTTTCGCGGACCGCAACCACGTGCAGCGTCCCCCATTTCCGATAGATCGCGAGCCCAAGCAGCACCAATCCACCCATGAGAACACCCTGCATCACAACGATGAATGGAACCATTATTATCATTGGCAACACAAACATCGCGGCACTGACATTCTGTCCGCTCTGGTCAACGAACCCCGGAGAAAACGAAAAGAGGATGCCCATCAGCAGAAACATCGGAAGAAAGATCACGCCCGCACCGATGGCGTATCCAACCGCTACCGGACCGAAGAGGCTGCCAACGGACAATTTGCCGTTCACCGACTTGATCTCCATGGCCTAAGCCTCCGCCTTCTTCTTCTCGCCCGCATTCAAGATCGATGTCGCCGCGAGATCGCCGGTGACGTTGCCCAACGTGCGGAAAATATCCGGGATCACTTCGATCGCGATCAGGATGCCGAGCAATTCTGTCGGCACGCCGAGGGCGATGCAGATCGGCGCGACGGAGGCGATGAAGGAGATTTGGCCTGGCAGGCCGACGCTGCCGATGCTTACGCCGTAGGCGACAACGATGGCGCCGAGGATTTGCAGGAAGCTTGGCTCGATGCCGTAGAGGTGCGCGACGACCATGCAGACGGCGAGGTTCGCGACCGGGCTGGTGAAGCGGAAGATCGCCACCGCCAGCGGCAGCACGAGGTCGATGACGCGATCGGGAATGCCGAGATTGCGTGCGGCCTGGATCATCGCCGGCAGCGAGGCGAGCGAGGATTGCGTGGACGCCGCGATCGCCCACACCGGCGCGGCGGCGGTGGTGAATTTGCCGATGGACTGGCGGCCCCAAGTGATGGCGATGAGCCAGGCGATGATCGTCACGCCGAGCGTGACGATCGACACCACGGCCGCGTATTGCACCAATGTGCCCGCCGCGCCGAAGCCGGCGCGCAGGCCAACGCCGAGCGCCAACGCGAACACGCCGAACGGCCCGGCGATCAGCACCCAGCGCACGATCGTCACCATCGCTTCGGAGATGGCGCGGAACATCGTCACGATCGGATCGCGCAAGGCGGGCTCCAGCCGCGTGCAGGCGAAGCCGAAGAACACCGCGAACACCACCAGCGGCAGGATCGCGCTTTCAGCGGCGGCGGCGACGGGGTTCGCCGGCGCGAGGCCTTGGATCCAGGCGATCAAGGTCGGCGGTTCGGCGATCTGCGCGCTGGCGCCGCCAGCGCCGGAGATAAAGGCCTCCGCCGCTTCGCGCGGGATCGGCCAGAGCGCGAGCACGGCTTCGGTAGCGTAGATGCCGTAAGCGCCGGCGCAGAGCAGCAGGAACGTGAACAGCAGCACGGCGCGCGCGGCGAGCTTGCCGGTGGCGGCGGCGTCCTGCACCGAAGCGATGCCGACGACCAGCAGCGCGAACACCAGCGGCACCACCGTCATGCGCAACGCGTTGAGCCAAAGCCCGCCGAGCGCTTCGACGACCTCCGCCGCTTGCGCCCATTCGGCGCTGCCGTCGGCGCGGATGAGCGCCCCGGCGACAAGCCCAAGCGCCAAGGACGCAAGCACGATCAAGCTAAGCGATGTTTTCACGCGGATGCTTCCCCAAACCCAGGTGGGTTCTGGTAGCGCGTCGAGCGCGGGTGCGCCAGCGCGCCAGCTTAAGCATGCGATCAGTGGCGGACGCTTGAACGCCGAGGACCGCTTCCAGCCGGCATTTGAGCACACATGTCTGCAAGTTGGAGCGCGCGGCCTCCGGCCGCGCATGCGTCGCCGGAGGCGACGCGCTCCAACCTTTGAATACTCGCGCGTAGTTCAACGAAATGCCGGCTGGAAGCCGGCGGTCCTCGGAGTTTTACTCCGCCGCGATCGGCTCTTTCGCTGGCTCGGCGGCGGCGGGCGCTTCGGCGCGGCGGAACTCCAGCGCGCCGTCTTCGAGCTTGCCGTACCGGAGTTCCATGATGTCGTGCAGGTAGCTCTGGTTCTGCTTCCAGGGCGCTTGCGTGGTTTGCTTGGGCAGCTTGTCGGCGACGCGGGTGAAATAGCCGGAGGAGAAATCCACGAACGGCTTTTCGTCCGGATGCGCGAGGTTCATGCGCGGCGTCGCTTGGACGAAATTGTTGTCGTCCATGTAATTGATGAGCCGCGCGACGTATTCGCTGATGAGATCGGCGCGCAGCGTCCATGACGCATTGGTGTAGCCGAACACCGAAGCGAAATTCGGCAAGTCGGAATACATCGCGCCGCGATAGGCCCAGAGCTTGCCGGTTTCCATCGCCTTGCCGTCAACCACGAGATCGGCGCCGCCGAACATTTGCAGATTGAGGCCAGTGGCGGTGACGATGATGTCGGCTTCAAGCTCCGTGCCGGATTTGAGCTTGATGCCCTTCTCGGTGAAGGTGTCGATGTGGTCGGTGACGACGGAGGCGCGGCCGTCGCGGATCGCCTCGAACATATCGTTGTCCGGCACCAGACAGAGACGCTGCTCCCACGGCTTATAGCTCGGCGTGAAATGCGTCTGCATGTCGTAATCGGGGCCGAGCTGCTCGCGGATGAGTTCCAGCAGCCGCTCCTTCGTCTTCTCCGGACGCGCGCGGGCGAGACGGAAGAAGAATTGCTGGAACACGACTTTGCGGAAGCGTGTGAGATCGTACGCGAGCCCCGCCGGCAGCACCTTCCGCATCCAATTGGCGAGCTTATCCTCGGCCGGCATCGAGACCATGTAGGTCGGCGAACGCTGCAGCATCGTCACGTGCGCGGCGCGATCGGTCATCGCCGGCACCAAAGTCACCGCGGTTGCGCCGGAGCCGATGACGATGACGCGCTTGCCGCTGTAATCGAGATCCGTCGGCCAGTGCTGCGGATGGATGACGCGGCCCTGGAAGCGCTCGCGGCCTTCGAATTCCGGCGTGTAGCCTTCGTCGTAATTGTAATAGCCGGCGCACATCATCAGGAACTTGGCGCTGTAGCGCTTCAGCTGGCCATCGTGCTCAGCCTCGATCGTCCAGCGCGCGGTTTGCGAATCCCAGCTCGCGCGTTTGACTTTGTGGTTGAAGCGGATGTGGCGATCGATGCCGTACGCGGCGGACGTCTGGCCGACATAGCGGCGGATCGACGGGCCATCGGCGATGGCTTTCGATTCCGTCCACGGCTTGAAGCTGTAGCCGAGCGTGAACATGTCGCTGTCAGAGCGGATGCCGGGATAGCGGAACAAATCCCAGGTGCCGCCGACAGCGCTGCGCCCTTCCAGGATCACGAACTTCTTGCCCGGGCTGCGCTTCATCAAATGAAACGCCGCGCCTACGCCGGACAGGCCGGCGCCTACGATCAGGACATCGACAGATTCAGTCATGCCCCGACTCCCGCGCCCGCCCGCCGCCGCTGTCAAGCCGGACGCTAGGTAACCCAATTCTTGGGGAACATGACGGGCCGGACGCAGCCTGCTAGGAGCGCGCCCATGATTATCGCCATCGATGGGCCGACGGCCTCCGGCAAAGGGACGGTCGCGGCGCGGCTTGCCCAGCATTACGGGCTGAAGCGGCTGGACACCGGCTCGCTCTACCGGGCCGTGGGGCTGGCGGTGCTCGATGCGGGCGGCGATCCGGAGAGCGAGGCCGCGGCCGTAGCGGCGGCCAAGGCGCTCGATCTCGGCGCCATCGACGAATACCGCATCCGCTCGAGCACGGTGGGCGCGGCGGCGGCGAAGGTGGCGGCGATCCCGGCGGTGCGCGTCGTGCTGCGCGATGCGCAACGCGCCTTCGCGCAGGACCCGCAAGGCGCGGCCATCGACGGGCGCGACATCGGCACCGTGATCTGCCCCGACGCGGACGTGAAATTGTTCGTGACGGCCTCGCTGCCGGTGCGGACGGAGCGACGGTTGAAAGAATTGCGCGCGCGCGGCGAGACGATCAGCTTTGAAGAACTGCAAGCGCAAATCGCCGAACGCGATCGCCGCGATACAGAGCGCAAGGACAGCCCGCTGCGTCAGGCTGACGACGCGCATTTGCTGGATACGACCGATCTCAACGTCGAAGCCGCCGTCGCGGCGGCGGTGGCGATCGTGGATGCGGCGCGGGCGAAAGTCTGAGATCGGCCAGCAACGCGAGCTGGTCGATCTCATTTCTCACGCAACGCCGAGCTTGCCGCGCTCGCCTTCGCGCGGGGTGGCCATGTCTTCGGCGGAGACGAAGTCGGCGAGGTCCGCCGCTTCCATGAAGGGGCGGATTTCGATTTCGCCGGCTGACGCGGCGGGGCAGCGTCTGGCCCAGGCCAGCGCCTCATCCATGTCCTTCACCTCCCAGATCGAGAAGCCGACGACGACCTCCTTGGTCTCGGTGAATGGCCCGTCGGTGATGACTGCGCCGCCCCGGCCATCAAACAGGACGCGCTTGGACTGAGCTGTGGGCTTCAAGCCGGCGGCGGCCACGAATACGCCGGCCTTCACCAGCTCTTCCATGAACGCGTCCATCGCCGCGAACGCCGCCAGCGCCTCGGGCGTGGGCTCCATGGGTGTTGCCTCGTCGGCCTTCGAGAACACCATCACACGCATCGCCGATCTCCATTCCTGAGCCCGCCGATCTGGCGGCGACGGAACGACGAACGAGCTTAGGGGCGATCTACAATCGCTGATGAATTTTTTTAAGCCCGCGCTGCGTCGGCGGCGGCGAAGTGGGCAAGTTGGTCGGCGTGGGCCTTCTTGAACGCGGGACGGTTGGTGACGCGGGTGATGTAGGCCTCCGTCGCCGGGCGATCGCCGAAGGCGCGGACTTTCTGGATGCGCAGCACGTCCGCCATCAGCAAGTCGGCGATTGTGAACCGGCCGGCGGCCAGCCATTCGCGTTCGCCCAGTTCGCGCTCGATGTGCTTGAGGCGGCTTTCGAGCCAGCCGGTAAGGCCGTTCTCCTTCGCGCCGGTGATTTCCAGGAACCACCAGGGCACTGACACCATCTCGATAGAATTGAGCGCGGCGATGGTCCATTGCAGCGTATGCGCCTCGCCTGCGGGATCGCTCGGCATCAGCTTTTCGCTCTTGCGCGCGAGATGCAGCAGACCAGCGCCGCTTTCGAACAATTCGACGCCGCCATCGCTCAGGAAGGGAACCTGGCCGAACGGCTGTTGATCGAGGTGGTTGGTCTCGCGGTCTTCGAACCGGATGGTGCGCACGGAATACGGGAGCCCAGCTTCCTCGCACGCCCAGCGGAGGCGCAGATCGCGCACAAAGCCGCGTGGGCCCTCGGGCACCCAATCGAGGGTCCAAACGATCAGTTCGCTCATGCTTTCGATCCCATCCGGCTATTCCCCTCCCTTGCCCCGGCCCCGCGCCCTATTTATAGAGGCGGCGTTGGAGGCCGCCTTGCCAGCATAGCTCGGCGGCGTTTGAGCGACTTGGGGGTTTTTGCCTCAAGGCGCTTTTGCGTTTTGGCCTCCCGCAAACCACTCAGGACGGCCCCATGGTGGGGCCGAGACCGCCGGAGCCAACCGGTTGGCCCTGTTAATTGTATGGAGTTGAACACAGTATGGCTGCTTCTAGCCTCAATCCCACACGTGACGATTTCGAAAGCCTGCTGAACGAGAGCCTCGGCGCCCGCGGCATGGTCGAAGGCCGCGTCATCGCCGCCACCGTCACCGCCATCGAACACGATTTCGTCGTGGTCGATATCGGCCTCAAGACCGAAGGCCGTATCCCGATCCGTGAATTCCTCGTCGACGACGGCGCGGGCCAACCCAAGGCCGGCGACATTGTCGAAGTTTATCTCGATCGCATCGAGAACGCGCTGGGCGACGCTGTCGTCAGCCGCGAAAAGGCGCGCCGCGAAGAAGCTTGGACGCGTCTCGAAAAGAGCTTTGCCGCTGGCGACGCCGTCAACGGCGCGCTCGTCGGCCGCGTGAAGGGCGGCTTCACCGTTGATCTCGGCGGCGCCAACGCGTTCCTGCCGGGTTCGCAAGTGGACATCCGTCCGGTCCGCGACGTCGGCCCGCTGATGAACATCGTGCAGCCGTTCGCGATCCTGAAAATGGACCGTCAGCGCGGCAACATCGTCGTCTCGCGCCGCGCCATCCTCGAAGAGAGCCGCGCCAGCGAACGCGCTGAAATCGTCGGCCAGCTCAAGGAAGGCGAAGTCCGCGAAGGCGTGGTCAAGAACATCACCGATTACGGTGCGTTCGTGGACCTCGGCGGCATCGACGGCCTGCTGCACGTCACCGACATGAGCTGGAAGCGCGTCTCGCACCCGAGCCAAGTGCTCAACGTGGGCGACACGGTGAAAGTCCAGATCGTGAAGATCAATCCGGACACCCAGCGCATCAGCCTCGGCATGAAGCAGCTCTTGACCGATCCGTGGGATGGCGTCGAAGCCAAGTACCCGGCCGGCGGCAAGTTCTCTGGCCGCGTGACGAACATCACCGATTACGGCGCGTTCGTTGAGCTGGAGCCGGGCGTTGAAGGCCTCGTCCACGTCTCGGAAATGAGCTGGACGAAGAAGAACCTGCACCCGTCGAAGATCCTGAGCACCAGCCAGGAAGTCGACGTGCAAGTGCTCGACGTGGACGGCGAAAAGCGCCGTATCTCGCTCGGCATCAAGCAAGTGCAGAGCAATCCGTGGGAAACGCTGCTGCAGCAGCATCCAATCGGCTCGCTTGTCGATGGCGAAGTGAAGAACGTGACCGAGTTCGGTCTGTTCGTCGGCCTGACGCCGGAAATCGACGGCATGGTCCACCTCTCCGACATCGCTTGGGATGCTCAAGGCGAAGAAGCGCTCGCGCGCTTCAAGCCGGGCGACAAGGTGCAGGTGAAGGTGCTCGACGTTGACGTCGAGAAGGAGCGCATCTCGCTTGGCATCAAGCAGGTCGGCTCTGATCCGGTCGCCGGTGCGGAATTCCGCAAGGGCCAAGTCATCACCGTCGAAGTGGTGGAAGTGGCTTCGGGCGGCATCGAAGTGGCCTTCGGCGAAGGCAACCAGATGCGCTCGTTCATCCGCAAGTCGGACCTCTCGCGCGACCGCCAGGAGCAGCGCCCCGAGCGCTTCGCCGTCGGCGACCGCATCGACGCGATGGTCACGACCTTCGAGAAGGCCAGCCGCCGCGTTTCGCTCTCGATCAAGGCCAAGGACATGGCCGAAGAGAAGGAAGCGATTGCGCAGTTCGGCTCGTCGGACTCGGGCGCTTCGCTCGGCGACATTCTCGGCGCCGCGCTGAAGAACAAGCAATAAGCCGAAAAGGCAGTAGGCAATCGGCAGTGGGCAGTAGGGGCGACCCTGCTGCCCATTTGCTTTTCTAGCTCCACCGTTCTCCGGGGCGCGCGGAAGCGCGAACCCGGAGCCCATGGCTGCGCCCGGGCTGGAGCCTTTCGAACCCGCCCTCCGAATGGGCTCCGGGTTCTTCGCTTCGCGAAGCCCCGGAGAACGTGGAGTGCTATTGCCTTTATTTTCAATCGCCTGTTGACGGAACCGGTTCCGCGCGCCTCAAATGCGGCCATGTCGGAAAAGGGGTCCCCGATGCTGCGCTCCGAGCTTGTCGCCAAGCTGCAGGAAGAGTTCGCGCCGCTGCGCGCGCAGGACGTCGAGCACGCGGTCGATATCGTGCTCGATGAAATCGCTGAAGCGTTGGCGCAAGGCGGACGCGTGGAGCTGCGCGGCTTTGGCGCGTTCTCCGTGCGCGAACGCGACGCCCGCACCGGCCGCAACCCGCGCACCGGCGCCGCTGTGAAAGTGGAAGCCAAGCGCGTGCCGTTCTTCAAGCCGGGCAAGGAGCTCAGGCTGAAAGTGAATGGCGGCGTGGAGCCGTAACCCTCACGCCTTCGCCGTCACCCACAACGTAAACGTCGCGCCGTGGCCGAGCGCGCTTTGCACCTCGACATCGCCGCCCATCAGCCGCGCGACTTGCCGCGCGAACGGCAAACCCAGCCCCGCCCCTTCGTGACGACGATCGGCGTCCTGCTCCACCTGCACGAACGGTTCGAAAATGCGCGCGTGCTGATCGGTGGCGATGCCGATACCGGTGTCACGCACGGCGAAGGCGAGCACGTCGCGGCCATCGCGCTGTTCGCGCCGCGCGCTCACTTGGATTTCGCCGTTGGTGGTGAATTTCGCGGCGTTGCCGACGAGCTGCATCACCGCTTGATAAAGCCGCGCCGGATCGACCTCGGCTTCGCCGAGATCAGGCGCTTCATGCACGACGAGCTTGTTGTTGTTGGCGATGGCCATGAGGCCGGCGGACTCGCGCAATTGTTCAATGATGGCGGCCGCCTGAAACGGCTCGCGCTGCAATGTCGTGTCGCCGATCTCGAGCCGTGAGATGTCCAGGATCACGTTGACGATGCCGAGCAGCTTCTTGGCGGACGCGCCGATCTTGCCGGCGTCCTCCTTGATGGCGCCGTCGGTGTCTTCCTCGATCAGCTCCGCGTAGCCGATCACCGAATTGAGTGGCGTGCGCAGTTCGTGGCTCATCGTCGCCAGGAATTGCGACTTGGCGACATTGGCGCGCTCAGCTTCGGCGCGGGCGACGGCGTGGGTCGAGAGCGCTTGCAGCAGGATGCGACGGTCATGCCCGAACACGCCACCGGCGAGGATGACCATCACCAGCGTCAGCGCGCCGATTGTCGACAACGTCGTCACGCCCTGCTCGGCGATGAAAGGCGCAGCGACCGAGCAGATCAGCAGCGGGATCAGGCACGACAGCAACAGCCAGCGTTGGTTGGAGAAATACACGAACAGATGGTTGGCCGAGCCGCACACCCAGCCGGTGGCGATCACCATGCCGAGCGGCACGCCGGTCGCGTATGCGGCGAGAGGAAATACGCTGTAGGCAAAGGCGCCGACGACATTGATCGCCGCCAGCCAGGCAAAGCCGGCGCGCTCATTCCGCTTCGCCGCGGGCTCGGCGAGTTTGTCCTCAAGAAACGGGCGGATGAGGATTTCCCAGGTCGTCATGAAGGCGACCCACGCGAACATCCACACCACCGGCAGCACGATCGCCGCCATCGGCGCGACGAGCGCAACAAACACGACACGCGAAGCCGTGCCGCGCCGCACAACCTCGACGGATTCCGCGAAGGGAAGCTGCCAGTCCGGCGCGTCCACCGGCAGCGTCATCATCGCCGATGTGGCGCGCTGAAAATCAAACCCCACCTTCGTCCCCCAACGAAGTGATCCCGCTCGAATCACGTACCTCGATGGTGGCATATTGCGGCGTTGAAAAGTGCTGCAAAAAGACTGCGCTAGCGCAAGCTTAACCGGAGACCGCACAAAGCGATCGCGCTAGAGCTTGATTGAACAACTGTGATTTCAGTGGAGGCCAATGATGTCCATGTTGAAAGAGTTTCGCGAGTTCGCGCTGAAGGGCAGCGTCGTTGATCTCGCTGTCGGCGTGATCATCGGCGCCGCGTTCGGCACGATCGTCTCCTCGCTCGTCGACGACATCATCATGCCGCCGATCGGCTTGCTGCTCGCGGGCATCGATTTCTCGACGCTGAAACTGATCCTGAAGCCAGCTGTTGCCGCTGTCGGCGCCGAAGGCGCGGC
>CAZZFE010000046.1:0-32022 GCA_964653495.1 uncultured Terricaulis sp. | reverse complement strand
TGCCGTATTTGGCGTCGTAGACGTAGTCGGCACGGCCGGGGCGATATTGATCGCGGATGTCGTCGTAATCTTTGGAGCGCTGATCGGTGTTTTCGATCATCAGCGAAATTGGCGTGCCGGTGGTGAGCGGCCCGCCAGTGCGATCGTCCTCGAACACGCCGGAGAGGATTTTGACCTCATCAGCCTCACGCCGCTGCGTGACGAAGCGGCTGGTGCCGGGCTTCCTGCGGTTGAGATAGAACTGAATATCCGCCGCGCTGAGCGCGAGCCCCGGGGGGCAGCCATCGACAACGCAGCCCAGCGCCGGCCCATGGCTCTCGCCCCAGGTCGTCACGCGAAAAAGGTGGCCAAACGTGTTGTGCGACATGGCGCAGAGCTAGTGGCAGAAGCCGGGGCGCGGGGCAATCAATAGGCTTAACGTGATGCTTCGGGCGCGCGCTCTGAGGACCGCCGGCTTCCAGCCGGCGACGGTGCTTGCTCCAGCCTTCGACAGGCTCAGGCCTGCGCACTTTTGGATTTGCGCAGGCCTAGCGGGGCGCCTCCCTGAGCTTGTCGAAGGGCGGCGCTTGCGCAGAACGACCGTGCCGGCTGGAAGCCGGCGGTCCTCGGTGCGAGCTAGTTGCACACCGCCAAGTTCCCCAACGCAGCCTCCACCACACCGCGCGCCTCACGCGCCCGCATATGCGCCAGCTCCTGCAGCGAGCGCGTCCGCCCCGCTTCGCGGGCGACGAGGTAGCCGACGTAATACCCAACCCGCGGCGGCAAGCCCTCCAAGCTCGCTTGCCCCAAGAACAGCGGCCCGTAATCGGCGCGATCATCCGAACCCAGCCGCGCGCGCACTGCACACACCGCCGCCGCCAGATTCGCATCCACCTCAGGCCGGATCGGGCGTGGCATGACGAGGCCCATCTGCGCATCGGTCGCGCCGGGATTGAGCTGTTCGGAGACGTACACCGCCAGGCCCTCACGCCAGAGCGCGCACCAAACCTCATCGCACGCCTCGAAGAATTGTGCGTGATAGACATGGAAAAGCTCGTGCTGAAAGAATGGCCGCTCATCGCCCGGCGCGTAGAGCTGCGCCATCACGTCGGCGCCGAACACCATGTAGCGGCGGCCGGCGATCGTGCGCAGGCCGCCATCCATCTCGCCGACGCTGTGGACGAGGTAGATGTCGCCGATCGGCGCGAGATCGGGAAACGTGCGCATGAAATCCGCACGCGCCGGCGCAAGCATCGCTTCGAAGCTCGCGGCTGTGGTTTCGTATTTCGGCCGCAGCTCGGCGAAGCGCTCGAACGAGCGGGCGATGAGGTTGTTGTAAACCTCCGCCGTCGCGAACGCGTGCACACGCTCGGTGTCGTAGAACCCCGGGAACAACGGCGCCATGTCGGCCTTGAACGCCTCGACGCGCGCGGCGCTCTCCATGCCCTGCGTGCGATCGTAGAAGGCGGCATATTCCTGCGTGAGGTCGACGAGCGTGAACGGCGGCGGTGGCTCGGTCGGCGCCTCTGGCGTCGATTGGCACGCCGCAAGCAACACCAACGCCGCGAACATCACACGCATGCTTCCCTCCAAGCCGCTTATGCCATGCAGATGCCCGCAGAAACGCGCTCGGATGCGCGACAATCCCCGGGCGATCCCCTATATGCGACGAACAACGGAGCAAATTCTTGGCCGGCGACGACCTCATTCCCCCATCGCCCAAATACGATCCGAACGCGCCGCCGCCGCCGGACGACGCGGCGTTCTTCGCCGAGGCCGAGCCGTTTCGCCTGTTCGAAACCTGGCTCACCGAAGCGAAAGCCAAGGAGCCGAACGACGCCAACGCCATGGCGCTCGCCACCGCTGACGCGAGCGGCGCGCCGGATGTGCGCATGGTGCTGCTGAAGGGCGTCGATCCCACGGGCTTTGTGTTTTACTCGAACGCCGAAAGCGCCAAGGGCGAACAGCTCGGCGCCAATCCGCGCGCGGCGCTCTGCTTCCACTGGAAGAGCCTGCGCCGTCAGATCCGCGTGCGCGGCGCGATCGAGCCCGCGACCGAAGCGGAGGCCGACGCGTATTTCCAAAGCCGCGACCGCGGCGCGCGGCTGGGCGCGTGGGCGAGCCAGCAATCGCGGCCGCTCGAAGATCGGCTCGCGCTCGAAAAGCGCATCGCCGAATTCGCGCTCAAATACGGGCTAGGCGAGGTGCCGCGGCCCGCGCATTGGCGCGGCTGGCGGCTCGTTCCGCTGTCGATCGAATTTTGGCGTGACCGTCCGTTCCGCTTGCACGATCGGCTTCAGTTCACACGCGAAACGGCGGCGAGCGCGTGGAGCAAGCAACGCCTCTATCCGTAGAATCCCGGATTTAACCTTTCATTCAGCCGACACAGTGAACCGCTAGAGCGTGACGCACGCGGAGGCGGGCATGCACGGGTTCCAAGCAGCAACAGCAGCGGTGCTCATCCGCGCGCTTCCGATCGCCGACAAAGAAGGGCGTCCGCGTCCTTTGCCACGTGGTGAACGTGAGGCCGACAAAGCCATGCTTGACCGAGCGTCAATCTCGATCATCCGCGCGGCCTTTATCGTCTCGCTATGGCCGCCGGCCGGGCAGTGCCTGATCCCCGCGTCCTACACCGCGCCGCGCCCGGCCGAGTTCGGCGCACGCGCGCTGCAGCGGCGCATCGCCAACGCTTTTGGCGCGAAATTCGCCGAAGCGTCGCCGCCAACTGTGGCGAAGCTCCGCCGCGCGGCCTAAAGCCTTCACCTCAACACTTTACGCACTCGCAGCATCCTGCATAAATCCCTGCAACAACAGAGACAGGGAGAGCCCGGACATGCGCGGACTCATGCAGGATTGGCCGCTGACGGTCGATCGTATCCTCGACCACGCCCTCGCCAATTTTCCGCGCCGTGAGGTGGTGACGCGTTCGATCGAAGGGCCGATCTCGCGTTCCACCTACGGCAACATCGCCCGCCGCGCCAAGCAGGTGACGAACGCGCTCAAAGAGCACGGCATCGGCATGGGCGACCGCGTCGCCACCTTGGCCTGGAACACCGAGCGGCATTTGGAAGCCTGGTACGGCGCCATGTGCATGGGCGCGGTGCTGCACACGCTGAACCCACGGCTGCATCCCGATCAGATCGCCTGGATCGTCAATCACGCCGAAGACAAGATCATCTTCTTCGACACAACGTTCGCGCCGATCATCGAAAAGATCGCGCCGACGCTAACGCACACCAAGCTCTACGTGGCGATGACCGATCGCGACAATCTGCCGAAGAACAACATCGCGAACCTCATCGCCTACGAGGATTTCATCGCCGGCCACGCGCAAGAGGCGGTCTGGGGCGGCTTCGACGAAAACACCGCCTGCGGCCTGTGCTACACCTCCGGCACGACGGGCGATCCGAAGGGCGTGCTCTACTCGCACCGCTCCAACGTGCTGCACGCCATGGCCGCAAACCAGACCGACGTGTTCGGTTGCGGCGCGAGCGACGTAGTGATGCCGATCGTGCCGATGTTCCACGCCAATGCGTGGGCGATCGCGTTCGTCGGGCCGATGTGCGGCGCGAAGCTCGTCATGCCCGGCGCGAAGCTCGATGGGCCGAGCGTCTATGAATTGCTGGAGACCGAAGGCGTGACCTTCACCGCCGCCGTGCCGACGGTGTGGCTTGGCCTGCTCGCATTCCTGCGCGAACAGAATTTGCGGCCGACTACGTTGAAGCGCGTCGTCATCGGCGGCTCGGCGGTGCCCGAAGCGGTGCTGCGCGCGTTTGAGGAAGATTACGGCGTCGAGGTGCTGCACGGCTGGGGCATGACCGAGATGAGCCCGATGGGCACGGTCGGCAAATTGCTGCCGGAGCATCGCACGCAAGATCACGAAACCCAGATCAAGACCAAGCTGAAGCAGGGCCGCGTGCCGTTCACGGTCGAGATGAAAGTCGTCGACGATGCCGGCGTGCCGAAGCCGCATGACGGCAAGGCGTTCGGCCGCTTGCTGGTGCGCGGGCCGTCGATCGCCAAGGGCTATTTCAAGGCCGCCGGCGCCAAGAACGCAAACGGCGAAGCGCTTGAGCCGTGCGGCTTCTTCGATACCGGCGACGTCGCCACCATCGATGAACTTGGCATCATGCAGATCACCGATCGCGCCAAGGACGTGATCAAATCGGGCGGCGAGTGGATCAGCTCGATCGATATCGAGAACATCGCTGTCGGCGCCGAAGGCGTCGCCAACGCCGCCGTGATTGGCGTCGTGCACCCGAAATGGGACGAACGCCCGCTGCTGATCATCGAACCAAAGCCCGGCGCGCAGCCGACGAAGGAGCAATTGCTCGCCTTCCTCGAAGGCAAAATCGCCAAATGGTGGACGCCGGACGACGTCGTGCTCGTGGAAAAAATCCCACTCGGCGCCACCGGCAAGATCAACAAGCTGGCGCTGCGTGAAATGTTCAAGGACTACCGACTGCCCAGCGCGCAAGCCGCGGAATAGACCATGCGAAGAGCCTCGCTCGCGCTGCTGACATTGCTTGCGCTGGCGATGGTGCAGTCGTGCTCGCGGGTTCCGGGCGTTCGCTTGCTCAACAATTTTGGGAGTGTCGTTGAGCTTTTGCGAGTTGAGCCGGCCGCGCCGTCTGGTTACGCCAGTCGTGAAGGGAGCTGGCTGTTTGGTCTGGTCTGGATCAACGACGGCGAAGGGCGCGATATCTTGTACCGCGCCGCGGGAACAGCAACTTGCGTTGAGCTCAAGTTGGGCGGGCGTGCGCAATGGTATTTCATTCCGCATACGCGGACATCGTACAACGGCACGGACGTGATCCAATTGCAGCCCGATCGACTCTTGTATCTCGTGGAAGAGAACGCTGGGATGGGGGTAGCTCTTCAAGAGCAACCTGTGTCTGAATTGCCGGAGCAGCCGGAATGGTTCCCGGCCACGCCCGAAATTAGCTGCCCGTCTGCTGGATAAACCTCACTCTATCCCCGCATTCCGCACCCATCCCCGGATTGCGCAAAGCGCAAGTCCGGGGCCCATAACCCAATCGTATCAAGCAAAAGCGCGATGTTCGTCGCGCATGAAGTTTGAAGAACAACCCCCAAACAATCCGACCGAGTTCAACCGCGCTTAAACTGCGCGCAAATGACCACGAGCCCCTTCGCCCCCAACTACACCAGCGCCCCAGAGACAGCGCTCTCGCCCATCGAGGAACTCTGGGAAGCCGTGCGCGCGTACCTCCACACCGCGTACGTGATGTTCGGCAGCCCGAAGGTGCTGGCGGAAAAAGCCTGGCTGTCGCTCAGCCAATATCGCGCCTGCGCCGATTGGCTCTATCGCTGCGAAGAATTGCTTCGACGTCTCATCTTCATCAACGCAATGAAATTCTTCGCTCTGCCGCTGCGCAGATTCGCCCGCGCGTTTCCCAACGCAAGCAAATACAAACCGCTCGCCTTCGACCCCGATCACCCCGCCCGCTGGCGTGTGAGCTTCGCCATGAAACTGGGACCGCCGGCGTCCTCGCCGGCGATCAGCTCACGCATTGAAACCAAAAGCGCCGGCGGGGATGCCGGCGGTCCAAGAAACGAACCTCCGAACGTCGTGTCGTGCCTCTCACTCGCCCGCCGCTTCGAAGCTTTGCGCCGCGCGGCGTTGCAGCCCATGGGACCAACACTGCGCCTCGTGCGCATCCTGCAACGCCGCAAGAAAGTCGCTCAACTCGCCCGCAAGCTCGCGCGGCCGACGCGGTCCTACGCAAGCTTCAACACCAAGCCCGGCGATCTCGCGATCGCCGATGCGTGCAAGATCGTGGTTGAGGATGGCGACGCGTGGACACGCAAGTACAAGCCGGATTCCAGTTGAACCACGCGCATCGCTGGCCGTTTCAAACCTCCAACGCAGACGCGTTGCGAGGCCAAACGTGTTGGCGTTTGTGCGTGCTTGGCCTTCGACAGGCTCAGGCCGGCGCATGGCGGGAGTTGCGCCATTGCCCAGTGGCGCCTCCCTGAGCTTGTCGAAGGGTGGCGCTTGCGCGATCGAAGACGGCGCTAAGCCGCCAGCTTGTATTCGCTATCCACCGTCAGCTCGCCGTCGCTTTTCACGACGCCCAGATGCACCAGGCGGATCATGTGCGCGAGCACGGAATGGCAGGCGGCGGGATGGAGGTGTTTGCCGACGTTCGCATAAAGGATCGGCACGATTTCCTTGATGCGCGTTTGCCCTTCGCGGAGCTGCGCCAGGATCTGCGCTTCGCGGGCCATGCGGTGATCGATGTAAGCCTGCACGAACGGGCGAACCTCGCGCACCGGGGGCCCATGTGTCGGCCAGAGCGTCGCGTAATCGCGGTCGCGCACTTTGATGAGGCTCTCGATGTAGCTCGTCATCTCGCCATCGGTGGGGCTGATGACGGTGGTGGACCAGCCCATGATGTGATCGCCGGGGAAGAGCGCGTTTTCTTCCTTCAGCGCGTAGGCCATGTGGTGCGTGGTGTGGCCAGGCGTGAAAACGGCTTCGATGGTCCAGCCGGGGCCGGAGAACGTGTCGCCGTCTTGGATTTTCACGTCGGGCGTGAACTCAAGATCGTCGCCCGCTTCGAGCCGGATTTCCGAATGGCTCGAAATCACTGGAATGCCGGACGCATACACTTTCGCGCCGGTGGCTTCGGCCAACGGATGCGCGGCGGGGCTGTGATCCATGTGGCCGTGGGTGACGAAGATGTGCGTGACACGCTCGCCCTTCACGGCGTTCAGCAGCACGTCGAGATGGCCCGGCTGATCGGGGCCGGGGTCGATCACCGCGACCTCGCCCTTGCCGATGATGTAAACGCCGGTGCCGCGATAGGTGAAAGGCCCGGGATTGTTGGCGATGACGCGCCGGATCAGCGGGCTCACTTGCTGAGCCACGCCGTATTCGAACTCCATCTCAGTTACGAAAGGGATCGCCATACCAAAAACCCCGCCTGCGGCTTTCTTGCGCGCTACTTTGCCGGCCCGCGTACAAAGGCGGCGAACGCTTCGGCGAGGATGTGCGCGGCTTTCAGCTTGTCGGGCAAGTTCAAAGCGATGGGCGGGCCCATATCCGTCTTGTTTGCGTCGACGATGTACAGCCTGCCGTCATTGCGGTCGCGAAGCACGTCCACGCCGCCCCAATCCAAACCGATCGCCCGCGTGAACGCGCCGATCTTTTCCATTTCTTCGGCGCTGAACACCTTGTCCGGCGACGTCAGGATTATCTCGGTATTCGAATTGAGGAAGCGCTTGGATACAGGCCGGCGCTTGATGAAGGTGACAATTGGCTTGCCGCCCAAGGTGCAGGTGCGGAGATCGTCGACGTGATCGAGATCGATGCCGCGATTATCGATCACGCGCTGATAGGATTTGCCGGGCTGGGCCGGGGCCGGGCACTGAATGATGCGCCCGTCATGGGCCGCGTTCAGTTCGGATTTTTCGACCGCTTCGCCGGTGTGGATCGTTGGGTCCACCATCAGCTGATAGCCGAACGTCTCCTCGAAGGCGTGGGCGACGCGGGTCTTGGAAACGTCGGTGCAGCCGAAATTGATCAGCCGCGCGCCGGGCTTGATCGAAAGCGGCGCGGGGTTGGGGCTGTAGGTGCTGTCCTGAAACTGCATCACCACATCGGCGAGCGCAGGGTCCTTTACCAGTTTCGCGCCGGCGAGACGCGAGACCGACCAGATCAGATACCAGGGCCGCGCGCGCTCGGGTGTAAAGTAAATGTTGAACGGCTGGCCGAAGGGCTTGGTGGCTTTAATGGCGAAGAAATAGCGGAACCAGTCGCGCACATCGGCCAAAACCGCCGGCGTATAGGGCACGCGCGCGCCAGTGGAGCGCACGACAAGCTCCGTCGGCCCGAACTCAAAATCACGGAGCCAAATCGGCCCCTCGGTTCGGAACGACCGCGGTGTGACCTCTGCTTCCATGCGCGGTTAACTCCGTTCCCCGCGGCCCGCCGGTTGCATCAGTCTCGTCATGTCGTTCGCGTTCAATCTCTGCATGTTCACGCTCGATCGGGTCCGCACTGTGATGCTCGCCCTGTCCTTGATCGTGCTCTTGAAGACCGTGTGGGTGCTGGCTGCGCCCGCCGTTTTGGGTTCCTAGCCGGGCGAGAGCTGTTCGAGCGCCCCCCGGGCGCCGTTCAGATCGTAGCCGGCCTTGCCCGCCAAGGCGATCAATTCGTCCGCGCCGCGTTTACCCTCCAGGGCCTGCGCCATGGCCCACGCCGTTACAGACCGTGTCCCGGTTCGGCAATAGGCCAGAACAGGGCCGGGCGCTTCCGACAGCATTTCCAGGGTCTGGGCCACCACGGCGGGGGGCGGCGGCATGACGAAGGGTAAAGCCCGATATTCGATGCCGGCGGCTTCGGCGGCGGCCTTCATTTCGGCGCCGGCGGTCTGGTCGGCCGACTCGCCCTCGGGCCGGTTGTTGATAATGAGCTTCACGCCGAGCGCGGCAGCCGCCGAAATATCGGCAGGAGACAGTTGTGGCGCGACGAAAAAGTCAGGCGTGACTTGGTGGATGGTGCTCATGAGGCGCTACGTTGACACGGCTTGCGGAGGAAGCAAGGTTCGCCCTCGCTTGCCGCTTCGGCGCTTCGGGACGTTTCGATGCTCGCACTTGCCGCACGCCGCTTGCTCGCAGCCCTTCCGACGCTCTTCTTCATCATCGCCGGCGCCTTTTTTCTGATGCACATGGCGCCGGGCGGGCCGTTCACGAAGGAACGGCAGATGCCCCGGGAGATCGAACGGCGGCTGCTAGCCGAGTACAACCTAGACCTGCCCGTACATGAACAGCTCGTCCATTATCTGGGTGATCTGCTGCAGGGCGATCTCGGCCCGTCCATGACCTACAAGGACAAGGACGTCGCCGACATTCTCGGAGAAGGCGCGCCGACGAGCGCGATCCTGGGCCTGAGCGCCATGGCGTTGGCTTTGTTCGTGGGTGGCGCGCTCGGGATTGTCGGCGCGCTCAATCAGAACAAGGGGCTCGATTTCTTTGTCATGGCGCTCGCCATCTTGGGGGTGTGTTTGCCGCCCCTCGTGATGGGGCCGGTGATGCAATCGGTGTTCGGCATTCAGCTGCACTGGCTGCCGACGGCGGGGCTTTATCGAGACGAATACAGGCTGGATTATCTCTTCTTGCCGGTGCTGACGCTTTCGCTGCCGCTGATCGCCATCATCTCGCGGCTGATGCGCGCTTCGATGATTGAGGCCTTGCGCTCAAACGCCATCCGCACCGCGCGGGCGAAAGGTTTGCCGGAACGCCAAGTGATCCTGCGCCACGCTCTGCCGATCGCGCTTTTGCCGATCGTGTCTTACGCGGGGCCTGCGCTCGCGGGCGTGATGGCGGGCTCGTTCGTGATCGAGACGGTTTATCAGCTGCCCGGCATCGGCAAACAATTTGTCCTCGCCGCCGCGCAGCGGGATTATACTTTGGTGATGGGCGTTGTGCTCGTCTATTCGATCCTCATCATCTTCCTGAACCTCGCCGCGGACCTCATGTACCGCGTGCTTGATCCGAGGTCGCGCCAGCCATGACCGACGCAACCATCGGCGAAACGCCGGCCGACGAATCCACGCTCACCAAAGGCCGCTCATTGTGGGACGACGCGCGCCGGCGTCTCATGCGCAACCCGGCGGCGGTGGCGAGCCTCTATGTCGTCTCGCTGCTCGTGCTGCTGGCGGCGTTCGGGCCGATGCTGTGGTTGCACAAGGTCGATACGATCTTCCGCGACAGCGTCGGCATCGCGCCCACGCTCACCAACATGCACTTGCTCGGCACTGACACCGAAGGCCGCGACATGGTCGCCCGCTTGCTGTTCGGCTTGCGGATTTCGTTGCTGGTCGGCGTCGCCGCAACCGCGGTGGCGCTGACGATCGGCGTGCTCTACGGCGCCATCGCCGGCTTCCTTGGCGGCGTGGTCGATGAAGTGATGATGCGCGCGGTCGATGCGCTCTACGCGATCCCGTTCATTTTCTTCGTCATCATGCTGATGACGGTTATCCAAACGCCGGACCCGTTCCTGAAGCTGATGCTGATCTTCGTCGCCATCGGCGCGGTGGAATGGCTCACCATGGCGCGGATCGTGCGCGGTCAAACGATCGCGCTGCGCAAGAAGGAATTCGTCGAAGCCGCACGCGCCGCCGGCGCGCGGCCATTGCAGATCGTGCTCCGGCACATCGTGCCGAACGTGCTGGGGCCGGTGGTGGTGTTCGCGACCCTGAACATCCCCGTCATCATCCTCGCCGAGAGCTTCCTCTCCTTCATCGGCCTCGGCGTGCAGGAACCACTGACATCGCTGGGCGCCCTGATTTCACGTGGCGTGGCGCAGCAGCAGGCCTGGTGGATGCTGATGTCGCCTGCGGCGATGATGCTGATCACGCTTTTGGCGCTGAACTTCTTGGGCGACGGCTTGCGCGACGCCCTCGATCCGAAGGAACGCTGAGATGAGCGCTTTCTGGACCAATCGCCGTCGATTGCTGACCGCGGGCGCGGGGCTGGGCGCCGCATCGACGCTCGGCGCCTGCTCGGCCTCTCGCATTGTCGGCTTCGACAAAGTGAAGAAGACGCTCGACATCAACAATGCCGGCGAACCGCTCTCGCTCGACCCCCACAAAGCCTCGGGCACGTGGGAGAACAACATCATCGGCAACATGTTCATCGGCCTGGTGACCGAGAGCGCAAAAGCCGAACCGATCCCGGGCATGGCCGAACGCTGGGAGACGAGCGAAGACGGCCTGACCTGGACGTTCTTCTTGCGCGAAGCCTATTGGTCAGACGGTGAGGCGTGCGACGCGCACGATTTCCAATTCGCGTTCCGCCGCATCCTCGATCCGGAGAGCCTCTCCGAGTACGCGTCGATCCTCTACTCGATCAAAAACGCGGTCGCGGTGAACAATGGCGATCTGCCGCCGGATCAAGTCGGCGTCACCGCGCTTGACGATCGCACGCTGGAAATTCGCCTTGAGCATCCGGCCGGCTATCTGCCGCAGATCCTGAAGCATTACACCGCATACCCAGTGCCGAAGCATAAGGTTGAGCAATTCGGCAATGCGTGGATCAAGCCAGAGAACGTCGTCGTCAACGGGCCGTACACGCTGCAAAAATGGTGGTCCAATTACATGGTCCACCTCGTGCGGAACCCGACCTTCTGGGACAACGACAACGTCGTTCTCGAAGAACTCTTCTTCTATCCCTCCGTCGATGTGAACGCCGCCGCGCGCAAGGTGTTGAGCGGCGAATGCGGCTGGACCAATTCGTTCCCGGCCAATCAGGTGGAAGAACTGCGCGCGGAATTGCCGGGCTATGTTCGCGTCGCGCCGTTTCTCACCTGCGTCTATTTCTCGTTCAACACGACGCGCGCGCCTTACGATGATCCGCGCGTGCGCAGCGCGCTGGCGATGGCGCTCGATCGCGAGTTCATCGCCTCGCGCATCTACAGGACCGGCGAACAGCCCGCTTATTCGTTCGTGCCGCCTGGCATCGCCAATTATCCGCAAGGCGCGGCGCGCTATCCTTGGGCGGGCCAGACCTTGGAGCAGCGGCGCGCGGAAGCGCGGCGCTTGCTCATGGAGGCGGGCTTCGGGCCGAACAATCCGCTGCGCGTGGAATTTTCTCACCGCAACACGCGCGATAATCCGCGCGTTGCGGTCGTCGTGCAAAACGATTGGGGTCAGATCGCGCCGTGGGTGATCGTGGAATTGCGCGGCACTGAAACGCAAATCCACTACGCCAATCTGCGCGCGAAGAATTATCAGATCGGCGATGGCGCCTGGGTGGCGGATTACAACGACGCCAAAACCTATCTCACGCTCTGCGAAACCCAGACCGGCGCGCAGAATTATTCTGGATACTCAAACCCGACCTACGACGCGCTGATGCGGCAATCGGATTTCGAGGTGGATGTCGTCCGCCGCGGCGAGATCATGGCGCAGGCGGAGGCTTTGATGCTGAGCGAAGCGCCGATTTGCATGAGCGTGTTCCAAAGCTCGACGAACTTGGTGCACCCAGATCTGAGCGGCTTCGAGGACAATCTCGAAGACATTCACCGCGCGCGCTGGTTTGGGATCAGGGCTTAAAATCTTCCCCCGCTTGCGGGGGAAGTGTCGCGAGCGAAGCGAGTGACGAAGGGGGCATTTGTCGCTACTCCCCCCTCAGTCCTTGCGCTTCGCGCGCGGACAGCTCCCCCGCAAGCGGGGGAGCATTTAGAACCCGCCCGCCTCAGCCGCGCCGACTGCCTTCAGCGCGAACGCGAAGTTCAACGCTTCCTCCTTCAGTGAGTCGAAGCGTCCCGCAGCGCCAGCGTGACCGGCGGTCATGTTGGTCTTGAGCAGAACCGGCCGCGCGCTTGTTGTGTTCACGCGCAGCTTCGCCACCCATTTCGCCGGCTCCCAATAGGTGACGCGCGGATCGGTGAGGCCGGCGGTGGCGAGGATGGCGGGATAGGCTTTCGCTTCGACATTGTCGTAGGGCGAGTACGAGATCATGTAATCGTAATCGTCGGCGTTCTCGAGCGGATTGCCCCATTCGGGCCATTCCGGCGGCGTCAGCGGCAGCGTCGCGTCGCTCATCGTGGTGATGACATCGACGAACGGGACCTCGGCGATGGTGCCGGCCCAAAGTTCAGGGCGCAAATTGGTGACGGCGGCGACAAGCAAACCGCCGGCGGAGCCGCCTTGGCACACCATATTGCCCGCGCGCGAATAGTTTTGGCGCACGAGTTCGTCGGCGACAGCGACAAAATCGGTGAACGAATTGCGCTTGGCGCGCTTGCGGCCGTCGAGGAACCAGCCATAGCCCATCTCGGTGCCGCCGCGGACATGCGCGATCGCGTAAATCCAGCCGCGATCAACGAGGCTGAAGCGCCGGATCGAGAAATCCGCTTCCGTCGCCCATCCATAAGAGCCGTAGCCGTAAAGCAGCAGCGGCGCCGAGCCGTCGAGCGCTGTGCCGCGTTTCATCAGCACGGTGACGGGCACTTGCTTGCCGTCCGTCGCCGGCGCGAAGAAGCGGCGCACTTCGTATTGCGAGGGATCGTGGCCGGAGGGAATTTCCTGTGTCTTGCGCAGTTCGCGCGTGCGCGCGGCCATGTCGTAGTCGAACCATTGCACCGGCGTTGTCGGGCTTTCGTAGTAGAACCGTGTGATCGGCGTTTCGTATTCGAAGCCGAACACCGGCTCGACCCAATAGGCGGCTTCTTCGAACGCGATCTCATGCTCGGCGCCGGCGCGATCGCGGATATTGATGCGCGGCAGCGCGTTGACGCGCTCGTGACGGACGAGATGGTTCTCGTAGGCCGTTAGCATCATGATGAAGCGGCCCGGCTGGTGACGGATCAACTCGCGCCAATTGGCTTTGCCGGTTTGGCCTTCGGCGCAGGTCATCACTTTAAAGTCGATGGCGCCGTCGGCGTTGGTGAGTACGTGCCAGCGGCCGTTCCAGTGTGTCGGCGTGTAAATCACCGCCGCTTGGCGCGGATGGAACAAGGTTGGCGCCGCTGTCGGCGTGGCGGCCGGGATGTAATGGAATTCCGTCATCTCCTGATTGCCGGAGCTGATCAGGATGAAAGCTTTGCTCTCGGTGATCTGCGGCGAGAGGAACATGCCCTCGTCGGCTTCTTCGAAGACCAACGCATCTTCAGCGCCGCGCGCGGGGCGGCGCATGATGCGGACGGGGCGGCCGTTATCGTCGCGATAAGTCCAGAAGATGAACTGGCCATCCGGGCTCCAGACGAAATCGCCGTAGCCATCGGTGATCGGTGACGCGAGCGTTTGGCCGGTCGCCAAATCCTTCACGTAGATCGTGTGGATTTCCGAGCCTTGCTCATCGACGGAATACGCATAGAGCGAATGATCCGGCGAATGCTCGGCTTGGCTCACTTTGTAGAACGCTTTGCCGGCGGCGAGTTCGTTGACGTTGATGAGGATCTGTTCGCCATCGCTGCGGCCACGCGGGCGGCGCGCATAGATCGGGTGCTGCTGGCCGGTTTCGTAACGCCGATAATATTCCCATTGGCCATCCGGCGTCGGCACGGTGCTGTCGTCTTCCTTGGTGCGGCCGCGCATTTCTTGGAAGATCGTTTCCTGCAGCGCTTCAGTCGAATGCAGCATGCCGCGCGTGTACGCGTTCTCGGCTTCGAGATGGACGCGGATGTCCTCGCGCAGCAGCGATGGATCGCGCATCACCTCCTGGTAGTTCGGGTCACGCATCCAGGCGTAATTGTCGACGCGGGTGCGGCCGAGTTGTTCGAACGTATGCGGTTCAATGCGAGCGACAGGCGGCGTCGTGGTCATCTGAGTGTCCGAGGTGCAAGCGGGAAAAAGAGCGAGCGTGGGAAGGGCGATGCCAGCCCGAAGCATGTCGCGGCGATTCATGTGGGTCCCCAAGAGTTCGACGCGCCATGCTAGTGCAGCTTGTTCAGGACAACCACCACCCATCCCCGGATGGCCGCGCAGCGGACAGTCCGGGGCCCATAATCCCAAATGCCTGAGTTTGTGGGCCCCGGACTTGGCCTCTCGGCCAATCCGGGGATGGGTGGTTAGGTCAAGCGGATGAGAAGCCCTGTCGCGTCGTCGCTTTTCTTGAAGCGCGGATGCTGCGAACCGCCTTGGTCGGCGTTTTCGATGGCGCGGAGTTCGCGGCCAAGTTCCTGCAGGCCTTTGTCGAGCGCCGCCTGCACCAAAGCGCCGGGCGTGTAGGCACCGTATCGGTCTGTCAGTGACGCGAGACCGTCGGTCATCAGCAGAATATGCGCGGGGCGCTTCAGCGCGAACGCCCAAGCACGGGCGCGATCAGCGCAAGCGGGGTCGAGCGAGAACGTCCACGATCCGCCGTCGCAATTGAGCCCGTCGCGCATGCGGCGCAGCATGTCGATTGTGTTGGTGCGTTGCAGCAGCGGCTTTTCGCCATCGGTTTGCTTGGCCGCGAGCGCGCTCTCGTCATCGGCCGCATCTTCATGCGCGCCGGCGACGAACGAAGCGCCGTCGGCGCCGAGCGCGAAGATGCGGCAATCGCCGAGATCGACGCCCTCGATGCCGTCCGCGGTTTCCTGCGCCATGAGCATCGATGCGATCGGGCGCTTCCAGCGTTCATCCGGCAGCGGGCCGGCGATGGCGTTGAATTCTTCCAGTGCGCCAACGCTTGCCGCACGGATCGCATCGCGAAGAGGCAGCGACGACGCTTTGAACAATTCGCGGTTGGCGCAATGCGCCACCCAGCTCACGTCGGACGCCCAGCGCGTCAGCGGCTTGTCATGCAAGTCCGTCGCGCCATCGATCACCCAAGCGCGGCCAGCCGCGAGGCCAGCGGTGTCGTCGTTCTGCTTGGCGCGATCGCCCGCTAGGGAGATCGCTTCGACAAGAGTAAACATCAAGCGCGGTCAGTCGGGGTACAGAAGGCCGATATTCTCAGCGATGCAGGCCGGGCGCTCCTGACCTTCGACCTCGATCGTGCACTGATTGATGATCTGGTACGCGCCGCCACGTTGTTCGCACGACAGCATCTTCACGCGCATGCGGATGCGCGAGCCAACCGGCACCGGATTGGTGAAGCGGACTTTGTTGGAGCCATAATTGATGCCGCGCGAGACGCCTTTGTAGGCGATCACGTTCTTGGCCAGCATCGGGATCAGCGACACGATCAGGAAGCCATGGGCGATGGGCGAGCCGATTTCCTTGGTCGCCCGCTCGACGTCGATGTGGATCCATTGGTGGTCGCCCGTGGCGTCGGCGAAACGATTGACGCGGTCCTGGGTGATCTCCAGCCAGTCCGAAACGCCCAATTCCTGGCCGACCAGTGTCGGCGCCTCACTGAGTTCCAGTTCGCGCATGCGAGATGTCTCCTCGTTGCGGACGGGTTAAAGGCCGGGGACGAGGTTGTCGAGCGACGCGCCCACCCCCGGGACGCCGCGGAGCGGCGGGACCGGGGCCCATAAACCAAGACCGTTGGGGTTATGGGCCCCGGACTGCGCGTTCCGCGCATCCGGGGATGGGTGTAGATTGGCGCATGGCTCTCGATCAAAGCACCGCCGATAAGCTCCTTGCCGCCGCGAGAAAGGCGCGCGAGGGCTCCTACGCGCCCTATTCGAAGATCAATGTGGGCGCGGCCTTGCTGCTGGAGGACGGAAAAATCGTCTCTGGGGCGAATGTGGAGAACGCCAGCTATGGCCTGACCACCTGCGCCGAGCGGATCGCCATCTTCACGGCCGTTACCAATCATGGGGCGAAAAGCTTCAAAGCTATCGCCGTCAGCGTGTTTGGCGACCCTCGGGGCACGTCTTATTCGCCGGATGAGGTGTCTCCCTGCGGGGCCTGCCGGCAGGTCATGGCCGAGTTCATGGCCGACGACGCGCCCATTATCGTTGACGGCTCGAAAACCTACCTGCTGCGCGATCTTTTGCCGGATGCATTTCGCATCAAGTGAAGCCGTTGCATGAAGGCGCGACGCATGAAATTGATCGTCCATGCCTGCTTCGAAAACGGCGCGGCGCGGCAGAAGCCGGCGCGCCCAAGAGCCCAAATGGGCGGACTATGCCGATGCGGACCTGCTGAAGGTCCGCATTAAGGATCTCAAGATCCCGTTCGAGAACACGTGGCTGCAAGGTTGCCTGGACGATCTGCACGCAGAACTCGCCGCGCGCGGCTTGCGCTTTCGTTCGCACGCCTGGTTTTCGGACGAGTGGTTTAGCCCGCACGACACGCCGGGCATCGCCTTTCCGTTCTATCTCGCGCATCCGCGGCTGGCGCGGCTTGAGCGCAAGATGATGTACGAGGTCGAGGGCGGCACGCGGCGCGAATGCATGCGCATTCTGCGCCACGAAGCTGGCCACGTGATCCAGCGGCTCTACAATTTGCACAGGCGCAAGCGCTGGCAGAAGCTTTTTGGCCAATCTGCGAAGCCGTACCCGGTGCACTACAAGCCGAATCCCACCAGTAAGACCCACGTCCAGCATTTGCGTCGGTGGTATGCGCAGTGTCATCCGGACGAAGATTTCGCGGAGACGTTCGCGGTTTGGCTCACTCCTCGCTCCAATTGGAAGAAGCGCTACCAAGACTGGCCGGGCGCGCTGGAGAAGCTTCGTTATGTGGACGAGCTCATGGCTGAGCTCGCCGAAAGCCCCGTGCCGACGAAGAAGCGTTTTGAGGTCGATCCGATCAAGTCGGAGCCGATGACCTTGGCTGAGCACTACGCGGACAAGATCAAACGCTTTGCTGTGGATAAGCCGCACGTGCTCGATCGCGAGCTTAAGCGCATTTTCAGCGCGGACCCAAAGGGCGCCGCCGCGACGACGTTCGTGAAGCGCAATCACGGTGTTATCCGCCGCGCGGTGTCGCGCTGGACCGGCGATTATCAGCTGCCGATCGAGCACGCGCTCGACGACATCGCCGATCGCTGCCGGGTGCTGAAGCTGCGCGTCAATGGTTCGGAGCGGAAAATGCGGCAGGAGCTGACATCCTTGCTTGTCAGCCGCTCGGTGCAGGCGATGTATTCTTCCTCCAGGCACCATTCCTTCGCCGTATGAAGAAGCTCCGCGTTCTCGTGCTGTGTCATCCGCAGCTTATGCCGCCGGAGAGCCTCGACGGCTTTACCGAGAAGGAAATTCTGTTCTGGAAGACGGAATACGACGTCGTCACCACGCTCCGCGCCAATGGGCACGAGGTGAAGGCGCTCGGCGTTCAGTATGAGCTGCAGCCGATCCGCGATGAAGTCGACAATTGGAATCCGGACGTCGTCTTCAATCTGCTGAACGAATTCCACGGCGAGACGCTCTATTCGCAGAATGTCGCGGCGTTCCTTGAGCTGTTGCGCGTTCCGTACACCGGCTGCAATCCGCGCGGGCTGGTGCTGGCGCAGGGCAAGGACACCTCGAAGAAGCTGCTGAAATATCACCGCATCCCGGTGCCGGTGTTCGAGGTCTATCCGATCGGCCGCAAAGCGACGCGCAAACCGCGGCGCATGAAATATCCGATGATCGTGAAAAGCACGACGGAAGACGGGTCCTACGGCATCTCGCAGGCGTCGGTGGTCGATAGCGACGAGACGCTGGCCGCGCGCGTGGCGTTCATCCATGAGCGCGTGAAAACCGCGGCGATCGTTGAGGAATATATCGACGGGCGCGAAATTTACGTGAGCGTGTTCGGCAATGAGCGCCTGCGCGCGCTGCCGATCTGGGAAATGGAATTCTCGCGTCTCCCCGCCGGCGCGCTGCCGATCGCGACCGAGCAAGCCAAGCACAATCCGGAGTATCAGGCCCGCCGCGGCGTGATCGATGGGCCGTGCAACGGGCTTGAGCCGCAGGTCGAGAATTACATCCGCGAACTGGCGAAGCGTATTTGCCGCGCGCTTGAACTTGATGGCTATGCGCGCGTCGATTTCCGGCTGGCGAAGGACGGCACGCCGTATTTCATCGAAGCCAACCCCAATCCGGAAATCGCATTGGGCGACGAGTTCGCATCGTCAGCGCTGCATGACGGCATGACCTATGGCGACTTGCTCAACCGCATCTGCGCCCTAGGTATTAAGCGCGCCGGGGAGGATGCCGACGCCGAATAGGGTGTCGGCCATGACCGAAGCCAAGAAGAAGCAGAGCGGACGAAGCGCGAAGGCCGCGTGCCTGTGTGGCGCGGTGGAGCTTGAGATCGCCGTGCCGGCGTTCTGGGCCTGGCACGATCACACCGCCGCCAGCCGTCGCGCGCATGGCGCGGCCTACGCCACTTATGTCGGATGTTGGCGCAGCAAGTTGCGGATCGTGAAGGGTGCGCGCTCGATCACGCGTTTTGAACAAGCCAGCAGCGCGCGCAGTTTCTGCGGCAAGTGCGGCACGCCTTTGCTGTACGAGCGCGCGCGTTCGCCAAAGATGGTCGACATCCCGCGCGCCCTGTTCACCACCCGCACCGGCCGCGAGCCGATCTATCATGTCGGCATCGAAGAGATGCAGGATTGGGCGTACACCGGCGAACGCCTCACGCCGCTGAAGGGCTATCCGGGCGTGGTGTGGACCGGCGGGCGGAAAAAGCGCGTCAAAACAGCAGAAATCCTCTGACAAAAGGCAGAGTTGCCCCCAGGCGCAACGCAGGCTAATCCCCGCGCATGAGCCTTCACCCTACCGCTCCGGGCACTCTGGAGCTTGCCGAAGAATTCGGTCTTTCGCGCGACGAGTACGACCTGATCCTGGAGAAGGTCGGCCGGCCGCTCAACGTGACCGAGCTTGGCATCTTCTCGGTGATGTGGAGCGAGCATTGCTCCTACAAATCCACGCGCGCGCACCTGGTGAAGTTTCCGACCAAAGCGCCGCACGTGATTTACGGGCCGGGCGAGAACGCCGGCGCGATCGATATCGGCGAAGGCTGGGCGGCTATCTTCAAGATGGAGAGCCACAATCACCCCAGCTACATCGAGCCGTTCCAAGGCGCGGCGACCGGCGTCGGCGGCATTCTGCGTGACGTGTTCACGATGGGCGCGCGGCCGATTGCGTTGATGAATGCGCTACGCTTCGGCGAGCCGGGACATTCGAAGACGCGCAAACTCGTCGACGGTGTCGTCAGCGGCATCAGTTTCTACGGCAATTGCGTCGGCGTGCCGACGGTCGGCGGCGAGACCAATTTCGACAAGCGCTACAACGGCAACATTCTCGTCAACGTCTTCTGCCTGGGTATCGCGCGCCAGGACAAGATTTTCACGAGCGCCGCGAAGGGCGCGGGCAATCCGGTCGTCTATGTCGGCGCCAAGACGGGCCGCGACGGCATTCACGGCGCGACGATGGCGTCAGCCGAGTTCGATGACGACAGCGACGCGCAGCGTCCGACGGTGCAAGTCGGCGACCCGTTCCTTGAGAAGCTGCTGATCGAAGCGTGCCTCGAATTGATGGCGACGGACGCGATCATCGGCATTCAGGACATGGGCGCGGCGGGGCTGACCTCGTCGTCGGTTGAAATGGCGTCGAAGGGCGAAGCGGGGATCGAGTTGGATCTCGACGCTGTGCCGGCGCGCGAAACTGGCATGACGCCGTACGAATTCATGCTCTCGGAAAGCCAAGAGCGCATGCTGATGACGCTGAAGCCTGGCCGCGAAGCGCAGGCGAAAGCGATCTTCGAAAAATGGGGTCTCGACGCCGCCGTGATCGGCCGCACAACGGACACCGGCCGCCTGGTGCTGAAATGGCATGGCGAGACCGTGTGCGATCTTCCGCTCGGGCCGCTTGCAGACGAAGCGCCGAAATATGAGCGGCCTTATGTCGAGCCGTTGAAAGCGATCCCGCTCACGGACGCGCAAATCGCGACGCTCGAAGACGGCGCGGGCGACTTTGTCGGCGTGATGAAGACGCTGCTCGCCTCGCCCGACATGGCGTCGAAGCGCTGGATCTGGGAGCAATATGATCGCCACGTGCAGGGCGATACGATTGCCGACAGCGGCGCGGACGCGGCGATCGTGCGGCTGCCGGGCGAGAAACGGGCGCTGGCGATGACGTGCGATGTCACGCCGCGTTACGTGGAAGCCGACGCGCGCGAAGGCGGCAAGCAAGCCGTCGCCGAAGCATGGCGCAATCTCACAGCCGTTGGCGCGAAGCCGTTGGCGGTGACGGACAATCTCAATTTCGGCAATCCGCAGCGCCCTGAGATCATGGGCCAGATCGTGCATGCGATCGAAGGCATGGCTGAAGCGTGCCGCGTGCTGGAGTTTCCGGTGATCAGCGGCAACGTCTCGCTCTACAACGAGACCAATGGCCAAGCGATCCTGCCGACGCCGGCGATCGGTGGTGTCGGCATTCTGCCCGATCTCACGCGTCGCGCTGCTGCGGATGCGTTGAAGGCGGGCGATGTGCTCGTGATGGTGGGCGAAAGTGTCGGCCATCTCGGGCAGAGCTTCTATGCGCGTGAAGCGCACGGGCTCGGCGGCGCTGCGCCGCCGGTTGATCTCGCGGTCGAGAAGAAGAACGGCGACGCAGTGCGTACGCTGATATCTGACGGCGTCGTGACGGCGTGCCACGATTTGTCAGACGGCGGGCTCGCGGGCGCGGCGGCGGAAATGGCGCTGGGCGCGGATGTCGGCGTGAATTTGGGGTATCAAGGCGATCTTTCAGACGCCGGCTTCCTCTTCGGCGAAGATCAAGCGCGCTATCTCATCGCTTTAGCGCCGGATCGCATGGATGCTGTCGAAGCGCGCCTGAAGGCGGCTGGCGTTGCGTTCCTGGTGGTTGGCGAGGCTGGTGGGCGCGATCTGGCCTATCTCGGCGCCTCCGGCGAACGGCAACGCGTATCGCTCGACGAACTACGGCGTATTCACGAAGGCTGGCTGCCCGCCTACATGAAGGTCGCGCACTAGCGTATCCTCCCCGCGTGCGGGGAGGTCCCGAGCGTAGCGAGGGGGAGGGGCGAGTTGCGGAAAGAAGGCGAATACCGCGTCACCGCAAAGGCTCGATCACTTCGCCAGTCGATGACGAAGGCAGAAGTCATCCTCTGGGTGAACCTCCGAAAGCGCGCCATGAACGGGATGCGCTTTCGCCGCCAACATCCGGTCGGCTCATACATTTCTGACTTTGCATGCCCCGCTGCGCGGCTCATCGTTGAAGTCGATGGCGCGACGCATTCAACGCCGGACGAGTTGGCTTACGATGCGCGGCGTACCAAATATCTCGAACAACATGGTTGGACGGTTATCCGCGTGAGCAACACAGACGTTTACGAGAAAATGGATGGGGTTTGGCGCCTGATTTCGGCGCAACTTGCCCCTCCCCCTCGCTGCGCTCGGGACCTCCCCACAGGTGGGGAGGACTAAGATGCCTCAATCAAACTACGACCTCTTCGTCATTGGCGCGGGTTCGGCTGGCGTGCGGGCGGCGCGGGTGGCGGCGGCGAGCGGCGCGCGCGTGGCGATCGCCGAGGATTATCGCATCGGCGGCACCTGCGTGATCCGCGGCTGCGTGCCGAAGAAGCTGCTCGTGTACGGCTCTGAGTTCGGCCAGACGTTCAAGGACGCCAAGCGCTACGGCTGGACGATCGATTGGGCGCGCTTCGATTGGAAGACGTTGCGCGACAACGTTCAGGAAGAGGTGACGCGCCTCTCCGGCCTCTACCGCGCCAATCTCGAAAAGAACGGCGTGCAGATTTTCGAGGATCGCGCCACGTTGGTGGACGCCAACACCGTGAAGCTCACCAAGCAGGGCGCGGCGCTTTCGGCGGATCGCATCCTGATCGCGACAGGCGGGCACACGTCGCGGCCGGTCGATGTGAAGGGTGTTGAACACACGATCAGTTCGACGGACGCGTTTGTGCTGGATGAATTGCCGGCGCGGATGCTGATCCTGGGCGGTGGCTACATCGCCGTCGAGTTCGCCTCGATCTTCTCAGGGCTGGGTGTCGACGTGACGCTCGCTTATCGCGGCGATCTCATCCTGCGCGGTTTCGATGACGATGTGCGCAAGCACGTGCAGGACGATCTGATCCGTACCGGCGTGAAGATCGTCACCGAGGCGGTGGCGAAGGAAATCACGGCGCTGCCGAGCGGCGCGCGGCTCGCGACATTGTCCAACGGCATGCGGCTTGAGGTCGATCAGGTGATGATCGCGGTGGGGCGTGAGCCGAACACCAGCGACATGGGGCTTGAGAAGATCGGCGTGAAGCTCTCGCGGCGCGGCGCCATCGAGGTGGATGAGTTCTCGCGCACGAACGTGCCCGGCGTGTTCGCCATCGGCGACGTCACTGATCGCTTGAACCTGACGCCGGTGGCGATCCGCGAAGCGATGGCGTTCGTGGCCACCGAGTTTCAAAACACGCCGACCTCGTTCGATCATCGCGATGTGGCGAGCGCCGTATTCTCACGCCCGCCAATTGGCGCTGTCGGGCTCACCGAGCGCGAAGCGTTGCTACGCGGCGAGGTGCGCATCTTCAAAACCGATTTCCGCAGCATGAAGAACGTGCTGGCGCAGAACGAGCAGCGCACTTTGATGAAGCTGGTCGTCGACGCGAAAACCGATCGCGTGCTCGGCGTGCATCTCTCGGGCGCGGATACGCCGGAAATGATCCAGCTGGCGGCGATCGCCGTGAAAGCCGGGCTCACCAAGGCGCAATGGGACGCGACGTGCGCCGTGCATCCGACGGCGGCGGAAGAATTGGTGCTGATGCGCTAGCGAGAATGAACCCTCTCCCTCCCAAAGGAGGGAGAGGGTTTAGGATGCAGGTGCGCTAAGCTTTACCGCGGGCCGCCTTCGAGGCGGCGGTCGCCGTCGCGGCGGCCATCGTCACGCCCGTCGCCATCGCGGCGGTCGCCGTCGCGATCCCAGTCGCCGCGGCCGTCACGTCCGCCGTCACGGCCTTCGCGATAGCTCCGGTCGTCTTCGTTGTTCCAGCCCCGATCGTCGCGGTCGTAGCGGCCGAAGCTGCGATAGTCGCGGTCGAAGCCGCGCGCTTCACGCCACGCATTCATGCGGTTCGGCAGGTGCGGGGCGAAGATGCGGTCGATCGGGCGGCGCGAGCGGCCATCGAACACGAAAGCGACGCAGCCATTGCGGTTGCAGCGATCCGTGTACGCATAAGTCAGACCGGGGCGGAAATGATACGGCCGGTCGAGCAGGCGGTAGAACAGGCGGTCGCCACGATCGACATTGAACACGCGGCCATCGTTGCGGATGGTGATTTCCGCGCGCCCGCGCCAGCGTTCATCGTGGCGGCGATCATATTGATCCGCAGCAGCCGGAACCGCCGCGCCGAGCATCGTCATGGCCGCCAGCGCAGCCGCGAACAGCTTGGTTTTCATTGGATTTCATGCTCCCAGAAGGTGACGTTTTTTGTCGTCTCGGTGTCAACTTCCCTCGAGCGACAAATTCTCACCGGCGCGCTGAACGGCGTCTGAGCGAAACGTTTGAACTGCAGTAGCTCACATGCCCACTGTTCTTGACCGTGTGTTCACCAAAAACTAACCGTCCGGTCTCCACGGTCCGATGCTCTAACGAGCGCTTTTGATAAGGGGGCGAGAATGCCCGCGCGGCTGATTTCGGTCATCAACATGAAGGGCGGCGTCGGTAAGTCGACGACCACTTGTTCGCTTGCCGAAACATTGGCGTTGCACCAACGCAGACGCGTGCTCGTGATCGATCTCGATCCGCAGACCAACGCGTCGATCATGCTCGCGGGCCCCGACAAGTGGAACGCGATGCGCGAGAACGAGCGCACGCTCGATTTCTATTTCGAGAGCTACATGGCGCAGCAGCGCCCGAAGCCCTTCAAGCAATTGCTTGAGCACAAGGTCACGGACCTGAAGGGCAAGCCGGATGTGTCGCTGTGCGCCTCGGCGCCGGAATTCCGGATCGTCGAGCGCGATCTGATCGAGAATTTCGTCAAGAAGGGCTACCACATCGACGCGATCCAGAAATGGATCTGCGAGCGGTTCGCCAACGGCCTGAAAACCGTTATCAACGATTTCGACTACATCCTGATCGATTGCCCGCCCGGCATTTCGCTGTTCGCGGAGGCGGCCCTGATCGCGGCGGACGCGATCCTGGTGCCGACGATCCCGGATTACGTTTCGCGGCTCGGCCTCATCACATTCCGCAAGCGGGCGCTGCGCTTGATCAATGAGCGCCGTGGCGGGCCGTCGCAGCTTTACGTCGTCGCCACCAAGTACGATGACACCTTCTCGCTGCACCGTTCGGAAGCAGCGCTCCTGAAGGACAATCTCGGCGAAGCCATGTTCGACACGCGCATCCATCAGCACGTCGATATCGCCAAGGCGGCGGAATGGGCCGAGCCCGTGCGCACCTTCGATCAGAAGTACGGCGCGATGGCGCCGATCGTCGCGAAGCTCGGCGAGGAATTCGTGAGCAAGATGGATTTGGCGCCGGCCCTATGAGCCTGAACAAGACGCTCGACCGTCTGTTTGATGAAATTCGCCGCGAGGCGAAGCGCAATCCAGATTTTGCCGATCGTCTGGACGCGGTGCTGCGTCTGCATGACTCGCGCCGCGACGTGCCGGACGAAGTCGTCGAAGAGATCGCCACGCCTGTTGCAACTCCTCCCCCGCCTGCGGGGGAGGTGCTGAGCGAAGCGAAGCGGAGGGGGAAAGGCGCAAGCGCACAAGCCCCCCTCAGTCAGCCCGCTGCGCGGCCTGACAGCTCCCCCCCGCCGAAATCGCAAGGCGATTTCGGTCAATCTCAGGACGCCGGCCGCGGAGCGGCCGGTGGCGGGGGAGCAGTTGCCGCTCCCGCGCCTGTCACGACCAAAGACGAAGGCGCGGTGGATGCGCCGGCGCTGAACCCGGTTGGCGTCTATCAGCGCGACGGCGAAGAGGCGCTGGTGGCGGCGCTGGAGGATCTCGGTCTGCCGGCGCTGCAGGCGATGATCGCCGAGCACAATCTCGATCCCTCCGGCGCAACCGCCGATTTCGACCGCGACGGCCTCTGCGCCCACGTGCTGGCCCAGGCCAAGCGCCGCGCTGAGCGCGACGCCAAGATGTTCGACTACTAGGGGTTTCAACGCTATATTAGCGCTATGAACGCGCCACAGCGTCCCCCAGAGCATCCGGCCAGGCTCAGGCTCACAATTCCGGATGTCCTCAAGATGCAAGAGGTCGGCATCTTGCCGATCGATCACGCGTTTGAGTTGATTGACGGGGATTTGCTGCAGATGCCGAGCGAGGGGGAGCGCCACGCGCAGCTAAAATTGCGCTTGGTGCGCCATTTCAATCGCGCGCTAGGTGATGAGTTCGATGTTGGGCCCGACACCACGTTGTGGCTCGCGGACGATCAAGGGCCGGAGCCTGATCTCTACATCTTCCCGTCGAGCCTCTCGCCTTCACAGGTGCGTGGCGGGGATACGCTGCTGGTGGTTGAGATCGCCGACACGAGCTTGCGTTTCGATCTGACGGAGAAGGCCGAACTCTATCGGCTTCATGGCGTCCGCGAATATTGGGTGGTCGACGTGCAGGGCGAACGCACGCATGTCCATTTGCTGGACGCTGGCGGCGCTTGGGCCAAGGCCGCGCCCGTTCCGTTCGCCGGTGTGCTGCAGCCCGCGCACCTGCCAGCGAGCGTTCGCATCGCCGACCTGATCTGATCCCGTCCAGGCGGACTGGAAAATGTCGCGGCGCGGGGCCGCAGGGCATTGGCGTCCCGCTGAACGCGAGCCAGGATGACTGCCCTAATAAACCCGGCTAACACCCCGACCCATGTTCGATAAAATCCTGATCGCCAACCGTGGCGAAGTCGCTGTCCGCATCATCCGCACCGCCCGGCGGCTCGGGATCAAAACCGCGATCGTCTATTCCGAAGCAGACCGGGACAGTCTCGCGGTCGATATGGCCGACGAGGCGGTGTTCATCGGCCCGGCGCCGGCGGCGCAATCCTATCTGGTGATCGACAAGATCGTCGACGCCGCCAAGCAAACAGGATCGCAGGCGATCCACCCAGGCTTCGGGTTCCTTTCCGAGAAGGCCGAGTTCGCGGACCGATTGCTGGCGGAGAAGATCACCTTCATCGGCCCCAACCCGCACGCGATCCGGGCGATGGGCGACAAGATTGAATCGAAAAAGGCCGCGGCCGAGGCGGGCGTGTCGTGCGTGCCGGGCTTCATCGGCGAAATCGAAGGCGTCGATCACGCGATCCAGATCTCGGAAGAGATCGGCTATCCGGTGATGATCAAGGCGAGCGCTGGCGGCGGCGGCAAAGGCATCCGCGTCGCCTACAACAAGAAGGAAGTTCAGGAAGGTTTCCCGGCCGTGCGCGCCGAAGCCAAGAACGCCTTCGGCGACGACCGCATCTTCATCGAGAAATTCGTCACCGCGCCGCGCCACATCGAAATTCAGATCATGGGCGATAAGCACGGCAACGTGCTGCACCTGTTCGAGCGCGAATGCTCGATCCAGCGCCGCAATCAGAAAGTCATCGAAGAAGCGCCGTCGCCGCTGCTGGACGAAAAGACCCGCAACGCCATGGGCGAGCAGGCTGTCGCTTTGGCGAAGGCCGTGAACTACGACAGCGCCGGCACGGTTGAGTTCGTCGCCAGCGGCGCCGACAAGAGCTTTTTCTTCCTCGAGATGAACACGCGTCTCCAGGTGGAGCACCCTGTGTCGGAGATGATCACCGGGCTTGATCTGGTCGAGCAGATGATCCGCGTGGCCGCGGGCGAGAAGCTCGCGTTCAAGCAGAAGGATCTGAAGATCAAAGGCTGGGCGATCGAGAGCCGCATCTATGCGGAAGATCCCTATCGTAATTTCTTGCCGAGCATCGGCCGCTTGCGCGCCTATCGCCCGCCGGCTGAGGGCAAGACGGGCGATGTAACCGTGCGCAACGAGACGGGCGTCCGCGAGGGCGACGAAATCTCGATGTTCTACGATCCGATGATCGCCAAGCTCGTCACGCACGCGCCGACGCGGATCGCCGCCATCGATGCGCAAGCGCGCGCGCTCGATCAATTCATGATCGACGGTATCGCCGACAACATTCCGTTCCTCGGCGCGGTGATGGAGGAAACGGATTTCCGCAAAGGCGACATCACCACCGCCTACATCAAGCAGAAATTCCCGGAAGGCTTCGCTGGCGTGGCGCCGAACAAGGCGCAGGAAAAATTGCTGATCGCCTGCGCCGCGTTCGCGCGCGCGTTCGCGACGCGTCGTGCGGCGCAAACCAGCGGGCGTTTGAATGGCAATGCTGGGCCGGGGCGTCGCGATTGGGTGGTGATCCTCGATCGCGTGCATCACGACGTGCTGGTCGATCTCGATGACGACGGCGCCGATATCTCCATCGCCGGCAAAACGCATCGCCTGGAAACGCGCAAGCGCCCCGGTGGCCGCGTGTTCGAAGGTGTGTTCGACAACGAGCCGTTCGCGGTGAAGATGAAGGTGGAGCCGGAAGGCTATCTCTTGAAGCTGCGCGGTGCGGCTGTGCGCGCGCTGGTGGCGAGCCCGCGCGGGGCGGAGCTGCACAAGAAGATCCCAGAAAAGCAGAAGGCCGACACCTCGAAGCTCATCATCTCACCGATGCCGGGGCTCATCGTCTCGATCGACGTGAAGGAAGGCCAGGACGTGAAATCCGGCGAAGGTGTCGCGGTCGTTGAAGCGATGAAGATGCAAAACATCATCCGCGCCGAGCGCGATGGCGTGGTGAAGAAAGTGCATTTTGCCGCCGGCGCAAGCGTCGCGGCGGATGAGGTTATGATTGAGCTGGAATAGGCTCTTCTGGGGTTGGCGCGGCCGGTTGAACCAGCTGCAGTTCTTTCTCGGCTTCATGCTCTGCTGCGTTGCGGCGAGCGCGCTCGAACTTCTTTGGGTCTCCATTGTTTCGCCCGGCGGCATCTCGCATCTGCTGATCGAGTCCCTGCGGGCGCCGGCCTGGCTGTCGTATCTCATCGCACCGTTGTTGTTCTCGCTGATCTTCAGGCGCGCACACGATCTCGGCTTCTCTGGGTTTGTAACGCTCGCTTACTTCGCGGTGTTTTTTGGGTGGGCGGGTTTGCTGTGGCTCTGGCCCGCGCTTGAGGGCTCAATTCTCCAGATCGCATTTGTGATGCCAATGACGCTGACGGCGTTCTGGTTCATGCTGAAATCCGGCCAAGCGGGCGACAACCGCTTCGGTCCGCCGCCACGAGCGGGCTGGCTTCCGTAGTTCAGCGTCTTCAGACTATGATCGCCTCAGAAATCGATCGGGGGCGATCCATGCGTCAGGTTTTTGCGGCGATGTGCTTCGGGTTGGTGGTTAGCGCATGCGCAACCATGCCGCCGCCACCGCCGAACGCGGCGCCGCCGCTGACGCTTGCCGAGCATCGCGGCGTTCGCGGTGTGCCGCATTCCGACGTGATCGAGGCGACGGGCGCGCCGGTGTTAGCGTCGAGTTCGGTGGTGGAGGGCGAGACGCTCGTCAGCATTCCGTTCCGCTATCACCACACGGCGGTGCTCGCTGAGGACGTCGTCGGCTTCAGCATCACCGTGTCTGGCGTGCAGGCGCCGGCGGGATCACCGGGCTATTACGCCGGCACGTTTGGCTCGATGGGCGGCCCATCGGGAGTAATTGCGGCGGACATGTGGTGTTTCCTGCCAAGCGCTGTTGGCGGCGAGCGCGACAACATCTGCTTGCTGCGAACCTCGCCCTCCGTCGCGGCGATCGCGCCGACGCGGCTCAATCCATATTTGTGGACGCAATTCTCGCCGGCGTCAGGAACGTTCGACTACGTGCGCGCGCCAGTGTTCGAGCGGCGTGAGGTCGAGATCCCGCGCGAGCTTGTGCTTGAGTATCGGTTCGAGCGCTGGAGCGGCGAGGGCGTGCGCCTTGTGGAGTACGCTGTCGGCAGGCGGGCGCGTGAGTTCGTTCTGGCGACACCGGACGGCACGGCGCTGCTGCGGACCATCGGCGGCGATTTCCGCATCACGCAAGCGGGCAGCGGCGCGGCTGCAATCCAGGCGGTTGCGGCGAACTAATAACAAAAGAGGCCGCGCGTGGCGGCCTCTTCGTGTTTCGTGGTGCCGGCGAACTTACGCCGTGCGCTTCTTGCTGACGTAGTCGACCACCGCGAGCAGTAGGAAGGCGATTCCCAGCGCGCCGACGATCGTGGCGGGCACCAGAGCGCCTTCATCCCAACCGTCGCCGAAATAGCTGGCGCCGACTAGGCCGACAGCGAGCATGGTGAGGATGATGCCTTTGCCCAGGCTCTTGCGGGCGCGGTCGCCCTCGACCTGCATGTCGCTCGACAGCTTTTCGATCACGTCCGGCTCCAAAGTCTGGCCGCGGGCCAGAGCCTGCGAGACCAGTTCATGCGCCGAGCGCTTGGTGCGCTCCTTGGACATGATCGGAACGATGATGATCGCCGCCAAGAAGGCGAAAAATGCAAACGGGACAAAGATTTCGGCTTCCATCGCAGGCTCCCTCAGCTCGGGGCGGCTCTGCCCCTCTTGGCTTAAGGATGCGCGGGGGCTGCGATTTGGATGCGGTAGTTTTAGACCTTTAGCGCGCCGGGGCGCGTTGGGCGGTCCGGTCAGCCGGCACGGCTGTGCGGCGGGCGGTGCGGTCGGCGGCCGGCGCGGCGGCGCGCGCGCTGTCGGCACGCTTCGCGATACGGTCGGCCGGGGGCTTCATTGCACGCATCATCTGTTCGCCTCTTATGTTCCGAACTAGAGGCGTTCGCGCGCACTGCAAATTATCACTGACGGTCTAGAGCAATATCCGCTGCTGATACGGTTTCAGTGTTGCCGAAAATCTTCTCGAAGGACGCGCGCAATGCTGCATCGGCATCGTTCATCGTTACCGGCAGGCCGAGATCGACGAGACTCGTGACGCCAAATTCCCGCGCGCTGATTCCGCACGGCGTGATGCCGGAGAAATGTTCGAGATCAGGCTCCACGTTGAACGCGATGCCGTGGAAGCTCACCCATTTGCGCAAGCGCACGCCGATGGCGGCGATCTTGTCTTCGCGCTTCCAGCCTGGACCTTTGCGCTCCACCCACACGCCGACGCGGCCATCGCGCACTTCGCCTTTGACGTTGAAGCTCTCGAGCGCGCCGATGATCCAGCGTTCGAGATCGGCGACGAATTTCGTTACGTCGCGGCCGCGCTCGCGCAGATCGAGCATCACGTACGCTACGCGCTGGCCGGGGCCATGATAGGTGAATTGCCCGCCGCGTCCGGTTTGGAACACCGGGAAGCGATCGGGCGCGAGGAGGTCGCCGGGCTTGGCTGAAACGCCGGCGGTGTAGAGCGGGGGATGTTCCAGGAGCCAAACAAGCTGCTGGCCGTGGCCGTCGGCTATCGCTTGCGCGCGCGCCTCCATGAACGCCACCGCGCGCTCGTATTCCACGAGTCCATTTGATGTTGCCCAGCCGATCACTTGGACCGCCGGCGCTTCGCCGGCGGGGGCGCCGGCGGTCCAAGAAGAAGCACGGTTTCGTTCACCTCTGCTCAACCCTTTCAGGTTCGACTTATGACTCGTTTAGATGGGGCGTGCGCGTGTCGGGAAGAACCCAGGTTCATTTGGTTGATGTCGAGCTCTCGGTGGTGCTGGGGCGCTGCCACATGCCGATGCAGCATTTGCTGCGCATGGGCCGGGGCGCGGTGATCCCGCTCGACACCAAGGAAACCGACCAGCTGTGGATCCTGGCCAACGGCCATCCTATCGCCAGAGGCGAAATCACCATTCAGGGCGATCGGCTCTGCATCACCGTGACTGATCCGGCTGACGTCCACGAATTCAACGCAGCCGCGTAGAACCACGCAAAATTCAACCGCGAAACGGGGCCAGAGCGCTGTGGCGCGGCTCATTTGATCTGGACGAATCCTTATCGCGTTGTTCATGTTGGGCTCAGATAGCCTAATCCATTGTGCATAGGCGCGTTGAGCCAACGCGTGTAACCCCGGGGGTTAAATCCAAAATGTCGCCGATCGCTCGTGTTTTCGCGGCCGCTGCCGCTATGGCCGCCATCGCCACTGCCGGTGTGGCCGTGGCCCAGAATTACAGCCTGAACCCCACCTATGGCACGGTGAACCTCGCGGCGGGCTTCACGCCTGACCCGTACGTCGTGAACGTCGCCTCGGGCGGCTCGGTCAACGCGCAAACGCTCAGCTCGTCCTGCCGCGGCTTCATCGCCAACGCGCCGGACGTGCGCCTGAACTACACGCAGGGCAACATGTCCCGCCTGATCGTCTCGGTGAACTCGGCTGCGGACACCACCCTCGTCATCAATGGGCCCGACGGTTCCTGGTATTGCGACGATGACGGCGGCAACGCCGGCCTCAACCCGTCGATCACGTTCTCGCCGCCGCGCGGCGGCCAGTACGACATCTGGGTCGGCACCTACGGCAACGCCTCGAACCAGGCCGCCCAGGTCCATATTTCGGAACTCTACACCCAATAATCGGGTCGTTTCGGCCTGAAACGGCTAGGTCCAAAATCGCAAGGGCCGGGGGTTTCCCTGGCCCTTGTTCGTTGGGGGCGAACCTGATAGGTGACCGCCCTTCCTCGGGGCGGTTCGCCGCCTCCAAAAATGCGCTCGTGGCGGAATTGGTAGACGCACTGCCTTGAGGTGGCAGCGAGTAACATCGTGGAGGTTCGAGTCCTCTCGAGCGCACCA
>CAZZFE010000045.1:0-32346 GCA_964653495.1 uncultured Terricaulis sp. | reverse complement strand
CAAGAAGGTGCCGTTCTTCAAGCCAGGCAAAGAACTGCGTCTGAAAGTGAACGGCGGCGAAGAGCCGTAGGACTTACGCCGCCTGCGGCGCGCGCTTCTTCATCCAGGCCAACAGCTTCACCAGCGCGGCGCTGCCCAGCAGCGTAAGCGCGGGAATGGCGAGCCAAGCCTTTTCATCGAGCCGGCCCAGATAGGACACCGTGAACACGATCGCGATGGCGAGACCGCCGATCGTGTGCAGCATCTTCCAATTGCGGGGCCCGAGTTTACGCACGGACCAATCGTTCGACGTGAGCGCCATCGCCGCGATCAGCACGTAGGTGGCGCCGCCGCCATAAATGGTTTTCGCGCTCGGCTGCGCCGCAAACACAAATACAACCACCAACAGCGCCGCCAAATGCACGAAATGCGCGGCGGCGAAACTTAAGCCAATGGCGCGCCGACGGCGCAACATCACGCTGCGCCAGCCGCCAGGCCAAAGCGTCGCCAGCGCGGAGGCGGACCACGCGGCGACAAAGACCGGAAACGAAAAGCGCGCCGTATAACGCGCCGCAGCGCCGGCGCCCTCGGCGTTCCAGCCGCCAAACTCAGCATAGCCGTACGCGACGACGCCGAGCGCGGCCAAAGCGGCCAGGCCGATGATTGCGGGCGTGGAGATGGCGCGAGCGCTTGTCATACCGTGAGTATGATCACCATACTCCGAGTATGTCGTCAAGCTCCAACCGTGACCGCCTCATCGCCGCTTCGCGCAAGCTCTTCAGCGCGCGCGGTTTCGCCGATGTGTCCGTGGATGAAATCGCCGCCGCCGCCGGGCTCACCAAGGGCGCGGTCTATTATCAGTTCGCCGACAAGACCGACCTCTTCCGCGCGGCCTGCGAAAGCGTGCTCGACGACATCATGGCCCACGTCACCAAAGAGACGATGGGCCACGTCGCCCACGTCGCCGACGAGATCGTCACCGGCGGCGACATCCTATTCGACGCATACGAGAGCAAGGACGCGCGTCGCTTGCTGCTGATGGACGGCCCTTCCGTGCTCGGCCATGTCGAGTGGAGCGCGATGCAGGAAAAGCTGCGCATTGGCTTAGGCGAACACGCGCTCGGCCACCTCGCCGACGATGGCCTGATCCCGAAGCGCATGATCCCGATGCTGGCGCACCTGCTCTTCGGCGCGTTCACACAAGGCGCGCTGCAGATCGCCACGTCAGACGATCCCGGCAGCGCCAGCAAACAAGCCCGCGCCGCCTATAAAAGACTAGCGCAAGGCCTGCTCGCCAAAATCTAGCGCCGCTGGCGCGCTTGCATTTCATCCTGTTGCTGGACGATCCGCTCCCACGTCTCCGCATTTGATCGGAAGGATTCCAGCTGGCTGCGCGCCAGGCTTTCGAAATCCGCCTGATGTTGTGGCAGATAGAAATAGCTGGCCACAGGCTTGCGCGACGCCACCTCAAGGAAGCGCTCATGGCCCGCCACCGTGGCTTGGGCGGACGCGAGATTGTCGCGCGAGGTGGCGCCGTTCGTGATCTGCATCAGCTGCACCCGCGCCACATCCCAATACGCAAACGGCATATCCGGATCGATCGTTCGCGCCTCTTCGTAGAGTGCAAAGGCGTCCTCGTTCGATTCCAAATTGCGCGCCGCGATCACCAGCATCGCCGCATCGCGACGTGAACGACCGACCTCGATCATTTGCGCCATCAGCTGATCGCGCGTCAGACTCATACGGCCCGCGTTGAAATAGAGTTCTGCGGCGTCGAGCTTGTTCGGCGTATGGCGGCGATAGAGATCCTGAATGGAATCCCACGCAGCGGCATTGTCACGCCGCACCATGTTGTAAATCCAGGCGTTGCGGAAGAAGTCCGCCGCTGAGCGCGGATTGCGCACCAATTCCGCCGAGGACGTCACATCACGAATGGCAGTGGTGTCTTCGCGGATCGCGCTGACATCTTCTTGGATCAAGCCAAGTTGCGTGCCGATCCGCTCCGTCGCCGTCGTGCCTTGGCCCGCAAGCAGCAACAGCACCACGCCCACGCTGGCAAACAGCATGACCCGAAACGCATCGCACTCGCGACACTGGATCGCTTCTTCCTGCACGGCCGCTTCCGCGCCGGCGGGAACCTTGCTCACCTGCCCCAAGCAGAACCACGAGAGCAGTCCCGCAAGGCCAACGGCCGGCCAGACCAAGATTTGCGGCGAGGCGATATTGCCGAGGAAGCTCGCGAAATCGCCGGCCAGCGAAACGATGCCGCCGACGACAACGAAAAGCGGCCCGCGCTCAGGCCAAATCACACGCCACAGCGTTCCGAAATTCATGTGCAAGCCCCCTCCATCGTCCCGCGCACAATGTCCGGATGCAGCGCGGGCCTGTCAACTTTTGCGAGGCTGGAAACTTACGGCGAAGCCTGTCATGCAATCGGCGGAACAAAGCGGAGTTTGCTTATGTCGGTGCTCAAAGAATTTCGCGAATTCGCGCTCAAGGGCAATGTGGTCGATCTTGCAGTCGGCGTGATCATCGGCGCAGCATTCGGCACGATCGTCTCATCGTTGGTCGACGACATCGTCATGCCGCCAATCGGCTTGCTGCTCGCGGGCATCGATTTCGCGACGCTGAAGCTCGTGTTGAAAGAAGCTACGCCGGCGGTCGGCGCCGAGGGCGCGGCCAATTACGTAGCCGCTGCGCCTGAAGTCGCGATCAACTACGGCAAGTTCATCAACGCCGCGATCAAGTTCACGATCGTCGCTTGGGTGCTCTTCCTCGTGATCAAGGGCATGAATTCGATGAAGCGCAAGGAAGAAGCCAAGCCCGCGCCCGTCGCCGAAACGCCGCCGGACATCAAGCTGCTCACGGAAATCCGCGATCTGCTGAAGAAGTAAGTCGCATTGCGCGGCGTTCGCGCCGCGCCTACCTCTCTCGTCCATGGCTGAATCCAAAATCTGCGGCATCACCAGCGCGGACGCGTTGGACGCGGCGCTGGCGGGCGGTGCGCGTTATGTCGGACTGGTGTTCTTCCCGAAGAGCCCGCGCCACGTGGCGATGGCGCATGCCGGGGCGCTGGCGCGGCGCGTCAAAGGCCGGGCCGAGGTCGTCGCGGTTACCGTCAACGCCGACGATGAGCTCCTGGCCGAGATCGCCGAAAAGGTGCGCCCCGATTGGGTCCAGGCCCACGGTGACGAGAGCCCGGCCAGGACAGCCCAGCTGCGCCAATTCGCCCAGCGCGGCGTGATCAAGGCCCTCGGGATCGCCCGAACGGACGACCTGGCCCAGGCAGCCGCCTTCGAGCCGGCGGCTGAAATGCTCTTGTTCGACGCCAAACCGCCCCCAGGCGGGCTCCCAGGCGGCAATGCGCTGGCGTTTGATTGGGCAATCCTGGCCGGTCAGCGCTTTGGCCAACCTTGGTTCTTGTCCGGCGGGCTCAATCTGGAGAACGTGGCCGAGGCGATTGCAGCTTCGGGCGCCAGCCTTGTGGACGTGTCCTCTGGCGTGGAAAGCGCCCCCGGCCTAAAGGACCCGAACAAAATCGCCCAATTCTTGGCGGCAGCCCGAGCCTAAGCTACCCGATGGACGCGAGACGTAACTGGCAGGACTTGCCCGACGCTGATGGCCGCTTCGGCCAATATGGCGGGCGCTTCGTCGCCGAAACTCTGATGCCGCTAATCCTCGACCTGGAGCGCGCCTATCGCGACGCCCAGGCCGACCCGGCTTTCGCCGCGACGATGGACGATTTCTGGACGCATTATGTCGGCCGCCCATCGCCGCTCTATTTCGCGGAACGCCTCACCGCGCATTACGGCGGCGCGAAGATCTATTTTAAGCGCGACGAGCTCAATCACACTGGCGCGCACAAGATCAACAATTGCCTCGGCCAAGTGCTGCTCGCGCTGCGCATGGGCAAGACGCGCATCATCGCCGAAACCGGCGCCGGCCAGCATGGCGTGGCGACGGCGACCATCTGCGCGCGCTTTGGCTTGCCGTGCGTCGTGTTCATGGGCGCGACCGATATCGAGCGGCAGAAGCCGAACGTGTTCCGCATGAAGCTTCTGGGCGCCGAAGTGCGGCCGGTGACGAGCGGCGCTGCGACGTTGAAAGACGCGATGAACGAAGCTTTGCGCGATTGGGTCACCAATGTCGCCGACACGTTCTATTGCATCGGCACCGCCGCCGGCCCGCATCCCTATCCGGAAATGGTGCGCGACTTTCAAAGCGTGATCGGTCGCGAGGCGCGCGAGCAAATCTTGGAGCGCGAAGGGCGTCTGCCGGACGCGGTGATGGCGTGCATCGGCGGCGGCTCGAACGCGATTGGCCTGTTCCATCCGTTCATCGCCGATGAGAGCGTGAAGCTTTACGGCGTCGAAGCCGCCGGCCACGGCATCGATGAGCGCTTCGAGCACAGCGCCGCCATCAATGGCGGTCGCCCTGGCGTGCTGCACGGCAACCGCACCTATCTGCTGCAAAACGAAGACGGCCAAATCCTCGAAGGCCACTCGATCAGCGCCGGCTTGGACTATCCGGGCGTTGGGCCGGAGCACTCGTATCTGAGCGATATCGGCCGCGCGAAATATCTGAGCGCGACAGACACGGAAGCACTCGAAGCGTTCAAGCTGTGCGCGCGGCTTGAGGGCATTTTGCCGGCGCTTGAGCCATCGCACGCGCTCGCGCGCGTGGGCGATGTAGCGAAGGAGGTCGGCAAAGGCGGCTTGGTGATCATGAACCTGTGCGGCCGCGGCGATAAGGACGTGTTCACGGTGGCGGATGCGCTTGGGGTGAAGATATGAGGCGCGCCCTCTCATCTTCCCCCGCTTGCGGGGGAAGTGGATCGCGGCGAAGCCGCGAGACGAAGGGGGGAGTTGCGCAATTCCCCCTCCCCTCGCTCCGCTCGGACCTCCCCCGCAAGCTGGGGAGGAGTTAGTGACCGCGCGCCTCGACGAAAAATTCGCATCGCTCGCGCGCGCTAACCGCGCGGCGCTCGTCACGTACATCATGGCGTCCGATCCGGACCATGAGACGTGTTTCCAAATCCTGCGCGGGCTTCCCGACGCCGGCGCGGACGTGATCGAGCTTGGCTTTCCGTTCACCGATCCGATGGCGGACGGGCCGAGCATTCAGAAAGCCGCACTGCGCGCGCTGAAGGCTGGCGGTTCGCTGAAGCACACACTCGAACTCGCGCGGCGCTTTCGCGAGACCAACGCCGACACGCCGCTCATTCTCATGGGTTACGCGAACCCGATCGAGAGCATGGGCTACGAGGCGTTCGCGAACGCGATGCATGCGTCCGGCGCCGATGGCGTGATCATCGTTGATCTGCCGCCGGAGGAAGATGCGCCGCTGCGCGCCGCGTTTACCAAGCACGATCTCTCGATCATCCGCCTCGCCACGCCGACCACGGATGATAAGCGCTTAACCAAGGTGCTCGATGGCGCCTCGGGCTTCCTCTATTATGTGTCGGTCGCTGGCGTGACCGGCGCGAACGCAGCCACCTCCGAACACGTCCAATCTGCTGTCACACGCTTGAAGCGCGCGACGGCGCTGCCGGTTGCGGTGGGGTTCGGCGTGCGCGAGCCGGCGGCGGCGGCGGAAATCGCCCGCGTGGCGGACGCGGTCGTGGTTGGTTCTGCGTTCGTTGACGAAATTGGCTCAGGCCCGGCCGACCAAGCGGTCGATCGCGTCTTGCGCCGCGTGAAGCTTTTGAGCGATGCTGTGCGCGGTGCGCGGGCATCGGAAGGGACAAGTCGATGAATTGGCTGTCGAATTTCGCCCGGCCGGGCCTTCGCGGCAAGAAGCCCGAAGAAGCGCGCGAGACGCCAGACAATCTCTGGATCAAGGATCCGCTGTCGGGCGAGCTGGTGTTCCGCGCCGATCTCGAAGCCGCTGATTGGGTGACGCCGTCTGGCTTCCACATGCGCATCGGCCCGGAGCCGCGCTTCCGGCAGATGTTCGACGAACAAGCGTGGCAGAAAATTCCGCTGCCGAAGGTCGCGACCGATCCGCTGAAGTTCAAAGACGACAAAAAATACGTCGATCGCCTGAAAAGCGCGCGCGCCAAAGTTGGCCGCGAGGATTGCATGGCGGCGGGCTATGGCCGCATCGGCGGCGCGCACGCTGTCGTGCTGGTGCAGGATTTCGACTTCATGGGCGGCTCGCTTGGCATGGCCGCGGGCGAAGGCTTCGTCACCGCCGCTGAAGCTGCTGTGCGCCGCAAAGCTGCTTTGATCATGGTCACCGCCTCGGGCGGCGCGCGCATGCAGGAAGGCATTCTCTCGCTGATGCAGATGCCCCGCACGACGCTTGCGATTCAGATGCTGCACGAAGCGGGCTTGCCGTACATCGTCGTGCTGAGCGATCCGACCACGGGCGGTGTCACCGCGAGCTACGCGATGCTGGGCGATGTGCAGATCGCCGAACCGAACGCGCTGATCGGCTTCGCCGGCCCGCGCGTGATCGAACAAACCATCCGTCAGAAATTGCCGGAGGGCTTTCAGCGCTCTGAATATTTGCTCGACAAGGGCATGGTGGATCTGGTCGTCGATCGCCGCCAACTGAAGGCGACAATCTCGACTTTGCTCTCCGTGCTGATGCACAAGCGCTACGCCAACATGCCGACGGAAGATGATTTCTCCGCTGAGGTTGAAAGCATTGCGCCGGCCGATTCCGCGCCGTCGAAGAAGAAGCAAAGCGGCAAACAACAAGCGCCGCGCGCGAAGGCGGCGGAGTAGCTCCGCGCTGAGCGCCCAGCCTCTCGTCATTCCGGACACGCGAAGCGTGATCCGGAACCCAGGGGCAAACGACGAGGTGGCGGCCCCTGGGTTCCGGGTTCATCGCTCCGCGACGCCCCGGAATGACGAACGATGAAGGACCCCGTTCAACAAACCTTCGATCGCTTGTTCGGCCCCGAGTTCGGGCACGGCAAAGCGTTTGATCTCGATCGGCTGAACGAAGTTCTCAGTGCGCTTGATAGCCCACAATCCAATCTCGGCTCCGTGATCCACGTTGCCGGCACGAACGGCAAAGGTTCGACCATCGCCTTCCTGCGCGCGATTGCGGAAGCGGCGGGTGTCCGGGTTTCCGCTTTTACAAAGCCACATCTTTTCCTGTTGAACGAACGCTTCATCGTTCGAGGAGAGCTCGCCTCCGATCAGATGCTCATCGCTGCCGCGGAAGAGATCGCCGAGATCGACTCCGGCATCTCGCAATTCGACGCGCAGGTCTGCGCGGCGCTGAGTTTGTTCGATAGAAACCCCGCGCGCCTCGTCCTTGTCGAAGCCGGCATGGGCGGGCGAGACGATTCCACCAACGTGTTTCCTTGGCCAACGGCGAGCGTGATCGCGCCGATCGGTCTAGATCACCAAGACGCGCTCGGCTCGACGTTCGAAGAAATCGCCGCGCACAAAGCCGGAATTTTCAAGCGCCATTCACCGGCGGTGATCGCCCGTCAGCGACCAGAAGTGATGACGGTTCTTGAAAGCGCGGCCAATGAGATCAACGCGCCGCTGTTCCGCTGCGGCGTCGAGTGGGATGCGTTTCAACAGAACGGTCGGCTCGTGGTTCAGACCGAGCACCGCATGCTTGATCTGCCGCTTCCCTCTCTCATGGGCCCGCACCAGATCGACAATGCAGGGCTTGCCTGCGCGACCTTCCTGGCGCCCGGCCCATTCAATTTTGACGATGACGCTTTCGCACAAGGCGTCACCAATGCGCGATGGCTCGGACGCCTCACACCGCTCACGACAAGCGCGCTCAACGCCCTCGCACCCGACGCCGAAATCTGGGTCGATGCCGGCCACAATGCGCACGCAGCGCAGGCGCTGGCGCGGTCGCTCGACGCGATGAACCGCAAACGCCCTGCCCGCACGACGCTGATCGTCGGCCTGCGCGCGCGCAAGGATTGGCGCGCGTTCGTGGAAGCGCTCGCCCCGCACGCTGCGCAATTGATCGCCGTCCCGCTCAGCGAAGCACACGCGCCGCCGGAGGAGATCGCGCAGGCTGCACGCACGCTCGGCGTCGAAGCCTCAAGCTCAAACGACTTGCGCCGCGCGCTTGTCGAAGCACGCGGCGCTGGCCGTATTCTGATCTGTGGATCGTTCTTGCTCGCGGCGGAAGCCTTGAGCGCGGAGCGCGTTTAGACGCTCTCGTTCAGCCACTCGACGATCTTCGATTTCGGCATCGCGCCGACTTTCGTCGCGGCGACTTTGCCGTCCTTGAACACCATCATCGTCGGGATGCCGCGTACGCCGTAGCGGCCGGGCGTCATCGGATTATCGTCGATGTTGAGCTTCGCGACGGTGACGCGATCGCCCATCTCGGCGGAAATTTCTTCAAGCGCCGGGCCGATCTGTTTGCACGGACCGCACCATTCCGCCCAGAAATCCACCAGCACCGGGCGGCCGGATTTCAGTACGTCGGTTTCAAAGCTGTCGTCCGTGATCTTGACCGAAGACAAGGCGGTTTCTCCTGCGAAAGAATGGGAATCGTGACGATGATGTAGGCGCAGAGGTTAAGGCTTTCAACCTCGCCGGAACGCATCGAAAACAGCGTCAAGCAGCGGTTGCGGCAGTTCCATCAGCCGCGGCGCCTCGGTCCAAAGCAAAGCGCAACGAACCGGTTTTCCCGGGAAAATTGCACGCATCACCTCGCGATAAAGCGCCATTTGCAGCACGTACGCCTCGGGAACCTTGGCCGGCGTTTCAGGCGCGGGGCGATCGGTTTTGAAATCGAGCACCATCACGCCCGCTTGATCGACAGATAAGCGATCGACAATGCCGCGCACCGGCTTGCCATCGACCTCGCCGATGATCGGCGCTTCGGCGCGGCTTTGTGGGCCGAACAGCGGCGCGAACGCCGGATCGTTCAGCACGCTGAGCGCTTCGCGCGCGAGTGCTTGCGCTTCTTCGTCGTCCGCGCTCTGACGCGTGAGCCAAACGTGTGCGGCTTCGGTGCGCTCGTCCGCGTCGAACTCCGGCAAGCGTTCGAGCAGGCCGTGGATCAATTTCCCGCGACGGAAGCGCTTCTGCCCATCGCCGCGCGGCGACAGCAGATTGCCTGTCTTCATGCGCGATGGCGCCAGCGGGTCGACAACGCGCGCGCCGGGGGCGAGCGCGTGCGCCCAGCTTGGCAGAGCGTGCTTTGCTGTCGCTTCGACGCTTTGCGTCGCGGTCGCGTGCAGTGCTTCGCCGAGGCGCAGGCCTTCACCGAACGGCGTCTCGCACGGAACGGCGCCGACGCTTTGCATCGCCAGTTCCGTCGCAAGCCGCCAGCTTTCCGGCGCTTCGCCGGCTTTGGAGTTACCGTGCTGCGCGCCGCAGACGATTAGCCGATCGCGCGCGCGCGTCATTGCTACGTAATAGAGCCGCCAATGTTCGCCCAACATGCGCGCTTCGTGCGCCGCGCGGGCTTTGGCGACGATATTGTCGTCATCGCGTTCGCGGAAGGAGACGTAAGGGCCGGTCTCGTCATCGAAGATCAGCCCCTCTTCCGGCTTGTCGCTGACGGGGCCGGTGCTGTCCGGCAGGATCACCAGCGGCGCTTCGAGACCCTTCGCGCCGTGGACCGTCATCACGCGAATGGCGCCGCCTTCGGCTTCGAGTTCGCGCTTTACTTGGCCTTCGTCGGTCTCGATCTCGTTCAGGAAGCGCTGCAAGCTGGCGGCGCGATGCGGCGGCAGCTTCAACGCGCGTTGCAGCAATTCTTCGAGCGGATCGCGTGTCTCTAAGCCGAGGCGTTGAAAGATCAGCGTCCAGCCTGTTGGGCCGTTGTTGTGCGGCGTCTCCAGCGCCCAGGAGAGAAACGCGAACGGATTGTCGCCGTTGCGGGCGATGAGTTGCGATACGAAGCCTTGCGCCGGCGCATACTTCGGATCGTCGCTCGCCATCAGCCGCGCGTGCAGCGTTTGTTTCTCGCGACCGTAAGCAAGCGGGAACAAATCTTCGTCGTCGTTCTCAAGCCCGAGCCACGGACCTTTCAGCACGCAAGCGAGCGAAAGATCATCCGCCGGATCGAGCGCGACGCGCATCAAAGCCAGGCAATCCTCGACCGCGAGTTCGTCCTTCAGCACCATGCGATCGGCGCCGGCGACGGGCAGACCGGCGCGTTTGAAGGCTTTGATGAGTTCACGGAACAAGGCGCCGCGCGTGCGCACGAGTGCGAGCACGTCGCCGGCGCGCATGGGTCGAAGCTGGCGCGTGTCTTTGTCCCAAACCGCCTCGCCACCGGCGAGCATCGCCTTCACGCGCTTCGCCAACTCGCGCGCGAGCTGCGCTTGCACGCTGGCGCCGGTTTCGACATCGAGCGGCGCGTCCCACGGCTCGCCTTGGATCACCAGCGGGCGCTGGGTGAGCGGCCAGAGCTCGACCATACCGGGCTGACCATCGCGCGCGGCAAGGTGCTCGACCACGTCGTGCTTGCCGGGCGCGCCTTCGATCAGCGGCTTGTCCGCAATCGCGGCGTCGACCACGCGCAGAATTTCCGGCGAGGTGCGGAACGAGGTGGCAAGCACCGGCGACTTGAACGTCTGCTTGGCGCGATGTGCGCGTTTTGAAAGCTTCTGGTTCTCGCTCAGAAAGCGGCCAGGGTCCGCGCCTTGGAACGCGTAGATACTCTGTTTCGGATCGCCGACCGCGAACACGGTACGCGGGCGCTCACGCGCGCCGAGGCCGGAGAAGAATTCATCCTGCAGCGGCGCAATGAGATCCCATTGCGAGGGCGAGGTGTCCTGCCCTTCATCGATCAAGATGTGATCGAGGCCGCCGTCGAGCTTGTAGAGCAGCCACGGCGCGGAATCGGAGCGCGAGAGCAAATTTTGCGCGTGGGCGATGAGGTCATCGAAATCGAGCGCGCCGGCGCGGGCCTTGGCGTTCTCGTAGGCGATGTCCAAGCGCAGCGCGAGCGCGAGCGCGGCGGCGGCGTCCTCGGCGCGATGGATGGCGCAGAGCTTGGTGTTCGCTTCGGTGGCCAGCATCGAGACGCGATCCAGCAAAGGCTCGATCCAGGTTTCGCGCTTGAGGAATGTCGCTGTGGCGATCGAGCTGTACGGCTCGCCATCCTTCTTAAGCGCGATCGCAAGCACTGCAGCGAGTATTTCGTGCGCCGGCGCGTTCGTGTCGTGCAGCGCGAGTGCGGCGGCGATGCGTCTTGCGGCTTTCTGGTCGTTGGCGCTGGAGGCGTTGAGCAACGATGCAGCCTGTCGCAAGCCATCCCATTCCACGCGCGCAAGCATGCGGGCGATAAAGCCATCGGCGCTTTCGCGCACGCCGTGGCGGTTGCGGATTTCCGCGTCGGCGAACACCTCGCCGCGATGCTTGGCGCTGTAGCGGCGGAAATCGGCGCGCTTGAGCGCGAGGCGGTTCATCAGTCCGTCGAGCGCTTCCGCGTGCAGTTGCCCAGCGAAGCGCGCAAAAGCGTCCGTTGGCGCGTCGGTCGCAAGCACGGCTTCGGCGCGGGCGCGGGAGAGGAAGAGCGCGGCGCGAGCTTCGTCGGCGATATCAAAGCCCGGCGCGACGCCAGCTTCGAGCGGAAAACGCGCCAGCAGGCGTTCGCAGAATGCGTGGATGGTCTGGATTTTCAAGCCACCCGGCGTTTCCAGCGCCTTGGCGAACAATTCGCGTGCACGGCCGAGATCGACATTGCCGGCGTCGAGCTTATCCAACTCGGCGCGCAATTTGTCATCGGGCGCGATGCACCATTCGCCGAGGCGATCGAACAGGCGGCGCTGCATCTCCGCCGCGGCGGCTTTGGTGTAGGTGATGCAGAGGAACGCTGACGGTTTCGAGCCGCCGAGCAGCAAGCGCGCGATGCGATCGACCAGCACTTTGGTTTTGCCGGAGCCAGCGTTCGCGGTGACGAACACCGAGGCGAACGGATCGGCGGCGGCCTTTTGGTTTTGATCGGCTTGGCGGATGGCGCGGGCGCTCATTCGTCGCCCTCCGCGTCAGCCCATTCCTTGCGGCGCGCGAGATGATCGTAGTCGCGATACTTGGCGGCGAATTGCACGCGCGGCGAGGAGAGGAACGGCTGCGTCTCGCGCGCGTACGCGGCCATCATGCTCTCGAGCTTCGCAAGCGCCTCCTCCGCGAGCGCGGCGGGATTGGTGTCCTTGAACTCGAGCGCTTTCGGCGCCGGCTCGCGACCGCCGACGCGCCAATAGACGATCTCGCGCACAATCGCGCGCGGGATGCCCTCGAACGCGCCACGCTCGAGCATCGCCGCTTGCAGCGTGAGTTGTGGCGCAAGACCGGAGGACACTTGGTTCGCGCTCGGCGGCGCGCCGGTTTTGAAATCGAGGATCGCGCCGGCTTGATCCGGCCAGATCTCGATGCGGTCCGCCTGCGCGCTGAGCGTCGCGCCGGAGCGGAGATCGAGCGCGCCTTTGATTTCCCGGAACACCGTCGCGTCGCCGCGTTCGCCGAACCAATTCACCAGCGCGCGCACCGAGGCGCCGAGACGCGCGCGTTCGGCGGCGAGGCGATCGTGGGGGAAGCCGGCTTTCTCCAGCTCCTCCAGCAGCAGCGAGAGCAAGAGTTCGGAATCGCTCCCGTCGCCGAAGCGTTCGATGGCGGCGTGCACGGCGGTGCCGCGTTCGCGATGGCTGGGCTGCACGCCGATGGGGTCGAGAACGTTGAGACCAAGAATGCGGCGCGCGTAGAGCGCGTAGGGATCGCGGATGAGCGTTTCGACTTGCGTGACGCTGATGCGCTTGATGCGTGCGTGCGCCGGCGGGCGTGGTTGCGGCACGATGGGGTTGCGCGGCGCAACTGGCGCGTCGAGCGCTTGCGCCCAGGCGATCGGCGCTTCGTCCGGCGTCAGCGTGCGTCCTGCGCCCTTCGCAAGCGTTTGCAGACGCCAGAGCCAACGCGACGCAAGCGTCGGCGAACCATCGCGGCGCAAGGCGCGCGTCAGCACCACATCCGGCGCGTTGGCGAGCTGCGCGAAATCGTGGGCGGCGAGGCCGATGCGTTGATCGAGCGACGGCAGACCGAGCATGGCGCGCATCGGGCGTGAGAGGAACGGGTCTTCCGGCGGCGGTTGCGGCCAGATGCCTTCGTTGAGGCCGCCGAGGATCATCAGATCGCGCCGCTGCAAGCGCGCTTCGAGTAGGCCGAACACGGCGATGCGCGCTTCACCGCCCGACGGATGCAACGCTTCCTTGCCTTCGACGAGCTTCAGGAACAGACGCGGCGCGGCGTGCGGCGGCATATCGCCGAGCTCATTGCCGTGCTGGATCGCTTCCTGCAGCAGCTTCCACAATGTCTCGCCGTCATAGCCGAGGAAGATGGAGTCGCTGGCGACGCTCTCGGTGGCGAGCGTGAGCGCGGTTGCGAATTGCGCGAGCGTGATGCGCCGTTCGTGCATCAACTCCGCCAAAGGCGCGAGCGCGGCCATCGCGCGCAGCACCAATTCGCGGGCGCTTTCGAATTTTTCGAGCTTATCGAGCGCGGCGAGATCGCCGAGGCTCTTGTAGCGGCGCGGGCCGCGGAGCGCTTGGTGCTCAAGCGCGGCGAGCGTTGAGGCGCTGGCCCCGAGTTGGGTGAGCGGATGCTTCAGCAGCGCGGCGAGCGCGACGGGTTCGCCGGGGTCTTCGGCGAGCTCGCACAACAAGGAGATCAGCGCGCCTGGCGGTGTTTCGCGCAAGGGGCGCGCGTGCGTCATCAACGCGGCGGCGCCCCAACGCGCGAGCTTGGCTTCGACGCGGCGCGCGAGCGTGGCGTCGGGCGTGACGAGCGCGGCGGTTCGGTTTGGCGTTTCGAGCGCTTCGCGCAGCAGCAGCGCGATGGCCGTCGCCTCTTCGTCCTCCGTGGCGGCTTCCACCAAGCGCAAACCGTCCGCGCCTTGCGCGACAAAGCCCGCGCCACCCGCGGCGGCGATGCGGGTGAGCCAGTCGGCGGTCTTTTCCGCTGGCGCCAAAGCTTCGCGGATCAGCACGCGGCGGGCGCGGCCTTGTGGCGTTTCCTCCGCCAGCATCGGCACGTCGCGGCGTTCAACGCCGAGCGCGGCGAGTGTTTGCTTCAGCGCGAATTGCGGATGCTGATCGTCCACCGCATCCCAAGCGCCGTCATCGAGATCGACATCGAGGCCCGGCAGCACGACAACGCCACGCGGCAAGCGCGCGACGGCGTTCATCAATTTGCGCGTGACGGCGAACGAGCCGGTTGAACCGGCGATAATGATGGGCCGATCCGGCGGATTGGCTTCCCAGGCTTCGGCAAGGCGCGTGAGCACGAGCGTGCGCCGCTGATCGCGGCCAGCGAGGCCATCGGCTTCCAGGCGCTTCGGCCAATAATCGGCGACGATCGAAAGGAATTTCGCCGAGAGCGACCAATGCTTGGCGAGATCAATTTCCTGCACGAGCGTCGGCAGCTTGTCCCAGGCGACGTGCTCCGCCGTTGCGGCGGACGAAATCAGCCGGCGCAATTCATCCGCCAGCGCCAGCGCCCGGACGGGATCGTCCACCCCGCCCTGCGCTTGATCGCGCGCGCGGATGAGCGAGGCGAGTTCCATGCGCTCGCGTGTGGCGTCGATCACCGGCGGCAGATCGAGTGTCAGCGCGTCGGCGCCCCACACTTCGGAATCGTCGTCGAGATCGGGATCGCCGAGCGGGCGGATCGCCGGCAACAACGCCGCGCCGCCGAGACGCTTGGCGAAAGCGTCGATCAAGCCGCGCGCGGCGCGGCGGTTGGGCAGCAGCACAAGCGCGTCTGAGAGCGAGAACGGATCGTCGGGCCGATAGAGCGCGTCGGCCATCGCGTTCGCGAGCAATTCGAGAAACGGCGCCGAAGCCGGCGCGGCGCGCAGACGCGGCGCGCTGCCGTCGAACAATCCGATCACGTGGCGGGGGCGGCCGCCTTCAGCCGCGCCTCGGCGGCGTCACGCGACACCGGATCGCCGACATGCATCCAGAAGCCGCCGAGCGGCGCGCCGTACAAGCGGCCTTGCATCGCCAAGCGCCGCCAAACGCGCGTGAACGAGAACGGTTCGAGCGGTTCGGGATCGATGATTTCCGGATCGATGATCTGCGCGCCCATGTAAGCCCACGGCGTATGCGGCGCGCCTTCGCGGAAACGAAGATGGCCCGCATCGTCCATGAAGAAATCGCCGACGCTCTCATAACCGAGCTGCTGGTTCATCGACGCGAGCATGAGACGCGCGCCCATGCTGCCGGGATCGAAATCATGCGCGAGGCGTGTGAGCGCCGAGCCTGAGGGCTCGTCCCAGACGCTATCGATGTTGCAAACGAAGATCGGCGCGTCGCCGAGCAGGTGGCGGGCCTGTTTCACGCCGCCGCCGGTTTCCATCAGCAAAGCGCGCTCGTCGGAGATGATGATCTCCAGATCGCGGCGGCGCGTCACGTGCGCTTCGAGCAGATCGGCGAAGGCGTGCACGTTGACGATGGCGCGTTGCACGCCGGCTTGCACCATACGGTCGAGCACGTGATCGATCAAAGCCTTGCCGCCAACCTCGACCAAAGCTTTCGGCCGATCATTGGTCAGCGGCCGCATGCGCGTGCCGAGGCCTGCGGCCAGGATCATCGCGGTGTCCGGCCTCATGCGGCGCGCTCCAGATGCGGGCGGGCGACGCTTTCGACAAACGCGCGCGCGTCTTCGAGCGAGGGATGCTGCAGCGCGCGGGCGAGATGCCCCCACTCGCGCGGCATGAAGGCGGCGTATTTGGTTTTGCCGTCATGCGTGAGCTGGGCGAAGCGGCCGAGGATGCGCATCGTGTTGAGCGCGCCGAGCACGGCAAGCTCGCGGCGGAACGGCGCTTCTTCGGCGCCGGAGGCGTCGAGATACGCGCGGATCGCCGCTTCGCGCGCGGCGGGCGAAACATCGCGGCGCGCATCATCGAGCAGCATGGCGAAATCCCACGCGCGCCAACCGCGGATGGCGTCCTGGAAATCGAGCAAGCCGACGCGGGCGAGCCCGTCGCGCTCCGGCAGCCAGAGTAGGTTTTCGGCGTGATAGTCGCGGATCGTGAACGCGCGCGGGAAGCCCAAAGCTTTGACGATCAGCGCGTCGCGGATTTCTTCCCAGCGCGCGCGGGCTTTGTCGTCGATGCGGATATCGGCTTCAGCGCGCGGCATCCAATCGACGAACAGGTCTGCGTTCACCTCGAGCGCAAGCGCGTCGTAGTCGAGCAGCGGCCAGCTGGCGCCGCCGGGGCCTTCGAGGCGCGACGGGATCGGCGCGGCGTGGGCATGCGCGAGCACGCGCGCGGCTTCCTGGTAAAGCGCGATCTCATCCGCCTTGCCGGCGGCGATGATGCTTGCATAGAGGTCGTCGCCCAGATCTTCGAGGATGGCGTAACCATGCTTGAGGTCGACGCCGTAAATCTCCGGCGCGTTGAGGCCGATCTTCTTCAGATGTCCCGCCACCGCCGCGAAGGCTTCGACGCGCGAGGCCGCCAGCCGCGCGGTGGCGTTCCAGCCAAGCTCGCGGCGTTCGTTCACCGTCGCGCCCGCCGGGCATGGCGGCGCTTCGGCGGAGGGCGGCGCGTCCATCAGCACGGCTTTGCGTTCACCAAGCGCCAGGCGCTCATAACGGCGCGTCGAGGCATCGCCCGCCAGCGGCGAACGCACGGCGGCGGCGAAGCCGGTTTCGTCCAGCAACCGCGAAAGCGCCTCAGATCGCGTCAATGCGTGTTCTCCATGCGCCATGGCCGACGAGCCGCGCCGTGCGCCCGCCCTCGCGCGGTTCGAGGGCGATGTCCAGCCGGTCCGCCGGCAAATACCCGCCCAAGCGTTCGGGCCATTCGATCAAGCACGCCGCATCGGCAAACGCCTCCTCCAAACCCAGTTCTAGCGCCTCTTCCGGCGCTTTCAGGCGGTAAAGATCGACGTGCCAAAGCTCGCCGCGAGGGCCGTCATAGGTTTGAACCAAAGTATAGGTCGGGCTTGGCGCTTCTTCCTGCGCGCCGGTCCAAGCCGAAATAGCGCCGCGCGCCAGAGTTGTCTTGCCGGCGCCCAGGCCGCCCCGGAGGCAGATCACGTCCCCGCCCGATAGGACGGCGCCCAGACGCTGGCCAAACGCCTCCGTCGCCGCCGCGTTGGGCAGCGAAATCTCACGCGAATCAAGGCCAGACGTTCCGCTCACAGGGTGGGATGCTGCGACAGGCGAACGCATGCATCAAGGCCGCCCCGACACACGCGCCAGCTTGCGCGGGGCCAAATCTGCCGCCAAACACAAAGCGCTGTGATTATGGACGAAATCCGACGCGTTATCATCATCGGCGCCGGCCAGGCCGGCGGCGAGACGGCCCAGCGCCTGCGCCAAGGCGGCTTCGAGGGCGAGATCACGCTGATCGGTGAAGAACCGCACGCGCCCTACCAACGCCCGCCGCTCTCCAAACAATATCTCTCCGGCGAATTGCCGATGGAGCGCGTGCTGCTGCGCCCGCCCGAGGTTTATGCGCACGAGAACGTGGCATGGCTGAAAGCGACGCGCGCAGTGTGGATCGATCGTCAGAACCGCCGCGTGCGCCTCGAAGGCGGACGCGAGCTTTCTTACGACGCGCTGGTGCTGGCGACGGGATCGCGGCCGCGCAAGCTGCCTTTGTCCGGCGCCGATCTCGCCGGCGTGCACGTGCTGCGCACCGCCGCGGATGTCGATGCGATGCGGCCGGCGTTTGTCGCTGGCGCGAAGCTGGTTGTGGTTGGCGCGGGCTATATCGGGCTTGAGACGGCGGCTGTCGCGCGCAAGCTTGGGCTTGAGGTCACTGTCGTTGAAAGCGCGGTGCGGCCGCTGGCGCGCGTGACGAGCCCGGAAATGGCGGGCTTCTTCCTCGACGAACACACCGCTAAGGGTGTGCGCTTCGTGCTCGGCGCGCAATGCGCTTTGATCAAGGGCGTCGAGCGCGTGCGCGGCGTTGGATTCGATGACGGCCAGGAAGTTGGCGCCGATATCGTCATCGCCGGCATCGGCGTGACGCCGGAAATTGGGCTCGCGCAACATTGCGGGCTGACGATCGGCAACGGCATCGTCACCGACAGGCAGTGCCGCACGTCCGACCCGGCGATCTTCGCCATCGGCGATTGCGCCAGCCGGCCGATGGTGCATTACGGCGACCGCATGGAGCGGCTCGAAAGCGTGCACAACGCCATCGAGGGTGCGAAAATCGTTGCGGCAACCATCCTGGGACAGGCGCCTCCCGTTGAGGAAACCCCCTGGTTCTGGTCCGATCAGTATGATTTGAAGCTGCAGATCGCCGGGCTGTTCGGCGGCTATGACCACACCGTATTGCGCGGAAGCATGGCCGATCGTGCGTTCGCGATGTTCTATTACAAGGGCGAGCGGCTGATCGCGGTCGATGCGGTCAACAAGCCCGCCGAGTTTTTGGGGACGAAGATGCTCATCGCCAAAGGCCTCTCCATCGCGCCGGACGTGCTGGCCGATGCAGCGCGCCCGATGAAAGAGCTCGTCGCCGAAGCGCAAAAGAAGACCTGAGGGGCCATGGCCAAGATCACGTACATCGAAGCGAGCGGCAAAGAGCACGTCATCGACGCGCCGAATGGCCAAACGGTGATGGAAGCGGCGGTGAAGCACGCCGTGCCAGGTATCGACGCCGATTGCGGCGGCGCCTGCGCCTGTGCCACGTGCCACGTCTATGTCGATCCGGATTGGCTCGGCAAAACCGGCGAGCCGGGCAGCATGGAACAATCCATGTTGGACTTCGCCAACGACGTTGAAACCAACTCGCGCCTCTCGTGCCAGATCAAGGTCAGCGACGAGCTTGACGGCCTGGTCGTGCGCCTGCCGAAGAGCCAGCACTAATTCCCCGTTCTCCGGGGCTTCGCGAAGCGAAGAACCCGGAGCCCATTTTCCGACTGGCCTCGAACGCCAGCAGGCGTACGCGCCCGGAAAGCGGGAGGGTCAGAATTTCGGCAGCGGACCGAAGCACGCCAGCGTTGGATACAAATCCTCCCAACGCGGATTGTTCTCTTCGATCAGCGCAATCTTCCAATCACGCCGCCACTTCTTGATCTCGCTCTCGCGCGCGTGGGCTTCAGCCACTGAGCCAAAGGCTTCGAACCAGACAAGCCGAGTCACGCCGTACTTGCGCGTGAAGCCAGGAAGCGAGCCTTCGCGATGCTCATGCACGCGGCGAACGATGTCGCGCGTGGAGCCAACATACAGCGTGCCCATATGCGCGCTCGACAGCAGATAAGCCCAGCCGCCAGCTTCCTCTCTCATATGCTCAACCTACCCGTTCTCCGGGGCGATGCGAAGCATCGAACCCGGAGTCCATGGTGGAGCGAGCCTGCGGACGCCACAGTTCAATCGCTCAATGGACTCCGGGTTCTTCGCTTCGCGAAGCCCCGGAGAGCGATGGTTGGAGCTTGCTCCGGTTCAAGCAATCCCTATTCATTGCTGAAACGAGGAGATCAGCATGCGGTGGGCTTTGGCGGGGATGGCGGCTTTGGCCGCTTGTACGATTGCGCCGGTTGAGGCGCAGGAGCTGACACCGCAGCTGAGCGCGTTTCGCGCCATCTACGAAGAGCTGGTCGAGATCGACACCTCACCCAGCACCGGCAATTGCACACGCGCCGCCGAAGCGATGGCCGTGCACCTGCGCAATGCGGGCTTTGCCGAGAGCGATGTGCGTGTGATCGTGCCGGAGGGCCGCCCAGACGACGGCAATCTTGTCGCAACGTTGCGCGGCACGTCACGGCAGCGCGCGATGTTGCTGCTCGCGCATATCGATGTTGTTGATGCGCGGCGCGAGGATTGGGAGCGCGATCCGTTCACGCTGGTGGAAGAGAACGGCTATTTCTACGGCCGCGGCACAGCCGACGATAAAGCCATGGCGGCGGTGTGGGTCGATCTCATGGTGCGCATGCGCCGCGAGAATTATCGCCCGCGCCGCACCATCCGCATGGCGCTGACCTGCGGCGAGGAAACCTCGAACCGCGTCAACGGCGTCGACTACATCCTGCAGAACCATCGCGCTTTGATCGCCGCGGATTTCGCCATCAACGAAGGCGCGGGCGGCACGCTGAGCGAGAACGGCACGCCGGTCGTGTTCAACGTGCAAGCGGGCGAGAAAATCCATCAGGTCTATCAGCTTGAGGTGATCAATCCGGGCGGGCACTCGTCACGCCCGGTGCCGGACAATGCGATCTATCGCTTGTCGCGCGGCCTCGATCGGTTGTCGCAGCATTCGTTCCCGACCGAAGTCACGCCGGTGACGCGCCAGTTCTTCGAGCGCATGGCCAACATGGTTGGCGGCGAACACGGATTGGCGATGGCCGCGCTCGCGCGCAATCCGAACGATGCAGCAGCCGCCGCGACGCTGTCGCGCGACCCAAGCTACAACGCCATGCTGCGCACCACGTGCGTCGCGACGCAACTCGACGCTGGACACGCGCCCAACGCGCTGCCGCAACGCGCACGCGCCACGCTCTCCTGCCGCGTGATGCAAGGCACGACGCCGGAGCAAGTGCGGGACGCGTTGCGCCAAGTGATGGCCGATCCGGAGATCGACGTGCAGATCGTGCGCCGCCGCGATGGCTCGAACGCGCCGCCGCTCACGCGCGAAATCATGGGGCCGATCGAACGCAACGTGGAGCGCCTCTGGCCCGGCACGCCGATTGTCCCGACCATGACAGTGGGCGCCACCGACGGGCGTTTCTTGAACACCGCCGGAATTCCGACTTACGGCGTCAGCGGCATGTTCTCCACACCAGGCGAAGCCAACGCCCACGGACTCAACGAAAAAATCCGCGTGTCATCCTTGTATCAAGGTCGTGATTTCCTTGAATCCATCGTCCGGGATTATGCACGCTAGCATTGACGGACGGCTCTCACTGGTGTGTGCATACGGTCCGCGCTGAGTACTAGGGGGACCGATGCAACGCCACTTAGGCAGTTCGCTCGCGCGCGTTATCGCGCTTTGTTTGATTGCTTCCGCGCCGCTGGCCCTGCCCGCGCCGATAGCCAGCGCACAGGCGCAGACGCAGGCCGCGTCCGTCGCGGCGGGCTTGGCGGCGCAATATGAAGCGACGTTGATCCGCGAGCGGCGGCTTGCCGACGATCGCGAGAGCCGGCTGCTGGAAGAAGCGGAAGCACGCTTGCAGCAAGCGCGGACGCGTGCTGACGCGCGCGTCGCCGGCGCTGAAGCGGCTTTGGCGCAAGCGCGGACCGAATACGCAACGCTCTGCGCCACGGTGACATCGCGCGAAGCTGGTTTGCGCGCCGAGATCGAAGCTTATCGCGCTGAAGCGCTGGGCCTTGCCACACGCGCGACGCCGGAGCGGCTGGCGGCGTTGCAGCGCTTCGCTGATGGCGACCGCGTCGGCGCGTGGCCGGTGATCGAAGAGCTGATGCAGGCAAGCGTGCGCGCGCGCATGGCGGCGGCGTCAAGCGCGGCGGCGGGCGAAGTGCGCGAGGTCGCTGGGCTCCGCGACATCATGCGCGCCAATGGCGAAGCGACGAGCGCACAAGTGCTGCAATTGTGGGATCAGGCCGCCGGCCTTGATCCGCGCCATCTGGATACGCACCTGCGGCGCGCGGAGCTGTTGGTTGACCTCGGCCAATTGCCGCAAGCGCGCGCGGCGGCGGAAGCTGGGCTCGCGCTCGCGTCCGACGACGCGCAACGCGCCAGCGCCAATACTGAGCTTGGCCGTATCGCCATGGATGAAGGCGATTTGGCGCGCGCGAAATCGGCCTTCGAAGCGCAATTGCCATGGCTGCGGCAGCGCGCGGAAGCGCAGCCGACGGGCGACAATCGGCGCGCGGTTGTGGTGGCGCTCAACAATCTGGGCGATGTGCTGACGCGCCAGGGCGATCCGAACGGCGCCTATCGCGCTTATCACGAGGCGCTCGGCATGACGTTGCAGCTGGCGCGTGAAGAGCCGAACTCGCAGCTGCTGCAGATCGACATCACCGTCAGCAATGATCGCATCGGCGATCTGTTCTACGCGCACAATATGCGGGATCGCGCCGGGCCGATCTTCCAGGAGAATTTGGATTTCCGCCGCTCGCTGCTGGCGCGGTCGCCGAACGATCGCGAGCGCAAGCTCGCTGTCGCAGGCTCGCTGGAGCGTATGGGCGATATTCGCGCGGCGGAGAACAACCATTCCGCGGCGCGGGCGCTGTTCGAGGAAAGCCTGGCGCTGCGCCAAGGGCTCGCGGCGGCTGATCCGAGTTCATCGGTGCTGCAAGCGGATGTCGCGCGCACCAACAATATGGTGGCCGACACTTATCGTAACTCCAACAATCTGCCCGAAGCGCGCCGGCGCTATGCGGAGAGCCTGGCGACGCGGCGGCGGCTCGCGGCCGCCGATCCGTCGAACGCCCTGCTCGCGCGCGATGTTGGCGTCTCATTGCAGCGTGTCGGCATGGTGGAGCAGATGGACAACAAGCCCGCAGAGGCGCGCGCGGCGTGGACGGAAGCGCGCAGCATTTTCGCGGGGCTGGCGCAGCGCGATCCATCCAACACCGGCTTCGCGCAGCTGCGCGAGAACACAGATGAATTGATCAGGCGCCTCGGCGCCAATTGACGCCAAGCGTGGGGGACAACGCCATGAGCGACATTTTCATCAGCTACAAACGCGAGGATGAGCTGCGCGTCGCGCGGCTTGTGCAAGCGCTGCAGAAGGCGGGGTTAGATCCGTGGTGGGATCGCGGGCTGCCGAGCGGCGAGAGCTGGCGCGAGAACATTCAGAACGCATTGAGCGCGGCGAAAGTGGTGATCGTCGCGTGGACGGTTGAGAGCACCGGCCCTGCCGGCGATTTTGTGCGCGACGAAGCGGGCCAAGCGAAAGCGCGTGGCGCGCTCATTCCGGTGCTGCTCGAAAACGTGCGCCCGCCGCTTGGTTTCGGCGAGATGCAGGCGATCAATCTTTCGCGCTGGAAAGGCAATGCGCGCGATCCGGACTTTCTCGATCTCGTCGCCGCCGTGCGCGCGAAGCTCGAAGGCCGCGACGCGCCGACTGCGCGTGGGCCGGCGACGCGGCTGTTTCGGCGCGTGTTCTATGGCGGCTTGTTGAGCGCTGTCGGCGCGGGGATCGTGGCGTTTGGGATGAATGCGCTGTCGATGCAAGATCAAGTGTGCCGTGTCGGCTTCCTGCAGCCTGGCATCAGCGACGCCTGCGGCGCGCTCGGCATGGGCGGCGCGCCAACGCGCGAGGAGCGGCTCGCATGGGCGGAGCGCGAGCCCGCCAGCTGCGAAGCTTTGCGCGCGCACGTGGAGCGGTTTCCGAACGGCGCTTATCGCTCGCAAGCGGCGGATTTGATCTCGGCGGCGCGCAGCGAGCGGGCGGCCGAGTACAGCGCCGCGCCGCGCGAGGCGCGCGGCTATGTGCGCCAATCGGAAACACCGTTCACGACGCAGCAGCTCGGCCAAGCCGATGCGCTCACGCGTGCGCAGACGGATGCCACGCAAACGCTCTGCGCACCGCGCAATGAATTTGAACGGCTCGCTGAGGCGGACGTGACGCCCGGCCAATACGATTGCCGCACCAGCCCGCGTGGGGGCTATGTGTGCTCGCTGGATTTCACGGCGCAGTGCCGGATTGAAGAGCGCGCTGTGGTGGAGCGCTGCTCCTAAGCCGCCTTCTTCTTCGGCGGTGCGGGCGGCGGGCCGGCTTGTGGGGCGGCGATCGGCAGGTGGCACGTCACGGTGACGCCGCGGCCCGGTTCGCTGGCGAGCGCGACCCAGCCGCCGTGCATCTCGATGAACGAGCGCACAAGCGCGAGGCCAAGGCCGGCGCCGCGGCGATCGCCGGACTGGAACGCATCGAACGCGCGCGCTTGCGCGTCGAACGGCATGCCCTTGCCCGTATCTTCCACCCATAGCCGCACGACGCCATCCAAGCGTTCGGCGCCGACGACGATGGTGTCGCCGCGTTCGGTGTGGCGGAGCGCGTTCGACAGCAGGTTCACGATCACTTGCGTGAGGCGGTTATGATCGGCGTCGATCTCGCCGATCTTCGGATCGCACTTGATCTTGATCGGCACCTCGGTGTCGCGCGCCTTTGAAGCGGCCATCTGCACGCTCTCGGTGAGCGTTTCGTAGAGATCGACGGGCGCGAGATCGAGCGTGACATTGCCCGCCTCCACCATCGCCACATCGAGAATGTTATCGATCAGCTTGGTGAGATTGCTCGACGCTTCGATGATCGCGCCGGTCTGCTCGACCTGGCGGTCGTTGAGCGGACCGAACAGGCGATGGTGCAGCATTTCCGCGTTGCCATGGATCGCCTGCAGCGGATTACGCAGCTGGTAGGAAACGTTCTCGACGAATTGCGTCTTGAGCTTGTCGGCGGCTTCGAACGCCTCTGCGCGCTCGCGCAGCGCTTCCTCGACACGGCGATCGGCGGTGATGTCCTGAAACGCGACCAAGGTCGCGCCGTCCGGCAGCGGGCGCGTCAGCAGCTTCAGCACACTCTCATCCGAGCGGCGCATTTCGCCGCGATATTCGGTACGCGCCTCCGGTGACGGATCGGTGATGCGTGCGCGCACGCGCGCCCATTCGGCGCGATCGTGGAACAGCGGCTGGCAGATCTCGACCACGCGATCGAACGGCATTTCGTTTTCGAGCAAAGCCGCGTCGAGCTTCCACATCGTCGCGAACGCGGCGTTGGAGAGCTTCAAGCGGCCATCGAGACCGAACACGACCACTGCCTCGTGCAGCTTGTCGAGCGCGGCTTTCTGCGTTTGCAGCAGCGCGTTGTATTGGCTCTTCAGCGTCAGTTCGTTGGTGATGTCCGAGAACACCAGCAGCAAGCCGCCGCCAGGGTGGCGCTGGCGGGCGATGCGCAACGTGCGGCCATCGGGCAGCACCCAGAGCGCCTCCGGCAGTTCGGCGACTTCCTGATAGAGCGCGAGTTCGCCAGCGCGCCATTCGGCGTAATTGGCGTGCGCGGGAAGCTTGCGCTTCTCTTTCAGATAATCGAGCCACGCCGCATGCGAGGGGCGATCCTGCAGGAAAGCCGGGTCGAGACTCCACGTCTCCTCGAAGGCGCGGTTGAAGAACACCAGACGCTTTTGCGCGTCGAACACAGCGACGCCTTCGGCGAGGCAGTTTAGCGTTTCATCATGCGCGCGTTGCTGCTTGGCGATCTGTTCGCGCGCTTGTTCGGCGTCGGTGACATCGATCGCCACGCCCGCCGCGCCGCCGGCGACCGGGCTCATCTGGATTTTCAGCGTACGCAACTGCCCGCCGACGACGGCGGAGCGGGTTTCGCTGACGATCTCGCCGGTTTCGATGGCTTTCGCCGCCATTTCGATCGCGGCTTGGTCGAGCTGCAGATTGCGCGCGAGCGCTTGATCGAGCGCCTTGGCTTCAAGCGCGCGCAGATACTCCGGGTTCGCCCATTCGAGCTTGAGCCCGCCCGACACGCGCCACGCCATGAACGGCGCTTCATTGAGAATTTCGAGGAACGCCGCCGGATCGCGGGCGATCACTTGGCGCGCTTCTTCGATGCGGCCACGCGCACCGCCCTCTTCGACGCCGCGCACGCTGGCGTCGAGAATCCAAACCACGGCGCGCGCGCCGGCGGTGCGGCCGTCGACTTCGACGAACACGCCATCGGGCGTCGAGATGGTGTGCGAGAACGGCGCGCCTTCGAGGCGCAAGCGCTTCAAAGCCGGTGCGAGACGCGCGGCGCCGCCGGTGGCGTCACGCGCTTCGAACAGCGACAGGCCTTGCAGGATGCGCACGGAAGGTTCGGCGGCGATGGCGGAATCGGAAAAGCGCAGCAGGCTCGCGAGCGCGAGCGGCGACCCGTAGACGCGCGGCGCGCCCCATTCGCTCGCGTCGGTCGAGTTCTCTTCCCAGATCAGCACGACGCCGGGGTGCGAGCCGAAGATCGCGTCAGCGCGCGCGATCGTGTCTTCGAGTTCGCGATTGCGCTTCTTCCACGCTTCGACGCCGCCGCGCGCGCCATCAGTGACGCGCAACGCCCACAAGAGCGATGCGATCCCCAGCGCGGCCGAGCCGCCCGCAACTACCAAAGCTGCGAATCCGCTCTCCAAAACCGACCCCTATTCATCCGACGGCGAAACGAATCGCCACTGCCCCAAGGCATCATCCCGCAGCCGCGCGCTGATTAAAACGCGCGCAGCTGCCGCAAAGGCTTAACAACGGCTTAAAATCGTTTACGCGCCGTTAAAGTAGCAATTTTCAATGTGTTAACATCGACGAGCGGGATCGCTCATGCGCTCTTGCGCAATTTCTCCACAGCGCTCTCGGCGGCTTTCAGAGTCGGGCGCAAAGTCTTGGCGCGGCGGCCACGATCCTTGAGCCGCGCGGCGCCGGCGATGCGGAACACGAACGGCATGCGGAAGCTCGCGCCGAAGCGCGGATGCACGTCAGGCTTCGGCGTGAATTTGGCGTGGGCGAGCGCCTCGCGGGCGGCTTCGTAGAACACGTCCGACGGCCAGGCGTCGACGCAATGGATGTTCTTGGGCAGGCCTTGCGCGTTGATCTCGAAATCGACGACAGCATAGCCCTCGATGCCAAAGCGGCGCGCGAGCTTCGGATACCGCGCCTGCAGATGGCCGACGACATCCCACGGCATCGCGGCCTCGCCTTCGCTCTCGCTGGCGCGCCAGACAACGCAGCACGGCCCTGAGGGAAGCCCTTGTTTCATGCGCTGAATCTCGCGCCACGCCGCGCGCTGCTCGCGCGCGTAGTCAGCGATATTCACAGCAAGCAGGACGACGCCGAGCACGACAGCGCCCGACACGGTGAGCGACAGCCCATTGTTCCAGCCGGCTTCGCGCAACGCCGTGGTGATGGCGAAATGCACAGCCGCGACCACGCCAAACAGCGCCGCGTAGAACAATGCCCGCAACGTGAACGTCGATACCGTGCGGGTGGCCGAAACGAGCATGGATGTCCCCGAGGAGCGCGGTTTCTAGCGCTCGTGTGTGACGGCGGCAATGTGTCAAAAGTTGCTTGACTCTGATCAAAGTCTTGAACGTGGAAAACGCCAACATACCTGCATTGCGCTTGGGCCAGCGCGGCGCGCCCCGGCCCTCGCAAAATGGAGCAATGCAATGGCAGACCTCGTTCCCCGGGGCGGCTCACGCGCGCCCATTCGCAGCGATGACGTATCGCCGTTCTTCTCGCTGCAGCGTGAAATGAACCGTATGTTCGATGACGCGTTTCGCAATTTCGGCTTGCCGATGCGCGAATTCGGCAACGGCTTCGGCAATGGCTGGCCGTCACTGGAAGTGACGGACAACGACAAGGAAGTCCGCGTCGCCGCCGAATTGCCGGGCCTCGACGAAAAGGATGTCGAGCTCAATGTCGATGACGGCGTGCTGACCATCCGCGGCGAAAAGCGCACCGAGACCGAAGACAAAGAGCGCCAGTACAGCGAACGCTATTATGGGCGCTTCGAGCGCCGCGTGGCGCTGCCGTCCGGCGTCGATGACGAACAAGCGAAGGCGACGTTCAAGAACGGCGTGCTGACCGTGGTGATGCCGAAGACGGAACGCGCGCGTCAGAAAGCGAAAAAGATCGCGATCGCGAAGGGCTGACGCCGTGAGCGGCGGGGAGATGACGACCATGCGAACGATTCTCTTCGCCGCTTCGGCTTTCTGGATCGCCGGTTGCGCCACGCCAGCGCCGATAAGAGCTGAGCACGACGCTGGGCAAATCGCGGCTGGGCGAGAGCTTGCGGAAACGCACTGCTCAAGCTGCCATGCGATTGGCGCAACCGGCGACAGCCGCCACCCTGCGGCGCCGCCGTTCCGCACGCTGTCACGCGCCTATCCGGTCAACATGCTGGAAGAGGCGTTCGCGGAGGGTATCCTCGTTGGCCACCGTGACATGCCGGAGTTCCGCCTGGAGCCGGCGCAGGTCGATGCGCTGGTCGGCTATCTTGAAAACATCCAGGAACGGCGTGGCGCCTAGCGCAGCAGCGCGAATGCGTAGCCCGCCGCCGCACAGGCGACAACAACGAGCGCCGCGTTGGATTTGAAACGAATAAGCGCAATCGAGGCCGCGAGCGCGATGGCCGCCGCGGCGAGATCGAAACTTGTGAACACGGGCAGTTGCAGCGTCCGGCCCCAAGGCGTGGCGATATCCGTCGATGCGGCGAACAGCACATGCTGCGCGAACCAGAGCGCGAGGCTGGCGATGACGCCGAGCACGGCCGCCGTCACCGCGCGCAAGGCGCCGGCGGCGAAACGATTGCGCCGCAACGCTTCGGCGTAGGGCGCGCCGGCGAAAATCCAGAGGAACGATGGCGCGAACGTGCACCAGCTTGCGAGCACAGCGGCGGCTAGCGCCAAACCAAAGCCCCCGCCCTCCGCTTGCCAGCCGGCGAGGAAGCCGACGAATTGGTTCACGAGGATGAGCGGGCCCGGCGTTGTTTCGGCAAGGCCGAGGCCATCGATCATTTGTCCGGGTGTCAGCCAGGCGTGCACATCGACGGCTTGCTGTTGGAGATATGCAAGCACCGCGTAGGCGCCGCCGAAGGTGACGATGGCGAGTTGACTGAACAGCAAACTCACGGCGCTCAGCACGTGATCGGGGCCGTAGAAGGCGATCACGAGCGCCACCGGCGCAAGCCAAGCAGCGCCCCAGATCGCCGCGGCGCTGAAGGCGCGCACGGCGGAGGGTGCGGCGCTTGGCGGCTCTGTGCTTGCCGGCAACGGCTTTGAGACGATCGCGCCGAACACACCCGCCGCGAGGATCACCAGCGGGAACGGCACGCCTATGAAATAGAGCGCTACGAACGCAAGCGCGGCGACGATAGCGTCAGCGCTGGTTTTCAGCGCGCGTTTGCCGATGCGCCAGAGCGCGTCGACGATGAACGCAACCACCGCTGCCTTCACGCCGTAGAAGAGCGCCGTGACGATCGGTGTTTCGCCATGCGTGACGTAGAGCCACGAAAGCCCGAACACGATCAGCGCGCCCGGCAAAACGAACAGCGCGCCCGCAATCACACCGCCGCGTACGCCATGCAGCAGCCAGCCGACATAGGTCGCCAATTGCTGCGCCTCGGGGCCTGGCAACAGCATGCAATAATTCAGCGCGTGCAGATAACGCGCCTCATCGATCCATTTTTTCTCGTCGACGAAAATGCGGTGCATCAGCGCGATCTGCCCCGCCGGCCCGCCAAAGCCGAGGCAGCCGATCTGAAAGCTCGCCCGCGCGAGTTCGCCGAGAGTGGGTTTCGCGTCAGCGTTCAAGCGAGCGCAATCCGCGTGCCAAAATTCCCGGCTGACGCGCGTTGGAAGACAATCGCCGCGCTCGCGACATCCTGGATCGCCGTGCCGGTGGAGTCGAAAACGAAGATCTCATCGTCGTGCGTACGGCCGGCCTTCGCGCCAGCGACAATTTCGGCGAGTTCCGCGTGCACTTGATCCAATCTCATGGTTCCCGCCGCAATCGCGTGATGGAGGTCGCCCATCTGCGCGCATTGCGAGGTTACATCGGTGACGACCTTCGCACGCGCCATCAAAGCGGGCGTGATCTCGCTCTTGTGAGGATTGTCCGCACCGATCGCGGCCACGAACGCGCCAGGCGAGACGTGTTCGCCATGGAGGAACGGCGCGCGCGCGGTCGTGCAGGTGATAATGATGTCCGCCATGCCGGCCGCGGCTTCCAGCGACGATGCGGCCGCAAATGCAAAACCGTGCGTGGCCTGCATTTCAGTCGCGAAGCCCGCCGCCCGCTCCGGCGCCTGGTCCCAGGCGTAGCCGAGCTTGAACCGGAACAACGCTACGAGCGCTTCGACTTGTGCGCGCGCCTGCTCGCCGCAGCCGCAGACCGCAAGCGTCGTGGCCTCCGGACGGGTGAGGTGATGCGCCGCCAGCGCCGTGGCGGCGGCCATGCGCCTCAGCGTGATCTCGATCGAATCCATGATCGCCAGAACGGCGCCGTTCGCGGCGTCGCACAAGAGGATCGCGCCTTGAATGGTGGGCAAGCCACGCGCCGGATTATCCGGGAAATTGCCATTGAGCTTGAGCGCGGCCAGCGGACGATCGCCAAGCAGCGCCGCGCCCTTCGCGTGAAAGCCACCGCCCATGGCCTCAATATGCATTGGCGGGGGCGCTTTCACGCGATCGCCGGCGCGGAAGGCCTCGTCCACAGCGCGCAGATAGTCCGCCGGACGCATCGAGCGGGCGATGTCAGCGCGCGACAGCACGAGCACCTCGCTCATGCGCCGGGCTTCCAGGAATGGCGGTCCGCCCCGGTGTTTTTTGCCCACGCATAGAGCGCGTCATAGACGACCATGCCCTGCGCCAGCAACGCGTGGTCATCATCAAAGTTTTGCGACAGTCCGAGCGAGATGGCGTGTAGGCCCGCCGCCTCCGGCGCGATCTCGTGATGATCGGTATCCGCGCCGCGGACGATGCGGGCGACTCTGGCGAGCGCGGGATCGTCCTCAAGCCCGAAACGCGCCAGCAGCGTGTCGAAGCTGCAGAGGTCGCCCTCGTGTGAGATCGGCGCGCCGGGGATGTCGAACGCGACGGCCTTCTCGCGCGCGGCCGTTTCAAGGACTCTCGGCGTCGGCGTGTAGATGATCTCGGCGTTCGCATCGATGAAACGGCGGATCGCCCATGGGCAGGCGATACGGTCGATCTTCGGGCGTTCGCGCGTCACCCAGCGGGTTGGGCGGCTGTCACCGAAGAATTCCTGCAGCGCGTCCTCTTTCTTGCTTGGGCACATGAGCTTTCTCCTTACGAGATTTACTCATGTCGTAGCGCACGGAATCCAAGCGACAAGCGATGCCTCCTCAGCTATACATGAACAACGTTCATGCCAAACTGGATCGCCCCCTCGATCTCTTCGGTGCGCGCGTTCGAGGCTTCCGCGCGGCATGCGAGCTTCACGCGCGCGGCGAACGAACTGAACGTCACCCAAAGCGCCGTGAGCCATGCGATCCGCGAGCTTGAAGCGCGGCTCGGCGTGGCGCTGTTTCATCGCGAAGGCCGAGCGCTTGAACTCACCGACGCGGGCAAGCTCTACCTGCCCTATGTGAGCGATGCGATCGCGCGGCTACGCGCCGGCGATCAGGCGCTGCTCGATCCAACACGGCGCGCGCGCGTGCTAACGGTGAGCGTGTCGCCGAGCTTCGCCGCAAAATGGCTGGCGCCGCGTTTGGGCTCATTCGCTGACGCCAACCCTGATCTCGATCTGCGCATCAGCGCAGCGCCGCAGCACATCGATTTTTCCGACAGCGAGATCGATGTCGCCGTACGCCATGGCGACGGGAGTTGGCCGCAGCTGTCGTGCACGCGCTTGTGCGAAGAGACGATGTTTCCCGTCTGCAGCCCAGCGCTGCTCAAGGGCAAACGCCCTCGCACGCCGGCTGATCTGCCGGCGCTCGCGCTCATTCATCAGCGCAACACCGACGCCTGGCGCGATTGGCTTGCGGCGTTTGGCGTGAATGCGCCGGCGCGTGCGTTACACGGGCCGACCTATTCCGAGATGAGCCTTGCCATCGACGCGGCGATCGCCGGCCAAGGGATCGCACTCGCGCGCAGCGCCTTGGCGGATCGCGATCTGCGCGAGGGCCGCCTGACGCGGCCACTTGCAGAGGAGCGGCCAGCGCCGTTCGCGTACTGGATCGTGTGCCCGAAGCCATCGGCGGAGCTGCCGAAGATCATCCGGTTTCGCGAATGGCTGCTGCGCGAAGCCGCGCCCGGCTCAGTGAAACGCGAACACCGCAAACAGCGCCGCCAGGAATGACGACATGCCGGCGAGCGGGCCGAGCACCGGCAAGCGCGAGGCGGCTTTTGTGTCGCCGCGTTTGATGGCGGCGTAGGTCGCCTCGATCATGCCCGTGGCGAGCAGCAGCGTCGCGACGAAGCCCATCTTCACCCAAAACAGCCACGGCAAGCCGGTGAAGCCGCCATGTTTCAGGAACACGAGGCCGAGGCCCGACGCCAACATCAACACAACGCCGGTCGCGGCAAAGCGCGCCAAAGTCGGCCCGACGGATTGCAGCACGATTGCTTCGGCGGGCGCGCGCGCGATCGCGCTGCGCATGACGATAGCGCTACCGAAGCCGCCGCCCGCGCCCATCATCAGGCCGAAGAAATGCAAAAACAGAAGAACGTCCTCAAGCATCAAAGTCTCCCATCGCCGCCGCTCAACTGAGCCGAACAGCGGCGCTGGTCAATGAAAACAAAACGCCCCGACCTTGCGATCGGGGCGTCCGTGCTTTCGCGCGTCGTCTGCGCTTAGTAGCGATAATGATCCGGCTTGAACGGGCCGGCCGGGGTCACGCCGATGTACGCGGCTTGATCCGGCGACAGCTGCGTGAGCTTCACGCCGAGCTTGTCCAAGTGCAGCGCCGCGACTTTTTCATCGAGGTGCTTCGGCAGCGTGTAGACCTGATTCTTGTAGGTCTTGCCGTTGGTCCAAAGCTCGATCTGCGCCAGCGTCTGGTTGGTGAACGAG
>CAZZFE010000044.1:0-32671 GCA_964653495.1 uncultured Terricaulis sp. | reverse complement strand
CATCAAGATCGAGATGCACTTCCTGCCGGACGTGTACGTCACCTGCGATACCTGCAAAGGCAAACGCTACAATCGCGAGACGCTGGAGATCCTCTATCGCGGCAAGTCGATCTCCGACGTGCTCGACATGACGGTGGAAGAAGCGGGCAACCTCTTCCACGCCGTGCCGAGCATTCGCGACAAGATGGAAACGCTTAAGCGCGTCGGCCTCGGCTACGTGCATGTTGGCCAGCAAGCGACGACGCTCTCGGGCGGCGAAGCGCAACGCGTGAAGCTCTCGAAGGAGCTTTCAAAGCGCGCAACGGGCCGCACGCTCTACATTCTCGACGAACCTACGACGGGCCTGCATTTCGAGGACGTGAACAAGCTGCTCGAAGTGCTCCACGAGCTTGTCGACAACGGCAACAGCGTGCTCGTGATCGAGCACAATCTCGATGTGATCAAAACCGCTGACTGGGTAATCGATATGGGCCCCGAAGGCGGCGATGGCGGCGGCAAGGTCGTCGCTGCCGGCACGCCGGAAGATGTCGCCAAGGTCAAGGAAAGCTGGACCGGCAAATATCTCGCGGACGCGCTGAAGCGTCACAACGAACGCCTGCCCGCGAAGAAGGCGGCGGCCGCCGTGAGCACACCTGCCCCCGCGGCGCGCAAAGCAGCGAAGAAGCGCGCCTCAGGCTGAGGCGCGCTCGATCTTGCCTTCTTCCAGCGCCGCCTGAACTGCGCGCGCGTTCACGCCGAACACAAGCACCGTAAACGTAATCGCGATCAACCAAGACACCACCTGCAGGCCGACATAGACCGCAATCGATGTCGGCGTGCTGAACATGTTGAGCACCGCTTGCGTGTAGCGTTGCATGAAGGCGTCCGGATTGGCCTGCACGGTTGCGAGGTCCAAGCCGTCAAACAGGCCCGCGAACATGATGCTGAACGTCGTGAAGCTGATCATGAGCGCAACGACGACGTAGACCAAGATCAGCAACAAGAACGCGCCAAAGATCGCCCAGAAGCGGCCGCTGGTAACGTTCCACGCCTTGAAGAACGCAAACTTGCCCATGCCAACCGATGTCGCCGCGGCTGGAGCGAGGCGCACTGGAAAATAGATCAACGCCAGGAAACAGATCAGCGGGATCAAGGCCGGCAGCCATGTCGCATTGCTGGCGATGTTCGCGACCACGCCGCCAAGGACGCCGCCAAGGATCAACATCGCGATGACGAAGCCAATGCCGAGAAACAGCCAAACCCAGTACGTCGCGTAAACGCGCCACATGTCGGCGCCGAAATGCAGGCCAAGCGGGCCGCTCGCCTCGCCACGGATCATCCAGCGGTGGCTTGCGGATTCAAACGACGCCAACAGGATAAAATAAAGCACCAGGAACAGCAGCTCGATCGGGAAGATCAGAAATATTCCGCTTGGTGGCGGCGGCGCTTGCGCCATCGCGTTGGGATCGCCGGTGGCGGAGAGCTGCATCACCTGACCGTACCAATCGAACAGGCCAGGACCGACAAGCGCCCAAACCAAAACACCGATCAGCACGAGTAATGCGATCATGCTGACAACGAAGGCGATCGAGGCGCGGAGCAGCACGCCTCCCTTCTCGCGCTTGCGAAATGCGAAGAATGTCGCGTCGAGTGACTCGGCCATGGATGATCCCCCTCACAAGATCGGCGCGAGCATGCATGCCGAGCCGGGGCGGATCAATCAAAGATTGGCGACAATCCCCGCCAGGAACGCCGGTTCGTCCGCCAAACGCTTACAAGCGGCGTCAAGCTTGCGCGCCAGGTGCGGCTTGAGCGCCGCGCGCGCGGGGCCTGCGTCCTCCGCGCGCAAAGCGAGGAACACGGCGAGCGCGAACACCCACGCATCCTCGCTGAAATAGCCCCACGAACCACCGGACCAGCCTTGCCTGCCGAAATCCTGATGCTGCTCGAAGTGAAAGGCGCCGTTCGCCGCGATCACGGCGAAGCCGTGATACGCAACAGCCAATTCCGTCGCCAATTCGTGCAAACCCTCCTCGATCTCGGCGCCCGGCGGCGGCTCGCCAATCGTCGCCAGAAGGTAGTGCGCGAGTTCGTGTGCGAACGTGGCGATGAGGTTGTTCGGCCGCGTCAGCAAGGTTGGCTCATAGGTGATGATCACCTTGCCGTCGCCGGCTTGAAACGTGCCTGCCGCCGGCTTCTCGGCGCGTACAAACAGAAACTCGCCAACCTGCGCGTTGTTCTCGACTTGCTCGACCAGTTCGCAATTCCAATCGCCAAGACCCATCATATCTTTAACGCGCGCGAACACGATCTCGGCGCGCGCGTGGCCTTGCTCTTCCATCCTTGGAAAGAACGCGCCCGTCGGCAGCACCAGATCACGCGAGCGCAGGTCTGCTAGCCCGCCAAGATTGCGCAACATCCAGCGCCAGCATTCGCCGTGCCATTCCTCGACATCAGCGTCGAGAAAGTGCTTGCGCTTACCCCACACGTTTCGCCGCCTCGATCATCAAAGTCGGCACGCCGCAGCTTTGATCGCGCACCGTGAACACGCGCGTTCCGGGCTTCACACCGTTGCGAACCTCGGAGACATTGACGCCGGCAGCCGCCAAACGTTCGCGCGCGGCGTCAGCGTCGGCGACGCGCCAGGAAAGGCCCCAGAAGGAATCCTGCGCCTCACCCGGAAACTGCGCGATCTCCACGATCGCGTCGCCACAGCGGAAGAACATCAGCCGCCGCCCGACCGCCTCGCGGTCCAACCGCATGTCGAGCCCAAGCCGCGCGCCGAACAACGCCGCTGCGCGATCGAAATTTGAAGAGCGGACAACGATGTGATCGAGCCCGCTCACGCCTGCACTTTGCATCGCGCTTGGCGCAACGGGCGCGCGGCGCTGCAGAGCGAACAAGCGGATGCCGTTTGTGCGCTCGGCGCTGAAGCGAAAGCTGCAGTACTCGTCTCGCTCCGCGATCGCCTCCGGTGCGAGCCCAACGCGCTCAGCGCGGCGATGCAGAGCGGCGAGATCATGCGTTGCGAACACCAGGCTCTTCAGCCCCTCGCCAGCCTCCAACGCCGCGCGCAAACGCGCTGCGCCCGCGCCATCGCCCTTCGGCGCCATCAGCTCGACACTGATATTGTCCGTTGCAATCAGCGCCGTCTCAACGCTATCGCGCTCGGAGCGCTCAACCGTGCGCCGGCCAAGCAAAGTCTCATACGCCGCCACGCCCGCGCCAAGATCGCGCACAGCGATGACGACGTGGTCAAAGCCGGTGATCAATCGCAGCCGTCCCGGCGGCCGTCGAAGATGAGGCGCTCGCCCTCGCCGGTGACGACGCTGATGCGCAGGCGTTCGTCGTGCTGATCGATGAAGGCGCGACCGCCTTCGAGCGAACCGCCGCCGGATTGAGCGACGCGCCAGCACACGTTGCCGCCCGGCCCGTCCGCATCGATCTGGCAAAGCTGCCATTCGCCCTGCGTGTTCGTCTCAAGGGCGTAGCGGCCATATTGGCGCGGCGCAGCGCGGCCATATTGCATGCCGACGCCTTCCATGCGCCCAGCGGCGTCACGGTTTGGCAGCCAGCGGAATGTGGTGGTCACCTCGTCGCCGCGCGCGATCCAGCACCCGTGGACGCGCTGGGGCGGCGTCTCGGGCGGGGTCGTGGCGCAGGCCACGACCGACAGACAGGCGATCAGCGCTCTCAAGCTGGCAAATCCCCCGTGCCTTCGAGTTCCACCGGCCCTGTCATCAAAACCCGGTCGTCGCCGGCGCGCCATTCAATCTGAAGTGATCCGCCATCGGCGATGATCTCGACATTGCGGCCAGCGCGGCCCTGCCGGTGCGCCGCCACCGCCGCCGCGCAGGCGCCGGTGCCGCAGGCTTTGGTGAGCCCCGCGCCCCGCTCCCAGACGCGCAAACGGATCTGCTCTGGCGAGCGAACCTCGGCGAAGCCGGCGTTCACGCGCTCGGGAAACAGCGGGTCATGCTCAATCCGTGGGCCAAGTGCTTCGATCGGCACGGCGCTCACATCATCGACGAAAAACACCGCGTGCGGGTTGCCCATGTTGACCGCGCCCGGGCCGCTCAGCCCATCAATGCTGTACTCAAGCCGCACCGTATCCATCGCGCGGGCGATGGGAATTTCCTCCCAGCGCAGCAGCGGCGAGCCCATATCGACAGTGATAAGTCCGTTTCCGGCGCGTTCGGTGTAGAGCATGCCGGCATCGGTCTCGATACGCCGCGAGTTGGCGCCGCCTTCCTCCATCAGCATCCAGGCCACGCAGCGCGTGGCGTTGCCGCAAGCCGACACCTGGCCGCCGTCCTGGTTCCAGATGCGCATGAAGGCGTCGCCACGGATCGACCGCTCGATGGCGATGACCTGGTCGCAGCCGACGCCGGTGTCGCGGTCAGCGATGGCCTTGGCCTGCGCCGCCGAGAGAGGCAGCGAGCCGCGCGAGCGCGCATCAATGATGACGAAATCATTGCCCGCGCCGTTCATCTTGAAGTACCGCATCGCCGCCTATGTAAGCGGGTTCGCCGGCTTCCGCACCCCCTTGGCGCGGGTCCGGGCTTCTGCTTGGGTCACCCAGCGAGGGAGCCCCGATGCGTCTTTTACCCGCCTGGTTCGCCGCCGGCCTGGCCGCGGCGGTTCTTGGTTCATGCAGCACGATGAGTTCAATGACGTCCCTTTTCGAACGCGACGACCCGTATCTGTGGCTCGAGGAAGTGGAAGGGGAGCGGGCTTTGGCCTGGGTGCGCGAGCAGAACGCGCGCTCGCTGCCGCAACTGGAAAACGACCCCCGCTTCGCGCAATTGCACGCGGACGCAGTGGCGATCGCCAATAGCCGTGACCGGCTCGCATTGGGCGCCGTGCGCGACGGCCAGCTCTATAATTTCTGGCAGGACGAAACCCATGTCCGCGGCGTCTGGCGCCGCTCGCCGCTGGCGGCCTACACGGCGGGGCGGCCGGTGTGGGAGGTGCTGCTCGATATCGACGCGCTGGCGGCGGCGGAGAACGCGAACTGGGTCTACAAAGGCGTCGACTGCCTCGAAGGCACGACGCGCTGCATGGTCTCGCTCTCTGATGGCGGCAAGGACGCGGTGACGTGGCGCGAGTTCGACACAGCGACACGTCAATTCGTGGCCGGCGGCTTCGTGCTGCCGGAAGCGAAATCGGCGTTGAGCTGGGCCGACGCCGATACGCTGATCGTCGGCACCGATTGGGGCGCGGGCACGCTGACAGAGTCCGGCTACCCGTTCGTGTTGAAACGCTGGCGCCGCGGCACGCCGCTCGAAAGCGCCACCGAGATCATGCGCGGCGAAGCGACGGACGTTGGCGTCTATTCCGCTGAGCTTGAAGATACGGACGGCACGCGCGTGGCCGCCGCCGTGCGCTATCGAACCTATTTCGAAGGCGAGAATTATTTGCTCTCGGGCGATGCGCCGCAACGCATCAATTTGCCAGCTCGCGCGACGATCCAAGGCCTGCACAAGGGCCAGCTTGTGTTCACGCTGCAAGAAGCCTGGCGCGGGCTGCCGCAAGGCGCGCTGGTTGGCTATCCGCTTGAGGACGCTGCTGCGGAAGCGCCGCGCGCGCAGGTGCTGTATGCGCCCGGGCCGCGCCAATCGATCGAACAGGTGACGTTCACCCGTGACGCGATCCTCGTCGCCGCCACTGAGAACGTGCGCGGGCGCATCTTGCGCCTTGCCTATGACGGGCGCGCCTGGATCGAAAGCCAGATCGATCTGGCGCCGAACGGCGCAATCCAGTTCGCCGGTTCGTCGCCAACGGAATCACACGCCTTCGCGGTGTTCGAAGATTTCCTGACGCCGGAGACGCTCTATGCGCTCGAAGAACGCGCCACGCGCGCGCGCGCAATCGCATCACTTCCGGCGCAGTTCGACGCCTCGCCCTACATCTCCGAACAATACGAGGCGGTGAGCCGCGACGGCACACGCGTGCCTTACTTTGTCGTGCGCCCGCGCAATCGTCCGCTCGACGGCCAGAACCCGACCTTGCTCTACGCCTATGGCGGCTTCCAGGTGTCGGAGACGCCGAAATATTCCGGCTATGTCGGCCGCATGTGGCTGCAAAACGGCGGCACGTATGTGCTCGCCAACATCCGCGGCGGCGGCGAGTTCGGCCCGGCCTGGCACCAAGCTGGCCTTCGCACCAATCGCCAAGTCGTGTTCGATGATTTCTATGCGGTGGAGCAAGATCTCATCGCGCGCGGAATTTCTAGCCCACGCCGGCTCGGCATCATGGGCGGCTCGAACGGCGGCTTGCTGATGGGCGTGATGCTCAATCAGCATCCGGAGATGGTCAACGCGGCCGTCGTGCAAGTGCCGCTGCTCGACATGCTGCGCTACGATCAATTGCTCGCCGGCGCGTCATGGGTGGATGAGTACGGCTCGCCTGCCGTGCCGGAAGAGCGACGCTATCTGCGGACAATGTCGCCCTATCAGAACCTACGCGCGCGCGAGGATTTCCCGCTGCCGTTCGTGCTGACGTCAACGAAGGACGACCGCGTCCATCCCGGCCACGCGCGCAAATACGTGGCGCGTCTGCAAGAGCTTGGCGTGCCCGTGCTCTATTACGAGAACATCGATGGCGGCCACGCAGCGGCGGCGAACCTCAACGAAGGCGCGCGCCGCCGTGCGCTTGAATACACGTACCTGATGCAGCGCCTGATGGATTAGCGGCCGATCTCGGTATCGCCCTGATCTTCCAAAGGCGGCGCAGCAGCGCCCGGAAGCGGCGCCTCGTTGCGCTCGGGACCAAGCTCCTTTTCCCACTTGGCGACCACCGCCGTGGCGATCGAGTTGCCGACGACATTGGTGGCGCTGCGGCCCATGTCGAGGAAGTGATCGACGCCGAGGATCAGCAACAGGCCCGCTTCCGGCATGTTGAACTGCGTCAGCGTCGCCGCGATCACCACGAGCGACGCGCGCGGCACGCCGGCCATGCCCTTCGACGTCACCATCAGCAGCAACAGCATCGTGACTTGCTGCGCCACACTGAGCTCAATGCCGTACACTTGCGCGATGAAGATCACCGCGAAGGTGCAATACATCATCGAGCCGTCGAGATTGAACGAATAGCCCAGCGGCAGCACAAAGCCGGCGATGCGTCGGGAGATGCCGAATTTCTGCAACGCTTCGAACGTGCGCGGGTAAGCGGCCTCGGAACTCGCCGTTGAGAACGCCAGCAGGATCGGTTCGCGGATGAGGCCGATCAGGTTCAGCACGCGCCCGCCGATGATGAGCAAGCCGGCCGCGATCAGGAACGCCCAGAGGATGCCCAAACCGACATAGAAGAAGCCGATGAACTTGCCGTAGGTGACGAGAATATCGAGGCCGTTCTCCGTCACAGTGGCGGCGATCGCCGCGAACACCGCGAGCGGCGCGAAGTTCATCACGTAACCGGTCACGCGCAGCATCACGTGCGACACGCGCTCAGCCATGTCCGTAACCGGCTTGGCTTGATCACCGAGCGCCGCCAGTGCGACGCCAAAGAACAGCGAGAAGACAACGATCTGCAGCAGCGAATTCGTCGCCATCGCGTCGAAGATCGAGGTCGGCACCAGATGGATGACGAAGTCGCGGAGATTGAGCGCGGACGCTTGCGGCGCGTTGCCATCTTCCGGGATCGGCAGCGATAGGCCGACGCCCGGTTGCGTCAGGTGAACAACGACGAGGCCGAGCACCAGCGAGATGATCGATGCGGCGATGAACCAGAGCAGCGTGCGCACCCCGACGCGCCCCAACGTTCCGGTGCCGCCCATGTGGGCGATGCCAACCACCAAGGTCGACAACACCAGCGGCGCGATGATCATCTTGATCAGCCGCAGGAACACATCGGTGACGATCTTAAAATTGGAAGCGATCCCCGCCCACGCCTCGGGCGGTTGCTGCTCGTGCAAGACGTAGCCGACGCCAATGCCGAGGACGAGGCCGACAAGAACCAGGAGGGTGAGGTAACGCTGCATCCGCCCCGCTTAGCCGGGCCGAGCCCGCGACAAAAGCGCAAATCTTCCAACGCCCGCCCTCGCCGCGCTCCCGGCTTGATTTTGCCCCCTGGCGAAGGGACAAGCGGCGAACGTCAAATCACAACCCGGCGAGCCGGCAGGGGAGAAGCTCCATGAACGTGTTGCGCGCCGCCATTGGCATTATCGGCCTGGCGCTGCTCGGCCTGGTGCTCTGGGCCGCACTCGCCGCCCATGAGCTGCACGGCACGTTCTTCGATCAATTCGCCGTGGTGACGACGTTGCCCTGGGGCGTCGTGGCGCTTGTCGATCTCTATATCGGCTTCCTGCTGTTCGCCGTGCTCGTGTTTCTTACCGAGCGCTCATGGCTGATCGCCGCTGTTTGGGCAGCGCCCGTGTTCCTGCTCGGGAACATCTGGGCCGCGCTCTGGTTCGTGATCCGCCTGCCGCATCTGGCCAAGCAGCTCTCTAAGCCCGATTGGCCGGCGTCCTAAACAGCGGCCGCAACTCTTCCGCCAACATCCGCGCTTCCGCTTCGCGCGGTCCGCCTTCGCGCCACGCGACACCAATCGAACGCCCCATCACCGGCTCCGCAAACGGGCGGATGGCGACATCAGCGCCAGACGCCGCGCCTGCTTCAGCGGCGATCTTGGGCAGCAGCGTCACGCCCATGCCGCCGGCGACCATCTGCACAAGCGTGTGCAAGCTGGTGGCGCTGACGTCAGCGGAACGCCGGCCAGGTGTGGCGCGGCACACAGAAAGCGTGTGTTCCCGCAGGCAATGGCCGTCTTCGAGAAGCAGCACGTCCTCGTCGCGCAGATGCTCCGGCGCGAGGTCATTGCGTTTCGCCAGCGGATGATCGTCCGGACACAGCAGCAAGAACTCGTCCTCCGCCACCGGCGCTGTGGCGATGCCGGCCGCCGAGTACGGAAGCGCGATCACGGCTGCATCGAGCGCGCGCGAGCGCAGGCCTTCAATCAAACGCGTCGTGAGGTCCTCACGAATGTTCAGCCGCAGACGCGGAAAGCGCTTCTTCAAATGCGGCAGAGCGCGCGGCAACAAGAACGGCGCAATCGTCGGGATGGCGCCTAAGCGGAACACCCCTGAGAACGGCTTGCCCTCGGCGCGCACGGTGCGGACCAATTCTTCGACTTCGCTCACAGCCCGCGCGGCACGCTCAACGGCTTCTTCGCCAGCCGGCGTCAGCACCGCGCCTGCGCGGCCGCGTTCCACGAGCGTCACGCCCAGCGCGTGCTCAAGCTCCTTCACGCCCGCTGAAAGCGTTGGCTGGGTGACGCCCACGGCCTCCGCCGCTGCCACGAAGCTGCCCTCGGAACGCAGGGCGAGCAGGAATTGGAGCTGCCGGAGCGTCGGCATGGCCGACGCGGGTACGCGGTCGTCGCTCACGGGAGGTCTCTATGGATCATCCCCGGTTATATCGATGCGATCTATGAAGGTTCAACCGCGCCTTAGGCCGCAGCGCCCAGTTTCCGCAGCAATTTTTCGCCCTCGCTGACCTGGACGTCGCCCAGCCGCAGCGGCAGCCGGAGCGTGAAGGTCGACCCCTTGCCCAATTCGCTCTCGGCGCTGACCGAGCCGCCCAAGAGCTGCGCCGTGCGCTGCGTGAACGAAAGCCCGAGACCCATGCCGCCATGCTCGCGGGTGGTCGTCCCATCGAGCTGAGTGAAGGCCTGGAACGCGTGCGCGACCTGCTCCGGCTTCATGCCGACGCCGGTGTCCGACACGGCGATGCGCATCCATTCCCGGCCGTTCACATGCTCCCGCTCCACCGACACGGCGATGAGGCCGTTGTGGGTGAACTTCGCGGCGTTCGAGAGCAGATGCCCAAGGCAGAGCGAAAGCTTGCCGCGATCCGTGCGCGCCAGCGCGACTTCGGCCGCGACGCGCGTCGCCAAGCGATTGCCGCGTTCCTTCGCAGCGACGCTGATCGCGGCGGTGGCGTCTTCGACCAGATGGCGCACGTTGAACTCGCTGACGTCGAGTTCGGCGCGGCCAGTTTCCAGCATCGAGAGTTGCAGGATCTGATCGATCAAGCCAAGCAAGTGACGCGCTGAGCTGGCAATGCGATTGGCGTCGGCGGCGTGTTGGGGCTGGTTCTCCGCTTCCATATCTTCGGAGATGATCTCGGCGTAGCCGATCACGGCGTTGAGCGGCGTGCGCAATTCGTGCGTCATCGTCGTCAGGAATTCGGACTTGGCGCGGTTTGCCGCCTCGGCGTCCGCCGCCTTGGTTTCCGCCTCAATCTGGCGTTCGCGCGCCAGATTTGTCGCGCTCTCCAGACCTGCGAGCAAGGACGAGTTCGTCATCGCCGCGCGGCCAAGATAGATGATGAAGGCCATAATCCCGCAGCCAACGCCGAGCGCACCTTCAAGCGCGGATGCGGGGCTCGCTTGATCCGGGATCAAAGGCGCAACCACCAAGCACAACGCCGCCGGCGCCGCTGTGATCAGCATGAACGCGCGTGCGCGATAATGTGCGAGCACGACGCCAACCAGCGACGACGCCGCCATCAACACGCTGAACACACGCCCAGACGCGCCGCCAGCGGCCGCGGTGATGACCGACATCGCCGCGAAGATCAGCAGCGTGAAAAAGCAGCCCCAGATGAACAGGCCGCCGCTCGTCTGGCGTTCGCGGGCCGAGCGCGCGTCGATGTAGCTCTTGCCCAGCATGTAGTCGAAGCCCATCGACAAGCTGAGCGCGAGAAACCAGCCCAAGCCGGCCGACCAGGAATTGAGCACCAGTGCCGCGCCGACGGCGAACAGCCCGGCCTGCCAAAGCCGAAACACCGTCCCGCTGACCCGGCTGCGCGCCGCGCTCAGCATGGTCTGATCTTGCAGCTCGAAAATGCCCATGACGAATCTCGCCCCACTCGCGATTTACGGATTCGGCGTTGCATTTGAATTAACCTCCTCCCCGTCGGCGCGCTGGTTTACGCTGCCGCAACCACGTTGGAGTTCCGCAATGATTGTCGCGCGCGGATGAGCGATTTTGACGCCGCCATTGTCGGCGCCGGGGCCGTCGGCCTCGCCTGCGGCTACGCTTTGGCCAAGCGCGGGCTGAGCGTCGTCGTGCTCGAAAAAGAAGCACTGATCGGCTCGGGCGTTTCGGCGCGCAATTCCGAAGTGATCCACGCCGGCCTTCACTATCCGACTGGCTCGCTCAAAGCGCGGCTCTGCGTCGAAGGACGGCGCGCGCTTTATGATTTCCTTGAGGGCCACAACGTTGCGCACGCAAAGTGCGGCAAGTTGATTGTGGCGACGGCGGAAGGGGAGATCGCCGCGCTGGAGAAGCTCGCGCGCCAGGGCGAGATCAATGATGTCGAAGGCGTGCGTTGGATCGATCGCGCGGAGGCGCAGCGTCTAGAGCCCAACCTCGCCTGCGTCGCCGCGCTTGAGTCCGTTGAAAGCGGCATTCTCGATGCGCACGGCTACATGCTGGCGCTGCAGGGCGAGATCGAGGCGCATGGCGGCGCTGTGGTGCTGAGCACGCCGTTCCTAGGGGCCTCGCCATCGCCCGCGGGCTACAGTGTCCGCATCGGCGGTGACGAGCCCGCGACGTTTACAGCCAAGCGCCTCATCATCGCCGCCGGCCTCGGCGCACAGGCTTGCGCACGCGGGGTCGAGAATTTTCCGAGCGAGCGTGTTCCCGCGCTTCATCTCGGCAAGGGCAATTACTTCGGGCTCAGTGGCGCCAAGGCGCCGTTCACGCGCTTGATCTATCCGCCGCCCATCCCCGGCGCGCTCGGCACGCACTATCGGCGCGATCTCGGCGGCGTCGCCCGCTTCGGACCTGATCTCGAATTTGTCGACGCGGAGGATTATCGCGTCGATCCGGCGCGCGCGGCGAGCTTCTACGAAACCGTCCGCCGCTTCTGGCCCGCTCTCCCAGATGGCACGCTCAATCCCGACTACGCAGGCATCCGCCCCAAGCTCCACGGCCCAGGCGACCCCCAATCGGACTTCGTCATCGACGATAGCGTCGAAAACCTCATCTGCCTCTTCGGCATCGAAAGCCCCGGCCTCACGTCATCACTGGCGATCGGCGAAGAGATTGCGCGGCGCCTGTCTTAGTTTGCCGCGCCCAAGTGCTGGGCAAGAAACGCTTCCGTCTCGCTGAACAAAAGGGTGCGGTTCTCGCGCGACCATTCGTTCCAATAATGGTTCTCGCCCTCGATCCGAACGAAGCGCACTGGCTTGCCGGCGTTGCGAAGCGCTCTGTCCATGATTTCGGATTGCTCAACGAGAACCGTCTCGTCCTCATCGCCGTGCAGCAGCAGGATCGGCGCCCGAATGCGGTCAACCAGTACACGCGCCGAAACCGAAGCCAGTTGCTCGCGATCGGCGCCAATCGAACGCAACCAATATTGGTAATTCATGCTCCGCCGTCCGCTCGCGCGCTCGACGCTCATCATCGCCCGCAAGTCCGAAACACCCGCTATCGAGACAGCGCACTTGTAGAGTTCAGGCGTTAGCGCAGCGCCGGTCAGGGCGGCATATCCGCCATACGAAGCCCCGACGATGCAAACGCGCTCTGGATCGACATCGCCGGTGCTGATCATGTGCCGAACCGCATCGGTGACGTCGTCCTGCATGCGCAGGCCCCATTGCTGACGCCCAGCGTCCGCGAATGCGCGTCCAAATCCGCTCCCGCCGCGAAAGTTAGGCTGCACCACGACATAGCCGCGCGACGCAAGCAGCTGCACGAACGCGTCGTAGCCATACCAATCGCGCGCCTCCGGGCCGCCGTGTGGCATCACCACCATGGGCGGACGCTCCAAACCGGGTCGGCGCGTCACGTACGCCCAAAGCGGCGTGCCGTCTCGGCTCGCATAGCTGACCACTTCGGTAGGCGACAAGGCGGCATCGTTGATGCTCGGAAAGGCGCGCGCAATCGGCTCCAGGCGAGCGGAGGACGGTTCGTAGAAATAATAATCGCCTGGGTCGCGTGGCCCTTCGACGCGAAGCAGCCAACGCGCGCCGTCCGCCGACATGTTCACCAATCGCACATTCGCCGTGCCTTCGAAGAAGCGCACGATTCCGTTGAGGTGCCGCTGCATTTGCGGATCGCGCGCTTGACACGTCATGCGCTGCGCGAACTCGCACGTGGCGAACAATTGCCGCGTCGCCGGATTGATCCACGGCATCGATATGTCGGCGTTCTGAGGTCGCTGCAGCGGCTCTCCAAACTCGCCCGTCGCGGTATTGTACAGATAGAGCGCGGACAGGTCCGTCTCGTCCCTGCGCGCTGACACGTAGACAAGATTGGGCCCGGGGCCCGGCGCGATCGGATCAAAGTCAGGCGAGTTGGTGGCGGTCGCGGCGCGGCGGGCGTCGAATAGGAAAGTCCAATCGTCCTCGCCATTCGCGCGCCGGTAGTATTTGTATCCCGACATGTCCCCCAACAAATCGCGCCGCAAAACCGGATAGCCTTCGCCGTCGGTCTCGTAGGTCCAAGTCAATTCATTTCCGTTCGCGATACGCGAAACCTCACCCGTCGAGACATTCGCGCGCCATACGCCGGTGCCTTCGTTGTCCCACGCGGTGAGCAACACGTGCTGTGGATCACGCGCCAGCTCGTCCAGGAAAAACATGGAACCGTAGCCGTACATGAGTTGACGGAAGCGTCCCTCGAACATCTGCACGAGCGCGCCGCCATCGCGCCCAAACGCAACGATGCGATAAACGTCGTACTCAAGGTCATCGCCGATGAGGCGCGTGCCCGTTCCGGCGCGCGCGCGCACGAACTGGCGAATAGACACACCGGCGACGAGGCGATCGTCGCCCTTCCACACCACCCAATCGAACCCGCCCTGATTCACGGGGATCTGTTGAACGGCGCGCGATTGCTGCGTTTCGATGTCAGCGACAACGATTTGCTGTCCGCTGTCGTTTCGATTGATGAAGACGACGTAGCGGCCACTGGGCGAGAGAGAGGTTCCGAAGACGGAGACAGGATCCGTGAAGGCGCTGACCGTCGGCGCTTGCGCAAAAGCCGGCGTCGCGATCAGCAAAAGACCAGCGACAAGCGCGACACATACCTGCTTCAGCATTTGATCCCCCTCGCACCCGATCCTATTGCCCCCGCACACGCATCGCAACGTGAAGTGGCGCCCGCTGAAACACCGCCCTCGGCGCTCGGACAAAAAAAGCGCCGCGCTCGGGTGAGCGCGGCGCCATTGCAGTTGGTTCGAAACGTTAGAAGCGTTGCGAGAAGCGCGCGACGACGCGGTCGTCGTGCAGTTCTTGGCGCTCGATGCTTTGCTCGAGGCGCAGCGCGATCGCGGTTTCGCCACGGCTGAGCGCGAGGCCCGCCGTCACTTCAGCCCACAGATCGTCACGCGCCTCACCCGGCAGGTAGAACGGGATGTCCTCCACCGCCACAAAGCGCGCCCACACGCCATCGCCGTCACGCGCGAGGTTCGACACCGCCGACACGTCGATGTTCGGCGCGATGCGCCAGCCCGAGATCAGGCTGAAATCGCCCGCGAGGCTGATGCCGAGACGCGCTTCCGTGCGCTCATACACCTGCTCATCGAACGACAGCGCGGTTTGGCCGCCGCCGGCTTCGGTGAAGCCATCGATGCGGGTTTCGCTGTGTTGCAGCGAGATCCGTGGCGTGAGCACGAGCCCCTGCGCCACATCAAAGTTCACGCCGCTTTCCAACGACGCGAGCGTGATCGAGCCATTGGTCTCGCCCTGCATGTGATAGTCGAGCGCGCCTGCCATGAAGCGACGCTCTGTCGTCGTGCGGCTGGTGCCGACGCCAACGAGGCCGGACATGTAGAGCCCGTCATCGAAGCGATAGACGCCATAGAGCGCCGATTGCGCGATGTCGTTCTCGGCGCTGGCCGAGGTTGACGTCTGCAGCGCGCGGCCTTGCGAGTACGACGCTGCAACGCCCAGCGTAAAGGCGCCGAAGTTCTGCTCGACACCGCCCGCCATCTGCCAGGTGCGCATCGCGTCGTCGGTCGTCAGCGCGGTGCGGCCGGAGACCGGCGACACCAGGCTTTCGTCGTAACCGCCGCTGAAGAAGCCGGTCATGCCGTTCGGCATGTCCATCACCTGCTGCGATTGCGCGAACTCCGATGCGAAAGCGAGATCGCCCGCAGCATTCAAACCAGCATTGCCGTTGAACGCGAACACGTCAGACGGCGAGCCCATCATCGTCAGGCCGATCGGCCCTTCTTGTGAGCGCGCGATCAGCGCGAGACGGTTCTGCAACGTGGTGGAAAAGCCGCTGTCCTGCATCGCCATCAGCCCGCGCGCGTCCATCATCGAAGATGGCGTGAGCGTGTTGAAGGCGCCGACGAGTTGCGACGGGTTCATCAGGTCGATCTCGCCGTAGAGATCGTAGAGCGACGCGTAATGGTTCTCGCGGATCTGGTCGAGCGCGAGCGCCAGCGGCATGAGCGCTTCGTGATGCAGAAGCGCATCCCAGAAGCTGCCGGCCTTGAGTTTCACCGTCACCGTGTTGGCGTTGTACGTCACCTGCGGCCGCAGAATGCCGAGGAAGCCGTTGACGGAGTCGAACGTGTTCACGACGCCGCCGTCCGCTGTCACGAACGTGTAGGTATTGTTGTGACGCGGGCCGCCGCCGGCGCTGGATGGCGTAAACCAAACGTCGCCGCCGAGGCTGGCGACGCCGGTCGTGCCTTGCGCCGCATCCGCCAACACCCGCAAGCGGTCATTGGTGCTGCGACCAAGCTCGATCAGGAGTTCGTTGCCCGACGCAAGGACGACGTCGCCTTGGATCGACAGCGTGCCGATGCCGTAGAGATCGCCCGGCGCGATGATGCTGTCGACCGCGGTGAAGTACGTCGGATTGAAGGTACCGCCACCCGTCAGCAAGCCTTGCACGAACACGGCTTCACCAGAATTGATGCGGCCGTCGAGATCGACGCCGCCACGCAGCACGGTGAAGTCGCCCAGCACGTTGAGCGTGCCGCCATTGCGCACGTCGAGCCCGGTGAGCACGCCGTCCATGGTGAAGCGATCGATCGTCACCGCACTCGAGAGCCACGTCACGCCGTGGCCATCGAGCGTCACGTCATAATAGCGGCCACGAATGCCGAGGCGCGGATTGGAGACGACGTTGTTCGGCACGAAGTTCGTCGAGCCAGGCCCGCCCGGCACGTAGATCGAGTTCGGCGTGCCGACATTGTAAGCGACAGCTTCCGGATCGAGCGCGTTGTCGGTGCAATCGGTCAGGAAGCAGACTTGACCGAACTTCGGCGTCGCGCCGCTCGTGCCAAAGCTTGGGATGCCCGGCAGGCCATTCACCAGCGCGCCATCGACCTCGATGCCGTACGCCGGATCCAAGTCCTGATACCAATGGTTCGGATCAGTCCACGAGCGATTGCCGTTCTTGTTGCTTGCATAGACGTACGGATTGTTGGCGACGACTTCCTGCCAGTACATGAAGAGCGGCTGATAGAAGCTTGTCGTGCCGTATGTCGCGAAGCGTTGGTTGCCATGGTATCGCGAACCGCCAGAGAGCGTTCCCACCATCACCGCCTGATCGAAATATTGATCGGCGATCAGCGGGCCGCCGGAATCGCCGCCCGCCGTGATCCCCTCGTTCGGCAACGCCGTGCCTTGGAAGATATCGAAATCGTAGTTGGGCGCTGTGCCGGTGTACGTGCCTTCGCCAGCCGGGCTGTCGAAGTCCAGCAGATAAAGCGATTGCGGCAGCGTCGCCGGCGCCGGCCCAAAGAGCCAATCGTCGGTGTCATCGAGCGAACCGAGGAACGAGATCATGTTCTCGGCCGCGCGGCGGCGGAAATCGATCGGCGTGTTGCCGCTGGGCAGCGGGCCGGCTTGCACAGACGCGCTGGTGCCGTTGCCGCCGTAGCCGGTGATCACCGCATGCGTTTCGCCTTGGAGCGGCGTGAACAACATCACCCAAGTCGGGATGTCGTTCGCCGGCGTGTCGAGCGTGGCGATGGCGATGTCGGCTTCGAGGAAGTTGCCGAGCGGCTCGGCGATCGAGCGCGGATCGTACCAGACATGCTCGACGTTATAGAGGAAGCGCGCCGTGTTGGTCGCGTGCAGCAGCGCTGGGCTTGCGTCGGTGCCGCCCGGCGTGGATGCGAGGCCGAGCCATTGGCGCACCGCCGGCAAATTGTCGAAGCCAAAGCCGAACGCGATCGGCGTGCCGCCCGCGGTCCAGGCGCCGAACGGCGTGCCGTTGGCGGAGCCGTACGCGTCAGCAGGCCGCGTGTTCACGCAGTGCGCCGCGAAGATCACCGTGCGCGGATTGATCAAGGTGCCGGTGCAAAGGCCGAGGCCCGTGGTCGCGGGATTGCCGCGCACCGTCATCTGGCCGATGCCAGTGAGGTTTGTGGCGCTGTCCAAAGTGCCGCCAGGCGCCGGCGCGTTCGGGTTCAGATTGTTGTTTCCGACGACATCTGGCGCATGCCACATGCCCTCCGGAGCGCCTTGGGCCGCCGCGGTGCTCGAAAGCCCCGCACCCAAGGTTAAAGCAAGCATTGAAGCGGCAAGCTTCCACGCGCGCGAGTGCGCTTTCGCGGATGACTTCGTCATCTACGTCTCCCTTGCTGGTAATGTAAAAAGTCCACCCAGGACCAGGGCCCCTCACGGCCCCGTTTACGCCACAATTCCTGGACCAGGCGTTCGGTTCGTCAAGCGAAACCAAACGTTATTAACCTTTTGTCAGAAATGCAGCTCGCAGTTGCACCCGAAAGCGGCGCCTGACGCCCGTTTCCGCGTTTGACCGTTACGCATCCGCACACTAAAACCCCCGCCAACGCGCCAATTCAAAGCGCGCTTTGACCGGCACATGGGCTCCCTATTTGAGCCTAGGAGGCTGGCGAGGCACCCCGCCCGACGTGATCGTCCGGCGGGGCGTTTGTGCATTGGCGTTTGGGAGTTGCAATGTTCGAGGCCCTGACAGAGCGCTTAGGCGGCGTATTCGACCGGCTCACCGGCCGTGGCGCGCTGAGCGAATCTGACGTCGAAGCCGCGCTGCGCGAGGTGCGCGTGGCGCTGCTGGAGGCTGACGTCGCGCTGCCGGTGGTGAAGGATTTCATAGCCAAGGTGAAAACCGAAGCGGTCGGCGAAGCCGTCATCAAGTCGGTGAAGCCCGGCCAACAGGTCGTGAAGATCGTCTACGACACCTTGGTCGAGACACTCGGCGGCGACGGTCCGCCCGAGACGCTGCGCATCGATGGCGAGCCGCCGAACGTCATCATGATGGCTGGCCTTCAGGGCTCCGGCAAAACCACCACCGCCGCCAAGATCGCCAACCGGCTGACGAAGACCGACAAAAAGCGCGTGCTGATGGCGTCGCTCGACGTCTACCGCCCGGCGGCGATGGAACAACTCGCGACGCTCGGTAAAACCATCGGCGTCGATGTGCTGCCGATCGTCGCCGGCCAACAGCCCGCCGACATCGCCAAGCGCGCGCTGACCTCCGCCCGCATCGGCGGCCATGACGTCCTAATCCTCGATACCGCGGGCCGCACGACGCTCGACGAGCAAATGATGCTCGAAGCCGCGGCGATCGCGAAAATCGCCAATCCTGGCGAAATCCTGCTCGTTGCCGACAGCCTCACCGGTCAAGACGCCGTCGAAACCGCGCGGCGCTTCCATGAGCGACTTCCGCTTACCGGCCTCGCGCTCACCCGCGCTGATGGCGATGGACGCGGCGGCGCGGCGCTGTCGATGCGCGCCGTTACCGGCCTGCCGATCAAATTCCTCGGCGTCGGCGAACGCGCCGATGCGCTCGAACCGTTCGACGCGCGCCGTGTTGCGGGCCGCATTCTCGGCCAGGGCGACATCGTTGGCCTCGTCGAGAAGGCCGCCGCGAACGTTGATCGCGCCGAAGCCGAGAAGATGGCCAAGAAATTGGCCAAGGGCGCGTTCGATTTCGACGACATGGCCAATCAGCTGAACCAGTTGATGCAAATCGGCGGCTTGAAGGGCGTGATGGGCATGCTGCCCGGCGTGCAGAAGCTCAAAGGCCAGTTGAATGAGTCCGCGATGGACGATCGTCAGCTGCGCCGTCAGGTCGGCATCATCCGCTCGATGACGGCAGCCGAGCGCCGCAAGCCCGATCTCATCAACGGCCGCCGCCGCGCCCGTATCGCCAAAGGTTCGGGCGTCGACGTCGCTGAGGTGAACCGCCTCATTAAGATGCATCGCAACATGGCCGACATGGCCAAGGCGATGGGTAAGGGGAAACTCCCCGCCGGCCTCGCTGGGATGATGCCCGGCGGTAGCCGTATGCCGAGCCCGGAAATGCTCAAGAACATGGGCGCCGGTCTCCCTGGTTTACCAAATCAGGGCAGCCCAACTGGCCTTCCCGGCCTGCCGGGGCTTCCCGGAAGCCCGAAAAAAGACTAAGAGTTCAAAGGAGAAAGTAAGAAATGTCCCTTAAAATCCGTCTTGCTCGCGGTGGCGCTAAGAAGCGTCCGTTCTACTCCATCGTTGTCGCGGACAGCCGTAGCCCGCGCGACGGGCGATTCATCGAGAAGGTTGGCACGTACAATCCTATATTGAAGTCGGATGATCCGAACCGGGTCGTCCTGAAGCTCGAGCGGATCCAGGACTGGATGAAAAAAGGCGCGCAACCGACCGATCGCGTGGCGCGCTTCCTTGACCAGGCCGGCGTCCAAAAGCGCGAGCCGCGTAACAACCCGAACAAGGCCCAGCCGGGCAAGAAGATGACGGAACGTGCCGAAGCACGCGCCGCCGCTGAAGCTCCGGCCGAGGCTGCAGAGGCCTAAGGAAAACCCTTGCCCACCACCAAAAAGCCAGTTCCGTCAAAGTCTTCGGCCAAGCCGGCGGCGAAGCCCGCGGTGAAAACCGCGGCCAAGGCCGTCGCCCCCAAACCGGCAGCGACGCCCGCTCCGGCCGCGCGCCGCGATCAGCGTCCCCCGGCCAAGGCCGAGGCCCGCCCCGTCGCGCCGAAGGCAGCCGAGCCGAAGGCCGCCAAGGCAGCGACCGCCCCCAAGCCAGCCGTGAAAGCGGCTGAGCCGAAGGCCGCCGCTAAGCCGGTAGCCAAGGCCGCACCCGCGCCCAAGGCGACGCCGAAGGCGCCGGAACCCAAGGCCAAGGTGGAAGCGAAGAAGACGGCGGTGAAGCCTGAGCCGGCCAAGCCGGTAGCCAAGGCCGCCGCGAAGCCGGCCAAGGCGGAACCGGCAAAGCCGGAGTCGAAGGCGAAGGCTGAGCCCAAGACGGCGAAGCCCGCCCCGAAGGCTACCGCTAAGCCGGAGCCGAAGGTCGAAGCAAAGGCCAAACCGGCCCCGAAGGCAAAGGCCGCAAAGCCCGAGCCCGTTAAGGCTGAACCGAAGAAGCCAGAGCCGAAAGCCAAGGCCGAACCGGCCAAGGCGGACCCGAAGGCCAAGTCCGCGCCCAAAGCGCCGCCGAAGCCCCTCGCTCCGCCGAAGCCGCTGGTCGCCCCGGTGACCACCAAGACCGCCCCGATCATCACCCGCCCGATGGCGGCGACGGCCGGCGCTCGTCCGGTGGCGCGCCCCGTCGCGCCGCCGAAGCCGCTGCAGGCGCCGAAGCCGCAAACTCAGGCCGAGACCATCGGCGACGAGCAACCGGTGCCGGCATTCAAGGGCAAGTCTTCGAGCGCGAAGGGCATGGTGCTTGTCGGCGCCATCGCCGGCGCCTTTGGTGTGAAGGGCGAGGTTCGCCTCCGTGCTTTCACCGCGGAGAAGCAAGGCGTCATCGCCTACGGCCCGCTGCACAATGCCGATGGCAAAGTGCTGCTGAAGCCGAAGACGTGGCGTGAGTTGAAGGACGGCGTCGCGGTGAGCGCGCCCGAGGTCAAAACGCGCGAAGAGGCCGAGAAGCTCAAAGGCCAACGCCTCTACGTGCCGCGCGCCAATCTGCCCGCACCGGCGGAAGACGAATTCTACATCGTCGATCTGCTCGGTTGCCGTGCGGAGAGCGTCGATGGCGGCGTGCTTGGTGAGATCGTGGCGGTGTGGAATTTTGGCGCCGGCGATATTCTCGAGTATCGCCCGATGAACGGCGGCCCGAACCAGCGCATCACTTTCACCAAGGACAGCGCCCCGCTCGTGGACCTCGCCGGCAAACGCGTCGTTCTCGATCCGCCGGCGCCTGAAGCCGTCGGCAAGTGATCGCGCGGCGATGTTCGCCGCGAGCATCATCACACTTTTCCCGGAAGCGTTTCCGGGCACTCTAGGCGTCTCGCTGATCGGCAAGGCGCTGCGCGATGGTGCGTGGTCGCTCGACACGCATAACCTGCGCGATTTCGGCCAAGGCCCGCATAAGAACGTCGATGATACGCCCGCTGGCGGCGGCGCCGGCATGGTGTTGCGCGCGGATGTGGCGGCGGCGGCGATCGACAGCGTGCCGCGCAATGATCGCCCGCTGATCTATCTCTCGCCGCGCGGCGAGCAGCTTTCGCAATCCATGGCGCGCGAGTGGGCTGCGGGCCCGGGCGTCATCCTCTTCTGCGGCCGCTTCGAAGCTTTGGACCAGCGCGTGATCGATGCGCGCGGCATGCGCGAAATCGCTGTCGGCGAAGCGGTGCTGGCGGGTGGCGAGGCGGCGGCGATGGTGCTGCTGGAAGCTTGCGTGCGCCTGTTACCGGGCGTTCTCGGCAACGCTGAGAGCACCGTCGAGGAAAGCTTCAGCGGTGATGGCCTCTTGGAGCATCCCCACTACACGCGCCCGCGTGAATGGGAGGGGCGCGCCATCCCGGAGGTGCTGCTTTCCGGCGATCACGCAAAGATCGCCGCTTGGCAACGCGCTGAGCGAGAGCGCACCACCGCCCAAAGACGGCCCGATTTGCTGCGCAAACGCGACGGCAAATAAACGGAGCAGCTTCGTGCGCGTCATCCTGTTCGCACTTGCCTTGTGTCTCGCCGCGCCAGCGGAGGCCCAGACGGCGCCACCGCAATCGGACCTGGCTCAAGTCGCCCGCATGCTTGGCGCGATCTGGAGGCCGCTCCCCGCGTCAGCGGCTGGACAACAGCGGACAGCGGCGCAGACGGCTTGCCTGGGCGCACTCGAAGAGATGAACGCGCTCAACGACATCCTGCCGGAGGACCTCAACTCCCCAGCCCTCGGCGCCATCCGCGCCACGACCGGGTTTGTGATCGTCAACAGCGCTGACGAAGGCGGAGCGTTCTTCTTTCCGAACCAGGCCCTCTCCTTCATCGCCCCGGGCCGAGGCCAATTCGCCATCGCTGACCGGGCCCAAGGGCGTGTCGATCTGACGGACGCCGCCGGGACGGTAACCCAGCTGCAATTGGGCGCTTCGGGCGGGTTGCCGATGATGCGGATCCTGCGTCCGAACGCCCCGGCGCTGACCTATATCGGCTGCGCCTCGACGGCAGCCGGCGCGGGCGGCTAAAACCCGCCCAGGCCCCCTCGACAGGAGCCATGGCTTCCCTTATACGCCCCGCTTTCCTGTCGTTTCCTTTGGAGACGCCGGCCTTTGGCCGCGTGTCCCGTGTGCGCCGATGAACCTGATTGAGACGCTCCAAAAAGAAGAAATCGCCCGCGTCACCGCTGGCAAAACCATCCCGTCTTTCGATCCGGGCGACACGCTGCGCGTGAACGTGAAGATCAAGGAAGGCGACCGTGAGCGCGTCCAGGCTTACGAAGGCGTCTGCATCGCCCGCTCGGGCGCTGGCCTCAACGCCAATTTCACCGTCCGCAAGATCAGCTTCGGCGAAGGCGTCGAGCGGGTGTTCCCGCTGTTCGCGCCGACCGTGGACTCGATCGAAGTGGTCCGCCGTGGCGCCGTTCGCCGCGCGAAGCTCTATTATCTGCGCGATCGCCGCGGCAAGTCGGCCCGCATCGCCGAACGCGCCGGTGGCGCACGTGAAGAAGATTTCGTCGGCGCCGAAGCGGACGCCGCGGAATAAGCTTCAGAACAGCCAAGTTCCAAAAGCCCCGCGAGCGATCGCGGGGCTTTTCATTTCCAGCATCGCGCTTGACCTCCACGCCGCCGACGCTCACCTGACTTTGAGCCCGTGAACGCCCCTACCCGCCCCCCGAAGAACGACGTCGAGATCGTGACGTTCGGCTGCAGGCTGAACGCCTACGAGAGCGAAGCCATGCGCGATTTCGCGGGCGAAGCGGCATTGTCGAACGCGGTGATCTTCAACACCTGCGCCGTCACCAACGAAGCCGTTCGCCAAGCGCGCCAGGCGATCCGCCGTGCGCGACGTGAGCGGCCCGAAGCGGAGATCATCGTTACCGGCTGTGCGGCGCAGATTGATCCGCAAAGTTTCGCGGCGATGCCGGAAGTGAGCCGCGTCATCGGCAATACCGAAAAGATGAGCGCCGCCGGATTGGCGCCCAGCGAAGAGCGCGTGCGCGTCGCCGATATCATGACTGTGCGCCAAACCGCGCCGCATCTGATTGAAGGCTATGCCGAACGCACGCGCGCCCACGTACAAGTCCAGAACGGCTGCGATCATCGCTGCACGTTCTGCATCATCCCGTATGGCCGTGGAAACTCACTCTCTGCGCCCGCGGGCGATGTGGTGGAGCAAGTGCGCCGCCTCGTCGACAACGGCTACCAAGAGATCGTGCTCACCGGCGTCGATCTCACGTCGTGGGGCGCCGACCTGCCGGGACAGCCCGCGCTGGGCAATCTCGTCGCGCGCATTTTGAAACTCGTGCCTGATCTGACGACGCTGCGGCTCTCATCCATTGACGCAGTGGAGATGGACGCAACGCTGTTTGATCTCGTCGCCAATGAACCGCGCGTCGCGCCATATCTTCATCTCTCGCTGCAGCACGGCGACGATCTCATCCTGAAGCGCATGAAGCGCCGCCACTCGCGCGCACAAGCGATCGAGCTTTGCCAGCGCGTGAAAGCCGCGCGCCCCGAGATCGCGCTCGGCGCCGACCTCATCGCCGGCTTCCCGACCGAGACCGATGCGCATTTCGCCAACACGCTGGCGCTGATTGAGGAATGCGATCTCGCGTTCGTGCACGCCTTCCCGTTCAGCCCGCGCGAGGGCACGCCCGCCGCGCGCATGCCGCAACTGGAGCGCGCTTTGATCAAGCACCGCGCCGCGCGTTTGCGTGAAGCCGGCGCCGCCGCGCTGCAGCGCCACCTCACGCGATGGGTCGGCCGCGAAGCGCATGCGCTGGTCGAAAAGGACGGGTTCGCGCGGCTGCCGGATTTCACCAGCGTGCTGTTCGAGGCGCCGGCGCCATCGCCGGCCAACACAACCACGCGCTTCCGTTTCACCGCGCATGACGGCGCGCATCTGATTGGCGTGGCCGCATGATTTGGGGATTGTTCGGCAAGAAGGACAAAGAGGCCGCGGCGAAGGAGGAGAAATCCGGCGTCGCGCGGCTGTTCGAGGGCTTGGCGAAATCCTCGTCCAAGCTTGCTGACGGCGTCGGTGCGATCTTCACCAAGCAGAAGCTCGACCGCGAAGCGATCGACGCGCTCGAAGAAGCCCTCATCGCGTCCGACATGGGCCCCGCCGCCGCGCAGCGCATCGCCGCCGCGCTCGAGAAAGAGCGCTTCGACAAGGAACTTGGCGTCGACGAAGCGCGGAAGTTTCTCGCCGGCGAAATCGCCGACATCTTGCGTCCGCGCGAAGCGGCGCTTGATCTCACCAATGGCCCGAAGCCACGCGTGGTGCTGGTGATCGGCGTCAACGGCTCGGGCAAAACGACGACGATCGGTAAGATGGCCAAGCTGTTGACCGACAGCGGCGCCAAAGTCGTTGTCGGCGCCGCCGACACGTTCCGCGCCGCCGCGATCGAACAGTTGCAAACCTGGGCGCAGCGCGCCGGCGCAGATTTCGTCGCGTCGAAGCAAGGCGCCGACGCTGCGGGCATCGCCTTCGAAGCTGTGAAGCGCGGCCAGGAAACCAACGCCGATGTCGTGCTGATCGACACCGCTGGCCGCCTGCAGAACAAGACCGAGCTGATGGCGGAGCTCGCCAAGATCATTCGCGTCATGCGCAAGATTGACAACGACGCGCCGCACGAGACGCTACTCGTGCTCGACGCCACGGTCGGCCAGAACGCGCTCAGTCAAACCGAAAGCTTCCGCTCCGTCGCCGATATCAGCGGCCTGGTGATGACCAAGCTCGACGGCACCGCCAAAGGCGGCGTCCTGATCGCGCTGGCGGAGCGCCACGCGATCCCGATCCATTTCATCGGCGTCGGCGAAAAAGCCGAAGACTTGCAGCCGTTCAGCGCCGACCGCTTCGCGCGCGCCCTGGTGGGCGCTGGGGACTAGGACATCGCGTACCGCCGGCTTCCAGCCGGCATCTTCGTTCGCGAGAGACTGCCGGCTGGAAGCCGGCGGTACCAATTATTGAGCTGGCCGCACCGGCGCGCTGATATTGCAGATATTGAGCCGGCCCGTCGGCGCGTTGGCGAAGAAGCTCTCGCGGCGCGTGCGGCGCGAATCCACAACGCGCGCCCAGGTCGCGCTGTCTGTGCGCAGCGTTTCGAGATTGGTGCGTTCGGCCACAGGCACATCCGCCGCGACGCGGATCGAGCGGATCGGCGTGCGTTCTGCAGCGGTGGCGTAGAAGCCCAACGCTTCCGTGCCGCGTTGCGTTGACGAGAGCAGCTCCATGCCCTGCACCACGCGCCCGACAAGCGTGATGTTGCGATCGAGGTGACGCGGCGCCTGGCCGTTCACGACATAGAGCTGGCCGCCATTGCCTGAGTCCAGGCCATCGCCGCGCGCCGAGCCAACGATGCCATAGCAATGCGTCATCCAGGTTTCCTGACGATTGCGCGCCGCGGGGAAACCATCGGAAAAGCCGACCTCTTCAGCATAGGTGTCCGGATCGACGAATGGCGTGAACGGGATAGACGCGCGGGGCTGTGCGATCTCACCCACGACAGATTCCGTGGCCTGGCCGAGCGGCTTGGGATCTTCATCGGGCCTGCCCCATTGGACGACGTAATTGTCCTGCGAGCGGATGATGGCGGCGCCATCGTAGTAAGTCGCCCGCGCCAGCGCGCGGATGTTGGCGGCGTGGTTCGGCGCGAAGGCCGGCGCGAGTTCGATGATCACGCGTCCGCGCGGGAGTTCCATGTAGATCGTGTTGTTGGGGTCGAGCGGGCGCCAATCGGAGGCCGGCGATTGCGCCAGGATGTCCGCCAGCGCCACCACCGGCGCGGCTGCCTCGGTTTGCGCGGCTTGTTGCGCCGCGGGCGCAGCGCACGCGGAAGCCAGGAGCGCCAGAACCGGAACCATCACCCGCATGAAATCCCTCCCGAAAGTCAGGCCGTCGATCTGGCAGAGCGGTCCATCGCTTGTCCATGCCGTTTCGACTGGTCTAGAGCCCGCCGCCTCGCGTATCAGGGCGCATGAGCGAAACACCGACCGAGGCGCCGCCCCCGAAATCCAAGCATGGCGGCGTCAGCGCGCTGTGGGTCGATCTCGGGCCAGTGCTGTTGTTCGTGCTGGTGTTCAACGTGCTGCTGCGCGTGCCGGCGTATAAAGACCAAGCGATCTTCATCGCCACCGGCGTGTTCATGATCGCCGTGGTTGCAGCCATCATCTATTGCAAGCTCACACGCGGACGCATTCCACCGGTGCTGATCGTCACTGGAGTGCTGGTTACAGTCTTCGGCGGGCTGACCATCGCCTTCCACGATCCGACGTTCATCCAGATCAAGGTGACGGTCGTGAACGGCTTCTACGCCGCCGCCATCCTTGGCTCATTCTTGTTCAAGCAGAACATCTGGAAGCTGCTTTTCGGGCACGCGTACAATTTGCCGGATCGCATCTGGGACATTCTTGCGCTGCGTTGGGCTGCATTCTTCGCGTTCATGGCGGTTTTGAACGAGTTTCTGCGGCAGACGCAAAGTCTCGAATTCTGGACCAACTTCCGGCCCGCAGTGTTCGTGCTCGTGTTTGTGTTCGCAGTCGCGAACACACCTTTGGTGCTGAAGCATCACCAAGATGAAACAAATGATGCGAAGAGTTGAACTGCACACGAACTGCTTTTGTGCGCGCTTCGTCTCAAATTCGCCCGCCCGGTGAACTACGTTTCGATCATGTTGATCCCGCGATTGAACCGTCATGAACGCGCGCTAGCGTGCGCGGCGTTCTGTGGGGCGGGAACTTATGGCGCGTCGGATGTCGGACCAGACTGAGGCCGACGCATTCCGCTTGGGGCGGTCTACGAGCCATTTGCTCCACCGCGCGCAGCAGCTTGCGTCCGATCGTTTCAGTTTTCTTGTCGGCGAAGACGGCGTCACGCTGCGTCAGTTCGCGGTGCTTGCCGCCGTGAACGAGCGCCCGGGTTTGAGCCAGACCGACCTCGTGCGCGCCACCGGCATCGATCGTTCAACGCTCGCGGACATGGTCACGCGCATGGAGAAGCGCGGGCTTGTGGTGCGAACAGCCTCGCCGTCTGACGGGCGCGCCCATGCGGTCGATCTCGCTGCGCTCGGGCAACAGATCCTGAGCCAAGCCACCAAGCACGCCCGCGCCGCTGACGCGGCGATCCTCGACGCGTTGCCGAAGAACAAGCGCCGCGCCTTCCAATCCACGCTCGCGCTGCTGGCGGAGCTCGCCGACAAAGGCGAGCGCACGGCGCGCAAGGAAGAGAAGAAGGCCGAGAAGGCGCGCGTGAAGGCCGAGCCGAAGCCTGACAAGCAGGCGCGCAAAGAACGCACCTAGCGCAGTAGCGGACTGCCGGCGTCCCGCCGGCTTCTGTCCATCAACCCGAACCATGCCGGCGAGACGCCGGCGGTCCAAGAGCAGCACTAGCGCCGCAGCGCCGGCATGATCACGCGGCGCACGTCATCCTCAGTCAGCGGCCCGCGATGCACCGCGCGGATGGTTCCGTCGGGGCCGATCACGAACGTCTCGGGCACGCCGGCCATGCCGAGGTCCAAACCGAAGCGTCCCTCGGGATCGAGGCCGACGGCGACGAACGGATTGCCGAGTTCGGTGAGGAAGCCTTGCGCATCAACCGCCTCGTCCTTGTAGGCGACGCCCACAACGAGCACGCCGCTTTCCGCCATCTCCGTCAGCACCGGATGTTCAGCACGGCATGGCGTGCACCAGGACGCAAAGAGATTGATCACGTGCGGCTGGCCGGCGAGATCGGCGCTGGTAACCGGCGCGCCGCCGCCGAGGCGTTCGAGCGCGTATTCAGGTTGCGGCCGGCCGATGCGGCCTTCCGAAACCGTTTCGCGTTCGCCACCGCGCAGCAGCACGAACGCACCGATCGCCGCGATCAGCACGAGCGCCGCCAGCGGCAGCCATTGTGCGACACGGTTCAAGGCTTGCGCTCCAGCTCTTTGGCGCGCTTGGCCCAGTGCAGGCCACGCACCACGACCACGACCGCCAACACTGCGAGGAAGCCAAGCGCGACCGCGTAGGCCGCATCCACGAACGCGGAGACATCGCCACTGATCATGCCGCGCTCCGCAGGCGTTGCGCCTCGACACGCCGGCGCTGGATGGCCGCACGCATGTTCACCAACAGCAGCGTCGCGAACAATGCGCCGTAGGCGGCGAACATCGTCATCAGCGGGCCGACCATGGAGGGATCAACGCTCATTGACGTTCCTTGGAAAATCGAGCGTTGGTGCAATGTTGACCACCAATCCACCGAGAATTTGATGATCGGCAGATTGATCAGACCGACGAGGCAGAGGATCGCCGCGAAGCGCCCGGCCTTCTCCTCATCGTCCACCGCCGCCCAAAGCGCGATGTAGCCCAGATAGATCAGGAACAACACGAGCATGGAGGTGAGCCGCCCGTCCCACTCCCACCACGTGCCCCAAGTCGGCGCGCCCCAGATCGAGCCCGTGATCAAGCAGATCGCCGCGAACGTCGCGCCGATTGGCGCGGCCGCGCGCGCTGCGACGTCGGCGAGCGCATGGCGCCATACCAAGCTCACGAAGCTCGCACCGCCCATCGTCGCGTAAACGATCAGCGACATCCAAGCCGCCGGCACGTGCACGTACATGATCCGCACGGTCTCGCCTTGCTGATAGTCCGCTGGCGAAAGCGAATAGCCCCACGGCACGCCGATCGCGAACAGCACCACCGCGAGCGCGCCGAAAATCGGCGTCGCCCAAGCGGAGAACGCCATGAAGCGTGCTGGGTTGGCGAAGGTGCTCAGCATGAGAAACTAGAATCCAGAAGTCAGAAGCAAGAAAGAGAGATCAACCACGGACTGCACTCTGTCCTCCTGACTTCTGCCTTCTGATTTCTGACTTCTGATACCCGACACCCGCTTACTCCGCGTGCAGACGCAACGCCGCAGCCGCGGCGATCGGGCCGATCGCAATCGATGCTGCGGCGCAACCGGCCAAGATGAGGAACGGTCCACCGAACCCTGCCCCACCGGCCACTGCCGCACCAAAGATGATAGGCGGGGCGAAAAACGGCAGCACAATGAGCGCGATCAATACACCCGCACGCTTCACGCCAGCTGCGATCGCTGCCCCGACGAGGCCGATGCCAATGAACGCCGCCGTCCCGAGCGCGAGGCTGGCGGCGATCGCCGGGATCAGTTCAAGCGGCGCTTGCAACGCGATCGCCGCTGGCGCGGCGGCTATGCAAAGCGGCAGCCCAACCGCCACCCAAAGCGCAGCGCCCTTCACCAGCACCATCGCTTCCAGCGACGCGGGCGAAAGGAGCATCTGCTCCAACGAGCCATCCTCGATGTCCGCCTGAAACAACCGCTCCAACATCGCCAACATCGCCAGCGCCGCGGCGATCCAAACCAGCGGCGGTCCGGCGGCAGCGAGCAGCGCACGGTCCGCACCCATCGCCAACGGCACGAGCGTTGTCGCGCCGAAGAAATAGCCAACAGGCGCGAGCGCGCCGCCGCCCGCGCTCCACGCGAGCGCCAGATCGCGCCGGAACGTCGCCGCCAGCGCGCTCATGCGTTCACCGCCACGCGTGCGCTTGGCGCGGGGCCTAGCGGTTCGTGCACCGCCGCCAGCACGATGCCGCCTTTGGCGCGATGCGCTTCGATCAAATCCGCAAGCAGCGCGCGGCCTGCCGTATCGAGCGCAGCGGCGGGCTCATCGAGCAGCCACACGGGGCGTTGCGCGAGCAGCAGGCGTGACAACGCCAGGCGACGCGCTTGGCCCTGGCTCAGGACGCGCGCGGGCAAGTCGGCAGCGCGCGCGAGCCCAAGCCGATCCAACGCGATCGCTTCGTCGCCATCGCCGCCAAGCAAACCCATCCAATAACGCAAATGTGCGCGTACGCTGATGCTTGGCTTCAAGCCGTTCTGGTGGGCCACGAAGTGCTGTGCGAGCGCTGGATCGCTCGCGCCTTCAAGCGCGATGCGGCCAGCGTGGGGGCGCAAGAACCCAGCGATCGCCCGCAAAAGGCTGGTTTTTCCGGCGCCATTGGGGCCGACAATCTCGACCAACGCCCCGGGTGCTGCCTCAAAGCTCAAGCCCTCGAACAGCAGCCGTCCGCCGCGCGCGATGGAGAGCGCCTCGACCCGCAGGCTTGGCGTTTCTTGGAAAGGTCTGTCGGCGCTCATAATCCCGCCCCGGTTCTAAGAAGGGTTGCGCGATCCGCCAAGGCGACGTTCTGTTCGCGGACGGTAGGGAGGGAATGATGCGACGCATTTTCGCCGGGCTGGCTGTGGCCGCCCTGCTGGTCGCCTGCGGGCAAGGCGCCGAGATCGGCGTGGAGCAACAACAGCCCATGGGTGGCGCGGACGGCTACGCCGTCTCGCGCGAGGAGGCGGCCATGGAAGCGGCCCCGCCGATGGCGCCACCGCCCCCCCCCGCGCCGGTCGACACGCCAAGTTCTGGCGAGGCCGATGGCCGCGCCACCCAGCCTTCGCCGACACCGGACCAACCGCGTGGCGGCACGAATTCACCGGTCCTCTATCTGGCCTATTCCTACCAGGTCGGCCTCGAACTCCCGGCCACCGCCGTGGCGGACACGGTCGCGCGCCATGTCGCCAATTGCCAAGCCGCGGGTCCGCGCCTCTGCCAGCTGATCGGCTCAAACGTCAGCGGCGATCCGGAAAGCAGCATGAACGGCTACGTTTCGCTGCGCGCCGAGCCGAACTGGCTGCGCACTTTCCGCAACGGCCTCGAAGCCGAGGCTGACGCCGCAGGCGGCAAAATCCTCACCGAAACGACCAACAGCGAAGATCTCACCCGCGCCATCGTCGACACTGAAGCCCGACTGCGGGCGCAAACAGCGCTACGCGATCGCCTGCAGCGTCTGCTCGAAAGCCGCCCGGGCCGGTTGAGCGATCTGCTTGAAGTGGAGCGCGAACTCGCACGCGTGCAGGCCGAGATCGACGCGGTGCAATCGAACCTCGCGGTCATGCGCACGCGCGTTTCGATGTCCGAATTGAACCTGAGCTACCAATCGGCCGCGCGCCCGCTGCGCAGCGACACCTTCCGGCCGCTGGGCGAAGCGTTCGCCAATTTCCTCGGCATCGTCGTCATGGGCTTTGCGGCGATCGTGACCATCATCGCCGGGCTCGTTCCGATCGCGGTCGTTGTCGTTCCGATCGTGTGGCTGATCCTGCGCTGGCGACGCCGGCGCGGCGGGCGGTTCTTCAACCGCACGCCTAAGACCGAGCCACCTGCCCAGACTTGAACTTCATCAATCCCCGGATGCGCCACAGGCGCAGTCCGGGGCCCATATCCGCCAAATGTTGAAGCATCGCGCGAGCGGCCAGAACGCTTCGAGTTTATGGACCCCGGACTTGCGCGTTGCGCAATCCGGGGATGGGTGAGTATTGAGAACCCCTCGCAACAGGCCGCAAAGAGTTCCACACGTTAATTGCGCCGTCAGAATTCGGCGCTAAATAAGCCTTGCCGCGCGACCGGTTTGATTCCGGATTTGGGGCGCTCCCCAACGCGTTTGCATCTCTGAAGCTTTCACGCTGGATGCATACACATGCCCTCTTTGGACTCATTTAAAGCCCGCCGCACACTCAATGTCGGCGGCAAGAGCTACACGTATTTCGATCTCAACGCGGCCTCCGCGAACGGCCTGGGCGATATCTCGCGCCTGCCGGTTTCGTTGAAGGTGCTGGTCGAGAATTTGCTGCGCACCGAAGACGGTATCGCGGTGAAGAAGGCCGACATTCTTGCGATGACGTCTTGGCTCATCAACAAAGGCAAGAACGAGGTCGAGATCGCTTTCAGCCCCGCGCGCGTGCTGATGCAGGATTTCACTGGCGTGCCGGCGGTGGTCGATCTCGCCGCCATGCGCGACGCCGCCGCGAAACTTGGCGCCGATCCTGAGCGCATCAATCCGCTGGTGCCGGTCGATCTCGTCATCGACCACTCGGTGATGGTCGATCACTTCGCCTCGGGCGATGCGTTCAGGAAGAACGTCGAGGTCGAGTATGAGCGCAACGGCGAGCGTTACCTCTTCCTGCGCTGGGGCCAGCAAGCGTTCCAGAATTTCCGCGTCGTGCCACCTGGCACCGGCATCTGCCACCAAGTGAACCTCGAATATCTCGGCCAATCGGTGTGGACGCGTGACGAGAACGGCGAAGTGGTCGCCTATCCCGACACGGTTGTCGGCACCGACTCACACACGACGATGATCAACGGCATCGGCGTGCTGGGTTGGGGCGTCGGCGGCATCGAAGCGGAGGCAGCGATGCTCGGCCAATCGATCTCGATGCTGATCCCTGAGGTCATCGGCTTCAAGCTGAGCGGCAAGCTGCCTGAAGGCGCGACCGCGACCGACCTCGTGCTCACCGTCACGCAGATGCTGCGCAAGA
>CAZZFE010000043.1:0-33402 GCA_964653495.1 uncultured Terricaulis sp. | reverse complement strand
ATCGAGAAAAACGGCACGTTGGCTTCGCCGGCGATGGCGCGCGCGAGCAACGTCTTACCCGTACCCGGCGGGCCGACGAGCAGCGCGCCCTTCGGGATCTTGCCGCCGAGGCGTTGGAACTTGCCCGGGTCCTTCAGGAACTCGACGATCTCGCCGAGTTCTTCCTTGGCCTCGTCAACGCCGGCGACATCTTCAAACGTGATGCGGCCCTTGGCTTCAGTGAGCAGGCGCGCCTTCGAGCGGCCAAAGCCCATGGCGCCACGGCCACCCGATTGCATCTGGCGCATGAAGAAGAACCAGGCGCCGATCAGCAACAACATCGGCAGCACGCCGAGCAGAATGTCGCCAATGCCCGGGCCGCTCTTCGGACGCGGCGAGCTGACTTGGACGCCCTTGGCGTTCAGCGGCTCAAGAACGTGTTCGGCCGCGCCCAGCGGGATGTAGACGACGTGCTTTTCACCAGCAGTCGTCGTCACATCGATCGCGTCGTTGCGCACCTCGACGCTGCGGACAGCGCCGTTGTTCACTTGCTCGATCAGGGTGCTGTAGGTCCATTGGGTGGCGGTGTTCGCCGAATTCGGCGTCATCACGGCAAAGCCGATCAAAACCACGAGCGCCACAACCGCCCAGATCATAATCGTACGCATCGGCATCAGGAGACCTTCTGGTCCGGCGTGGACGGCCGGAAAACCGTAAACAACGTCTTGAGCAAGATAGGGACCGCACGGCCCCCTGGAAACCCCGCTCTGCGGCTGGCTTGTAGCGCAAGCGGGGTCAAAGCGAGGTGAATTTAAGCGCCCATTAACGCACGGAAATGCTTGGCGCGAGAGGCTTTTCGCCGCCAAGGCGGTGCGAAACGGCCGCTTCGGAGAGCCACGCGGCGGAGACGACGCCTTCGCTGATTGCTTCGGCCAAAGCCAACATGGTTTCCGAACTGCGTAAAACCGGCGCGGCGTGGCGATCAATTGCGACGCGCCAGCCCTCCTCGCGCGCGGTCAGCGCCAAGCGGCCGTCCCAGATTGTCTCGATCTTGGCCGGCAGCGAAAGCTCCGAAATCGGCGCAATTCCAGCGCGCCCGAGCAGCGCGCCGGGGTCGCGGTTAAGCACGACCTCGCCGCGCGACGGCGACAGCTCCGCGCCGCCAAGGGTTGCACCGCGGAAATCGTCGGCAAAGCCGCGGGCTTCAAGACGGGCGACGGCTTCGGAGTTGGCCAGCGTTTCCGCGCCTGCTGCGGCTGCGATCAGAACGGCGAGCGCACGCTGGCGCACTTCCTCACCGCCGCGCCAGGCCGCGCGCTTGATACGTATCTCGCCAGCATTGAAGGCGGCGGCTTGGTTGATCAGCGCCTGCGCCACAGCATCCACGGCGTCAGCCAAGGGCCGCAGACGCGCGGCGACGCGTGCGAGCCGCAGCGGATCGAGGCCTGCTCCTTCAAGCTCCGCAAGCTCGGCGCGGATGCGCACGCGCTCAAAGCGTTCGTTGGTGTTGGCGGGATCTTCGATCCATTCGGCGGAGCGTGACGCAAGGTACGTGCGCAGTTCGGCGCGGCGCGCATGCAGCAATGGCCGCAACAGCGTCACGCCCCTGCCCTCGGGCCAGATCGGCGCGCTTGTCTCAGCCGCCATGCCCGCAAGCCCACGCCAGCCGGAGCCAGCTTTGGCGCGCATCAAAACCGTCTCGGCTTGATCGTCAGCCGTGTGGGCCGTGAGGATCACAGCGCCCTTCGTGCGCGCGGCTTCGCTCAAGGCCGCGTAGCGTTTGCGGCGGGCGCTTTGCTGGCTTCGGGTTTCGCCTTCGGACCAGGAGAGCGTGGCGATGTCCGCCGCGACGCCCCGCGCTTGCGCAAAGCCGAGCGCGCGGCGTGCATCATCGGCGGAGCCGTCGCGCAGGGCGTGATCTACGATCAGCGCGCTGAAATCAGCACGCGCGTCCGCCAGCAGATGCAGCAGCGCCACCGAGTCGCCGCCGCCCGAGAGCGCGAGCAGCAGCGGCGCGTGTTTCCAGCGATCGAGAAAAGCTTGATCGAGCTTCGCGCCCGTCACGCCGGACAATTGGCGGCGCGGGCTTCGCGCGTCGCCAGATCAACGACGTTGCGCGGCGCGTTGGGATAGCGGCGCGACAGCGACGCGAAGGCACCGCACGCTTGGCGCAAATCGGCGGTATCGTTGTTCCCATCGCGCGCCATGCCGGCGAGCGCCATGCCCAGGCGCACTTGCGCTTCCGGCGCGCGCGGGCCGTTTGGCGTGCCCTGCAAGTACTGAACGAAGCTTGCGGCCGAGGCTTGGAAATTGTTGCGCGCGAGCAGCGTGAACGCGAACCAGAAACGCGCATCGGCGGCTTGTTCGGCGCGCGGGAACGCTTCCAAGAATTGACCGAAGGCGTGTTCGGCTTCGGCGTAATTGCCGTTGACCAGATACTCGCGGGCGCGCGAATAGGCCTCGCCGGCATTGCCCGGCAATTGGCTCGCCGGCAACGTGCCGAGCTGGCCTTGTTGTGGCGGCGTTTGCGCGCTGGCGGGCGGTGATGGCGGCGTCGACGGGCCACCAGCGGGCTCCGTCGTCGCGCGGCCTTGCGGCGTCTGCTGCGGCGTTTGTGTTTCGAGGCTTTGGTTCACCGAGGCGAGTTCGCCGACCATGGCGCGCAGGCGCGCGATCTCGCGATTGGCCTGCACCAGATCGTACTGAACGCGCTCGTTCTCCGCGGTGGCGTCGCGGAGCTGCTGCTCCAGCTCCTCGATGCGGTCCTGGCGCTGATCGGCGAGCCCGTAACCGGATGGCGGCGGCAATTGCGTCTGCGCGAACGCGGCGGGCGCAAACGCAAGTCCGGCCGCGGCGATCACGCCGGCGAGCCGGAGCTTTTTCACATCAGATGACATCGGAAGCTGCTTCATGGGCCGAAGCCTTGCGCATGGGCGCCGGCGAAATTGGGGCGCGACTGCACCCCCATCGCCGGCGTGCCTTTTACGACACCGCGCCAGAGACGATCTGGCTGTGGCCGTTGCGGTTCACCGACCAAGCTTCTTCGTTCGAGCGCGGATCGAGCGGACGCTCCTTGCCGTAGGACACCGTTTCCATGCGGTTCGCGGCAACGCCGAGGCCGACGAGATAATCGCGCACGGCCGCCGCGCGGCGGGCGCCGAGGGCGAGGTTGTATTCGCGCGTGCCGCGCTCGTCGGCGTTGCCGGCGATCAACAAACGCACGTTCGGATATTGGCGCAACCACGCCGCTTGACGCTCGAGGATCGAGCGCGCTTCCGGCGAGAGATCGAAGCGGTCATAGCCGAAGAACACGCGGTCACCGACCGACACGCGGAAATCTTCGATGGAGCCAGCCGTCGGGCCAGAAGGCTGCGTCGGCGTCACGACCGGGGTTTGCGTCTCCGGCACCGGCGTCGGCTCGGGGCGGCTGGCGCAAGCTGCGAGGGACGCCACGGCGGCGACGGCGATGAGAGTGTTACGCATTGGGTCAATTCTCCCCTGTTGGGCGGCGCCTTCGGCGATCGCGTGAAAAAGAGCCTGCTGAACGCACGAGTTCAAGCAAAAAGCTTGACGAACCGACTACCTCACAATCGTGTCACCTTCACGGCAGCAGAGGCGACCAGGCCGGGTCAGAGGCTTCGGTTTGCGTTGAAATTGGCCGCAAATTCCGCCCTGTAAGGTCAACAGACCATAAACGTGGCCCACGCCCGCGCTCCTCGCGGAAGAACATGATCACCCGCCCATTGGGGGACCAAGTCGGCGCTTCGTCGAGATAGCTTTCGGTTAAGATGCGTTCACCAGAACCGTCCGGGCGCATCACGCCGATCGCGAAACGGCCATTTCCTTGGCGCGTGAAGGCGATGAGGTCGCCGCGCGGGCTCCACACAGGTGTGGAATAACGCCCGTCGCCGAAGCTGATGCGGCGCTGGCCCGAGCCGTCGCGGTTCATCACGTAAATCTGCGGCGAGCCGCCACGATCCGAGTTGAACGTGATCTGCGATCCGTCCGGTGAGTACGAGGGCGAAGTATCGATCGCCGGATGGTTGGTGAGCCGCGTGCGTTGGCGCGAGCGCAGATCCATCGAGAAGATTTCGCTGTTGCCATTCATGTCGAGTGTGAAGACGACGCCCGAGCCATCGGGATTGAAGCGCGGCGAGAACGTCATGCCGGGGAAATCGCCGATCACTTCACGGCGGTTGGTTTCGAGATTGTAGAGGAAGACGCGCGGTCCGCCCGTCTCGAAGCTCATGTAGGTGATCATCTGCGCCGATGGCGAGAAGCGCGGCGTCAGCACCATCGAATCCGGACCGGTGAGGTAGAACGGATTGGCGCCGTCCTGATCCATCACCATCAGCCGCTTGATGCGGCGCGTGCGCGGCCCGCTCTCGGACACGAAGACGATGCGGGTGTCGAAATAGCCGCGTTCGCCGGTGAGCGCCTCATACACTCGGTCGGCGATCTGGTGCGCGATGCGCCGCCAATTGTCGGGCGTCGTCGCGTAGGCAAAGGCGACATCGCGGCCATCGGCGCCCGTCGCCGCGCGCTCGGCGAACACGTCCCACAAGCGGAACTCAATGCGCACGCGGCCATCCGGCAGCGGCGTGACTTGGCCGACGACCAAGGCTTGCGCGTCGATGATGCGCCAATCGGCAAAGCGCGGCGGCACGTTGAGATCACCGATGCGCTCGATAAAGGCTTGCTGATCGATGTTGCGGAACAGCGCCGAGCGCTCAAGGTCAGCGCGGATAACGCCGGCGACATCGCGGCCAATCTGCTGCGCGGCGGGATTGGACGCCAGAAAGTCCGGCGTCGCCACGGGCGTCGGATTGAGGTGACCCTCATCAACATTCACGCGCAATTGCGCATGCGCAGGCGCGGCCATCAACACGAAGACTACGGCCAGCACTGCAAAGATCGATTTCATCGTTCGCATCGTGTTTGCCTCTCGATCAATTTTCGCGTGGCCCGAACCGGATTTGAACGGAGCGCCAGATATCATAGTGCTCGCCAACGACCCTATCGTCGGCAATACGGGTGTAAGGATCACAGAGGCGAACGGCTTGTTCCGCCCGGCGGAGCGCTTCCTGCATCAGAGGGTCGTAGGTTGGTCTATTCGGCGGCTGTATTCGCGTCGGTTGGCCGACGAGGCCGCCATTTCGATTGAGCTGCACCTCAAGGACAACAACGAGGCGTTCGGGATCCGGCATGTCAGCGGTCGAACGCCAACAGCGATTGGTCGCGTCCCGCATCAAGGCGCTCGCACGATCTTCGAGCGACGCGCGTTCTGCTGTGCCAAGGCCAGCGCCAGCTTGAGTGCGGTCAGAGGACGCGCCATCGACCCTGCGCGGCGCGGGCGTTGCGTCGGTGTTTGTCATGCCCTGGCGGAGCAAGTCCTCAAAGGCGTCTTCGCTTCTGTTGCGGCGCTGCGGCGTCGGGGTTGGAGTGGGTGCGGGCGGCGCTTCGTTGGTCGCGATTTGCTGCTCTTCCGCCGCCGCGGGCTCCTCCGTGGCGACATCCTGCGTCAGCGCGCGCACATTGGATTCTTCGGCGACATCGACGATCTCGACCGGCACGACGCTGCCGCCAAACGCAGGCATCTCGCTGCGCGCCTCCCAGGCGAGCATCGTCATCATGGCGAAGCCGATGTGGCCGATGATCGAGACGAGGACGCCGGCGCGCATGGGCTATTCCTCCTCGCGCGCGCGCTCCGCGCGTTGAGGGGAATCTTGCGTGTCGGTGACGAGGCCGAGATTGCGGAAGCCGGAGCTTGAGAGACGCGCCATCACATCGGCGACGAGCCCATAATCGGCGGTCGCGTCGGCACGGATGAACACGCGGCGATCATAGCCTTCGCGCGAAATCGCCCGCAAAGTCGTCACCAATTCTTCGCGCGTGACGACGGTTTCCTGCAGATACACCGTGCCATCGGCCTTGATCGACACGCTGAGCGGTTCGGTTTCGCTTTCGAGCTGCTTGGCTTCGGTGCGCGGCAATTCGATCGGCACGCCGACAGTGAGCAGCGGCGCTGTCACCATGAACACGATCAGCAGGACCAACATCACGTCCACGAACGGCGTGACGTTGATCTCGCTCAAGCGACCGCGCCGCGCCGATCTGCGTCCGCGCCGCCCGCCGCCTCCGGATGCGAGGCTCGCTCCCATCAGTTACGCTCGCTGATGCGGCGCGAGAGGCGAGCGTTTACTTCATCGCTGAAGGTGTCGAGGCGATCGCCGAATCGATCGAGATCGCCGGTGAACTTGTTGTAGAAGATAACCGCCGGAATAGCGGCGACGAGGCCGAGCGCGGTCGCGAACAGGGCTTCGGCGATGCCGGGCGCGACGACGGCGAGATTGGTTTGCTGTTGTTGGGCGATGTTGGTGAAGGCGTTCATGATGCCCCACACCGTGCCGAACAGACCGATGAACGGCGCCGAGGCGCCGACCGTGGCCAGCACGCCCATGTTGCGCGAGGCGCGGCCAAGCTCGCGCGAGACTTGCGCCTGCATCAGCCGATCAACGCGGTCGAGTAGCAGCTGGCCAGCTTCCGCCGAAAGCCCACCGGCGCGGCGCGCTTCGCGCCACTCGCGGGCGGCGGCGCCGAACACGCGCGACAGCGCATCGCGCGCCTTGTCGCCGCCATCGTCGAAATCTTCGAACGATCGGCCCGACCAGAACGCGCGCTCGAATTTACGCGCATTGCTCTCAAGCTCGCCAAACTGGAGCCATTTATCGACGGCGATCGCCCATGACCAAACCGAGGCCACCGCGAGCACCAACATGACGCCCTTCACGACCGGATCGGCCTGAAGGAACAAGCTCAGAACTGTGATTTGCTGTTCGACGCCGGATTCCATGCCTGCTCCCGCATCCGCGGCCTAAATTGCGCACCGCGCCCCAAACCCCAGGTCTAGAGCCAGGGGAGTTTGTCAAAACGTGGACGCTTAAGGCCCAAGAAATGGTTTAAGCCGTTCTAAAAGCAGGGCTGGCGGTTTCCTGGGCCGACCTGTGAGGCTGATGCAACAGACCTCGACCTTGGCCTCGACCAAGGTCTCCCCTGCACGTTCAATGGTTTGGGCGATGAAAATGCGCGGCCCGCGCATGCTGTCGAAGGTGGTGCGGACCAAGAGCGCGTCGTCGATCCGCGCCGGCCGGCGGAAATCGATCTCCATGCGATTCACGGCGAAGGCGATGGGGCTATCGCCCTCCAACAGCTCGTTGTGATGCACGCCGGCGACGCGCAGATAATCGCTGCGTCCGCGCTCGAAATAGCGCACGTAATTGGCGTGATAGACGATGCCTGTGAAATCGGTGTCCTCGTAATAGACACGCATCGGCAGGCGATGCTCGCAGCCCTCGAAGCGGCCGCCATAGGGCTGGTCGTTCTGACTGTCCTGGCTCATGGGTGCGAGCCGTAACATCTCCCTCCCCGTGAGGGGAGGGTGTCGCGCGAAGCGCGACGGGTGGGGCGGATGCGCCGCACCCCACCCGTCAGCTATCGCTGCGCGTAAGCTGACACCCTCCCCTGACGGGGAGGGATTAGTTAGAAGCGCGCCATGGATTCCGCGCTCGCCCTGCTTTCGCTGATCGGCACCGCCGTTTTCGCGGCGTCCGGCGCCTTGGTGGCGGACGAGGACCGGCTCGATCTGGTCGGCGCGCTGTTCCTCTCGGTAGCCACCGCCATCGGCGGCGGAACGATCGTCGATCTGCTGATCGGCCACGCGCCGGTGCGCTGGATCGAAACACCGATGACGCTGTGGCTCGCCGCCGGCGCCGGCACGCTGACCTTCTTCCTCACGCGCGTGCTGCGCGGCGGCGAACGGCGCACGAAGATCACACACGCGGCTCTGCTATGGGCGGACGCGGCGGGGCTCGCCGTGTTCACCGCGCTTGGCATGGAGCGGCTCACGGCGCTCGATATCGATCCGGTGGTGTGCGTGTTCCTGGCGGCGATCGGCGCGTCCGGCGGCGGCATCCTGCGCGACGTGCTCGCGAACCGCACACCGATCGTGTTCTCGCCGGAGACCGAGCTCTACGTCACCGCCGCGTTCGCGGGCGGCGCGGCGTACTACGCCGCGCAAGCGCTCACCGACATGCCACAAGCGCCACTGATCACGGCGCTGGTGGTGACGGCCGCGGTGCGCACCGCGGGCATCCTGTTTCACATCAAGCTTGGGACGATGCGCCGCTCTCCAGGCGCTTAGGCGCACGCACGGAGCGCAGCACATCGACCACGAGCACGGCGAACTTGCGCGAGAGTGAGCGCAAGCGCGTCAGCAATGGCCGCAGCAAGCCCGCCAGCGCGAGGTTGACGACGATCGTCACCACCACGAGCGCGACAAAGAACAAAGGCGACGGCACGCCGACGCGCGGCACGATCTCGCGAACGATGAGCGGGTTTATGAACTCGAGAATGAACGCGTTGGCGATCAGCAAATTCAGCGAATTTCGGCCCATTCGCCGCAACAGCGCGCCAATTGGGCCGCCATAGCGGGCCAACAGGACAGCAAGCGCCGTCGCCATGATCGTGCCGACAGCGGCGGTGAACACAAACAGCGGCAAGAAGCCGTAGAGGCTCGCATACATCGAAACGCCGAAGCGGCCGCCGAGGAAGTTGAGGCCGCATTGCGCGTTGGCATCGAACGGGCAGCCTTGGTTCAGCGGGAATGTCGCCACGGTCAGCGCACCGGCGGCGATTGCGATCAGCACAGTCGGCGCGAGTTTGTGGCGCAGCGTCTCGAAACCGCCGCGCGCCCAATGGCCGAGCACGAACGCGCCGAAGCCGACCCAAAGTTGGCGTGCCTGGTAAAAATTGGGCACGTACGTCGCCAGAAGAACGAGAAAGCCGCCAAGCAGGATCACGAACAGCGCGATCGCGCTCCAAGCGCCGAGCCGGTGGCAGATCGCCGCCATCATCCGCGCGGCGGCGAGCACGGTGAGAAACCAAAGCGCCGAGAGCGAGTAATTGTCGCCGAGCAGCACGGTGCGGACGATATCGGCGAGCATCATGCGGCCATAGAGCGGCGATTGCGCGAACAGCGCCTCCCAACCGCCCTTGGTGATCGCGAACAGCAACAGATCGTACGCAACGCTGGCGCCGATCGCGATCAGCACCAGCGTCATGCTCTCCCGCAATGTCGCCCACAGCGATTTGTCCGCGCGCCAAGCGAGGCCCGACACGAAGAAAAAGAACGGCATCATGAACGAAGCGCCGAAGCGCCATTGCATGTAGGCGGCTTCGCTGAAGAAGGCCTCGCCCTGCATGAACCAAGGCGCCAGCGCGTGGCCGTAGAAGACGGCCAGGATCGCCAGGCCGCGCCCGGCATCGAGCGCGCCTCCTGTCGTTCCCACCCCGCCTGTCCAGGCCGTCTTGAGCATCAGCCCCTCTTCACCGAGGGACAAACGCCAGCAGGAAGCGTGCCTCGCCGGCACGCCAAAAAACTCCTACGGAACAAGGCAAAAGCGGTGACCGACGCCGTCCGGCGCGTGTCCGCGCTCAGTTCCAAGGCCGCGCCCTCCCCCACGCGAGGCCCCTGTTTCGGATCGGGACTTCGTCGCGCCCGATGAAGAAACGTCCATTTCCACCGCGAAACAACCCCGGGCGGCGGAATGTGGCGTAGGCTCTGCGGCGCGGCCACATGATCCCCGCATTTGCCCGGCCCGATGGCCGGGGGAGCGGATGGAGGCAGACAATGTCGCACATCCAACTACCGCGCTTGCCCTGGTCTCCAGACGCGCTCGAGCCGGCGATTTCCAAACGCACGATCGACACGCATTACGGCAAGCACCACAAGACGTACGTCGAGAAGCTCAACAAGCTGATTGACGGCACCGCGTACTCGACGCTGACGCTCGATCAGATCGTACGCGAGACGGCGGACGACAAATCCAAGAATGGCCGCGCGATTTTCAACAATGCGGGCCAGATCTGGAACCACAATCGCTATTGGGAAAGCCTCTCGTCCGAAAGCGGCGAACCGTCGGACGCGCTATCAGCGCGGATCGAGCAGGATTTTGGCGGGCTTGCGAAGCTGAAAGATGAGATGGTCAGCAAAGGCGTCGGCCATTTTGCTTCAGGCTGGGTGTGGCTCACGTGGCATGGCGAGAAGCTCAACGTCATCGACACGCACGACGCCGACAACGCCTTGGCGCACGGCCACGAAGCCCTGCTCGTGCTCGATCTCTGGGAGCACGCCTATTACCTCGATTATCAACAGGAGCGCGAACGGCATCTGCGCGCTTTGGTCGAGGACGTGATCAATTGGAAAGGCGCAAGCTCGCGCTTTGACAAGGCGCGTTAGGCCAAACGAACGAAGCGTCGAAACGTCTGCAAAACGATGCGAACGGGGCTTTACGAAGCACGGGCGCTTCGCGCATTTTGCGCGCCATGCTACCCCCCGACATGTCGAAAAAGTTAATCTCGCGCTTGACGCCTCTGATCGCCGCGCTCGCGCTGATCGGCTGCGATGCGCCTGCGTCCACATCAGGCCCAAGCGCGACGGCCGCGACGCCGCCGCCGCCCGCGCCGGTGCGCCAAGCGCCGCCGCAAGCGCCGTATGCGTCGTTCGATCAGATCAGCGTGTCGGAGAGCCTCAATCTCTACAGCCTGCAGATGGGCTCGCTCACGATCATCCTTGGCCGCACGACTTTGCAGGATGTGCGCGCAGCCGTCGGCATCGGCAGCATCGAAACCAATGGCAGCGAAGAAAGCTGGCTCTGCTACACGATGGAAGGCCGCCAGCGCGTGTGGCTGACGTCGAACGCGATGAGCAATGGCGAGTTCGTCACCGGCGTGCGCGCCGCCGCCAACGCAGCCGCCGCGCCGACGGAAGATTGCCCAGCCCTGCCGGCTGCGTTTCAGCGCATTGCGCTTGATCCGGGCCTGTGGATCGGCGCGCCGGTAGATCAGATCGAACGCCGGCTTGGCCAAGCGACGCCGATTTCGGATTGGCGCTACTACAACCACACCATCTCCGGCCGCCGCGATCGCCTGGACCGCACCGAGACGCACAACATCGCCGTCCGCGTGGTTGGCGATAGCGTCGTCGCGCTCGATGCCGAGCGCCTGATCACGCAATAGACGCGCCCGCTTGCATTGCAGCGTGGAAATCGACATGGCTGACGGCGCATGAGCGAGCCCGCGACCGAACCGAAGCTGCAAATCCGCGTCATTCCGGTGACGCCGCTGCAGCAGAATTGTTCGCTGATCTGGAACACCGAGACCAAGCACGCGGCGTTCGTCGATCCGGGCGGCGATATCGACAAGCTCGTCGGCGCGCTTGAGCATTTTGGGCTGACACTAACGCGCATCTGGCTCACGCACGGCCATTTCGATCACGCCGGCGCGGCGGCGGAATTGCGTGAGCGCACGGGCGTGAAGGTCGAAGGGCCGCATCGTGACGACCAATTCTGGCTCGATATGATCGAGTCCGGCGCCGAGCGTTACGGCATTGGCGGCCTGCGCAACGTGACGCCGGATCGCTATTTCGAAGACGGCGAGACGCTTGAGTTCGAGGGCGTGACGTTCGACGTCGCGCACACGCCGGGGCATACGCCAGGGCACGTGGTGATCCACAACGCGGCGCTGAAGATCGCATTTGTGGGCGACGTGCTGTTCGCAGGCTCGATCGGCCGCACGGATTTTCCGCGCGGCAATCACGCCGACCTGATTAATTCGATCACCTCGAAACTCTGGCCGCTTGGCGACGACATGGGCTTCGTGCCGGGTCACGGGCCGACATCGACATTCGGCCGCGAACGCCAAAGCAATCCGTTCGTCGCCGATCGCATCACGGGTTATGCCGGTGCAGAAAAAGTCGCGCCGGATATCGGCGATCAGCGCACCAGCAAGCGCTACACTTAGAGCTTCCGCGCGACGATGAACGGGCGCGAATCCTTGCCGCGCGAAGCGTGGCGTGCGCGCTCGATGATCTCGAAGCCCGCCTGCTGAATCTCTCGCTCCAATTCGTCGGCGTTGAAGAACTCGACAAACGGCGCTTGGCCGAACAGCTGCATGATCGGCACGAGTGGACGGATGAACGGATTCATTTCCTTCAGGCACGGCGTCTTGGTGACGAACACCCCGCCCTGCTTCAGCAGGCGATGCACGCCGCGATAGGCTGCGTCGCGATTTTCGACGAGATGCAGCACGTTGAACGCCATCACCGCGTCGAACGACGCGCTTGGGTATTGCACGCTCTCGGGCGAGCCGGTCGCGAATTCGAGGTTCGTCTGCCCCTGCACCGCGGCTTTCTCGCGACCAATGGCGATCATCTCGCCTGAGATATCCGTCGCAACGTATCTCGCCACCGAGGGCGCGAGGCGGAGCGCCGTCGTTCCCGTGCCGCAGCCGAACTCAAACGCCGCGAAATCGGGCGCAAGATAGTGCTTCGTGCGCTCGATCGTGCGCTCGTAGCCTTCCATGTCCGAGATCGGGCTGGCGGCGTATTTGCGCGCCATGCGATCCCAGAAACGCGCCTCGTTGGCGGCCATGATCAGCTCTCCGCGCCAAGCTGCTTGGCGTAACCACTGGCGACGAGCTGCGCCATGAGATCGAACGCCTGATCCGGATTGCTCCGCCGCAGCAGCGCGCCTTGCAATTCCATGCCCTCCGCGAGGATCAGTTCGCGCTGTCCCGCTGCGAGCGCATCAACGATGCGTTGCGCGGCGAGGTCCGGCGCCATGCCGTTGTCGATCACCTTGTCGCTGAAGCCGCGCACTTGCGCGTTTGCATCCAGCGCGTTCTTCGACACGTTGGTGCGCACCGAGCCAGGCGCGACGACGAGCACGCCAATGCCGTGTTGCGTGACCTCGGAGCGAACGGTGTCGTTGTAGCCGATGAGGCCAGCTTTCGCGGCGCTGTAGGCGGCGCGCAGCGGCGGCCCAAGAATGCCTGCGACGCTGGAGATCGCCACGATCTGCCCGGCCTTCGCGGCCACCAGACGTGGCAGCACAAGCTGCGTCAGCGCGATCGGCGCCATCAGATCGATATCGATGATGCGCTGGAACACCTCGAACGCGGTATCGACCGCCATCGAACGCTGCGAAATGCCGGCATTGTTGATGAGGCCGAACACGCCGCCATGCGGCGCGGCCCAACTCCATGCTTGCTCCACGATCTGCGGCAAGCGCGGATAGTCCGTCACTTCGAACGGCAAGATCAGCGATTGTGTTTTGCACCGCGCGGCGACATCGGCCAACGCCGCCTCGTTACGGCCCGAAAGAATGAGCCGCGCGCCCTTGGCGGCAAGCGCCTGCGCCAGCGCTTCGCCGATGCCGGACGACGCGCCCGTGATCCACCAAACCTTGTTCTCGAACATCGCGCGCTCCTAAACGAAAATCGCAATCGCTTGCCGGCCGACGGCGATCGGCTCGCCGGCTTCGCTCCACATATTCATCGCCTGCATCGAATAGCCGTCGGCGGTGTGCTCGCTCGACGCTGACAGCAGGAACCAGCCTTCGAAGCTCGCGGGGATGTGAGTGACATCTACCGTCCACGTCATCGTGCTGAGCGGTCCGAATTGCGGGAAATGCACAATTGCACCCGGCGGCAAGCAATCGGCGATGGCCAACAGCGCGGTCGTCGGATCAGCGCCGCCGACATCGCGGAAGCGTGTCCACACCGCGAACTCAGGACGTGGCGCGGTGACTTCAAGGAAGCGCCCACCGGAGGCAAGACGCGTTTCGAAATTATCCCAGAAGCCCCGCCGCGTGTCAGACAATTCCTTGCGAAACGGACCACATGCGTTCGGCGACGCCACGTTTGGCATCGGCAAAAAATTGTGCGCGACTTTGCTCGCGCGCGCGGCGCCGAACACGAACATCGACCGCGCCGCCGGCCCCTCTTCGTTGAAGCAATCGACGCTGACGATCGCTGAGGAACGCCCGCGGCGCTGCAGCGCTACTTCAAAGCGCAACTTGCCTGATGCCGGGCCGATAAAGGTGAATTGCGAGGAGCGCAGCGGGCCGAGATGGCCGAGCGCGCGTTTGATCGCTTCGTGCGCGAGCGCGGCGGTCATGCCGCCGTAGAGTGTGCGGCCCTGCGCCCACGCTTCGGGCGCTTCGATGCTGTAATGGTCGCCGTCAGGCGTCAGCGTTTCGAGAACGGCGTGCAGGGAGGACATGGCCGTTGTTATGCACACGCGCCGGCGTGCGCACAACGCGTCAGGCGGCGGCGCGGTCGTTCGCGGCGTGTGGCTCGGCCGCGAACAGCGGCAGCCGTAGCGTAAAGCACGAGCCACGTTGCGGCGCGCTGTCGACGGTGACATCGCCGCCCATCAGCCGCGCGAGCTGGCGCGTGATGGCGAGGCCGAGGCCCGTACCGCCCGGTGCGCTGGATGCGTCGGCTTGCATGAACGGCTCGAACAGCACGACTTGCCGCTCGGGCGTAATGCCGATGCCGGTATCGCGCACCTCGATGTTGATCCAATCACCGTCGCGCGTCGCGCGGACATTGATGTCGCCGTCGCTGGTGAACTTCGCGGCGTTGGTCAGCATGTTGTTCACGCACTGGGTCAAACGGCGTGGATCGGCGCAGCCATGGCTCAGATCATCGGCGACGCTGAGGCTCACGCGGTTGCGATTACGCTCGATTTCGGGGCGCACAGACTCGATCGCTTCGCCGAGCAGCGCGCGCACATCGTACTCCGCCGGGAACAACTGCATGCGATGCGCTTCGACTTTCGCCAGATCGAGCAGATCGTTCAGCAAGTGCAGCAGACGTTGCGCCAGCGCGTGGATGCGCGTGTGATCGGCGGCGTCGCGATCCCGCGCCTCTTCCTGCGCTGTTTCCAGCATAAGCTCGGTGTAGCCGATGATGCCATTGAGCGGCGTGCGCAATTCGTGGCTCATGTTGGCGAGAAACGTATTGCGCGCCGTGGCGGCGGCTTCGAGCGCGGCGCGGCTCGCCTGCTCCGTCGCCAGTTGCGACTTTGCTTCGCGCACTTTCTCGGTCTGCCGCAGCAGCGTGAACACGAACGGCGGCGCGATCAGCAACACAATGGCGAGCGTGCCGATCGGCGTATAGGGCGTGACGCCCGGCATCAGCACGACGTTGAACAGATAGTCCGCCGCAATCGCGATCAACGTGATCACGGCGGAAATCCAGAGCGTGGACAGCCACACGCGATGGCGCTGCGCGAAACGATCAATGCGAAGCCAGAACATGCGGAGCATGTCGGACATTTTGGACCGGTGGCGTTAATGTATTGTTCGCTTCGCCTTCACGCTCCCGAGAGGAGGCCCGCATGCCCACGCCACACGAACGCGCCGAAGCAGAGCTCACCGCTTATGGCCTGACGTTCCCAGAAACGATCGCCGGGCTCGGCTGGGTTCCGACGCGCGCACTCTACGTGCGCAAAAAGATGTTCGCGGTGTTCGGCGCCAAGGCCGAACCGCTCGACGCGCTGACCTTGATCATGAAGCTGCCGATTTCGGCCGAGATAGCGGAGGAGCTTTATTTCGTGCGCCCCGCGCGCGGCTGGTACAAACAGCACCGCTGGGTCATCGCGCATTTCGGCCCGCAGGACGACGTGCTGGCGGAGATGGCGACGTTGAAGAGCTGGTTGAAGCAAAGCTACGTGGCGATCGCGCCGAAAAAGCTTGGGCGCATGCTCGACTAATCGGCCTCTGATCGCAAACTTGCGGACGTTGGTCTTGTCGGGGAGGATATGTTCTCTGGATGGGATAAGTGTCTGGCTGCGCGCGGCGCGGCCGGCGCAGAGGGGAATGAAATGAAACTTCGCGCGCTTCTCACCGCCGTCTCGGCGACCACGCTGACATTTGCGCTCGCCGGTTGCGCCACCACGGCGCCAAGCGCGACGACGCCGGTTGCGGAAGCCGCGCCCGCGCCGGCGCACACGCCCGTAGTGTGGGACCTGACTGATCTCTACGCCGACGAGGCCGCGTGGCAGGCAGAGCATGACGCGGTCGTCGCCGATCTCGAGCGCATCGCCGCTTTCCGTGGCCGGCTCGGCCGCAACGCTTCGACGCTCGCGGATGCGATGGAGCTCAGCTCCGGTCTGAACAAGCGCGCGGTGCGCTTGTTCGTCTACGCTACGCTACGCGGCGATGAAGATACGCGCGTGCAAGCAAACCTCGCGCGCCGCCAGCTTGGCAATCAGCTGCTGTCGCGGCTGGGCGAAGCGACGTCGTGGATGAACCCGGAGATCCTGACGGTCGGCGAGCGCCGGATCGAGACCTTCATTCGCCAAGAGCCGCGCCTGCGCGTGCACGCGGTGAATCTGCGCGAGACGCTGCGCTTCGCCGATCACACGTTGACGCCGCAGAGTGAAGCCGTGCTCGCGGCCGCTGGTCTGCCGCTGGGCGGGCCGCAGCGCATTTACACGCAGATGTCGGGCTCCGACATTCCGTGGCCGACGATCGAGATCGGCGGCGAACAAGTACGGCTCGATAGCCAAGCCTATACTTTGCATCGCCAAAACCCGGATCGCGACGTGCGCAAGCGCGTGTTCGACGCGTTCTTTGGCACATGGGGCCAATACGAATCCACGCTCGGCGAAGCGCTCGCCTCCAACACGCAAGCGCAAGTGATGAACGCGCAAGTGCGCAATTATGGATCAGCGCGCGAAGCGGCTTTGTTCGCGAACGCGCTGCCAGTTTCGATCTATGACCAATTGGTGAGCCAGGCGCATGCCGGCTTGCCGACCTTGCATCGCTATTTCCGCTTGCGCGGCCGCATGCTGGGCATCAGCGACCTCGCCTATTACGACATCTATCCGGATCTGTTGTCGTACGACGCGACCTACACTGTAGAAGATTCCGAGCGCATCACGCTCGAAGCGCTGCAGCCGTTCGGCAACGATTATCTCAACATCCTACGCCAGGGCTTCGAGGCGGATTGGACGCACCTCTATCCGCAAGAAGGCAAGCAATCCGGCGCTTACGTGTTCGGCGCGGCGTACGATGTGCACCCGTACGTGCTCTTGAACCACCAGGACGATTTCGACAGCCTCTCCACCTTCGCGCACGAATGGGGCCACGCGGTTCACTCGTCGCTGTCAAACTCCACGCAACCCTGGGAAACCTCGGGCTACGCCACGTTCGTTGCGGAGATGGCGTCCACCATCAACGAAGTGCTGTTGCTGCGGCACATGCAAGCGCGTGCGTCGAACGATGACGAGCGCCTCTACCTGTTGAGCCAGGAGCTTGAGCTTTATCGCGGCACCTTCTTCCGCCAGACCATGTTCGGGGAGTTCGAAGCACAGATCCACGCCGCCGCTGAACGTGGCGAGCCGCTGACGGGCGAGCGTTTGTCGGAGATGTATCTGGCGCTCTTGCGCTCGTATCACGGCGCCGATCAGGGCGTGATGGCGATCGATCCCGCGTACGCGCTGGAATGGGCCTACATTCCGCACTTCTACTATAATTTCTACGTGTTCCAGTACGCGACCTCGGTCGCCGCATCGACCATGTTCGCCGAGCGCCTGCTCACCAACGACCCCGCCGCGCGCACAGCGGTGATCGACATGCTGCGCAAAGGCGGCTCGGAACATCCCCACGACATGTTCGTCGCCGCCGGCGTCGATCTGTCGACACCCGCGCCGTATCAAGCGGTGACAACGCGGATGGAAGCGATCATGGACGAAATGGAAGCGATCCTGGCGCGAAGGGGTTAGAACCGACGTCAACGCTGCGGACCGCCGGCTTCCAGCCGGCATTTGCCAGACGTTGCAAGGACACGTGCAAGGCCAGCACGATTGGAGGTCCGCAGTTGCGGCGCCCGGTTCAATCCTGCAGCATGACCGCATGCAGCACGCTGGTTGGCGATCACGCGGGTACATTCCGCATTGCGACGGGGCCGGCATCATCCAGCACGTCACCATGTCGACGATTGGCGCGCCAAACGGCGTTGAGAGCAATTTCGGCTTACCTCTGTTTGAATCTCCTGAAGCCTCCGAGATCGTTCAGAATGCGATCTTGCATTTCGATGGCGACCGCTATCGTGTCCTGGCTTGGTGCGTGATGCCAAACCATGCGCACATCGTCATCGAACAGGTGAGCGGCTGGCCACTCGCTGGTGTCGTTCACAGCTGGAAATCGTTCACCGCGAACGGCGTCAATCGCGCGATCGGTCGGACTGGTGCGGTGTGGCTGCGTGAATATTTTGACCGCTTCATGCGCGACGACGACCATCTAAGCACGACGATCCAGTACGTCGAAGGAAACCCCGTTGCGGCTGGGCTCGTTGAGCGGCCCACGGACTGGCGCTGGTCTTCCGCGCCGTTGCGTCACGCCTAAATATCGTTGCCGGCTGGAAGCCGGCGGTCCGCAGCTTCGGCAGCCAGCCTACTCCTCCCCGAACAACGCCCCCGTTTGCGGGTTGATTGGCGGCGGCTTTTTGCCGAGCCGCTCGTACGCTTTCGGCGCGGCGGTTCGTCCACGCGGCGTGCGCATGACGAAGCCTTGTTGCATCAGGTAGGGCTCGATCATGTCTTCGATGGCGTCTCGGGCTTCGGAGAGTGCGGCGGCGAGTGTGTCAACGCCGACGGGGCCGCCGCCATAGGTGGTGACGAGCGCGTTGAGATAGCGGCGATCGAGCAAATCGAGCCCATCGCCATCGACATCGAGCCGCTTCAGCGCAGCGTCGGCGGCTTTCGCGTCGATCGGCCCGCCGCTGGCGTCCGCGAAATCGCGCACGCGGCGCAGCAGGCGCACAGCAACACGCGGCGTGCCGCGTGCGCGCTTGGCGATTTCCATCGCGCCTTCCACGGTCAGCGGCGCACCGAGTTTCTCACCCGCGCGCTGGACGATGCCGAGCAATTCTTCGGCGCTGTAAAACTCAAGCCGCACCGGAATCCCGAAGCGATCGCGCAGCGGCGTGCTGAGCATGCCGGCGCGCGTGGTGGCGCCGACGAGCGTGAACGGGGCGACATCGATGCGCACGCTGCGCGCCGACGGGCCTTCGCCGATGATGATGTCGAGGTGATAATCCTCCATCGCCGGATAGAGGATTTCCTCCACCGCCGGCGCGAGGCGATGGATCTCGTCGATGAACAGCACGTCTCGTGGTTCGAGATTGGTGAGCAGCGCCGCGAGATCGCCAGCACGCGCGATCACCGGGCCGCTCGTCGCGCGGAAGCCCACGCCCAGTTCACGGGCGACGATTTGCGAGAGCGTCGTCTTGCCGAGGCCCGGCGGGCCGAACAGCAGCACGTGGTCCATCGCTTCGCCGCGATTGCGGGCGGCGTCGACGAAGACACGGAGGTTCGCCTTTGCGGCGGGTTGGCCGACGAATTCGTCGAAGCCGGTCGGGCGGAGCGCGCGGTCCGCGCCCTCGCCGGGCATGCGTTCGGGGCTCGTGATGCGTTCTGCGTCAGCCATGGAGCGGTCTTAGCCGATTCGGGTTCGCAATTCGTTCAGCCCCGCCGCCCCGCGACGGCCATCGCCTTGAGCAAGATAGCCCGCGAGAAAAAATGTCGGGCCGCGTAAGGGCCTGTCGTCCTAGGATCGCACGCACCTGGGCGCGCAGCTAAAATAGGAAGAAATTCCGATGCAATACATGTTCTTAGTGTCCGGCGTTGAGGACAATGAAGGCCCGCCGCCGATGCGGCTGATGGAAGAGATGGAGAAGCTCTCCCAGCGCGCCATCGCCAACGGCACGATGGTGCTGAACGGTGGCCTGATGCCGACATCGCAAGCAGTGCGGGTGCGTCTCAAGGGTGGCAAGACCATCGTCACGGATGGCCCCTTCACGGAGACCAAAGAGGTCGTCGGCGGCTTCGCCATCATGCAATTCCCGACGCGCGAAGCGGCGATCGAGTCGCTGAACGAGTTCATGGAGCTGCATCGCCTCTACGCCGAGGGCTGGGAAGGCGTGTGCGAAATGCGGCCGATCGCGGCGATGAGCGATGTCGCCGCCTGCGCGGCGTAAACGGCGCGTCAGTTCGCGCGGGCGCTTTGGATGATCTGCTCCACCTCAGTGGCGTTGGCCTCGTAATAGTGCGCGGCCGGCGCGAGGAAGAGGATCAGGTTCAGTTCGCCATTCGCCTGCGCGAGCACCGCGTCGCCGCGCATATTGAGGCCGCTTGGGTATTTGCCGTGAATGTCGAAGCGCACGCCCTGCGCGCCCGCGAGCTGATGTGGGCGGAGGTTTTCGGTGCGGATATCGGTGTGTTGGAGACGTTGCAGGCTGGCGGTGACGAGTTCGACAAGCTCGCTCTCAGACATACCCTCCCTGAAGCGCGGCGCATCGACATAGCTCGGCGCAAGCACGATCGATTGGCCGGGGCGCAAGCGGAGGATCTCGACGCGATCGAGCGCCAGGCCATGGCGCGTAAGCACTGAGCCGGTGGTGACGTTGTTCAGCTCCGGCGGGATGTGCGTCCACGCGTTCCGCAACTCCACCGCCACACCGCGCTTCGGCTGAAACACGCCGGCCGGCGCCGTCGTCAGCGTCGGCGCGCACGCGGCGAGCGTGGTGATTGCGGCAAGTGCGATGGCGCGCTTCACTGCTCGCCCCGCGCGCTGAGTGGACTATCCTCAAAGATTTCGTCCAGCATGGACGCGGCTTCCTGCGGACTGCGCGGGTCGCCTTGATTGTGGCCGTGCAGCCAGACGATCTCGCCGGTGCGAAGATCGACAAGCGAGATGTAGACGCCACGGAAATTCGCGCTCGCAGGTGTGTAACCCGCGACGATGCTCACCAGCGCGTTGGCGGCGGAGAGGCCGCTGCTTTCGATCTGCGTGCGCGAGGTGAGGAAGAGCGCGTATTGCGCCTGCGTGTTCGGCGTAAGATCGCGGACGCTTGCACCGAGCGTGTATATCTCACGCTGTCGGCTCTGGTGCGGCAGCGCGCCAACGAAGGACGCATCCATGAACACGACATGCGCGGCGAACGCATCAGTGACAGCCTGGTTCAGCAACAGCGCCTGATGCGCGGCTTCTGTCGGCTCAGCCGCGTCATGGAGCGTGACGGTCTCACCGCTTTCGGCGAGTTCGCGCAACAAGGCGGCCATCAGATTTGCCTTGGCCTGCTCAGTCCAATCCGCGCGCAGTTCGGCGCCGCCCGTGGTGACGAAACTCACCTCGACATCAGGCGCCATCACCAGGATCGAGACGCTTTCAGCAATCGGGCGAAACGCGGCGCCAATCGGCGCTTCGGTGGTCGCGCATCCGCTCAACAGCGCGCCGGCGGCGACAAGCGCGGAAAATCTCGCGGCATTCATGCTGCGCCCCACTCCCGCGCTTTGGTAGCATGGGCGAAAGCGAGCGCAACAGAAGGTTTAGCGACTGACTTCCTTCAACGCGGCGCGGATGAGTTCGGGCGCCGGCGCTGCGGCGTCGAATTGCTTTGCTGCGCTGGCGACAGCGCGCGCGGCGCTCGATTGATCGATGCCAAGATTGACGAGCGCCGACACCGCCTCCGCGCGCGCACCACTCACCGAAGCCGCGCCACGCGGCGCAAGCGCTGACGCCGTGAGCGAACCTTTGGGCCCGGGCTTACCGGAAAGCTCCTGCACGATGCGCGCGGCGAGCTTTTGACCAACGCCATTGGCGCGCGAGATTGAAGCCTTGTCCTGCAGCGCGATCGCGTCCGCGAGTTGCTCGGGCGGCAGCACGTCGAGAATGGCGAGCGCGACCTTCGCGCCGACGCCGGGGATCGATTGCAGATGCACGAACCACGCGCGCTCGTCTTCGCTGGCGAAGCCGAACAGCTTTATGGCGTCTTCGCGCACGTGCGTTTCGATCATCAGCCGCGCCGGCGCGCCGCTCTCCATGCGCGACAGCGTGCGCGATGAGGCTTGCACCAAATAGCCAACGCCGCCGACCTCAATCAGCGCGCTATCCTCGCCGATCGCCGCAACCGTGCCGTTCAGGGACCCGATCATTCTGATGTCTCCGCTCCCACCCTTGGCGGGATTCGCGCAGACTCGAAACGACTTGCGAGACGTTCTCACGAGTCAAACGCATCGGGCCATGTTATCGATTCCCTCACGAGGGCAGTGGTTTTTGCGAATTGCTCGCATGAGCAATTCCGCAGGTGCGGGGTGAACGGCATGTCCGACAAATCCGACAAAACGCCGGAAGAGAAAAAGCGCCTGAATCGCCGCTCGTTCATGGGCCGCGTTGCGGGCGCCAGTTTCGTCGCGGGCGGCGCCGCGGTGATTGTCACCGGCGAAGCGTCAGCACAAAATTATACGGGCCGCACCGATAGCGACACCGGCAGCGGCGCTGATCGCTCTGGCTACGGACGCACCGGCGTCACTGATGGCGACAGCGGCGGCGGTTCGGATCGCGCCGGTTATGGGCGCGGCGGACAACGCGGCGTGACGGATAACGACACTGGCGCATATGCCGATCCTGCGGGTCGCGGGCGCGGCTCATCCGGCATCACCGACAACGACAGCGGCGCATACGCCGATCCCGCTGGCCGTGGCCGTGGCGGGCGCACCGGCGTCACCGATGGCGACACCGGCTCGGGCTCCGATCCTGTGGGCCGCGGACGCGGCTCGCGCGGGGGCAGCAGTGGCTGCTCGGATTCCGACACCGGCTCCAACTCCGACCCAGGCGGACGCGGCCGCCGTTGCGGCGCGCGCGGCGCCTACAATGGCGGCGGCAATACCGGCCTCACCGACAGCGACAGCGGCGCGATGTCCGATCCGGGCGGCAACGGTCGCGGGCCACGCCGTTCCAGTCGCACCGGCGTCACCGACGGCGATTCCGGTTCGAACGGGGATGCGTCTGGCTACGGCCGAGGCGCGGACCGCTAAAGTTTTCGCATGACGACCAAAGAGCCCTGGCTCGACGATCCGCTTGGCTATCTGATTGGCGCCGAGCGGGTCGTCGATTTTTTAGCGCGCAGCTATGAGCGCGATCCGCTTGTCGTGCATCACAAAGCGCCCAAGCGTTTTGACGGCTTGATGTCGATCGATGCTGTCGATCGCATCGTCACCAGCGTGGATTTGCGCGAAGGCCAGCTCGATATGGCCAACGCCGCGCGGCAGATGGTGCGCTCGGATTTTGTCGATGGCGCCGGCTATATCGATCGCGGCGCCGTGGCGGAGCTTTATCGCGGCGGTTCGACGATTATCCTGAACCAGGCGCATCAGCTCGATCCCGGCTTGGCGCGGCTGTGCCGTGGGCTTGAGCACGTGTTCTCCGCGCACGTGCAAACCAACCTCTACCTCACGCCGCCCAACGCGCAGGGCTTCCGCACGCATTACGACAATCACGACGTGCTGGTGATCCAGATCGAAGGCGAGAAGGCTTGGCGGCTGTATGATAAGCCAGTCGATACGCCCTATCGCGGCGAAGGCTTTGAGCTTGGCAAGTTCGAAGCGGGTGAGCTGAAGCAGGAATTCACGCTGAAGGCCGGCGATTGCGCGTATGTCCCGCGCGGGCTGATGCATGATGCGCTCACCTCCGGTGATGCAGCGTCGCTGCACATCACCATCGGCCTGATCACCCGCACCTGGGCCGACCTTATGCTCGAAGCGGTGTCCGAGGTGGCGCTGAAGCAACCGGATTTTCGCAAGAGCTTGCCGGCCGGCTACGCGGTTTCCGGCTTCGATCGCGCCGACGCGCGGAAGTATCTGAGCAAGCTGCTCGACATCGCCGCGCGCGAAGCCAAGCTCGACCCCGCGCTTGATCTGATCGCGGACGAATTCATCCGCTCCCGTCCCGCCGACAATCGCTTCGCCGTGCGCGACGCGATCAAACCGGTGAGCGCGGACGAAAAATTCCAGCTCAAGCGCCACGCGCATTTCCGCATCGCCGAGGATGGCGACAAGCTGGCGCTGGTCTCCCCCGGCGGCGAGCTCGATTTTCCGGCCAGCGCGCGCCCCGCGCTCGAACGCGCCCTCAACGGCAAGCCGTTCGCGCCGTCAGAGCTTGGCGTGGATGACGCGACCACGATCGCGGCGCGTTTGCTGGCGTATGGATTGGTTGAGCGTTTCTAAACGCGGCTTCGCGTTAGTGATCGCTCAACTATGAATCCCCGTTTTCGTTACGGTGCATAAACATAAGTTCGGTACTTTCGGCGGACTAGTTCCGAAGGTTTCAGCACCCCATGGCCCGCTCGCACTCGACCCTGTTCTTGGTTTGCGACGACAATTACTACACGCGTCGGCTTGTTTCCGACGTGCTTGTTGGCGCGGGCTATTTCAACGTCGAATTCGCTGTCGACGGCAACGAATTGCTGGACCGCACTGCGTCGCTGCGGCCCGCAATCGTCATCACCACCTCACGCGTTCCGGGCCTGTCGGGCCTCGAATACACGCGGATGGTTCGCAACGGTTTCCGCAATGTGAAACGCTCGACGCCGGTCGTCGTCATGACCGACACGCCGACCGACAAATTCCTCTCCGCGGCGCGCGATAGCGGCGTTGACGAAATGCTCGTCCGCCCGTTCACGGGCGCGGCCCTGCTCGATCGCGTTGATGCGGTGCTGCAGCGCCAACGTCCGTTCATCGAAAGCGTTGGCTATGTCGGCCCGTGCCGCCGCCGCCGCGCCGATGAGAATTATGCTGGGCCGCTCCGCCGCTTCTCTGATCCGGTTGACGACGAGCAGAACCAGCCCTGGGAATCCGAAGAAAATCGCGAAATGACACGCCGCAGCGTGCGCAAGATCAGCGAAGTGGCGAAGGATCTGACGCCGGGCGATCGCAAGCGTCTGCGCGAAGTTTTCGCTGCCGTGAACGACACGGAAAAATTGGCGGACCTGCTCTCCGACACGGCGCTCGCTGACGCATCGCGTTCTCTCATGCGCTATCTGAGCGCGGTGGGCGCGGCTGGCGAGGTTGATTCAGCCGTGCTGCGCACGCATGTCGACGCGATGCATCAGCTCGGCGTGCTGAACTCAGGCCACGCCAACGAGCGCGCGCATCTGGTCAAAGGCTTGGTCGCGGTCGTCGACAAGCGCCTGGGCCGCAAGCCTGCGGCTGTCGCCTAACCGCCAGCGCGGCGGCGAAAGCCGCCATGCGCGGCATGGCAAAGCGCAACGCCCAAAGCATCCGCAGCGTCAGCCGTGACATCGCCTGCCGTCGGCAGCAAGCGCCGCACCATGAACGCGATCTGCGTTTTGTCGGCCGCGCCTGAGCCGACGATGGCTTTCTTGATCGTAGTCGGCGCGTACTCCGCCACAACAACACCGCTCCGCGCAGCCGCCGCCAGCGCGACGCCGCGCGCTTGACCCAAGGCCAGCGCCGCGCGTGCGTTCGAGTTCACGAACGTCTCTTCCACGGCCACTTCGTGCGGGCGGTGATCGTCCATCACCTTGCAGAGGCCTTCGAACACGTCGTGCAAGCGGCTTGCGAGCTGCTGTTGCTGCGGCGGCTTGATCACACCGTGCGCCACGTGCGTGAGCCGTGAGCCTTCGCTCGCGACCAATCCCCAGCCGCAACGATTGAGGCCGGGATCGATGCCGAGGATCAGCATGACGCTCATGGGTGAAACTCCAACGCGAGTCGCGCACCGACCGCCAATGTTTCGGCTCCACCGATGCGCCCCAACCCTTGCCAAAGGCCTAATCGGCGCGGCATGACGGCTAGACTTGATGTGGGGTCAGAATGAAATCGATCGTCGCCGCGCTCGCCGCCCTCTTCGCTCTCGCCAGCGCCGCGCATGCGCAGCCGAGCGATGATTCCACCCGCGCACAGGCGCGCGAAATTCTCGCGCGCACAATCTCATTCAATTCATCGCCCGAAGGCGGGCAGACGCCGCAGCTCGCAGCCTATCTTGCTGACCTCTATCGCAATGGCGGTTTCCCGGCGGCGGATGTGCAGGTCGTGCCGCTCGGCGCGGTCGCCTCGCTGGTCGTGCGCTATCGCGGCGATGGCTCGGGCGGGCGCCCGATCCTGTTGCTCGCGCACATGGATGTCGTGCCGGCTTTGCGCTCGGATTGGGAGCGCGATCCGTTTACGATGGTGGAAGAGAACGGCTATTTCTTTGGCCGCGGCAGCTTGGACAACAAGGCCGGCATCGCCCACATCACCGCGACGTTGCTGCGCTTGAAGGCCGAAGGCTTCACGCCGACGCGCGATCTGATCGTCGTGTTCAGCGGTGACGAAGAAACCCAAGGCCTCACCGTACAATCGCTGCTGCGCGATCATCGCGCGTTGATCGATGCAGAATTCGCGTTGAACTCCGACGCTGGCGGCGGCGGCCTGAGCGAAGAAACCGGCGCGCCGCTTGGCTATGAAATGCAAACGGCGGAGAAGACCTATGTTTCCTACCGCCTCACCGCCCGCAATCCAGGCGGCCATTCCTCGCTGCCGCGTGCCGACAACGCCATCTTCGATCTCGCCGACGCCATCAATCGCGTGCGCGCCTACGAATTTCCGGTGATGTGGAACGATACGACGGTGCGCAGCTTCGGCGCCGCCGGCCAATCGATCGATGGCGAACTGGGCGCAGCGCTCCGCCGCTTCGCGCAACGCCCAGGCGATCGCCGCGCGGCGGCGACGATCTCGCGCGATCCGTCCTGGGTCGGCCAAGTACGCACGACGTGTGTGCCGACCATGCTCGCCGGCGGCCACGCCGAAAACGCGCTGCCGCAATCAGCCACGGTGACAGTGAATTGCCGCGTATTCCCGGGCGTTCAAGTTGAAGACGTGCAGGCGCAATTGCAACGCGTCGTCGGCGAGAGCATCCAGATCGCGCAAATCGATCAGGCGTTCGCGAGCGATGCGTCGCCGTTGCGCGAAGACGTGCTGCGCGCGGTGAACGCGGCGGTGCGCGCGGTGTATCCGAATGCTGGCGTTTCGCCTGGCATGTCAGCGGGCGCGACGGACGGCGTCTATTTCCGCGGCGCGGGCATTCCGACGTACGGCGTCGGCGGCATTTTCATGAAGCTCGGTGACGATTACGCGCACGGCCTCAACGAGCGCGTGCCGGTTGAAGGCTTCTACAACGGCCTCACGCATTGGCGCGTGCTGATCCAAACAATTGCTGGCCGCCCCTGATCAGCTGACACAATTTGGCACAGATCGCCGCCGCTGATTGCAGCGGGCGGGGACTTCGTCGCAAATCTCTCCCGAAAGGCGTGCAAGCCCTTGTCCGGCAGCGCGCGAGCCGTTCTCATGCACGCTTCTCGTGAGGGAGAGAGCATGCTTTCCGGAAAAACAACTTGGGCCGCGCTGATGAGCGGCCTGGCGTTGACGGCTTGCGCCAGCACTGGCGCAACCAACACGCCGACGACAACGACACCCGCGGCATCCGCCACGGCGTTTCCATCCACTTATGTGCGGCGCGAATATCGCCCGGTGCTGATCCGGGGCGCGACCGTGTTTGACGGCAACGGCGCCGAGCTCGCCAACACCGACGTGATGTTCGAGAACGGCCGCATCACTGGCGTTGGCCAAAATCTCACCGCGCCGGCTGGCGCCGAGATCATCGACGGCACGGGCAAGTTCGTCACGCCCGGCATCATCGATGCGCACTCGCACTTGGGCGATTATCCCTCGCCGGGCATCCAAGCCAATTCCGACGGCAACGAAGTCACGCAGCCGAATACGGCTGAGGTGTGGGCCGAGCATTCGGTGTGGCCGCAGGATCCGGGCTTCCAGCGCGCTGTCGCCGGCGGCATCACCGCTCTGCACATTCTCCCCGGCTCCGCCAACCTCTTCGGCGGCCGTGGCACGACGCTGCGCCCGGTTCTTGGCGTTGCGACGATGCAGGAGATGAAATTCCCGAACGCGCCGCAATCGCTGAAGATGGCGTGCGGCGAAAACCCGTCGCGTGTTTATGGCGGCCGCAACCAAAGCCCGGCCACGGACATGGGCAACGTCGCCGGCTGGCGCCAAGCCTTCGCGCGCGCGACTGAGTACAATCGCAACCTCGAGCGCTCGCGCAGCGGCGCTGAAGGCGCACGCGCGCCGGATCGCGATCTCGAGCTCGACACGCTCGCTGGCGTGTTGCGCGGCGAAATCCGCGTGCAATGGCACTGCTACCGCGCCAACGAAATGGCGATCGGCTTGGACATCGCTGACGAGTTCGGCTTCCAGGTCGCCGCCTTCCACCACGCGGTCGAAGCTTACAAGATCGCCGACCTGCTCGCCGAGCACGGCACCTGCGCGGCGATGTGGGCCGATTGGTGGGGCTTCAAGATGGAAGCCTATGACGGCATCCGCGAGAACATCCCGTTCGTCGACGCGCCGGAAAACAGCTGCGCCATCGTTCACTCTGATAGCGCCGTTGGCATTCAGCGCCTGAACCAGGAAGCGGCGAAGGCCATGTCGGACGGCCGCCGCGCCGGCCTCGAGATCACCCGCGCGCATGCGTGGACGTGGCTCTCGCGCAATCCGGCCCGCGCGCTCGGCATCGAAAACGAAACCGGCACGCTGACGGTCGGCAAAGCCGCTGACGTCGTCGTGTGGTCGGCCGATCCGCTGTCGAGCTACGCAGTTGCGGAGCGCGTCTACATGGATGGCGCGCTCGCGCACGAGCGTGGCGCTTCGCGTCTGCCGCCGTCAGACTTCGAACTTGGTCAAACCGCTTGGAGCACCGGCCAATGAAGTGGCTCTCTCCCGCTTTGGTCGCGCTCGCACTCGCTGTGCCCGCGGCCGCTGAAACCGTGCTCATCCGTGATGGGCGCGTGATCACCAACACCCAAGCCGGCGTGATTGAAGGCGGCGATGTTCTCATCGTCGACAATCAAGTCCGCGCCGTGGGCGCCAACATCGCCGCACCAGCTGGCGCGCGCGTGGTGGACGCCACCGGCAAATGGGTCACGCCCGGCGTGTTCGCCGCTGTGAGCCAGATCGGACTGTCGGAAATCTCCGGCTCAGGCGCGCCGAACGATGCGAGCATCGAAGGCCAACTCGTCTCCGCCGCGGCGGATGCGGGCGCCGCGTTCGATCACACCGTCACCGCCATTCCAGTGACGCGCATCGAAGGCGTGACGCGCGTGGCGATCGCCCCTGGCGGTTCGAACACGATGTTCTCCGGCATCGGCGCGCTCGTTTCGATGAGCGGCCAGCCAAACAGCGTGTTCCGCGACGACGCCTTCATGGTGCTGCAAATGGGCGAATCCGGCGCAAACCGCACCGGCGGCTCACGCGCGGCCTATTGGCCGGCGCTGGAAGCAGCGCTGCGCGACGCCCGCGAATATCCGGGCCGCTATCGCAGCGGCCAGGGTGGCGCCGTGCTGAACGAGATCGACGCGCAGGCCGTGCAGCCCTTCGCGCAAGGTCGTGGCCTCATCCTCGTCAATGTCGAAAGCGCGACGGATATCCGCCGCTTGATCCAATTCAAGCGCCGCAATCCGCAGCTCCGCTTCGTCATCAATGGCGGCTCGGAAGCCTGGGAGATCGCTGACGAAATCGCCGCTTCCGGCATCCCGGTGATGGTCGACACGACGCAGAACCTGCCCGGCAATTTCGAGCAGATCGGCTCGCGCCTCGACAACGCCGCGATCCTGCAACGCGCCGGCGTACGCGTGATCATCGCGAGCCCAGGCGACGCGCACCAAGCGCGCCTGACGCTGCAACAAGCCGGCAACGCCGTCGCCAACGGCATGGATTGGGGCGCGGCGTTCGCCTCGATCACCAGCGTGCCGGCCGAAGTGTTCGGCGCGACGAACCTTGGCGTGCTGCGCGCTGGCGCGACTGCTGACGTCGTGGTTTGGGACGGCGATCCGCTGGAAGTGAAAACGGCGCCGACCGCCGTGTTCATCGATGGCCGCGAACAGCCGCTCACCTCGCGCCAAACGCTGCTGCGGGATCGCTATCATCCGAACCGCAACTAAGTTCTAAGTTTGCACCCAACTGCAGGGCCGCCGGGAAACCGGCGGCCTTTTTATTTTGTGGCGGCCTTTGTTTTGTGATCGGGACGTGCGCTTGCCAAAGCGCACGCGGCCAACCATCGTTTCGGCCGGTTGGAGGGATCATGTTCGCAAACATCGCGCGCGGCTTTTGTGCGGCTTTAGCCTTGGCGCTCGCAGCGCCGGCGCATGCGCAAACTGACAACGCTGCCGCCCGCGCCTACGCGCGTGACATTTTCCAAAACATTGTCGGCATGGATACGTCTGTCGCCGGCGGGCAAACGCCGGCAATGGCGAACTTTCTTGCTAACCGCTTCCGCCAAGGCGGCTTCGCGGCGGAAGACGTGCACGTGCTGCCGGTGGAAAGCACCGCTGTGCTGGTCGTGCGCTTTCGCGGCGATGGTTCGGGCGGACGGCCGATCCTGCTTCTGGCGCACATGGACGTGGTCGCCGCGCTGCGTTCGGATTGGGAGCGCGATCCGTTCACTCTGATCGAAGAGAACGGCTATTTCTTCGGTCGCGGCACGTCGGACAACAAGGCGGGCGTCGCCCTCCTGACCACGACATTCCTTCAATTGCGCGCCGAGGGCTTCACGCCCACGCGCGATTTGATCCTGGTGTTCAGCGGCGACGAAGAAACCAACGCGATCAGCACGCGCGTGCTGCTGCGCGATCATCGCGCGCTGCTCGGCGATCCGGAATTCGCGCTGAACTCCGATGGCGGCGGCGGCGATGTGAGCGAGGAAACCGGCGCGCCGACGTCGTATACGATACAGACTGCGGAAAAGACCTTCGCCACCTTCACGCTCACCGCGCGCAATCCCGGCGGCCATTCCTCCGCGCCGCGCGCCGACAACGCCATCTTCGATCTCACCGAAGCGATCGCACGGCTGCGCGCGTACGAGTTTCCGGTGATGTGGAACGACACCACGATCGCCTCATTCCGCGCACGCGGCGCGGGCGCCGAGGGCGAGATCGGCGCGGCGATGCGGCGCTTCGCGCAACGCCCCGGCGATCGCCGCGCGGCGGCGCGCATGTCGCGCGAGCCCGGGCTTGTCGGACAAGTGCGCACGACGTGCATCCCGACGCGCCTCAATGCCGGCCATGCCGACAACGCCCTCCCGCAGACAGCGGTCGCGACAGTGAACTGCCGCATCTTCCCCGGTGTCGCGGTTGCCGACGTACAGGCGCAATTGCAGCAGCTTGCGGGGCAAAGCGTCACCGTCGAACTGCGCAGCGATCTGCCGCCGACCGATCCATCACCGCTCCGCGAAGACGTGATCGCGGCCGTCACCGCCGCGGTGAATCGCCATCATCCCGGCGTGCCGATCGTGCCGGCCATGGCGCCGTACTACACGGACGGCATGTTCTATCGCGCCGCCGGCATCCCAACCTACGGTGTCGGCGAGATTTTCATGAAAGACAGCGACGCCTTCGCGCACGGCCTGAACGAACGCGTGCCCGTCGAGGCGTTCTACAACGGCCTCGATCATTGGCGCGTGCTGATTGGCGAACTGGCGGGACGGCGTTAAGCCGTCGCCGCTTCCTGCCCGTGGCAGTATTTGAACTTCTTGCCTGAGCCGCACGGGCATGGGGCGTTGCGCGAGACTTTGCCCCAGGTGCGCGGGTTGTGGCGATCGAAGCCGTCCGGCGTCATGGCGAGATCTGCTGTCTGCATCTCGTTCTCGCCGGTGTCGGGGTTCTGGTGGACCTCGAACATCTGCTGCGGCGCTTGCGGACGCGGCACTTCGTCGGCCTGGCCGATCTGCAGACGCAGCAACATGCGCGTCACCGTCGTGCGCAGGTCGAGCAGCATGCGCTCGAACAACGTGAACGCTTCGGTCTTGAACTCGTTCAGCGGATCGCGCTGCGCGTATCCGCGCAAGTGGATGACGGAACGCAGATGGTCGAGCAGCGACAAGTGCTCGCGCCAACGCATGTCGACGACGGAGAGCAGCACTTGCTTCTCCACCGCGCGCAAACGCTCGGGGCCGAGCAAAGCGGCCTTCTGCGCGTAGGCTTGATCAACTTCGCGCGTGAGACGCTCGATGATTTCGAGTTGGGCGATGCCTTCTTCGGCGGCCCAGCGATCGAACGGAATCTTGAGATCGAAGATTTCGTCGGCTTCGATGATCATCTCTTCGATGTTCCACTGCTCCGGATAAGCCTTTTCCGGCATGTGCCGCCAGACGAGCTTTTCCACGACGTCGTGGCGCATATCCTTCACGATCGGCGCGACGTCGGCAGTGCGCATGAATTCGATGCGCTGCTCGAAGATCGCCTTGCGCTGATCGTTGATGACGTCGTCGAACTTCAGCAGGTTTTTGCGGATTTCGAAGTTGCGCTGTTCGACGCGGCGCTGCGAGGTTTCGAGCGCCTTGTTCATCCACGGGTGGACGATCGCCTCGCCCTCTTGGATGCCAAGGCCGCGCATGATCGCGTCCAGGCGCTCCGCCGCGAAGATGCGCAGCAAATCGTCTTCCAAGCAGATGTAGAATTTCGACTTGCCCGGGTCACCCTGACGGCCGGTACGGCCGCGCAGCTGGTTGTCGATGCGGCGGCTTTCGTGGCGCTCGGTGCCGAGCACGTAGAGACCGCCAGCTTGCAGCGCGATCTGCTTCTTGGCTTCGACGTCTTGCTGGATTTGGCGCTTCAGGCCCGCGATCTGATCCGGCGTTTCATCGCCCTTGAGCGCCGCCTTCAAACGCATGTCGACGTTGCCGCCAAGCTGAATATCGGTGCCGCGGCCGGCCATGTTGGTGGCGATCGTCACCGCGCCAGGCACGCCGGCTTGCGCAACGATCGACGCTTCCTGCTCGTGATAGCGCGCGTTCAGCACTTGGTGCGGGATGCCGCGCTGCTTCAGCAGGCCGGAGAGATATTCGGATTTCTCGATCGACACAGTACCGACGAGAACCGGCTGACCCTTGCGGTGCGTTTCCTCGACGTCGGTGATGATGGCTTTGTATTTCTCTTTCGCCGTCCGATAGACTTCATCGTCATCGTCGATGCGCTTCACTTCGCGGTTGGTCGGCACTTCGACGACATCGAGCTTGTAGATGTCGCCGAATTCCTGCGCTTCGGTCGCGGCGGTGCCGGTCATGCCGGCGAGCTTGTCGTACAAGCGGAAATAGTTCTGGAACGTGATCGAGGCCAGCGTCTGGTTCTCAGGCTGGATCTGCACGCCTTCCTTGGCTTCGATCGCTTGGTGCAGGCCTTCGCTCAAGCGGCGGCCATGCATCATGCGGCCGGTGAATTCATCGATGAGGACGATTTCCTTGTCCTTGACGATGTAATCTTTGTCGCGATGGAACAGCTTGTGCGCGCGCAGACCTTGGTTGGCGTGGTGCACGAGCGAGATGTTCGCCGGCTCGTAGAGTGAGCCTTGCAGCAGACCGCGCTCAGCCAGCATCTCTTCGATGCGCTCTGAGCCGGCTTCGGTGTAGGTGACCGAACGTTGCTTCTCGTCGTGCTCGTAGTGCTCGGCGCGCAGGAGAGGGATGATCGCGTCGATCGCCTTGTAGAGTTCGCTGCGGTCTTCGGTCGGGCCGGAGATGATCAGCGGCGTGCGGGCTTCGTCGACCAGGATCGAGTCGACTTCGTCGACGATCGCGTAACGGTGACCGCGCTGGACCATTTCGCCCAGCGAGTACTTCATGTTGTCGCGCAGATAATCGAAGCCGAACTCGTTGTTCGTGCCGTAGGTGA
>CAZZFE010000042.1:0-34961 GCA_964653495.1 uncultured Terricaulis sp. | reverse complement strand
GTGCAATAGGCCGGGTACGGGCTATCGACGCGCACCAGCAGCGGGTTGAGATCGATGTCGTCCAAATGCTCGGCGCCGCGGCTGATCTGTTCGATCAAATCCGTGCGGCCGATGATTTCGTTGAGCGAGCGGAAGCCGAGCAGCGCGAGCAGTTCGCGCACTTCTTCCGCAACAAACGTCATCAGATTGACGACCTTGTCCGGCGAGCCGCTGAAACGCTTGCGCAGCGCTTCGTCTTGCGTGCAGACGCCAACTGGGCACGTGTTGGAATGGCACTGGCGCATCATGATGCAGCCGACTGCCACCAGCGACGCCGTGCCGATGCCGAACTCTTCCGCGCCGAGGATCGCCGCGACGAGAATATCGCGGCCCGTGCGCAGGCCGCCATCGGTACGCAAGCGCACGCGATGACGGAGATTGTTGAGCATCAGCACCTGATGCGCTTCCGCGAGGCCCATCTCCCACGGGATGCCGGCGTATTTGATCGAGCTTTGCGGGCTCGCGCCGGTGCCACCGACATGCCCCGCGATCAGGATCGTATCTGCGCCCGCTTTCGCGACGCCCGCGGCGACAGCGCCGATGCCCGATTGCGCGACCAGCTTCACGCACACGCTCGCGTACGGATTGATCTGCTTCAGATCGTAGATCAGCTGCGCGAGATCTTCGATCGAGTAGATGTCGTGGTGCGGCGGCGGTGAGATCAGCGTCACGCCCGGCGTCGCGTGCCGCAGGCGCGCGATCAGCTCCGTCACCTTGAAGCCAGGCAATTGGCCGCCTTCGCCGGGCTTCGCGCCCTGGGCCACCTTGATCTCGATCTCGCGGCATTGGTTCAGATATTCCGCCGTGACGCCAAAGCGGCCTGACGCGATCTGCTTCACCGCCGAGTTTTCGTCGTCGCCGTTCGGGTGCGCCTTGTAGCGCGCCGGATCTTCGCCGCCCTCGCCCGACACCGAACGTGCGCCGATGCGGTTCATGGCGATGTTCAAAGTGCCATGCGCTTCCGGCGACAACGCGCCGAGGCTCATGCCCGGCGTGTTGAAGCGCTTGCGGATTTCGTTGACGCTCTCGACCTCGTGGATCGGCGTCGGCACGGCGCCTTCGCGAACCTCGAGCAGATCGCGCAACTGGATCGGCTGATCCAAACGGCGGCCGCGCACTTTGTCGGCGTACTTCTTGTAGGCGGCATAATCGCCAGTGTTGCAGGCGTGCTGCAGCTGATGGATCGATTCTGCCTCAAGCGCATGCCGCTCACCGCTCGCGCGCCAGCGATACAAACCACCAACAGGCAACGCGACGGCATCTTCGTCAAACGCGCTCGTGTGCCGCTCGACGCACTCATGCGCGATGCCGCCGAGGCCGATGCCGGAGATGCGGCTCGTGAGGCCCGGGAAGAATTCATCCACCAAAGCGCGCGAGAGACCGATCGCTTCGAAATTCAAGCCGCCGCGATAGGACGAGATCACCGAGATGCCCATCTTGGACATGATCTTCAGCAAGCCCGCATCGAGCGCGGTGCGATAATTCAGCGCCGCTTGCTCCGGCGTGAGCTTACCCGCAAGCCCACGCGCGCAACGATCCGCCACCGTCGCGAAAGCGAGATACGGGTTCACCGTCGTCGCGCCGGCGCCGATCAGCACGGCGCAATAATGCGTGTCCAAGCATTCCGCCGCGCGCACGCTGATCGAGCAGAACGAGCGCAAACCTTTCGACACCAGGTGCGCGTGCACGCCGCCCGTCACCAGGATCATCGGACAGCCGACGCGATCCGGCCCCTGCGCTTCATCGCTCAACACGACGTGCGAGCAGCCCTTGAGCACCGCCTCTTCCGCTTCCGCACGCACGCGGTCGAGCGCCAAGCGCAACGCAGCGCCCGCGTCATCGCCCGCGCTCGGTGTTGGGAAGGTGCAATCGATCAAAGCGGCGTCTTCGCCGAGCTCTTCCTTTAGCCGCGCCGACATGCCGTTGGTCAGGATCGGGCTCGCGAGCGTGTAGACGTTCGCCTGCGTGCTGTCCTGCGCCAGGATGTTGCCGAGGTTCTTGAAGCGCGTCGTGAGGCTCATCACCCGATCTTCGCGCAGCGCGTCGATCGGCGGATTGGTCACTTGGCTGAAATTCTGCCGGAAATAATGCGACAGCGGCCGTGTCTGCTCAGACAGCACCGCCAGCGGCGCGTCATCGCCCATCGAGCCGATCGCTTCCTTGCCCTCTTCGAGCATCGGCTGCAGCAACAGCTCGATGTCTTCAAGCGAGAAGCCCGCCGCGTTTTGCCGGCGCGTCAGCTCTTCCTTGTTCGTGAACAAGGCGCGCTCTTCGCCCGCGAGCTTCTTGTCGAGATCGATGACGTTCGTCAGCCACTCGCCATACGGATGCTGCGCGGCGAGCTGATCGACCATCTCTTCGTGATGATAGAGCCGGCCTTCGCGCGTATCGACGGCCACCATCTGGCCCGCGCCCAAGCGCCCGCGCTCCAGCACCTTGCGGCCATCGAGTGGGCACATGCCCGCTTCCGAGCCGACAACCAGCAAGCCGTCGCCCGTCAGCGCGTAGCGCATCGGCCGCAGACCGTTGCGATCCATGCCAGCGACGGCCCAGCGGCCATCATACATCGCCAGCGCCGCCGGCCCGTCCCACGGCTCCATCACCGCGTTGCAATAGGCATAGAGCGCGCGATGCTCGTCCTTCATCGTCGTGGACTTCGCCCACGCTTCCGGCACCAGCAAACTCTTCGCCATCGGCGCCGCGCGGCCAGCGCGCACCAAAACCTCGAACACGCTATCGAGCGCCGCGGAATCCGAACCGCCGGGCTGAATGATCGGCTTCACATCGCCGGCGTCGGCCTTGCCGAACGCATCCGTCGCCATGCGGATTTCGTGGCTCCGCATCCAATTGACGTTGCCCTTCAGCGTGTTGATTTCGCCGTTGTGGCACAGCATCCGGAACGGCTGCGCCAGGCGCCAGGTCGGGAACGTGTTGGTGGAATAACGCTGGTGATAGAGCGCGACGGACGAAACGAAGCGCTCGTCCTTCAAGTCCGGATAAAAAGTGTCGATCTCCTGGGCGAGGAACATGCCCTTGTAGATCAGCCGCTTCGCTGAGAGCGAGCAGACGTAAAGCTCGGTGATGTTCGACGCCAGCGCGCGCTTCTCGATACGGCGGCGGCAGACGAACAGGTCGCGATCGACCATGTCTTCGTCGCGCTGCTGCGGATCGTAGAACAGCACTTGCTCGATCTCGGGCCGCGTCGCGTTGGCCTTCTCGCCGAGCGCGGAAATGTCGATCGGCGTTTGCCGCCAGCCATAAAGCGAAAAGCCAGCGCGGATGATTTCGCTCTCGACGATGACACGCGCGCGCTCCTGCGCGCCAAGATCGGTGCGCGGCAGGAAGAGCTGGCCGACAAAGATCGTACGATCGCCCGGCTTGTGACCGCCGCGCTCAACAACTTCGCGGAAGAAATCCTGCGGCGCTTGGATCAGAATGCCAGCGCCGTCGCCGGTCTTGCCGTCCGCATCGACAGCGCCGCGGTGCCACACAGCCTTGAGCGCCGAGATCGCCATGGTGACGACATCGCGGCGCGGCTTGCCATCAATGGCGACAACCATGCCGACGCCGCACGCGTCGCGCTCTTCGCCCGGCAGATACATGCCGTCGCGCGCGAGGCGTTCGGCTTCGCGGCGATAGCGTTCGATGTCAGCGTACCCGTCGCTCATATCCCTACTCCGCCGCCACGCGCGCGATCGCCGCGCGTTCCTGCAGATAAGCGTGCATCGCCTGCGCAGCGTCACGCCCTTCCTTAATCGCCCACACGACAAGCGAAGCGCCGCGGACGATATCGCCCGCCGCGAACACGCCCGGCAGATTGGTCGCGAACTTCGCGTCGACCTTCAGCGTGTTCCAGCGCGTCGTCTTGAGATCGAGCGCGTTCCACGCATTCGGCAGATCCTCCGGATCGAAGCCCAGCGCTGCGATCACGAGATCGGCGCTGACATTGTATTCGCTGCCCGGCGTTTCTTCCGGCGCGCGGCGGCCGGAAGCATCCGGCGCACCCAAGCGCATGCGCACGGCCTTCACACCGCCCGTCTTGCCAGCCTTCAACGCCTTCGGCGCGGCGAGCCAATCGAACGCCACGCCCTCTTCTTCCGCGTGCTTCACCTCGCGCTGCGAGCCCGGCATGTTGGCGCGGTCGCGGCGATAGAGGCAGGTCACGTTCTTCGCGCCCTGGCGGATCGCCGTGCGCACGCAATCCATCGCCGTATCGCCACCGCCAATGACGACAACGCGCTTGCCTTTGGCCAGCAGCGAGCCATCGTCATGGCCCGCAACCTTGTCGCCGAGCCCAGCGCGGTTGGCGGCGATCAGATAATCGAGCGCCTTCACTGAAGCCTGCGCGTTCGGCACGCTGAGCGGACGCGCGGCATACACGCCCGTCGCGATCAGCACCGCATCGTGCTTGTTGCGCAGTGCGTCGAACGAGATCGTCGTCCCGACATCGCAGTTGAGTTCAAACTTCACGCCGCCTTCGATCAGGCGCTGCGTGCGGCGCTCGACCACTTCTTTGTCGAGCTTGAAATTCGGAATGCCGTAGATCAGCAGCCCGCCGACGCGATCGTGGCGATCATAGACCGTCACCTTATAGCCGCGGATGCGGAGCGCTTCCGCCGCAGCCAGGCCCGCGGGGCCGGCGCCGACAATGCCGACGCTCTCGCCGCGCTCAACACGCGCGCGGATCGGCTTCACCCAGCCTTCCTTGAAGGCCGTCTCGGTGAGGTACTTTTCGACCGCGCCGATCGTCACCGAGCCGTGGCCCGATTGCTCGATCACGCAATCGCCCTCGCAGAGCCGGTCCTGCGGGCAGATGCGGCCACAGATCTCGGGCATCGAGTTGGTGTAGGCCGACATCGCGTAGGCCTCTTCCAGCCGCCCCTCGGCGGTCAGGCGCAGCCAGTCGGGGATATTGTTGTGTAAAGGGCAGCGAGACTGACAGAATGGCACGCCACACTGGCCGCAGCGGGCGGCCTGGGTGGCGGCCTTCTCGGCGATGAATTCCCGATGGATTTCATGGAAATCGCCTGCGCGCTGCTCCGCTGGCCGTTTTTCGGGCCAGGACTGGTCAACGGACACAAACTTCAACATGCGTTCGGCCATGAACGCGCTCCTGGACGCGGGATTCGAAGGGTTTCGTTTCCTCTATCTATCGATTTTCGCGCGCCGCAAGCAAAATCATGCCATTATGGCAGTCTTACTGATGTACTTTAGCGCTTTCGCCCGAAAGCGACGCGCCCCATGGTCCGGCCAGCTCAAAAAGGGGGCGTAAAACGTGGATTGGCTGGATCTGGGCCGGGCGGCCCTCTTGGGCATTCTTCAGGGCCTCACCGAATTCCTGCCCGTCTCCTCCACCGCGCATTTGCTCATCGGCGGCGAACTGATCGGCTACGACGACCCCGGCGGTGTCTTCACGGTGATGATCCAGCTGGGCTCGATCCTGGCGATCATGTGGCTCTATCGCCAGCGCATCTGGGACGTCGTCACCGGCCTGCCGACGAAGCCCGAAGCACGCCGTTTCGCGCTGATGCTGTTTCTCGCCTTCTTGCCGGCGGTGCTGATCGGCTTCTTCGCCGCCGATTACGTGAAGACGGTTCTCTACGAGAGCTTCCAAGTCATCGCCTGGGCGCTGCTGATCGGCGGCGTGTTGATGTTGTTGCTCGAGCGCTTCCGGCCGGCGCCGGTTGTCACCGATGCTGCGGACACGCCAATCTGGCGCGCCATCGCCGTCGGCTTCATGCAATGCATCGCCATGATCCCCGGCGTCTCGCGCTCAGGCGCGACGATTTATGGCGGCCTGCTCCTTGGCCTCGATCGCCGCGCAGCGGCGGAATTCTCGTTCTTCCTCGCCATGCCGACGATGATCGCGGCCTTCATCTACGACTTCATCAACGTGAAGGACCACATCACCTCCGAACGCATTGCCGAGATCGCTGTCGGCTTCGTGTTCGCCTTCATTTCCGCGGCGATCGTCGTGAAGCCGTTCCTCGACTACGTGACGCGCGTGGGCTTTGCGCCGTTCGCGTGGTATCGCATCGCCTTGGGCGGTGCGATGCTCGCCGCGATCGGCCTTGGATATCTGTGACGAAGATCTGGACCATCGGTTACGAGAATGTCGGCCAGCCTGATCTGATCGCGGCGCTCAAAACCGCGAAGGTCAAAACGCTGGTCGACGTGCGTGAGAGCGTGCGCCAGCCTTCGACAAGCTCAGGCAGGCGCATTGCGAGACCTGCGCAATTGTAAAATGGCGCCTCGCTGAGCTTGTCGAAGCGCGGCGCTTGCTCGGAACGAAAGATGCCGGCAAGACGCCGGCGGTCCGTTATGGCGCTAAGCCTTCTTGCCGAAGAACGTATCGCGCGCCGCGAGCACCAACAGCAGTGTCCAGAACACGGCGAGCGGCGCGGTGATGATGCGGCCGTCTTCGCTCAGGCCGGCATAGACGACCAGCGTGCCAGCCAAAGGCGCAAAGCCAAGAACGCCGATAATCCAGCGGCGCGGCGTGGCCGTGAGCGCGATGATGCTGATGGCGATCGAGCTTGCGCCGAGCCCGAAATATTTGAGCCAATGCCATTGCGCGATCGGCAGATGATCGGCCGCCGCTTCTGGCAGAAAGTGCGGCGCGCCAGCGGCGATCCACGCATCCACGAGCCCGATCTGCGCCCGCGTTTCGATCACGTCACCCACCGCGCCGACGATTGCCGCTAGCACTGCGATCAGCGCCAGCGGCCGGCGGATGCCGCCGGAGAGCCACGCCGCCGCGCACGCCACGAACAACGTGTACGCAGCGATGAAATAGCTGAGATCGAGCTTGTTGACGGCGTTCATCGCCTCAAGCCGCGCCATGCGATTGTCCGCGAACAGCGCCGTTACGTCTCCCGGCGTCACCGCGCGCTGAAACGCGCTCACATTGCGAGATAGTTCCATGCCGACATAAGTCGGGCTCGCGGTCAGGCTGAAGGATACGAATATGCCGAGCGTCGCCAATCCGAAGATCAGCGCCAAGGTCGCCCAACCTTTGCTGGGCGCGCCGCTCATGTGGCGTTCTGCTTGGTTTGGAATTGGCCGTACGGGCGGAAGCGCCAGAGATAGCTCGGCACAATTGCTTCGACGCTCTCCAGCTGCGTGACGCCGAGATGGGCCAGCGTTCCCGCGCTCGCATCGACGCCGACGATGTTGTCCTTCTGCAGCATCAACACCTGATCGCCGGTGAGCGGCGGATCCATGAACGGATTGAGCGTCGAGAACCAGCCGATAACGATGCCCATCGGCTGAGCGATGAAGAATGGAATATCCACGAGCGGACGCGGCCGGGCGATTTCGTTCAGCAGATATTGCATCAGCTCTTTGAACGTATAGACGCGCGGGCCGCCGAGTTCGAACGTGCGCCCGCGTGCGCTTTCATTGTTCAGCGCTGCAACGACAGCGTCAGCCATGTCGCCTACAAACAGCGGCTGGAACTTCGTCTTGCCGCCACCGAAGATCGGCATCGCCGGCGCCAATCGCGCCATATCGGCGAAGCGATTGAAGAATGTGTCGCCCGGGCCGAACATGATCGACGGACGCAGCACGATGGTTTCCGGCAGCGCCGCGCGTGCGTTTTGTTCGCCGGCGAATTTCGTGCGCGCATAACGCGCGCCCTTCGGCGCCGCGCCGATCGCCGACACCTGCACAAACCGCTTGATGCCGCGCTTGGCCGCGGCTTCGGCGATCACGCGCGGCGCCTCCGCGTGGAGCGCGTTGAAATTCTGCTTGCCGTGTTCGGCGAGCACGCCAACGAGGTTCACAACGCCATCGGCGCCATCGAGCGCTGCGTCGATTGAGTCAGGGAACCGCACGTTCGCCTGCACGAGCTGGATCTGGCCGACATCGCCGAGCACGCGCAGATCAGCGCCCAAATGTGGGCGCCGCATCGCCACACGCACGCGCTTGCCGCTTTTGGCCAGCGCACGCACCACGTGACGGCCAACGAAGCCCGAACCGCCGAACACGACGATCAGCTCAGAACCCATGAATTGCTCCATCACCCCCGGTTCAGCACCGCTGCGCGACCATCATGACCAACGCGCAAGGCGCCAAAGTTTGTCAGCGGTATGAAACCTCGGCCGCAGCTTGGCAATCACAAAGGCGTGGGGCGCGCTGACGAGGCGCAGAACGGGTGTGAACCCATTGGCGTTTCGGACGTTTCATCACCGGAGCGTGAGCTTTTTGGAAGGACTACGTAATGAAGAAGCTTCTAGCCATGGCCGTTGCGGCGAGCGCGCTCGCGTTTGCCGCCCCCGCGTCAGCCCAGGGCTGGCAAAGCATCAATCAGCGCCAAGCGCAGCTTGATCAGCGCATCGATGTCGGCGTCCGCAATGGGTCGCTGACGCGCAACGAAGCCGTGCGCCTGCGTGCGGAATTCAACGATTTGGCGCGCTTGGAAGCGCGCTATCGCGCCGGCGACGGTCTCTCTTATGGCGAGCGTCAGGATTTGGATCGCCGCTTTGACGCGCTGAGCCAACGCATTCGTTACGAGCGCAACGATCGCCAAGATCGTGGCGATGGCAATTGGATGCCGATCAACCAGCGTCAGCGCAATCTCGATGCGCGAATCGACGCTGGCGTGCGTGACGGCAGCTTGTCGCGCCGCGAAGCGGACCGCCTGCGCGCGGAATTCCGCACCATCGCCGCCATCGAGCGTGATTATCGCCGCAACGGTCTGTCACAGCGCGAACGCGCCGACCTCGACCGGCGATTTGATCGCCTGAGCGCAACGATCCAAGCGGAGAGCCGCGATTGGAACAATCGCCGCGGCCGCGGCTAAAATCTCAGCCAGAAATCGTGAACAATGGAGCCGCCGGCGCGACAGCCCGGCGGCTCCGCCTTATGCTGGCCGCGATTTGAATCGACGCACAATGACCATGTCCGATCCGCAACCGATCCGATTGCGCGAGAGCCAAGAGCCGCTCGCCGATGGCGCGCGCGTGATTGACGCGGACTACAAGATCGTCGGCCGCAAGCGCGCGTTCATGCGGCGGCTGATGTGGTGGCTCGGCGCGTTCGCGATCGCCGCCGCCATCGGCTTTCTCATCCCGCCCTTGTGGATGGCGATCGAAAACGTGACGGCGATGTTCGCGGGCTAATCATGCATATTTCGGCGGCAACTCATCGAGTTTGAACACCGTCTTCGCCGGCGCCTCGCCCGGCTCCCAGAACATGTCCTTCGATTTCGGTTTCACGACGTGGTGCGTCTTCGGCACGTCGATGAAGTGGAAATAGTAGAAATCGCTGTGGTTGGCGGCGTCCGCTTCCAATTCCCAGCGCCGCCGCCTGATCCCGTTTGGGCCGGCTGGCTTCCGCGTCACGAAATTCACTGAATAGATCGAGGCGATGTTGTCATCGATCTTGCCTAGCGTATCGCCGTTCAGAATGTCGTGCTGGGCGAGGATCGGGTCGTTGTCGCGGATGAGATGGGTGATGGTGTTCTTGAGATTGAAATTCGCGGCGGCGATGCCGGGATAAGTCTCGTTGCCGTATTTCTTGATGATGGTGGCGAAGCCCGCCGAGCCATCGCAGAAACCGCTGATATCGTTCACCGCAGCTTCGCCGCGCTTCTTCAACTCAGCGTTCAGCAACGCCGCTTGCGCTTCCGCGCACGCGCCGCCGAGCGAGTTGCCGCAGACAAGCACGCGCGCGACATCGCCGCCAAGCACCCGCCGCGACGCTACGACCGCATCCGCCGCGAGTTGCACCGCAGGCCCGATCTGCTTCCAGCAGATATCGAGCGCCGCGACCGCATTGGTGATCCAATCCTCCAGCGTTTCCGAACCGCGACTGGTGATGATCAGCGTGCTGGACGTCGGATGCAGAAACGCCGCGCCATCGTAAGAATTGCCGGCGCCACGCGGCGGCGGCGGCATGCCATCAGTGAAATCAACAAAGCCCGCGCAAGGCTTCGTTCCCGCGCCGAGGTTCGGGTGGTCGCGCACTTTGTAGACCCATGAGGCAAACGCCGCGAGCGTCTTGCGGTCTCCAGTCCATTTCGGCGCGGCGCCGATCGGCGTCAGATATTGTTGCAGCTGCTGCGCCTGGATCAGGCGCTTGTTGGGCTCCGCCATAGGTCGTCTCCCCGCGCGCAAATGCGCGATGGCTCAACCTAGGAGAGAATGCAAAAAACGAAAGCGAAATGCGCGCGATCAGGCGCTGAGTCGCGCCATTTCTTCGTCGCTGATGTCTTCGTTCGAATAGACATCCTGCACGTCGTCGAGATCGTCGAGCTGATCGATCAGCTTCATCAACGTCTCGGCGTTGTCGCCTTCGACCGGGATGGCGATATCCGTGCGCCACACGAATTTCGCCGACGCCGCATCGCCGAACGCTTTCGCCAAGGCCTGCGCCGCGCCAGCGAGCGCGTTCATCTCGCACGTGAGCACGTGCTGCTCGCCCTCGACCACGCAATCATCGCAGCCAGCTTCGATCGCCGCTTCCATCATCGCGTCTTCGCTAGCGGCCGACAGCGGATAGCGGATCTCGCCGACCTTCTTCCACGCGTTCGAGACCGAATTGCTTTCGCCCAGATTGCCGCCGTTCTTGGCGAACGCGGCGCGCACTTCACCGGCCGTGCGGTTCTTGTTGTCGGTGAGGCATTCGACGATGACGCCGATCCCGCCCGGCCCGAAGCCTTCGTAGCGGATTTCGTCGAGGTTCTCCGCGCCGGCGCCGCCGCCCTTGTCGATGGCGCGCTGGAGGTTGTCCTTCGGCATGTTGACCGCGCGGCCCGAGGCCAAAGCGCGATAGAGGCGCGGATTGGCGTTCGGGTCCGGCCCGCCGAGCTTCACCGCAGCTTGGATTTCGCGCGCGATCTTGGTGAACATCTGCGCGCGCTTTTTATCCTGCCCGCCCTTGCGGTGCTGGATGTTCGCGAATTTTGAATGGCCTGCCATGGGGCGGAGGGTTTAGCTGGCCGGGCGCGATTGCTCAAGAAGCGCAGCCGCGACTCCCCGCACCTTGCGGGCGGGGTTGGGGGCGGGGTGACGGCGGTGCTCTTACAGGAGGGGCTGCCGCCCGTACCCCCACCCCAACCCTCCCCACAAGGGGGAGGGAGTCGACGGAGCTACCGCCCCTTCAGCCCATCCCGCGCGTGGCAGCGGATCGCTTCGGCCGGCGTCAGCACCCAATCGAGCGAAGCGTCGTGCGAGCCGGTGGGCACGCGCTCCATCTCCTGCTCAGCATACGCGAGCCCCACCGCGACAGCGCCATGCGCACGGTAGAGCGAGATGATGCGGTCATAGTGCCCGCCGCCCTGCCCCAAGCGCCTTCCCGCGCGATCGAACGCCAGCAGCGGCACGAAAATCAGCATCGGCGCGAGTTCGCGGCCCGTGGACGGCGGCGCGGGCACGCCGAACGCATCCGGCCGCAACGCTTCGCCGCCGCGCCACGCCAGAAACCGCGCCGGTCCCTCGCGTGACACCATGCGCGGCAACGCGATCTCGCGCCCGGCTTTCGCCAAAGCCGCCAGCAGCGGCCGCGGATCGATCTCGCCGCCGACCGGCCAATAGCCCGCGACCGGCGTCAGCCGCGCCAATTCCATCGGAAATTTTTCGCACAACTTGAGCGCCGCATCCGGCGCTTCAACGCTCTGCCGCAGATCGCGCATGTAAAGCCGCGCTTCGGCCTTCTGCGCTTCTAGGTGCGGATCTGAGATCATGGCGCAATCATTTTGCTCCCCCGTTCACGGGGGAGCTGTCAGCGAAGCTGACTGAGGGGGGATGCGCCTTCATTGCCCCCTTCGTCTCGCGCTTCGCGCGATCCACTTCCCCCGCAAGCGGGGGAAGATGAAAAAAGGTTGGGCGGAACCACATGCGCCGGAAGGCATTGCTCATCCTCTCGAACCCTAGACAACTAGGTGGGCGCCAGGTGCTGCGGACCAGGGTCCGCGACAGAGCCAGCTCCCGAGAGAGATGATACGGTCCCAGGGATGATGCGCCTCTCGCACGCCGCAGTAACCGCCCGGAGCTGAATCTAGGCGCGATGGCGCTTCGTCTCAAGCGGCGCCCACTGCGCGCGACAAAGCCGTCAGCCGCCCGGCGGGCGGCGCGCGTGGGCGTTCAGGCTGGGGGTCGGGATGCAGCTCCACGATCATGTCGGTGAGGCGCTCGATCTCTTCCTGGGCCAAAGCCAGCTTGGCGCGCGTCATCTGCGTTTCATCCACTAGCGCCAAGGCCGTGAGGATCAGCCGCTTCAGGCCCTCGGAATCGCCGGTGAAGCCCGGCATCCGCGCCTCGAGCGCCTTCGCCAGATCAGCCAAGCGGCGGGCCTGCTCCGGCGTGGCGTCGAGCGTGATCTCCTGTCCCAAAATGGTGAGCGTGGTTTCGGTCATCAGGCCCCCTTCGCCGCCGTATCAAAAGCGGACACGGGCGCCGCCAAAGCCGCAATCACCGCGCCAGGCTCCGCCCCCAAGTCCAGCTTGCTCAGCTCAGCCTCAATCGCGTCCAAGGCGAGCGCCAGCCGGCGCGCCTTCTCTTCCGGGTTCGCATCGTTGGGGGTCGCGATCACCATTGCTACCGATTGTTACGCCGAGCTCTGATTCGTTGAAACACAGCTTTACCGATCTGCGGGTAGCGCCGAGGGCTTCAAGGCGCTACGAAGCCCGCAAATTCCAGCGATTTCAAAAGGAGCGGCGGCATGAGCGTGAAGGTAGCGATCAACGGTTTCGGGCGGATCGGGCGCAATGTGCTGCGCGCCATCTACGAGGCCGGCCGCACCGATATCGAAGTGGTCGCGATCAATGATCTCGGCCCCGTCGAAACCAACGCCCACCTGCTCCGCTTCGACAGCGTCCACGGCAAGTTCCCGGGCGAGGTGAAGAGCGGCGAGGATTGGATCGATCTCGGCAAAGGCAAGATCAAAGTCACCGCCGTCCGCAACCCGGCCGAGCTGCCGCACAAAGCCCTCGGCGTCGACATCGCGCTTGAATGCACCGGCATCTTCACCGCCCGCGACAAGGCCGCCGCGCACCTAGAAGGCGGCGCCAAGCGCGTGATCGTCTCGGCGCCCGCCGACAACGCCGATTACACCGTCGTCTATGGCGTGAACCATCAGGGCCTGACGAAGGATCACGTCGTCATCTCGAACGCGAGCTGCACCACCAATTGCCTCGCGCCGGTGGTGAAGGTGCTGAACGACGCCATCGGCATCGATCACGGCATGATGACGACGATCCACTCCTACACCGGCGACCAGCCGACGCTCGACACGCTGCACAAGGATCTCTACCGCGCCCGCGCCGCGGCTCTGAACATGATCCCGACCAGCACCGGCGCCGCCAAGGCCATTGGCCTCGTCATCCCGGACCTCAAGGGCAAGCTCGACGGCATCTCCATCCGCGTGCCGACGCCGAACGTCTCGGTGGTGGATTTCAAGTTCGTGGCGAAGAAGCCGACGAGCAAGGAAGAGATCAACGCCGCCATCAAAGCCGCCGCCGACGGCCCGCTCAAAGGCGTGCTCGGCTACACCGATGCGCCGAACGTCTCGCTCGATTTCAACCACGACCCGCGCTCGTCGATCTTCCACAACGACCAGACCAAAGTGATGGAAGGCAAGTTCGCCTCGATCCTCTCCTGGTACGACAACGAATGGGGCTTCTCGAACCGCATGGCCGATACGGCGGTTGCGATGGGGAAATTGATCTAACGCGGTGCTTCGTCCCCTCTCCCGGTTAGGGAGAGGGTGTCAGTGAGCGAAGCGAACGACGGGTGAGGTTTGCCGGCCTCTCAGAACAATGCGCCGCGCCTTTTTTTGGACGGCCCCGTAAACCTCATCCGGCGCTTCGCGCCACCTTCTCCTTAACCAGGAGAGGGGACGTCGAACTCGCAGAGTCTGCGCTTGGCCCGAAGCGGACATTGCTTTCTAGCGAAACCGCTCCAGAGTTGGAGCGACTGGCCGGGGGCAAAGGTGTCTATCGACAAGATCAAGCAAGAAGCTGGAGAGAGGCTCGACCGAGCCCTCGAAGGTGTATGCGACGAAGCCACCTTCTGCGAATTTCTCCAAACACTCGCGCGAGATTGGTTTCAAGAACGAGAGATTGAAAAGGAAACACCTAGCCAACCTTACGGGTCAGGCGCGCTCGGGTGGGAGAACGGAACGATTGGAGACTTTCTTGGCGCTGCAGCTGTCGGCCTCCACGCTCTAAGCGACGAGACCAACGTCTGGAAACGTGCAGCCCTGATTATCTATCTGGGTAAAATCTACGAGTGACTGACCGTTCCCGCCGAAAACCAGAAACTCAGTCATTCCAAACGCGCGGAGCGCGATTTGGAATCCAGGGGCGACGACCTGCGTGTTTGCCCCTGGATTCCGGGCGTCGCTCCCGCCTTCGCTCTGCGAGCTACGGCGGGCAAGCCGCGACCCCGGAATGACTGCGACGAACAACAAGTGGCGCGCTAGGATCGCAAAATGAAGCTCCCCGCCCTCACCGCCTACGCCAAAGCGCAAGCCTTCGGCATGGCATTGAGCTTTGCGATCGCGCTGCATTTCGCCAATCAGCTCAATCTTGGGCTCGCCATCTACGTGATCGGCGTCGCCGCGAGTTGGTTGGCGTTTGAGTTCACGCTCGGCCGCCGCGAGCCCTCGCACCTCTCCGACGCGAAAACGCTGACGCGCGCACTGGCGATTGGGCTCGTGCTGCCATGGGGCGGGTTTGTGTTGGCGTACGCGCTGAACGCACTGCGCCCCTAATATGGACCGCCGGCGCCCTCGCCGGCCGGCGCCATGTTCTGAAGGTTAAGCGCATGCCGGCGGGGGCGCCGGCGGTCCATAGTAAGTGCGCCGGTTGAACCTTCGTGCCCAACACGACAGCGCGTGTCTCCATGCGCCCATGCGCCGCCCCATCCCCGCGCACAACGCCGCCGCCGAGCTTGGCTTCGCCATCTCGGCGTTTGGCTGCGGCCTTTATGACGCGCCGCTCTGGCTCATAGGGCTGGCGACGTTCGGCATGCTGGCCTATTGGACCTGGAGCCGCCGCGCCGTGCTTGACCGCCTGCGCAGCCGAACCTGGATGGTCCTGTCGATCAACGCCGCAACCGTGCTCATCGCGATCATGGGCGGCGCGTATTGGCTGGGCCTCAATCTCTGAGGGGCGTTTCCTTGAGCAAGTTTAACGTCCACGCGGTCGCCACGACCACGCTTACCCGCATGCTGCGCAATCTCGACGGCTTCCTCGAAAAAGCCGAAGCGCACGCGAAGGCGAAGAACATCGATCCGTCCGTGTTTCTGAACGCGCGGCTCGCGCCCGACATGCACCCGCTGACGCGCCAAGTGCAGATGGCCTGCGACGCCGCCAAGCTCGCCGCCGCCCGCCTCGCCGGCGCAACGCCGGAAGCGCACGCCGACACGGAAACCACATTCGCCGAACTGCACGCCCGCATCGCCCGCGTGATCGACATCGCTAGCTCGTACTCCCCCGCCGATTACGAAGGCGCCGACACGCGCGAGATCGTGGTGAAGGTGCCGAACATGGAGCTGAAATTCAGCGGCCAGGATTATCTCGTCACCTGGGCGCTGCCGAACTTCTATTTCCACGTCACCATGGCCTACGCGATCCTGCGCCATAACGGCGTCGAACTCGGCAAGCTGGATTTCCTCAAAGGTTGATCTTGAGCGCGCCTCACCACCACCCATCCCCGGGGCGATGCGACTTGTCCGCCGAAGCGCGCAGCGCGGAGGCGGAAGCATCGAGCCCGGGGCCCATAACCCCAAATGGTGGTGATGGCGCACGGACGTTTGACGCTCGTGTTTATGGGCCCCGGACTGCGCTGCGCGCATCCGGGGATGGGTGCAGTGGATGAACCCGCGCCGTCCCAACATCGCCAATGCGGGCGCTGATCTTGCGTTCGCGGTGCTCGCTTTCGTGGCGGGCATCATGGGCGCGCCGGCGTGGGGCGCAGCACTCGTCGCGTTCGCGGCGGCGCTGGTTTGGTATTGGACGCGCCGCGCGGCGCTCGTGCGCATGGACGCAAACCGGCGGGCGGCGTCCGTCGCCGTGGCGCTGGTGATGTTGGCAATCGTATTGGGCGGCGCCTATTGGGCCGGCTTGGCTATAAGAGGGAATTGATGAGCTTTCGTCGGATCGAAGACGCGCCTGCAAACCAACGCGCGCTGGTGCGCGTCGATTTCAACGTGCCGATGGCCGATGGCCAAGTAAGCGACGACACCCGCCTGCGCGCGGCGCTGCCGACGATCAAGGCGCTGCAAGCGCGCGGCGCGAAAGTGGTGCTGCTGGCCCACTTCGATCGCCCGAAAGGCAAGCGCGTGCCGGAAATGTCGCTGCAGCCCGTCGTCGCGCCGCTGTCGAAGCTGCTCGGCGCGCCGGTCGCGTTCGCGGACGATTGCGTGGGCGACGCCGCCAAAAGCGCAATCGACGCCCTGCCCGCCGGCGGCGTGATCCTGCTCGAAAACACCCGCTATCACGCTGGCGAAGAAAAGAACGATCCGGCGCTCGTCGCCGAGATTGCCAAGCTGGGCGACATCTTCGTCAACGACGCTTTCTCCGCCGCGCATCGCGCGCATGCCAGCACCGAGGGCCTCGCCCGCGCACTCCCCGCTTACGCCGGCAAGCAGATGGAGCGTGAACTGGATGCGCTCGACGCCGCGCTTGGCACGCCCAAGCGTCCGGTGCTCGGCATTGTCGGCGGCGCGAAAGTGTCGACCAAGCTCGACCTGCTGCAGAACCTGATCGCCAAGCTCGACAAGCTCGCGATCGGCGGCGGCATGGCCAACACCTTCCTCTACGCGCAAGGCCACGATATCGGCGGCTCGCTCGCCGAGAAGGACATGGCCGACACCGCCCGCGCCATCATCGAAGCCGCCAAGGGCAAGTGCGAATTGCTGCTGCCCGTCGACGTCGTCGTCGCCACCGAAGTGAAGCCCGGCGCGGCGTCACGCGTGATGGGCCTCGGCGCGCTCAGCGCGGAAGATAAAATCCTCGACGCCGGCCCCGAGACGGTAAAGCGCCTGATCGCCGCGATGGATCAAAGCGCGACTTTGATCTGGAACGGCCCGCTCGGCGTGTTCGAGGTGCCGCCGTTCGACAAAGCCACTGTCGACGCCGCCAAGCACGCCGCCGCGCTCGCCAAGTCCGGCAAGCTGATCGCCGTCGCCGGCGGCGGCGATACGGTCGCCGCGCTCAACCACGCCGCCGTGACCGGCGATTTCACCTTCATCTCCACCGCCGGTGGCGCGTTCCTGGAATGGATGGAAGGCAAAGCGTTGCCGGGTGTTGAAGCGCTGAAGGCATGATCGGAGCGGACCACCTTCCGGGCAAAACCGCCCGCAACGAGCAGCTCAAACTGCGCGCGAACACGTTCAACGCCGTTGGTCTGGCGTTCGTGGCCATTGGGTTCGTGCAGCCAGTCGTAGCGGGTTCCATCACGTTGGAGGCGGTTGGCCGGGTGGTCGTAGCGGTGCTGATCGGCTATATATTCAGGCAGCACGCCCTGCGGCTCCTCGGCCGCTTGGAGGACTAGATGGAAAGCTGGCTTCAGTTCCTGCTCATGTCCGGCGGCCTCGGCCTGTTCGCGCTGCTGATGTGGTTGAGCGACCGCGCCGATGACCGCCGCTGGCGCCGCCAGCGTGAGGCCGAAGACGCCGCCCATCGCGCCGCCGAGTAACTGATAGCGCTGTCATCGTTTGCACTAGGTGCACCTGCGACGCGCAGGCCTGCGCCGAGTTGGCCCAAAGCGTGCGAAAGCCCTTCCAGCACAATGATCGTTTGCGCATAAATGGCGCAAACGACATCCGAGGATTTGGGGAACATGGCGCGCATCACGCTTCGTCAGCTTTTGGACCACGCCGCTGAGCACAATTACGGCCTGCCGGCGTTCAACATTAACAACATGGAGCAAGGGCTCGCGATCCTGGAGGCGGCCGACGAGCTCGACGCGCCGGTGATCATCCAGGCCAGCCGCGGCGCGCGGAACTACGCCAACGACATCATGCTGAAGCACATGATCGACGCGCTGGCGGAAATGTACCCGCACATCCCGATCTGCATGCACCAGGATCACGGCAACGGCCCCGCCACCTGCGCCACCGCCATCCAATACGGCTTTACCTCGGTGATGATGGACGGCTCGCTGATGGAAGATGCGAAGACGCCGGCCAGCTACGAGTACAATGTCGACGTCACCCGCCGCACCGTGGACATGGCGCACTGGGTTGGCGCTTCGGTCGAGGGGGAACTTGGCGTGCTGGGTTCACTCGAAACCGGCATGGGCGAAGCGGAAGATGGCCACGGCGCCGAAGGCGTGCTCGACCACAGCCAGCTGCTCACCGATCCGGATCAAGCCGTCGATTTCGTCGCCCGCACGCAAGTCGATGCGCTGGCGATCGCCATGGGCACCAGCCACGGCGCGTACAAATTCTCACGCAAGCCCGATGGCGATGTGCTGGCGATGCATGTGATTGAAGAGATCCATCGCCGCCTGCCGAACACGCACTTGGTGATGCACGGCTCCTCGTCGGTGCCGGAAGATCTGCAGGAGATCATCAACAAGTACGGCGGTGAGATGCCGCAAACTTGGGGCGTGCCGGTGTCCGAAATTCAGCGCGGCATCAAGCACGGCGTCCGCAAGATCAACATCGACACCGACAACCGCATGGCCATCACCGGCGCGATCCGCAAAGCCTTCGCCGAGCACCCGAAGGAATTCGACCCGCGCTTCTATTTGAAGCCCGCCAAGGAAGCGATGCGCAAAGTCTGCGCGCAGCGTTTCGTCGAATTCGGCGCCGATGGCCACGCCAGCAAGATCAAGCCGCTGCCGCTCTCAGCGATGGCCAAGCGCTATGCCAAAGGCGAACTCACCCCGCAGATCGACGCCACGCGTCACGCCGCGGAATAAGCGCGCTCACCAATCTCCGTATTGCGTGCCAACTTCGGCGCGCAAAACGGTGAGCTGGCGCTCCAATTCCGGAACAAGGTTCTCGGCCTCGCGCAGCGCGATCTCCACGGCCTCACGCTGTGAGCGAAACTCAGCCTGCTCACGCTGCCAGCGGACAACGCTCGGACGATCCGGGCAAAGCCCTGTCGTGCACGGGCGCATCTGCCCCGACGCGCCTCCCGCCTCACGCGCCGTATCCACCAGATCGCGCCGACGCACGAACAGCGCTTCTTTGCGTTCGCTCGCCTCCTGCAGCCGCGTCTCGATCAACGCGACGCGGACGCCTTGCGTCAGCGCACGGCCGAATGCGTCGGCCTGATCTTCGTGGCAGAAGCCGCCATAGGTGCGGCCCGCGCGCGCCATGGCGAAGCCGTTCTCCGGCGTGCAGAAGGCGCGTAAGCCATCGATGAAGCCCGCCTCGTATTCGTACGGATCGACGCGCTCGCCACAGGCCGCGTGTTCGGCGACGCGGCTTGTGCCTTCGTCGGTGGAGCCGCGTTCGGCGGCGTCGGCATAGCCGATCGCGCGCCAATTGGCGCCGTCGCATTCTTGAGCGCTGGCGGTCCCGCCGCCGAGCCAGATCGCAAACAAAGCCGAAATCGCCAGGACCAGTGCACGCATGAGGGCCTCCCGCTGGCGCGGCGCTTCCCGCCGCCTTAGAACCGAGCTTAATGAGCCATCGCGCCCGCCTCTATCTGATCAGCCCGCCATCCGTCGACATTTCCAGCTTCTCACACGCAATTGATGAGGCGCTGTCGGGCGGCGACGTGGCCTCGTTCCAGCTCCGGCTGAAGGCTGCGAGCGATGCCGACATCCTGCGCGTCGGCGCGGCGCTGAAGCCGATCGTGCAGCGCGCGGGCGCGGCCTTCATCCTCAACGACCGGCCCGACCTCGCCGCCAAGCTCGACGCTGACGGCGTGCATGTCGGCCAGAGCGATGCGAGCTATGCCGAAGCGCGCGCGGCGCTCGGCAACGACCGCATCGTCGGCGTCACCTGCCACAACTCGCGTGACCTCGCCTACGAAGCGGCGGAAGCTGGCGCTGACTACGTCGCCTTCGGCGCGTTCTATCCCACGGGCACCAAGCAACCCGACCATTGGGCCGATCCGGAAATCCTTTCGATCTGGCAGGAAACAGCGACGACGCCGTGCGTCGCCATCGGCGGCATCAATATCGAAAACGCCGAGCCGATCGTGCGCGCGGGCGCCGATTTTCTCGCCGTCTCGGCCGGCGTGTGGGCGCACCCGCAAGGCCCGCGCGCGGCGGTCGAAGCGTTCAATGCGCTGTTCGATCGGCCCGAAAAGTAGCGAAAATCCGCGTTTTGTCCCAATTCGGCGCAACTTTTGCGTGCGGATTTAGCCGGCTTTTAATCACCCTTTGCTACCGTGCGCTCGCTGGTGTGGGAGCGTGGCCGTGGGTCTCGTTGGCCTTCTGTTCAGTTTCAACGGACGCATCGGGCGTAGCCAATATTGGCTCGCATCGATCGGTCTGAACGTCGTCTACGCGATGTTGCTGGTGGCGTTGGGCAGCATGCTCGGCCCATTTCCGCAGAAGCTTGATCCCGCGACTCTGCTCGGCAACTCGCTGCTGCAATTGATCGCCAGCGTATTGATGACCTGGTGCGGCCTCGCCGTGCAGGTGAAGCGCTTTCACGATCGTGGCCAGAGCGGCTGGCTTGCGGCGCTGCCGCTGCTGCCCATCGTCATGATCGTGTGGACCGTGCTTGACGGCATCTTCAATGGCCATCCGCCGCAAGCGGTGCTGGGCACGATCATGCCGTTCATCGTGCTGCTTCTGCTGATCAGCCTCTTCTTCTTCGTCAATCTCGGCTGCTTGCCGGGCGTCGATGGCCCGAACAAATACGATGGCGGGCCGACCGCTTCGACGCCGCGCCCGGGCAAAGCGCCTGCCGCCCAACCGGCAAGCTCGCTGCTCAGCGCCGAGCAAGCGATGGAGCGTGCAATCGCCCAGCAAGCGCTGCGGCCGACCACCGCGAACGCGGCGCCGGCCCCGCGCGCCGCCGCACCGCGCGCGCCAGCAACACCGCTGCGCCCAGCAACGCCGGCCGGCACGCCCTCGTTCGGGCGCAAGCCGACGCGCTAAACGTGCTAAACGTCTTGGGGCCAGGGATAGACGCGCGCCCAGGCGCGCTGGCGCTTCAGCACTTTGACCTGCAGCGCGAAATCCTCTTCGGCGACGCCTTCCAGAAACACGTGCTTCTGCCAATAGCCGCGGCCCGGCATGCCCTGCTCGTTGCCGATCAGCGCGCCCAGCGGCGGCTCGCGGCGCTGACGGTTTTGCTCGGCGATCGAATCCAACGCGCCCCACAGCGAAATCTGCGAGAACTCGCCGATCTCCAAACCTGAGCGCTCCGCCTCTGCGCGGATTGCACGTTCGGCTTCGGCGTACGTCATCGGGATCGCGCCGGCGCGCGCACGCTCCACCAACAACGCGCGCAGCATCGCCACCAGCTCATCATGCTGCCCACCCGCGCGCAGATGCGCGTTGCGGACGAGATTGGCGACGCCCGTGAGCTTCTCTATGCGCGCCAGCAAAGCCTTGAGAGCAGGATGGGTGAGATCGCTGCCTTCCCAATCGATCAGATCGCCGATCTGCTGGTCGTTGAACGGCGCAGGCGGCGTGCACGTCTCGAGCTTCACTTGCGCCAGCACGTCGCGATCGAAGCCCGCTTGCGCCTCGCGCAATACCCAATCCGACAGCATCGCATCCGGCGTCCAGCACACCAGGATCACGCTTGCCTGATCGAGCTCATGCAGAATGCGCTGCGCCCAGGCTTCGCCGAGATGGATGCTGGCGTCGAACCACACTGAGAGGCTCAGATCGCGCAGAACCCCGCTCAGGCGCTCGACCTGCTCAAGGCTCTCGCGCTTGTATGAAATGAAAACGTCGGCCACGTGTCGCTATTACTTGGCCCGCGATTGCCGCGCCACCCAGAGATAGCTCGCCAGCAACAGCAGAGCGAACATCGCCGCGCCGACATACGGCGACACACCAGCGAAACCCTCGCCGGCAATGGCGATTGGCGCGGGATTGTTGGTGGCGACGATGAGGCCGGCATTGAGAATGCCGAGTAAGCTCTCACCAACGATAAAGCCGCACGCCAGCAGCACGCCGAAGCGCTTGGCCATCTCGCCGTTCTCGCGCTTCTCGACGGCGCGATTGTAGAACCAGCCGATCGCCGCGCCCATCACCACCGGCGTCGTCACGTCGGTCGGCAGATACATGCCGATGCCGATGGCCAGCGGCGGAATGCGCATGAGCTTCAGGAAGCCGAGGATCTCGTCGATGAAGATCACGACCACGCCAATGCCCGCGCCCATCAGGATTAGATTCCAATCGAGATCGGCGTTGAGCACCCCGCGCGCCAGCGAGGAGATCAATGTCGCTTGTGGCGCGGCCAAAGGCTCCGCAACAATCGCCGCGCGGTTGGGATCGCCGGGGAAGCCGTAGGCGGCATTGAGCAGATCAAGCACCGGCCCGATCACCAGCGAACCGGCGATGACGCCAACGATCAACGCCACCTGCTGACGCCATGGCGAGGCGCCGACGAGCTGGCCAGTTTTGAGATCCTGCAGATTGTCGTTCGAGATCGTCGCGATCGAGAACACGATCGCCACCGCGAACAGCGCGAACGCCACCAGCGCATCGGTCGCGCCCGCGTCCAACATCGGCTGCACGAACATCGCCAGCAGCACCGAGCCCGAGACGATGGCGAGAATGCCGATGCCCGACACCGGGCTGTTCGACGCGCCGATCAGCCCCGCCATGTAGCCAGCCACCGTGGCGATGAATGCGCCGACAATCACCGTGAACACAACGCCGCCGACAGCGAGCGGCAAACCCAACGACTCCAGCGGCGTGCCTTGCATGAAGAGATACAGAAGCGCGGCGATGGCGATGAGGCAGATCAGGCTCAGCACGCCGATCATGCCCATCGGAATGTCGCGATCATCGTGCGCGCCGGTCTTGGCGCCTTTGCCGGCGGCCATGGTGTCGGACACGCCCTTCATCAGCGGGCCGACGAGCTTCAGCAGCGACCAGATCGCCGCCACGCCAATCGCGCCGGCGCCTACGAAGCGCACTTGGCCGCGGAACACCGTTTCGGCGACCTCTTGAAGCCCGCCTTCAACGCCGGCCGTGAGCATCGGCATCAAGCCGGCCCACGAGATCAGCAAACCGATCAGCATGGCGATGCCGACTGAAATGCCGACAAGGTGCCCCGCGCCCGCCAGCGCGAGCGACAAGCCGAACGTGATGCCGCTGACGCCCTGCCCGACGCGGAAGAATTGCGCGAGCGCGGCTGAAGCAAAGCCCATGAAGCCGACGATCTGCGCGCCCGCCGCAACCAGCGCGCCCCACAGCACGATCAACGGCCCGCGATTGCGCTCCAGCATATCCGCCGGCGCCTCGTCGCCCGACGCGCCAACCTTCAGCACTTCAGCAGCCGCGACACCCTCGGGAAACGGCAGCGGCGAGTTCACAACCAATGTCCGCCGCAACGGGATCGAGAACAGGACGCCGAGCGTGCCGCCCAGCGCGCAGATCAGAAACGTGATCCAGAACGGAAAGCCCTGCCACCAGCCGATCATCACCAAGCCTGGCAGAACAAAGATGATCGCCGACAATGTGCCGCCGGCGCTCGCCACCGTTTGCACGATGTTGTTTTCGCGGATCGAGCCGGTGTTGAAGAGCCGGAAGATGCCCATCGAGATCACCGCCGCCGGGATCGATGAAGCGATCGTCAAGCCGACGCGCAAACCGAGATAGACGTTGGCCGCCGTGAAGATGACAGCGATCACCGCGCCGAGGATCAGGCCGCGGATGGTGAGTTCGGATTGCTTCATCGGAGCCCCGCCTATTGCGCGGTGATGGTCACCCGGAAGGTTTCCGCCGGCGTGGAATCGCCGCTGCGCACGGGGCCGAGCTTAGTGAACAACAGATCGCCCACGCCAGCGCCGGTGATCGCAAACACGAACACGTCCCAACGCGGCGCGCCCATCAGCGGCCGCCCGCCAAGCATCGCCCGCGCCGGCCCGCTGAGCTGCGCCGGCTCGCCCATGAAGGCGGGCTGTTCGGTCAGCGTCCACGTGCCGCCGGCGCCGGAATTGGAGATAAGTTCGACGGCGACCTGATCGCCGGTCTGGGTGACGAACACCGCGCCGTTCTGGTCAGCCGCTATCCGCAGCGCCACGCCCTCCGGCGTTGGCGCCGGCAAATCCACGGCTTGCGCCATGGCCGGCGTACTGAACCCCACCAGCGATAAGCTGACGATCCAGGCCCGCATTTCCCTTGCCCCCGCACCGGAGGCCCCCGCAGCGCGCCAGAGCTAGGCCGCGGGGCGAACACAGTGCAACCCGAAACGCCGGCTTATCCACCGGCATGTGTTACCGCATGGGCGTCAGCCCTGGGACTAGGAAAACCGTCCGAACCTGCCTACCTCTGGGCCGACCAATCGGAGCATCCCATGAACATCGGCCACCGCCTCGACGACGAAGACGACGCAAAGAAGAACGAGCCGCAAAACGCCCCGGCCGTGATCGAGAAAGCGCTGTTCGATGCGCGCGTGGTGATGCTCACCGGCGAAGTGAACGATCAGCAGGCCCGCCGCGTCACCGAGCGGCTGTTCGCGCTCGACGCGCAGAACGCCGATCCGATCACCTTCGTGATCTCCTCGCCCGGCGGCCACGTCGAAAGCGGCGACATGATCCATGACGCGGTGAAGTTCATCAATTCACCGGTGCGCATGCTCGGCACCGGCTGGGTGGCCAGCGCTGGCGCGCTCATCTACGCCGCCGCCAAGCGCGAAAACCGCTTCTGCCTGCCGAACACCCGCTTCCTGCTTCACGAACCGCGCGGCGGCGTCGGCGGCATGGCCTCGGACGTCGAGATCCAAGCCCGCGAAATCCTGCGCATGCGCGAGCGCCTCAACCGCATCTTCGCCGAAGCCACCGGCCAGCCGATTGACAAAATCAAACGCGACGTCGACCGCGATTACTGGATGCAGGCCGAAGAAGCGAAAGCCTACGGGCTGGTCGGCGCGATCGTGAACAGCAAGAACGACATTCGCTAGCAATATGGACCGCCGGCGCCCTCGCCGGCATGCACTGCTGCTGGCCGGCGGGGGCGCCGGCGGTCCATAGGTAACCCGACCTTAAACTCCATGTGGTAACCCTCAGCCTTCCGCGAAGACTTGCCTCAAGGAAGCGCGCGGTTCGGGGTTGGTGGAGTTTACGAAACATGAAATCGCGCACGCACGTCGCTATGGCGGCGACTGGTCTTGCTTTGGTGTTGGCGCTCTCGGGCTGCGGCTCGAACGAAGCGAGCCATGGCGCTGCGGCTGAGCACGGCGCGGAAGCCGCGCACGGCGAGCAAGCCGAGCATGGCGGCGGCCACGGCTTGGGCCCCGCAAGCGCGGAAGCCGCGAGCCACGCGCCGGCGCAAGCCGCCGCGCACGCCGATCCTTCGCACTGGAGCTACACCAATCAAGCGCTGTGGGCGCAATTCCCGGCTGGCGGTTCGTGCGGCAATGGCCACGAGCAATCGCCGATCAATCTCTCGTCCGCCGCGCCGGTCGCGGAAGTGCCGGACCTCAATCCGCGCTACATGAATTTCTCCGGCGGCTTCGTGAACAACGGCCACACGCTGCAATTCACGCCCGCCGCCAACGGCTCGGTGCTGACCATCGGCCAGGACGCGTACAATCTCGCGCAATTCCATTTCCACTCGCCGGCCGAGCACACGCTCGACCGCCGCGCGTTCCCGGTTGAGCTGCACTTCGTGCATCGCAACGGCGCCGGCCAATTGGCTGTCGTCGGCGTGTTCATCGAGGAAGGCGCGGAGAATCCAGCGGTCGCCAATCTGCTCGCCGCGCTGCCGCACGGCCAAGGCGACGAGAACGCGACGCACGCGGAATTCGATCCCGCCTCGCTCCTCCCCGCTGACCGCGCGTACTTTGCCTATGCCGGTTCGCTGACGACGCCGCCGTGCAGCGAAGGCGTACGCTGGAACGTGTTGCGCACGCCGATCCAAGCCTCGCCCGCGCAGATCAACGCGCTGCGCGAAGCGCTCGGCTCAAGCTCACGCCACGTGCAGCCGCTGAACCAACGCACGGTGCTGCTCGGCGTCTAATACGCCTCACACAAGTATCGTTTGATACGAACGAAGCGCGCGGGTTCCGGCCCGCGTGCTTTTCGTTTGTGCTGAAGCATCCGATGGAACTCTGACAAAGTTGAGCAACGCGATTACATGCGCGTTAGCTTTCAGTTCTGTCATAAGCAGCGTTCAATGCGCCCAAGCGCATTTCGTTCCTTACGAACTGCAGTTCGCCGCGCACGCGACACTTTTTTGGCGCCGCCAATATCCACATCGTCGCTCGTGTCCACGGCCTTCCGGGGCGCGCTTCACCATCACCAGCGGCTGCGCGAGCGCCGCTTCTAATTGTGAGACGAACAGCCATGGCATTTCGCCGGATCGGGAAAGCTCGACCCAAAGCGCGCAAAGCGCACGCACCTTTCATTCTCGTTCGCCAACCCAACAAGCCCTGCGCCAAAACCCGCCGCGTGCACGCGATGACCGCCGCCGGCTGGAGCACGGTGCTCGTGGCCGCCGCGGCGCTGCAATTCGCGGTGCTGCCGGATACGGACGCGCGCATGGCGCAACTTGAGTTCACGCCGCCGGCAATGAAGGAAGAATTGCCGGAACCTGATCCGGGGGAAGTACGCTTGCTCGCCGCGACGATGTGGGCGGAAGCGCGCAGCGAAGGCGAAGACGGCATGCGCGCCGTCGGCCACGTGATGGTCAACCGCATCGGCGATCGCTTCGGCGAAGATCTGCGCACGGTGATCCTCGCGCCGAAGCAATTCTCGGCCTGGAATCGCGGCGACCCCAACCGCCCGCTGGCGATGAACCCGGATCGCTACGCCACCGGCGGCACGAGCCTCGAGACTTGGACGGCCGCGCAGCGCATCGCCCGCGAGGTGCTGATGCGCACGTCCGTCGATCCCACCAATGGCGCGCTTTTCTATCACACGCGCGCTGTGCGCCCGACCTGGTCGCGTCACGGCCAAGGCCGGCAAGTGATTGGCCAGCACATCTTCTATCGCGACGTGCCTGATCTCCGCCGCCGCGCCACGCCCGCGCGCATCACTGACATCCCGTCGGGCGGCTTCACCCACGCGAGTGCAACTGAGGCCGCCGCGACGCCCAGCGGCGCGCGCGGCGGCCGCGTCAACGGCGTGATCACCAGCGCATCACGTGAGATCGCCGACGACGTGAACGCCCGCCTGGCGCAGCGCGCGATGGAACTGGAAGCCCAAGCCGCAACGCCGGCGCCAACGCTGAACGTTGGCGGACAAGCGGTTGACGTAACCGCGCCGGTTCCGGCCGCTGCGCCCGCGACGGCGTTCTAAACTCATCGACTCCCTCCCCCTTGCGGGGAGGGTTGGGGTGGGGGTGCGGGCGGCGCCTTCTCCGGAAAAAACACCGCCGTTACCCCCACCCCCAACCCCGCCCCGCAAGGGGGCGGGGAGTCGCGAGCAAACAAAAACGGCGCCGAGTGTCCTCGGCGCCGTTTCGTGTTTCAGATTGCAGCGAAAGCTTAGTGGCTCTCGTTGCGCCACACGGCTTTGTACGAGAGGTACAGAAGCCCGGCGAGGATGGCCAAGAAGATCAGGGCGACGAAGCCGGTCTTCTTGCGCGTTTCCATGTGCGGGTCGGCCGCCCATTGCAGGAACGTCGTCACGTCACGCGCCATCTGCGGGACAGTCGCCTCGGTTCCGTCCTCGAACGTCACCGCGCCCTCGACGAGCGGCGGCGGCATCGAGATCAGTTGGCCTGGGAAGTACGGGTTCACCCATTGCGTGCCAGCTGGGCTCGTCTCGCCCGTGTAGCCGCTCAGCAATGCGTAGATGTAGTCCGCGCCGCCGTGACGGGCGGACGTGATGACGGAGAGATCAGGCGGATACGCGCCGCCGTTCGACGCGCGCGCCGCTGCTTCGTTCGGGAACGGGCGGCGGAAATGATCCGAGATACGGCCCGGGCGCTCGATCTGCGAACCGTCGTTCGGATCGGTGTCAGGGATTTGCACGGCGCTGGCGATCGAGCGGACGTAGGGATTGTCCGTCACCGGCACGAACGTGCCGCCGTGCGCCGGCTTACCTATGTGTGGGGCTTCTTCGCCCGTCGCATGGTCACGGACCATGTAGAGCGCGAACGGCCCGCCTTCTTCGCCGAGATGGCGATAGGACAGGTAGTTCATCGAATGGCACGCGGCGCAGACTTGGTTGTAAACCGCGAAGCCGCGCTGCACCGACGCCATGTCGTAGGTGCCGAACGGACTGTCGAAGCTGAACCGCTCGTCGTGCGGATGCTCGGCTTGGCCCGCGGCGAAGGCGACGCCGGCGGCGAGCGCCAACGTCGTGGCGGCGGCGATGATCAACTTACGCATCGACTTCACGCCCCCTGCTTGGCTTCGCCGGAGATCGGCTTGGCGATCGTATCCGGCACGCGGCCGGGCGTTTCGCGCAGGCCGAGGACCGGCAGGATCACGAGGAAGAACAGGAAGTAGTAGAGCGTCATGATCTGCGAGAGACGCGTCACCGTGAAGGTGAACGGCGTCGCGCGCTGAACGCTGAAGAACGGCGCGGCTTGGCCGATTTCGTTCTTCACTTCCGTGATGTGGGTTTCCAGTTCATCGGCGCTTGGCGCGGTGAGCGTGCGCGATTGCGGCGTGCCGCCGCTGATCGCACGCACGGTCGCGGTCGTGCCGCTGAGGCGCTCGACGAACACCATGCTCGCGCCTTGCTGCGCCAGTTCGGCGCGGCGGGCCGCTTCGGCTTCGGCGAATTGCTCGGGGCTCGGCGCACTCAGCGTGCTTTCGCTCACCGTGCCGCCTTCAACCCAGCTCAGAGTCGAGCTGAAGGTGGCCGGCACGATCAGCTTGTTCGGGTTCTGACCGCCGCACCAGCCGAGCACGAGGCAAACCACCACGAAGATCAGGAAGAACTGACGCGCGATCGGACGATAGCGCATCGACCGCACCTTCGAGGTGTCGAGCCACGGCAGCACGAACAGCACGCCGATCGCCGCGAACATGGCGAGCACGCCGCCGAGCTTGGAATCGATCGGGCCGATGTTGAAATCAACCGCACGCAGGATCGCGTAGAACGGCAACAGATACCATTCCGGCACGATTTCCGGCGGCGTCTGCAGGGCGTTGGCCGGGATGTAATTGTCGGCGTGGCCGAGCGCGTCCGGCATGAAGAACACGAACGTCGCGAACAGGATCAGGAACAGCGAAACCGCAAACAGATCCTTCAACGTCGCGTGCGGCGTGAACGGCACCGTGTCGGCCTGCGTCTTCGGCTCGACGCCGGTCGGGTTGTTCTGGCCAGCTTCGTGCAGCGCCCAGACGTGCAGCGCGACAACGCCGGCGATCACGAACGGCAGCAGATAGTGCAGCGAGAAGAAGCGGCTCAAGGTCGGCTGGTCGATGGCGAAGCCCCCCATCAGCCAATTCTTGATGCTCTCGCCAACGATCGGCAGCGCGCCGAGGAGGTTGGTGATGACCGTCGCGCCCCAGAAGCTCATCTGGCCCCATGGCAGCGTGTAGCCAAGGAAGCCGGTGGCGACCATCAGCAGATAGATGATGCAGCCGAGGATCCAGAGCAGCTCACGCGGCGCCTTGTAGGACCCGTAATACAAGCCACGGAACATGTGGATGTAGACGGCGAGGAAGAACATCGACGCGCCGACAGCATGGATCGGCTGGATCAGCCAGCCGAACGGCACGTCGCGCTTGAAGCGCTGCACGCTTTCCATCGCATGCAGAACGTGCGGCGTGTAGTGCATCGCCAGCACGACGCCGGTGACGATCTGCACGACGAGGCAAAGGCTCAGCATCGCGCCGAACGTCCACCAATAGTTCAGATTGCGCGGCGTCGGGTACGCGACAAAGCTGTCATGCGCGAGGCGCAGGATCGGCAAGCGCTTGTCGAGCCAACGGGTGAAGCCGGAAGCTGGCGTGTACGTGCCGTGGCCGGGAATGTGTCCGCTCATCGTTCGCCCCTCAGCCGATCCGGATCGTGGTGTCGTTCAGGTAGACGAACGGCGCGACCAAAAGGTTGATCGGCGCCGGTCCGCGGCGAATGCGGCCGGAGGTGTCGAAGTCCGAACCGTGGCACGGGCAGAACCAGCCGCCGAAAGCGCCGCGATAGCCCGGGTCGAACGACGGCAGCGGCACGCAACCGAGGTGCGTGCAATTGGCTTGCAGGATCAGCCACTCGGCCTTGCCGGGCTGACCATCGGATTGCTTGATCCGGTCTTCGTCTTTCTGCGGATCTTTCAGCGTCGCGTAATCGTCGCGCAAAGCGGCCGAGATTTCCGCCGGCGTGCGGTGACGCACGAACACGGGCTTCCCCTGCCACATCACTTTGATCTGCTGGCCAGCTTCGACGGCGCTCAAATCCACTTCCGTGGTGGACATCGCCAGCGTGTCGGCGGCGGGGTTCATCTGGTCGATGAAAGGCCAGGCGGTCGCGCCCGCGCCCACCGCGGCGGCGGAGCCCGCGGCAATGAAAATAAAGTCGCGGCGGCCCTGGTCTGCGGGCGTATCGTGCCCTGCGCCAGCTGGCTTTGGATCGGCCACGTGGTTCTCCCGAAATTGGCCCCTCAAGCGAGGCCCTTTGGTTCGCGTTAAAAGCTAGGCTAATCCGGTACTCCAGGCGCGATGGCGCAAAGCCGCACGCGCCCAAAAATCGATCTTCGGATCGATTCCCCGATTTCGCCCCGATTCTCCGGCGGTGGAGGCCATAACGTGCGGCTCGCCCTCTATCAACCGGACATCCCGCAAAATCTCGGCGCGGCCATTCGCCTCGCGGCCTGTTTCGGCGCCGAACTCGACGTCATCGAGCCGTGCGGCTTCCTGCTCACCGACAAAAGTTTGAAGCGCGCGGCGCTGGATTACGGCGAACACGCCAAGGTGATCCGCCACCCCTCTTTCGCGGCGTTCCTCACAACCCTTGGGGGCGCGCGGCTGGTGCTTGTGGAAACCGACGGCGCCGAGGCGCACCATCGTTTCGCCTTCGCACCCAGCGACGTGCTGATCCTCGGCCGCGAGAGCGCTGGTTCCCCGGGAGAACTGTACCAGGCGGCTGCGGCAAGCGTCCGCATCCCCATGGCGGCCGGCTTGCGCTCCCTCAATGTCGTCACGGCTGGGGCCGTGGTTCTTGCCGAAGCGATGCGCCAGACTGGCGGCTGGGAGCAATTGGAAGCATGACCGACGACCGCAAAGCCCGCGCCAAAGCTTGGTTCGAGACCCTCCGTGACCAGATCTGCGCCGCCTTCGAGCAGATCGAGGACGAGGCGCCCGCGAGCCTCTATCCCGGCCAGCCGGGCCGCTTCGTCAAAACCGCCTGGCGGCGCGGCGATGGCTCCAGCGATCTCGGCGGCGGCGTCGCCGGCATGATGCGCGGGCGCTTCTTCGAGAAGGTCGGCGTTCACGTCTCGACCGTCTACGGCGAGTTCGCGCCGGAGTTCGCCAAGAGCGTCAAAGGCGCGGCCGACGATCCGCGCTTCTGGGCCAGCGGCATCTCCTTGATCGCCCACCTGCGCAATCCGCACTGCCCCGCCGCGCACATGAACACGCGCCACATCACCACCACCGAATATTGGTTCGGCGGCGGCGGCGATCTCAACCCAACACAGGCTTATCAGCGCGATGAGGCGCACGCCGACGCCATCGCCTTCCACACGCCCTATCGCGAAGCGTGCGAGAAATACGAGCCCGGCCTCTACGCGCGCTACAAGAAATGGGCCGACGAATATTTCTGGCTGCCGCATCGCAACGAACCGCGTGGCGTCGGCGGCATCTTCTACGATCACCACACGAGTGGAGATTGGGAACGCGACTTCGCTTTGACGCAAGATGTCGGCCGCGCATTCCTGGCGGCGTACCCGCCGCTTTTGCGCAAACACATGCACACGCCCTGGAGCGAAGCCGACCGCGAAGAACAACTCGTGCAACGCGGCCGCTACGTGGAGTTCAACCTCCTCTACGACCGCGGCACCACCTTCGGCCTGAAAACCGGCGGCAATGTCGAGAGCATCCTGAGCTCCATGCCGCCGGTTGCGAAATGGCCTTGAGCGCCGGCGCATAGTAGGTTGGAGCGCGGGCCTTCAGGCCCGCAAACTATCGCCAACCCACCCCGCCGAGCCAAAGGGCCAGGCCGTCGGCGCATCACACAGCCCAGCGACCACCGGGTTCATCTCAATATAGCGCTTCGTTGTCGCGAAATGCGTTTCGCCGCGTGTGTAGCGATCAAAATAGTCAGGCGCCCACAAACGCCCGCTCCGGCCAAGAAGCGCATTGATCCGAACCGCTGAATACGCCTTCCATAACCTCACGACGCTCCCGAGCGTATGCTGCTCACTCGTCGCCATCAGCACATGGACGTGGTTCGGCATGACGCACCATGCGTGGAGTGCGTAACGGTCCAGATCACCATGCAACAATGCTTCGACGACAATCTGAGCGCACGCGGCCTCGCGCAGCACCGCCGCACCGAACCCGCGGTCGAGAACGTCGTCTCCTTCGCGCTCACCCGGCGGCACTGAATCATTAAGCCGGAACACGACGTGCTGGCTAATGCCGTAGCCATCATAGTGCGGAAGGTAACCGCGCGAATGCCAGCCCTTCGTCCCCATTGCTGACACTCTGTGCGACGGGCGCAACCAGATCAAGTTTGGAGCGCGCGCCTTCAGGCGCGCTTGCGCCTAGCTTCGATGCGGGCCTGAAGGCCCGCGCTCCAACCTGCAAACTGCGGGATTTGACTCAGCCTATCCCCCACCTATTCCGCGCAAATCCTTGAATCCAAATCACCACCCGAAAATCTATCCGACCGACCTCAGCGTGGCGCGATACTGCGCCCATGCATCTCACCCGCCCTTCCATCAACCCGACAAAGTTCCAAGCCGCCGCTGCTTTGATGCAGCGGTGGTTGGGCTTTGTGTTGGTGTGGTTGGTGACTTTGAACTTCAAGCGCACGCCGGCGGAACTGAAGGGCGCTGAGCGTCGGCTGAAGCAGCTGATCGTGATCGAGGCGTTCCTGCAAACGGCGCGGCCAAATTTCCGCGCCGGCGCTTGGCGCGGCGCGCGCACCTACAGCGGCTCAACCCGGCGCTTGCTGATGCGCGGCGTGCTGCCGAAGCTCTCGCGCTTTGGCTTCGATCGCATCGCCCGCATCCGCGCTGTCGGCCGCAACGTTGCGCGCTACGTGCGCAAATTCGTGAAGCGGCTGGTGCGCGGTCTGCTGATGCAGCGCTGTGCCGAACGCGGAACCGCGCGGATCACACTGATCTCGCGCGCGCCTTCGTGTGTGCACGCGTTCGCGGATACGTCCTGATATGGACCGCCGGCGCCCTCGCCGGCATGCACCTGCGCCGGCCGGCGAGGCGCCGGCGGTCCATGGAACGCGGAGTCGAGCCTCGACTCTCGCGGCGCCTGCGTTTGCTTATCGCCGGCGAGGCGCCGGCGCTCCGTTTCCCAGCCTCAAAAATGGAGCGCCGGCGCCCTCGCCGGCATCTTGTCCGAGCCCAAAACTAAAGGGCGCGGATTGCTCCGCGCCCTCCCCCTTGCCACGCGTCGTCGCCGCTCAAGCAACGATCATCGCGGCTTGGTTCAGGGTCGACAGAGCGACCGGAACGAAAACGGCGCAAGCGGCGATCAGGCTGTAGAATTTCGTCATTTCCGGTCTCCCTGTCTGGGTTGGTTCAAGTCATCGCCCCTTGGCGATGAAGAGAACCTAAGACGGCCTAGGCCGGATTGATGTGACGGCTGTCACGCGTTGCAATTTGCTGGCGGAACCAAACGCACACGGGCAAAACCGAAGCCGCATGAACCCGATCCAATTCATCGAGCAGATCCAAGCGACCAACATCGCCGGCGTGCCGCTCAACGCGATCATCGTCGCTGTGGTTTGCGGCGTGATCTTTCTCGCCGGCAAGCGCTTCACGGCGCTCTACGTGGCGATGATGCCGGTGATCAATTGGGCGTTCGCCGGCATCCCGACCTTGCCACTGCCGGATTGGCTAGGCGGGGGCGATTGGCATCCGTTCACGATCGTCACCGGCCTCGTGCTGGTGGTGCGGGACTTCGCCCAGCGCGAAATCCGCCACTGGATTTTCGCGGCGATGGTGGCGGGCCTGGCGCTCTCGACCTTGACCTCCTGGGTGCAGATCGTCGTCGCTTCGGGCGTCGCCTTCATGATCTCGGAGACGGCGGATTGGGCCGTTTATACCTTTACGAAGAAGCCGCTTTCGCAGCGCATCATGATCTCCAGCCTCGTCGGCGCGCCGATCGATCAGGTGCTGTTCCTGGCGCTCGCTTCGCTCGTGGTTCCCGGCATCTTCGCCTGGGGTTCGGTGATCACCGGGATCATCTCGAAACTCGCCGGCGCCTACGTGGTGTCCCAATTGGTGGCGGCGCGGGAACGCCGGGCCCTCGAGCCGACCCACGAAACGGGATGAATCCCTGGTAAAAGTGGGCTTTTGCCCTTGCGTGGCCGCAACGGCCCGGTAAAAGCGCAGGGTGGTATGTTGGCCGACGGGTCGGCGAGGTGCGAAATTCCGCAAAGTGCGGCAGAGTTTTCTTCCCCCAAACATGATGCAGAAGATCGCGGTGACGGGCGTGCGCTTTGGCGTACGCGCGAATGCGGGCCATTGCCCGAGCAATCAGGAAATTAGGAAATGAGCTTCGACGACGATTTTGGCGACGACAACGACAACGATCGCAAGAAAGACAAGCGCAAGCGCGGCGGTGGCGACGCCACTCCCGAGTTTGGGGGCGGGGATAGTTTTGGCGGCGGCGGCGGCTTCGGCGGCGGCGGCGGCGGCGGTTATCGTGGTGAAGGCCGCGGCGACCGTGGCGGCTTCGGCGGCGGCGGCAGCCCTGTTCCTGCCGTGGCTTAGCGCGGGGGCGGGAGCCCCTCCGGT
>CAZZFE010000041.1:0-35799 GCA_964653495.1 uncultured Terricaulis sp. | reverse complement strand
GCGCGGCATGGTGTTCTGGCACGAGAAGGGCCTGACGCTGTGGCGCACGATCGAGAGCTACATGCGCCGCCGCCTGGAGAAGGCTGGCTACGTCGAGGTGCGTACGCCGCAAGTGCTCGACCGCGTGTTCTGGGAGAAGAGCGGCCACTGGGAAAATTATCGCCCGAACATGTTCGTGTGCGAAACGGTGGAAGGCGAAGAGCTGGCGCTGAAGCCCATGAACTGCCCCGGCCACGTGCAGATCTTCAAGTTCGGCCAGAAGTCTTATCGCGATCTGCCGTTGCGCATGGCCGAGTTTGGCGCGTGTCATCGCTACGAGCCGTCAGGTTCGCTGCACGGCCTGATGCGCGTACGCGCGTTCACGCAGGACGATGCGCACATCTTCTGCCGCGAGGATCAGATCGAGGAGGAGGTGGCCGCGTTCATCAAGCTCGCATCCTCCATCCACGAAGATTTCGGCCTGACGCGTGACCACATCACGCTCGGCACGCGCCCGGAGAAGCGCGCCGGCTCGGAGGAATTCTGGGACAAGACGGAAGCGCAGCTCCTGAACGCCGCGCGCAAGGCCGGCGTTGAGCCGGTGATCGCCGAGGGCGACGGCGCGTTCTATGCGCCGAAACTCGACTTCCAGCTGAAGGACGCCATCGGCCGGACGTGGACGTGCGGCACGATTCAAAACGATTACGTGCTGCCCGAACGCCTCGGCGCCGAATTCGTTGGCGAGGACGGCCAGAAGCACAAACCCGTTATGCTGCACCGCGCCATTTGCGGTTCGCTTGAGCGCTTCATCGGCGTGCTGATCGAAAACTTCGCCGGCGCATTCCCGATGTGGCTCGCGCCGGTGCAAGTCGTGATCGCCACGATCACGTCGGAGGCCGATGGCTATGCGCGTGAGGTTGCGGCCGAGATGAAAGCTGCCGGCCTGCGTGTCGAACTCGATCTGCGCAACGAGAAGGTGGGCTACAAGATTCGCGAGCACTCGCTGGCGAAGGTGCCTGTGATCGCAGTGGTCGGCCGCAAGGAAGCCGAAGATCGCGCGGTCGCGCTGCGCCGCTTCGGCAGCCAAGAGCAGAGTGTCGCATCACTCAGCGACGCGCTCGCCGCTCTGGCGAAAGAAGCGCTGCCGCCTGACCTCGCACGCGGTTCGTGACACACCTGACGGGCTTGTAATCACAGCTCAGTCACAAATCGCACATGCACCGCCTAGACGCCGCCGCAAAGCTCTGGGCATCATCAGACTCGCGAGTGCGGCGGAGTCTGAGGTGGATAAGTTCCCATCACGCGAGCGGTCAGCCGCGGCGGCGCTAGAGCCGCGCGTGACTGCCGTTGTTGTGACGCGGAATGCGGACCGCGCACTTGATCTATGTTTGCGTAGTGCGTTTGCCGAGCCGTGGATCGATGACGTCGTCATCGTCGATCACGGCAACAATGCCGACGTATCCTCCAATCTGCGCGCGCTGCAGCTCGATCGCCGCGACGTAAAGGTCGTGCCCGCGCAGCAGGAGCTGACTCATTCCGCCGCCGCCAATCTGGGCGCCGCCAAAGCGCGCGGCCGCTGGCTGCTGTTCCTCGACCCGCACGTCGTTGTGCAGCGCGGCGCCGTCGCGCGCATGGCCGCGGCCGGCGGCGATGCGCGTACACCCTGGATCGTCGGCGGGCGCCTCACCGATACCGACGGGCGGGACAAGCAGGCCGTGCGCGCCGGGAACCTCAACATCTGGTCCGCGGTGGCCGTGGCGATGGACATGCCGGGCCCGCGCCCGTTCAAAGTGTCGAAGCGCCGCCGTCGCCGTGGCGATGCGCCGGAGCCCGCGCAGGTCGCGGCCGTGTCGGGCGCGTTCATGCTCGTGCCGCGCGCGGACTTTGAAACGCTGGGCGGCTTCGACGAAGCCTTCGCCACGCACGCCGCCGATCTCGATCTCTGCCGCCGCGCCGCGGACGCGGGCGGCAGCGTGCTGTTCCAGCCGGCGGCCGCGGGCGTTCAGTTCCAGCAACGCGGCCGCAATGCGCGCCGCGAAGCACAAGGGTTGGCGCGCTTCGCCATGAAGAACGCCAAGACGCCGATCGAGCGCGCCTTCGCGTTTATCGCCGGTCCCGCCTTGGCCTTCTTGTTGGCGGTGCGGGATCTGGTGGGAGGTCGCCCGCCAATTCGCCGCTAGACGGCGGCGGGTCTTCCGGGCGCGCGGCCACTGTGCCGATGAACAGCGCAACGTTATCGCCATTGCCGATGTTTAAGCCACGCACCGGCTCTTGCGATGCGCGCACAAAGATGTAACCGCGTCCGCCAAGCGCGCCTTCTGTCGCCGGCAGTGCGCGCCCTTCGATCATCAGCGTGTCGCCAAGCTCGGCGCCCGCGCCTGCTTCTTGCGGTTCGGCCAGCTTGATGTCGGTGCGGGTCATGAACACAAAGCTCGTCTCGCGATAGCCGACGACCCAGAACGCCGGCTCGCCGCGCGGCAACAGGCGCGCCCGTGTCAGTGCGCCGACGGCTTCCGATGAAACCTGCAGCGTCCGCGCTTCAGGCAGAATGTGCTGGCGCAGCGAGTAGGAGAGGATCAGCGCGCACAGCACCACCGCGCCGGTACGCAAGGCTGGCCGGCGCAGCAGCACCAGCCCGATCGTCGCCGCCAGCAGCACGCCGCCGCTGACCAAACCCGCCGACACCGCCCGCCGGATCGCCGCGTCTGCGTCGCCCGGCATGAAGGTCGCGCCGGCGGCGTTCAGCGTCACGATCGCAGCGCCCGTCAGCACGAACAGCACGATGCCGACGATATGCGTGATCTTCCAACGCTCGCGCATTGCCGCGAAGAGGCCCGCGCCGCAGAGTAGCGCCAGGGCCGGGAAGGTCGGCAGCGTGTAGTGCGCAAGCTTGGTTGGCAGCAGCTCGAACACCAGAAACGTCGGCACGGCCCAGGCGAGCAAGAAACGCAGGCCGGAATAGTCCGTGTCGTCGCGCTTGGCTTTCACCGCGCGATAGCCCAAGCGCGCGCCCATCGGCAGTGCGTAGCTCGCCGGGAAGAACAAGAACGCGAACAGCAGCAGATGATAGCCGGGCAGCGCGAAATGGCCTTCGGACCCGCCCTGCATTTTCGGCGCGAGATCTTCGCCGATCGCTTCGGCGAAGAAGCGTCCGTCCGTGGCTTCGTTGATGGCGATCATCCATGGCGCGACGATCGCGATCGCCAGGATTGGTCCGGGCCACCAGAGCAGCGGCTTCATCCACGCCCAGCGCCGTTCCCACACCGCGAGCGCGATCAAGGTCAGCACCGCCACCATCGGCGTCACCGGGCCTTTGATCAGCACGCCGCAGCCGATCGCGAACCAGAACAGCAGTGAGAGCAAACGCGGTCGCGCCGATCCGGCGTAGAGCCGCGCAAGCGCAGCCATCGCCAATGTCGTGAAGCCAACGAGCACAGCGTCGGTCTTCGCTGTCATGCCTTCAAAGCCGAGCAGCACGCCGGCGGAGAACAACGCCGCGCCGAGAAACGCCTCGCGTGGTTTCAGCAGCGCGCGCCCGCCCCACAAGCACGCGAGCGCCGCCAGCATCGCGCCAAGCGCGGACGGCAAACGATATGGCCAGATGGTGTTGAGCTTGCCCGTCAGCGGCTCGAACGCCTGCACCGACGCAGCTTGCAGCCAATGAATGCCGATCGGCTTCTTGTTGCGCTCGTCGGCCTGGTTGCGGATGCGGATGTAATCGTCCGTCTCCAGCATCTGGCGGGTGGCTTGGGCGAAGCGCGCCTCGTCCCGGTCCATCACCGGCATCCGCGCCGCCCCGAATAGCCCAGAGACCAGCGCGATCAGGGCGATCAGCACATAGCCCCGCCAGCCGCGGGCGAATTGGTCAAACAGGGCCGGGGAGACAGGCTCGCGCATCAGCGGCGGTTGATAGCGGGCGTCGCCCGGCTTGTCTTGCCGGTATGAATACAGGCGCCGCCCCCTCGCGGGCGTCGGCGGAAGCCGCTAAGAGAGCCGGCCCACTAGGTATTGGACCCCGCCTTTTGCCCGAACCCGTCGAATTCAGCGTCGTCGTCCCCGTGAAGGACGAGGCCGGCAACGCCGCCAATCTGGCGCGCGAGATCGCCGCCGCGCTCGATGGGCGCGCCTATGAGATCGTCTTCGTGGACGACGCCAGCCAGGATGACACCCGCGCCGAACTCGCTGGCCTGAAAGCGGAAATTCCGCAGCTTCGGCTGGTTGGACACCGCAAGAATTCCGGCCAGAGCCGTGCGGTGCGCACCGGCGTGCTGGCCGCCCGCGCGCCGGTGATCGGCACGCTCGACGGCGACGGCCAGAACGATCCGGCCGATCTGCCGCGGCTTTTGACCCGACTCACCCGCGCCGATGCGCCCACAAACCTGGGCATGGTCGGCGGCGTCCGCGCCAAACGACAGGATAGCTGGGCCAAACGCGTCGCCTCGCGCATCGCCAATGGCGTCCGCAAATCCATGCTGAACGATGGCGCGACGGACTCGGGTTCGGGCGTCAAGGTTTTCAAACGCGAAGCTTTTTTGGCGCTTCCGTATTTCGACCACATGCATCGCTACATGGCCGCGCTCATGCTGCGCGAAGGCTTTGCGGTCGAATATTTGGATGTTAACCATCGACACCGTGGCGCAGGCCGGTCGAAATACACCAACCTGGGCCGCCTCGCCGCCAACATGACCGATTTGTTCGGCGTGATGTGGCTGCGAACGCGGGCGAGGTCGCCGGGGGGGACGGACGAGCTATGAGTGATCGGCTTGATCGTTCTGAGCGATTGGTTGTTCAAGATGCCGCCCGCCGCCGGGGCCGGCCTGGTCCTAGTCAGGGGAGTCCCATGGGGGCAATTTTCAACGTATTTCCACTGATCCTGATCCCGGTGTTGATCTACAACATCTGGGCGTTCGGCTCGACTGTCGGTGGCGCCGAAGCTGAAGCGGTGCGCGCGCATCTGCAGGACGCGTGGCTGCGCGTGCCGATGGCGTCCGGCGTCGAATGGACGGTGACGTTCGGCGACATGATGGTGCTTCTGTCGCTGATCCTGCTCTTCATCGAGCTTCTGAAATCCACATCCACCGGCACTTCAGCGATCTTCAATCACGCGCTGTCGATGCTGGTGTTCATCATCTGCTTGGTGGAATTCCTGCTGCACCCGGCTTTCGCCAGCTCGCCGTTCTTCCTCATCCTGGTGATGAGCTTGCTCGACGTGCTCGCCGGCGTGGTGGTCACCATCGTCTCGGCCCGCCGCGACGTGGAATTCGCCGGTCAGCACTAGCTCGGGATTAGGGAATAGGGATTGGGGGTTAGGGAAGGGCCGCGCCCCAATCCCTAATCCCCACAACCCAATCCCTCACAAGCACCAAATCCCCAGGCAAAGCGCGATCAGGAAGTCGAGCGTCCGATCGAATCGGAAGAAGATGGCTTCAAGGCGGAACCGGGGGGATTCCGTTGCGGAGCTCGAATGGCTTTGTTCTTCGATGCAGCGTGGTTCGACGCCCGCCTGGCTGACCTGAAACTCGACCGCACCGCGCTGGCGGCCGCTGCCGGCCTGACGCGCGAAGACCTCGGCCTGATCTTCACCAATGAACGCGAGGCGGACGGCGCGCAGATGCGCGCGTTCGCTGACGTGCTGCGCACCGATCTGCTCGAGATTTCGATCCGTTGCGGCATCGCCGCGCGCAACACCACGCCCGCCGACGCCGACGCGAATGCGCGGCTCGACCATCTCGATGCGCGGCTGAATGCGATCGACGACTGGATCGACCAGTTTGAACGAGAGACTCGCAAGGCGTCCGGCGGCGGCTGATCGGGCGGCGTTAAGCACTCTTGTTCACCAGCATGCCGCGCGGCGGCGCTTTTTCGGGATAGCCGCGCGTGTAGTCCGTCGCGTCGGGCGCGATTTGGTTCACGAGCGTGATAGCAAACAGCGGATCGAACGAACGTTGCGCCGTGCGGCGTCGGTTCGCGCGGCGCTCACGGCCGCTGCGCTCCTCACGCACGCCGTCTGACGTGCGTTGCTCCTGCCGATCGGTGATGCGGCCGCTGTCCATGTGTCAAAAGCTGCAATTCACTTGCCAAACGCGCGTTTACGATGACGCTCGTCTTAACCACTCCCGCATTTGCGGGCGCCGTTAGGACAACGAAGAGCGCGGTCATGAGTTTCAAGGAATACGCAGACTATGATGGTCTGGGCCTGGCGGCGCTTGTTCGTTCAAAACAGGTGAGCGCGGCGGAGGTGCTGGAAGCCGCGATCGAACGCATCGAGCGCCATGACGGCGTGCTTAACGCGGTCGTGTACAAGGCTTACGACGAAGCGCGGAAGACAGCCGCCGCGCCTTTGCCGGACGGTGCATTCGCCGGCGTGCCGTTTTTGATCAAGGATCTTGGTCAACGTGTGCAAGGCTGGCCGCGCACCTCGGGCAGTCGCTTCGCGGCGATCGCCGCGGATGCTGACGATAGTGAATTGGTAAAGCGCTATCGCGCGGCCGGCGTCGTGCTCGTCGGCAAAACCAACACGCCGGAGTTCGGCATTCCCGGCGTCACCACGTCCGCGAAGCTCGGCGCGTGCCGCAATCCGTGGAATCCGGATCACATCTCCGGCGGCTCTTCTGGCGGCGCGGCGAGCGCCGTGGCGGCCGGCATGGTCCCGCTTGCGCATGCGAGCGATGGTTTGGGCTCGATCCGCATTCCTGCCGCGTGCTGTGGGCTCGTCGGATTGAAAACCACGCGCGACCGCAATCCGAACGGCGATCAGGACACCGATCGCGCCATCGGTTTCTCCGTCGATCACGTCGTCACCCGCACCGTGCGCGACAGCGCCGCGATGCTTGACGCCACCGGCGCGCCGCAACCAGCGAGCCCATACGCGACACCGCCGCAAAATGGCCCGTTCCTCGATGAGGTCTCGCGCTCACCGGGCAAGCTCCGCATCGCCTGGTCAAGCGAAACGCCGACCGGCGCTCCGATCGAACCGGAAATTCAAGCCGCGATCGAACGCACCGCCGCGACATTGAAAGCGCTCGGCCATGATGTGCGCGAAGAAGGGCTCGGCATCGATTATCGCTTGTTCTATCGCGCGCAGGGCCTCGTCTCCGCGGCGAACACCTCAGCGACCATCCGGCGTTGGGCCGAACGGCTTGGCCGCGAACCGGGCGACGATCTCGAAGGGCTCGCGCGCCGCGCTTACGAGAAGGGCAAAGCCATCAGCGGCCAAGATGCGCTGTGGGGCTGGCAGCAGCTGCGGCTGATGAACCGGCAAATTCTCGCGCGCTATGAAACGTGGGATGTGTATCTCACGCCCGTTCTCGGCACGAACGTGCCACGCGTCGATCAGCTCGATCCACTCACGGACGATCTCCGGGAGTTCGACAAACGCCAAGCCCGCGCCTTTGGCTTCACGCCGCCCGCCAACACCACCGGCCAACCCTCGATCTCGCTGCCGCTCTGGCAAAGCGAAAGCGGCTTGCCGATCGGCATGATGTTCACTGCGCGCTACGGCGACGAAGCGACTTTGCTCAGGCTCGCCGGACAGTTGGAAAAAGAGCTGCCATGGGCGGAGAGGAAGCCGCCCATCTGGAATTGAGCATCGCGCGCATGCGTCTTCGCCGCGCGAGTCTGGCTGACTGGCGCGGTTGGGCAGGCTCGGGACGTGAGCGCGCTTAAGAGGTGTCGGAGCAGGCGATCGCGCGCGGCTCTGCGGTGTTCACGCAAGCGCGCACGCAGGTGAAATAGTGCGCGACGCGCACGAGGAGGAGGCCGCGCGCAAGCCGCGCGAGGAGTTTCTCGACGTAGCGATCGAAATGCGCGCGCACGTGGGCGATGCGGGCCAGGCGCGCCGCACGGGTGCGGCGTTGAAGTTTCGGCAGCAGGCCGCGCGTGATCAGCTTGAGCCAGTTTTGGCCATGCGCGCGCCACACGTGGCCGCGCGTCGCGTGAGCGCGGAAATTGATCTTGGGCGCCGAAGCGAAAGCGCGGGCGAAGATCGCGCGCTTCAGTTCGTGTTCGTAGAAATTGAGTGCGTGGTGGTCGGGGAGTTCATCGCGCTTGCCGAAACAGAACAGCACAAACCCGAGCCAACGATGCAGCAGGGCTGCGAAGGCTCGGAGTATGGGCTGTTGAGGGCGAGGGCGTTCTGTACGCATGGGTGGAGTATGCGAGCGTGCGCGAGGGGGGCGGATAGATTTTTTCTGATTGCTTGTGCGCTAAGGGTTTGCGCGGAATCTGTGGGGGATAGATCGCTGGCGTCACCCATCCCCGGATTGCGCGCAGCGCAAGTCCGGGGCCCATAAACGAAGACGGTCGAAAGCTCGCGCTTTAGCGAAACGCATTTGGGGTTATGGGCCCCGGACTGCGCGCAGCGCATCCGGGGATGGGTGGTGTTTGCTTTCTTCCCTCAGTCATTCCGGGCGAAGCGAAGCGGAGACCCGCCTGCGCGGCCGAAGCCGCTTCGGCGCGGCGAAGGCCCGGAACCCAGGGGCACCAAGTACTGCACTTGAAGCGGCGTTGATCGTTGCGCCCAGTCCCCCTGGGTTCCGGATCGCGTGTCCCACGCGTCCGGAATGACTGAGGTGAGGGAGATCTGCTTCGCCGAAGGCTGACATTGCCCGGTCGGCCAATCGCGAGAATATAGCTGACCATGAGCAAGCTGACATTCGAGATAAGGCCGAGCCCCGCGACAAACGATCATGAGCTTCTTGTGCTCGTGGACGGCAAGACGGTGCTGGACGAAAACCATATGGGTCTCGATCCCCCAAAGTTCTTCGCGCAGTTCTCTGAGTTCAACACCGGTCAATTGCTGATCGGAAGATGTCGATGCGGTGTTCTGGGATGCAGCGACTACGCCGTCGCAGTCGAGACCGCGCCCGACATCGTAACGTGGCGAGCGCGCGAGGAATTTCGCTTCGATAGATGCGAGTATGAGGATGCTGTGTGCAACGCATCCAATGACTTTTCATGGGAAGATCAGAAGCGGCGCGCCGAGAGACTTGCGGGCGAAATACTCCGCGGCTGCCAAACTGGCGATGGCTTTGCGTTTCAGTGGGCGTCGGCTCGCATTGCACCAATGTTGATTAAGGTATCTTTCGTGAGCGGCGACGAGCAAAAGTTGCTTGAATTCGGGTGGGACGAGGCCACCGACGAAAGTGTAGTTCAGGGCGCGACGCGCCTCAGAAGTCGCCTCGACGGGTAGCTGAGCCGTCAGAACCATAAATCCCGCACGCAACGCCCATCGCGCGGCAGATCATCGAACGTGTCGAGCCCGTCGAAATGGTCGATCGGCAAGTGGGCGACGGCCTCTGGTTCGGCAAGGCGGATATTCACGGCGACGCGGCGCCGACCATCTGCTTCGAGCCGCAAACCGCGCCACGCCGCCACGCATCCGCATGTCGCGCAGAAGTGCATCTCAAGCGCCGGATCGGCTTTGCCGGGGCGGGTGTACGTTTTGCTTGGGCCCGCAAGCTGGATGCGTTCGTTCTCGTAATCGTATGCCCACAGCGCGCCGTAGCGGCGGCAGAGCGCGCAATTGCAGGCGGTGATCGAGCCGGGATCGCCCTCAAGCGTCCAGGAAAGGGCGCCGCAATGGCACGTGCCCTTAAGCATCAGCGACGTTACTTCCGCGCCATCAGGTCGAGCTGCTTTTGCATCGCTTCCATCTGCTTGCGCAGTTCGGTGAGCTGCTCGTCTTTGGTGGTGTCGTCGTCTTCGGGCGTGCGGGCGGCGGGCATGCCGGGCATGGCTCCGCCGGCGAACGGCGTCCACATCGACATCGCCTTTTGGAACAGTTCCATGTTGCGCTGGGCTTGTTCCTCGAACGCGGCCATCGGCGTGCGCCCGCCGAACGTGCGCGAGAGGCTTTCGCGCATCTGGTCCTGGCTCTTGGCGAAGCTTTCCATGCTCATTTCGAGATAGGGCGGCAGGAAGCCCTGCATGCTGTCGCCATAGAAGCGGATCAGCCGGCGCAGGAACTGGACCGGCAGCAAGTTCTGGCCGCGGCTTTCCTGTTCGAAGATGATTTGCGTGAGCACCGAGCGGGTGATGTCGTCGCCGGTCTTGGCGTCCTGCACCACGAAATCGACGCCCTCGCGCACCATCTCGGAGAGGTGGTCCAGCGTCACGTAGGACGAAGTCGCGGTATTGTAGAGCCGCCGGTTGGCGTACTTTTTGATCGTGACGATCTCACCTTGGGGCTGATCGCCGCCGCTCGTCTCGGTTTCCGCCACCACGTGTCCCGCCCTTGGTCTCTTCTCGCACCCGCGAAAGCTTCGCGGGCCGGGGAGAATCCCTCGCTCTTCGCCGCAATGCAAGAAGAACCCTGCGAACGGGAGGCGGGGACGCTTGGATTTCGCCCCGCGCTTGTGCAATTAAGGCAAAAGGCTAACGGCATTTTCGCCAAGCTTCTTGACCCCTTGAGGCGCCCCCATGTCCGACATCGTCATCGTTTCCGCCGCCCGCACCCCGGTTGGCTCGTTCAGCGGCGCCTTTGCTGCGACGCCCGCGCATGAGCTTGGCAAGGTTGCGATCACAGCCGCGCTGCAGCGCGCAAAGGTGGATGCGGGCGAAGTGTCGGAAGTGGTGCTGGGGCAGGTGCTGCAGGCCAATCAAGGCATGAACCCGGCGCGCCAAGCCTCGCGCGCCGCCGGTGTTCCGGATGCGGCGCCGGCGTGGTCGCTTAACCAAGTTTGCGGTTCGGGCCTGCGCGCGGTTGTCGTTGGCTACCAGCAGATCAAGTCGGGCGATGCCTCGATCGTCGTCGCCGGCGGCCAGGAGAATATGAGCCTCGCGCCGCACGTCGCGTTCCTGCGCAACGGCCAGAAGATGGGCAACATCGAGTTCAAGGACACGATGATCAGCGACGGCCTGACTGACGTTTTCAATCAATACCACATGGGCGTCACCGCCGAGAACGTTGCCGAGAAATGGCAGATCACCCGTCAGCAGCAGGACGAGTTCGCGACACTGAGCCAACAGAAGGCGAGTGCGGCGCAGAAGGCCGGCAAGTTCAAGGACGAGATCACTGCCGTCACCGTGTCGAGCCGCAAGGGCGACGTGGTTGTCGACGCTGACGAGTACATCAAGCATGACGCGACCGTCGAAGGCGCCGGCAAGCTCCGCCCTGCGTTCAAGAAGGACGGCACCGTCACCGCCGCCAACGCGTCGGGCATCAATGACGGCGCGGCCGCGCTCGTGCTGATGAGCGCCAAGGAAGCCGAAAAGCGCGGCCTCACCCCGCTCGCCCGCATCGCCTCATGGGCCTCGCGCGGCGTCGATCCGTCGATCATGGGCACGGGCCCGATCCCGGCCTCGAAAGCCGCGCTTGAGAAGGCCGGCTGGAAAGTGTCGGACCTCGACCTCGTCGAAGCCAACGAAGCTTTCGCCGCGCAAGCCTGCGCCGTGAACAAGGACATGGGCTGGGACGACGCGATCGTGAACGTCAATGGCGGCGCCATCGCCATCGGCCACCCGATCGGCGCGTCCGGCGCGCGCGTGCTGACGACGCTGCTCTACGAACTGCAACGCCGCGGCAAGAGCAAAGGCCTCGCCACGCTGTGCATCGGCGGCGGGATGGGCATCGCGTTGTGTGTTGAGCGGTAACACCGCAAGTGTCCCTTCTCCCGCTGTGCGGGAGAAGGTGGCCGGCGAGCGAAGCGAAGCCGGCCGGATGAAGGGAGCCGAGGGGCGGGGATTGTCAATGCGTGCCACAATCGGTGAGCCTCCGATAAGGACGAAAGACCAATTCCACATCCAGATGGCGGCAGCGTTTTCCTTTCCTCACTACTATGGAAAGAATCTTGACGCGTTGTGGGACGTTTTGCGGATTGATACAGAGCGACCAGTTGAGTTGGTTTGGCTCAACGCAGCCATTTCCAAGCAGGCGATGGGCGCGGATTTCGAGGGGATCGTGCTCCTTTTTGAGGATCTCGCCGCCGACGATGAAAAGCACAACCTACCAATATCGTCGCTAACGTTGAGGTAAGTGCGGACCGCTCTGGGCGCACATTCGCTCCCGTTGAAAAGCGTGCGTCATTCCCTCATCCGGTCTCGCTGCGCTCGACCACCTTCTCCCGCGCAGCGGGAGAAGGGACGCGGCCAGCGTGGCCGGCCACTCTCGGCGAAACACACTCAGTCATTCCGGGCGAAGCGAAGCGGAGACCCGGAACCCAGGGGGCGCACGCTCCGTCGCTGACGTTGCGTTGAAGATCGCGGCCAGTCGCCCTGGGTTCCGGATCGCGCTTCGCGCGTCCGGAATGACCTGAGGGAGGTTGTTGGTGCGGAGCTAGGTCAGCCCCAACGCCCGCACCACCGCGCCTTGATCGAAGTACGGGCGCTCGCAGACGATCTTGTCGCTCTCCGGCGCGAACTCGAAGCTTGCGCTCATGCGCACGCGGAAGCCTTTGCCGGTGGGCGCGATCGTCCGCCCGCCGACGCGCAGCGGGCCTTTGTGCGTGCCGGTCAGCCAGAATTCCACCAGCACGATATCGCCATCGTGGGCGATGGCGATGATCTCGTTGCCTTGATCGGGGAAGGGCGTGCGTGAGGCGGCGAAATAGGCGCGCACCGCGGCTTCGCCGTCGAACACCTGGCCGCCGCCATACATTTCGTAGCGTGGGTGCTCGAAGGTGGCGATGACGGCGTCCCAATCGTGCGTCACCTCCAGCGCCATGTGGTCGCGGACGGTCTGGATGCGGCGGGCGGCGAGGTCACTCATGCACCCAGCTTGGCGCAAACCGCGCCAACCGCAAACAAAGCCACCCTAAAAAGGGCGGGTTGGTGGACTAGGCCGGCAAAGCTGGCAGGGTGGACGCGTCGCGATCCGCCGGCATGGGGGCGGGATTGAGCGTTGAAGCAGAATCCGCGGGCGTGAAGCCGCCGCGCCACCGCTTCGCGGTGCTTGACGGCATGCGCGCGCTGGCGGCTTTGATGGTGGTCAGCGACCACGTGCAATCTGAGACGCTGAAAGCGTTGCTGCCGCACCGGGCGATGGCGGTCGATTTCTTTTTCGTGCTGAGCGGCTTCGTGGTCATCCACGCTTACGGCCAACGGCTCGCGGGCCCGAACCCGATCGGCGTGTTCAAATTCATGCGCCTTCGGCTTGTGCGCTTTTGGCCGATGCTGCTGGCGGCCTTCGCGCTGGCGATCCTCTCCGTCTCTCTGCGCGAACCGGGTGAGCACAGCGCGGCGCAATGGTTCGTCTCGATTGCGCTTGGCCTCATGTTCCTGCCAACGCCGCAGGATTTTTCGCTGCATTCGTGGACGCCGTTTCCGCTCGTCGGCCCGGCCTATTCGATGTTTTTCGAGCTGTTCGCGAACCTCATGCTTGCGGTGTCGATCGCGCGCCTCGGCCCGCGTCTGCTCGGCTTGATCATCGCGATTGGCGCGCTCGGGATCGCGGCGATCGGCCTACGCCACGGCTCGATCACTGTCGGCTGGCACTACGGTGATTTTCTCGGCGGCTTCGTGCGGGTGGTGTTTTCGTTCTTCGTGGGCGTTGCGCTCTATCGCTTCTGGCGCAGCCATAAAGTGCCGGCGCTGCCGGTGTGGGCGGCGTTCGTGATCCTGTTCGTGCTGCACGCGATGCCGGCGCTCGGCGTTTGGTTCGGGCCGTATCAGATCGTCGTCGCGCTGGTTGTGTTTCCGCTGCTGGTTCTGTTCTCCGCCGGCGCTGAGGTGAAGGGCTTGGCGGAACGCTTGTGCCTCCGGTTCGGCGCGCTGTCCTACGGCTTCTATCTGTTACACGAGCCGCTGAACGAATTGATCGAATGGGTGTTCAACAATCTCAGCATCGCGCCGGTGAGCCTCGACGTCGCCTTGTTCGTGCTTGTCGTAACGTCGGCTCTGCTGCTGACGATGCTGGTGGAGCGTTTTTACGAAACCCCGTTCCGCCGCTGGCTTGGCGCGCACGTAAGGGCAGGGTCGCGGCCGGCGGCGCCGACCGGCTAGGCGCCCGCCCAAAAGATATTTCGCCCAACAACGCCAAGCCCTTATTGCCTCGCGAGGCGAGACGGGCAAAGTGTCTCCAACAATTGAGGAGGACAACATGGCGCGCGTGGCTTTGGTGACGGGTGGAACCCGCGGCATCGGCAAGGCGATTTCGGCGAAGCTCAAGGCCGATGGCTTCAAGGTCGCTGCCAATTACGCCGGCAATGCCGAAGCCGCCGAAGCCACGGCCAAGGAAATCGGCGTCAGCGTCTACAAATGGGATGTGGGCGATGAAGCCCAGTGCGCCGAAGGCATCGCCAAGGTCGTCGCCGATCTCGGGCCCATTGACGTGCTGGTCAACAATGCCGGCATCACCCGCGACGGCCAGTTCCACAAAATGAGCGCCGAGAAATGGCGCGACGTTATCCGCGTCGACCTCGACAGCCTGTTCTACATGACGCGCCCGGTGATCGAAGGCATGCGCGATCGCGGCTTCGGCCGCATCATCAACATCTCCTCGATCAATGGTCAGAAGGGCCAGTTCGGCCAAGTGAACTATTCCGCCGCGAAAGCCGGCATGATCGGCTTCACCAAAGCGTTGGCGCAGGAAAGCGCCGCGAAGGGCGTGACGGTGAACGTCGTCGCGCCGGGCTACATCGATACGGACATGGTCGCGGCTGTGCCGGAAGACGCGCTGAAGAAGATCATCGCGACGATCCCGGTTGGCCGTCTCGGCAAGGCTGAGGAAATCGCCGCGATGGTGGCGTTCCTGGCATCAGACAACGCCGCTTTCATCACCGGCGCGACGATGACTGTGAACGGCGCGCAATATATTGCTGGCTAACATGAGGTAATTGCGTCGGAACTTGACGCGGTTTGCAACGTTTTCCCTCTGAGTTTCAGAGGAGAAATCTCATGGATAAAGAGCACGTCAAAAGCGCGGCCGACAAAGCCTCGGGCGCGATGAAGGAAGCCGCCGGCAAGGCGACGGGCAACCGCAAGCTTGAAGCCGAAGGCAAGTTCGACAAGGCCAAGGGCGAAGTGCGCGAAGTCGTCGGCGATGCGAAGGACGCAGCGCGCAAGGCGGCGGATGACGCCGATCGCCGCAACTAAGCCTGCTCAAAGCGAATTGGATGGCCCGCGTGAAAGCGCGGGCCATTTCGCGTGTCAGGGCTTGTAGACGTATTCGAGCTTCAGACCGTCCGGATCGGCGAAGAACACCGCGTAATAGCCGGCGCCATAACGCGGATAATCCGCCGGCGGATCGAGGATGGTCGCGCGCATTTCCTGCAGCAGCGCGTAAAGCGCATCGACATCTTCACGGCTCGCCGCGTTCCAGGCGATGTGATGGAGGCCCGGCGAATAGCGATCGTGGCCGCGATCAGCATGCTCGCCTTTGGCTTTGATGATGCCGATGGAGGTGAAAAAGCCGCTTGGATCGCGCAGATCCATGTCGAAGCCGTGCGGGTAATCGTCGACGATGCGATAACCCATGAAGCCGAGCACCGCTTCATAGAAGCCGCGCGAGGCGACCGGATCCTTCACCGTCAGATCGACATGATGGATCGCGCCGCGCACTTTCATCGGTTCGCGCCTGGCTTCCAAAGGATATCCGCGCGGCCCTCATCGTTGGCGTAGCGCGCGGCGACGAACAACAAGTCCGACAGCCGGTTCAAGAACTTCACCGCTTCCGGCGAAATGTCCTCGACCGCCGCCAGCGCGACCGTCGCGCGTTCAGCGCGCCGCGCGATTGCGCGCGCCAGGTGCAGATGCGCCGCAGCGGGTGTACCACCGGGAAGGATGAAAGAGGTGAGCGGCGAGAGCTTCTCGTTGAGTTGATCGACCTCCGCTTCGAGGCGATCGGTCTGCTGCGCTTGAATGCGCAGTGGCTCGAATTTGAGATCGGGCGAATGCGGCGTCGCCAGATCGGCGCCGAGATCGAAGAGATCGTTCTGCACGCGGTCGAGGATCGGATCGAGCACCGCGTCCGCTGTCGTGTGCAAACGCGCGACGCCAATGGCGGAGTTCAGCTCGTCGACAGCGCCGTACGCGCTCACGCGTTCGCCGGCCTTCGACACCGGTTCGCCGGTCGCCAGCCGCGTCGTGCCGCCGTCGCCGGCTTTGGTGACGATCTTGTCGAGCCTAACCATGGCTTTGCTTCCACCACATCGCCGCCACCAGCACGAGGATCGCCACGAATTGCGCCACGACGCGCATACGCATCGCCTTGTTTGACCAAGAGCGCCCAAAATCGCCGCCGCGGAACATCGCGAAAATGCCAAAGCACAGCACCGCGAAGACGACGAAGAGCACGAGCGGAATGAGGTAGTCGAAGGGGTCCATGGGCGCGATCCTATCATCTGGACGGGGCGAGGGAGAGGGGCATGGGCTAGGCCGCGCCGCCGCAGGGGGCTTTGAGGCGGATCATTCCGGCCCCAATCCCGCCGCTGCGCCTGCTAACCTAGCGCCATGACCGAATCGCTTTTGCTGATCCTTGCCCTGGCGGCCGTCGGGGCCGCGCTCTGGTTCGCCTCCCGCTCCGCCGGCGTCGAGCCGATCCGGGCCGAACGCGACCGCGCGCTGGGCGAACTGGCGACGCTGCGCCAGGAAAACACCCAACTCGCCGCCGACCTCGCCGCCGCCAAGGCAGCAACCGGCGCGCGCTCGGAATCCGAGGAAGCGCGTTTCCTCGCGCTCGCCGCCAAGGCGCTGGAGTCTTCGCAGCAGAATTTCCTGACGCTCGCCAACGAGACATTCGAGAAGCACAAGCAAGCCGCGCAAGGCGGCGTCAAAGAGGTGCTGACGCCGGCGCAAGAAGCGCTCGCCAAGCTCGCGGGCCAAGTTGAGGCGCTGGAGAAATCGCGCACGCAGGATAAAGCCGCGCTCGGCGAACAGATGCGCGCCATCGGCGACACGCTGAAGGAGACGCAGGGCGTCACCGGCAAGCTGGTGCAGGCGCTGCGGCAAAGCCCGAAGGCGCGCGGCCGCTGGGGCGAGCAAACCTTGCGTAACGTGCTCGAACTCTCGGGCCTGTCGAGCCAAGTCGATTTCACCGAGCAGGTTTCAACGACGGACGGCGAAGGCGCACGCTTGCGCCCGGACGTGGTGATCAATCTGCCGGGCGGGCGCTGCATCGTTGTCGATTCAAAAGTCGCGCTCTCGGCCTATCTCGACGCGATGGAAGCGCCGGATGAGAGCGCACGCCAGGTGCTGCTGAAGAAGCATGCGGCGGAGCTGAAGAGCCACGTGCGCAATCTTGCGTCCAAGGATTATTGGAAGCACGTGCCGGCGACGGCGGATTTCGTCGTGCTGTTCGTGCCCGGCGAAAACTTCCTCGCCGCCGCGGCTGAGCAAGACGCGAACCTGTTCGATGACGCCTTCGCGGCAAAGGTGATCATTGCCACGCCGTCGACGATGGTCGCGCTGGCGAAATCGGTCGCTTATGGCTGGCGCCAGGAGCAGAGCGCCAAGAACGCGCAGGAAATCGCCGAGCTTGGCCGCGAACTCTATCGCCGCATGGCGGTGATGAACGATCACTTGAATAAGGTCGGCGATGCGATTGGCAAGACGGTGAGCACGTATAACGGCCTCGTCGCGTCCGCCGAAAGCCGCGTGCTGCCGCAAGCGCGCAAGTTCAAGGAATTGGGCGCCGGCGACGCCGGCATCGAGATCAACCAGCCGCCGCAGATCGAAACCGCGCCACGTCTGCCAGCGCCGCCGGAGCAACTCGAACTCACGCCGCCGCCGATAAGTTCAAAGCGCGGACGCTAGGCGTCGCGCTCACAGCAGATCGCGGTGGTCACTGATATAGGCGTCGATGAACGCGCTGAAGCTATCAGCGACGAAGCGGTCTTTTCCGGAGATCACGACCACGCGGCCAAAATTGTGGCCCGGGCGGCAACAGATCGCCCAAGCCATGCACCAAATCGCGTAGTCGGCGAAGAACAGATAGCCAGCTGCATCCCGCGCGATCTCTTCGTTCGTCAGAGCGTGTTCGTATTCTGCCGGAATGCTTTTGATGCGCTCCAACGACCACCATTCCGTGCAATTCTGGTCGACTTGGTCCGCCCGGGGGCATGCCTCAAGCAGATATGCTTTGAACTCCGGCGGGAGTTGAACGCCGTACTTGGCCTCAAGCGCGGCGATATCTGCTTCCGGAGTAGCATTAACTCGAACGTCGGATTCGGTGTCGGCCCAATATTGAACAAGCTTCTGGTGCGGGGCGGGGCGCATGAGCGCACGCTAGCCGTTGGGGCTTCTGTGTCGAGCCCCAGCCGCAAACGCGGAAATGTGATGCACAGCGCCCTTGGAGGGTTGCGGGCGCTCGCCAATAGTGCCTCGTTCGCAGAAGAGCGGGGACATCATCATCATGAGACACTGGATCGCGGCGATCGGCATGCTGGTCGCGTTGTTTGCAGCGCCGGCGATGGCGCAAGTCGTGCAGCCCTTGCGGCCCTACGATCCCGCCGTTGTGCGTGTCGCGGGCCGCTCCGAAGTGTATCTCGCGCCGGATCAAGCGCGCGTGCGGCTCTCGTTCTACGCGCCGGGGCGCACCGCCGCGGAAGCCACCAACGCCATCGCCACGCGCTCGCAAGCGCTCGACGTCGCCGTGCGCGCGATCAATCCGCAGAGCGTGAGCGTGGAGCGCACGGACGTCACCGTGTCGCCCGTCATGCGCGAAGGCGGCGACCGCCGGCCCGATCGCATCAATGGCTATGAAGGCCGCGCCAGCGTGACGATCCTCGTGCGCGATCTCGCGCATCTCACGCGCGTGGTGGAAACTGTCGTCAACGCGCAGCCCGACACGTTCGATGATGTCGAGTTCTCGCTCCGCGACACCGCCCGCGCTCGCCGCACCGCGCGCGAAGCGGCGATTACCGACGCCGTCGATAAGGCGCGCGTCTATACTGAAGGCGCCGGCCATCGTCTCGGCCGCTTGCTGCTGATTGAGGAGGGCGCGAACAACATGTTCGCGCAAACCGGCAATCGCGCGATCATCAACACGCGTGTGAATGCGCCAGTGGATCAACTCGTCACGCCGCCTGCGATCGCGCCGGAGCCGTTGCTCTATACGGCGGAAGTTTCAGTCGTGTTCGAGGTCGGCGCCGCGTTACCGGCGCGGTAGGCTCGAGACCGCCGGCTTCAAGCCGGCGCTTGAGCGCAAGTCGTTGCAAGTTGGAGCGCGCGGCCTCCGGCCGCGCATGCGTCGCCGGAGGCGCCGCGCTCCAACCTGCAAAGAGCACGGCGCGATTGTCGTTTCACGGCCTTGTGTCCGCTGTTTGTCGCACGACGAACGACAGCCAGCGGACGCCCCTCTAAACCCGCGCCAGGGAGGACACCCATGAAACGCATTCTATTCGCCGCCGCGTTCGCGCTCGCTGCTTGCGGCCCCACCACACAGCCTGAACCGCCCGCGCCGCCAGCGCTCACGGCGGAAAGCCCGAACATCGCCGCCGCAATCGCGGACACGCGCCGCCCCGCGGAAGACACCGCGCGCGACGCCAACCGCCATCCGGCGGAAACGCTCGCGTTCGCGAACGTTCAGCCCGGTGCGCGCGTTGGTGAGATTTTCCCCGGCGGCGGCTATTTCACGCGTCTGTTCGCGGTCGCCGTCGGCGATGAAGGCCGTGTCTATCCGCTGATCCGGCCCGAAGGCGTCGCTGGCGATTTCGAAACGCCGGTGATCGCCGTCGCCGCGCAATATCCGAGCGCGACCATGGCGCGCGCGCCGTATGACGCGCTGGCATTCCCGGAGCCGCTCGACGTCGTGTTCACGGCGCAGAATTATCACGACATGGCGATCACCGAGTATGGCATGGGCGATCGCAACGCGATGAACGCCTCCGCGTTTGCGGCTTTGAAGCCGGGCGGTCTCTACGTGATCATCGATCACAGCGCGCCCGATGGCGCGGCTGTTGAAACCGGCGGCCCGAACGTCACGCATCGCATCGATCAGGCGACGGTGCGTCGTGAGGTCGAAGCGGCGGGCTTCGTGTTCGACAGCGAAAGCGATGTGCTCCGCAACCCTGCCGACACGCGCACGGTGAACGTGTTCGATCCCGCCATTCGCGGCCACACGGATCAGTTCATGATGCGCTTCCGCAAGCCGGAATGAGGTGATGGGGATTGGGGACTAGGGATTGGGGAAGGGCTGCACCCCAATCCCCAATCCCGAAAACCCAATCCCCAAATTCTTGGCCCCTAATCATCCCCCCGCGGCCGCGCGCGATTGGCTTTCACGTCGCCGCGCCGCACCTTGTGTTCTAGCCGCCGCATCTTCGCGGCTTTGGGCACGCGTGTTGGCCGGCGCACTTTGGGCCGCTCCGCCGCGCGCTCGACCATCGCCACCAACCGCGCCAACGCATCAGCGCGATTGCGGCCTTGGTCGCGGTGCGAGACCGCTTGGATGATGATCTCGCCGTCCTGCGTCAGCCGGCGGCCAGCGATACGCGCCAAGCGCATCAGCACATCCTCCGGCAGCGCCGAGAAACCGTTGACGTTGAAGCGCAGCTCAACCGCGCTCGACACCTTGTTCACGTTCTGCCCGCCCGGCCCCGAGGCGCGCACGAACCGCTCCTCGATGTCGCGCTCGTCCAGAAAAATGGTGTCGGTCACCTGAATCATGGGCGCTAGTTTAGCCGGCATTTCGTCAACAAAACGCAGACAAAACCTACCCGCCGCGCTAAGCCAAGGCCGCAAAATGCGGGAGGAATACATGCGTGCATGGCTGATAGCGGGCGCTTTGGTTCTGAGCGGCTGCGCCGGCGGCGCTTTGGGCATCTACGCCGCGCCCGCGCAGGAGGCGACCGCCACGTCGCCCCACATCCTCGCCGCTGTCGCCGATCCGCGCCGTCCGGAGACGGATCGCGCGCGTGATGAATTCCGCCACCCGGCGCAAGTGCTCGCGTTCGCGAACGTGCAGCCTGGCCAACGCATCGCCGATTTCGGGCCAGGCGGGGGCTATTACACGCGGCTGTTCGCGGTCGCTGTTGGCGATGGCGGGCGCGTCTATGGCATCGATCGCCCGAACCCGGCGCCGGATCGCCCGCGCCCAAGCCTCGCCGTCGCGACGCAATATCCGAACATCAGCATTCTGCAGGCCGGCTACCAAGGTTGGAGCGCCGGCGAGCCGCTCGACACGGTGTTCGTCTCGCAAATCTATCACGACTTCTTCTATCCGCAGCTCAGCGTCGACGCCGCCGCGATCAATCGCGAAGTGTTTGCGGCGCTGAAGCCAGGCGGCCTCTACGTCATCATCGACCACGCCGCCGTGCCTGGTTCGACGATCGACACCAACCCGCAAACCTCGCTCCACCGCATCGACGCCGCGCAAGTGCGCCGCGAAGTCGAGGCCGCAGGCTTTGTGTTTGACGGCGAAAGCGACGCGCTGCGCAATCCGGCGGACATGCACCAGCTGCGCGTGTTCGAAGGCGATATCCGCGGCCGCACCGATCAATTCATGATGCGCTTCCGCAAGCCGGGTTAGGGATTGGGTTGTGGGGATTGGGGATGAGGGAATGGCTTGCGTCCCCAATCCCCAATCCCTAGTCCCTAATCCCCATGCTCTTACCGCCCAACCCCAATGCCTTCGCGCGCTCGACGCTTGACCGCGCCGGCCATTTGCGTCGCAACGTCGAGTGGCTCGATGCGGCTTTGAAGAATGACGCGACGCAAGTCGTGGCGTTTCATAAGCATCAGCCTTTCCTCCACGAGAGCGCTGACGGCCTGTTCGTGCGTTGGCTGGGCGGCAACGTGCCGGGCGAACTTGGCGCACGCGGTGCGCCGCTGGTGTTTCTCGGTCTCGACAAGAGCGAAACACCGCATTTCGCTTGCGAGATCGCTGATCCTTCAGTGCTTGAAGGGCTAGGCGAGTTTGCCGATCTGCGCGCTTCAGCGCCGCGGCTTGAAGCGAGCGCGCTGCCGATCCTTGGCTGCGCCAAGGCTTTGTTCGAATGGCATGCGCGCAACGGCTTTTGCGCCAATTGCGGTGGCGCGTCTTTGGTTGTGGAGGCCGGATGGAAGCGCGAATGCCCGGCGTGCAGCGCAGAGCATTTCCCGCGCGTCGATCCGGTGTGCATCATGCTGCCGGTGAAGGGCGATAAATGTTGCCTCGGCCGTCAACGCATCTGGCCGCGCGGCATGCACTCAGCGCTCGCCGGCTTCATCGAGCCGGGCGAAGCGATCGAAGAAGCGGTTGCGCGCGAGACGCAGGAAGAGGCGGGGCTCAAGGTGGTGCATGTCGAAGTGCATTCAACGCAGCCCTGGCCGTTCCCGCATTCGTTGATGATCGGCGCGATCTGCGAGGTCGAGAACGACGACATCAAGGTCGACGAAAGCGAACTCGAGACCGCCCGCTGGTTCACCCGCGATGAAATGCGCGAGATGCTCGCCGGCAAATTCCCGGGCGCCTTCTGCCCGCCGCCCTATGCGATCGCGCATCAGCTGATCAAGACGTGGACTGAACGGGATTAGGGATTGGGTTGTGGGGATTGGGGATTAGGGGAGCGCTGCTTCTGCCCCCAATCCCTAATCCCCAACACCTCATCCCGTCTTAGCAATCCTCGCAATCGTCGCGCTGCGTGCGTTCGACTTGCAGCGTCACGTGATCAATGCGGAAGCGTTGTTCGAGCGCTGCGCTTGCGTCCGCCAGGAACGCGTCGTCGCCGCCTTCCGGGCGCACCAGATGCGCCGTCAGCGCTGTACGCTCCGCGCTCATCGCCCACACGTGCAGATCATGCACCGCGATCACGCCAGGCAAGCCGGCCAGCGCATCGCGGACGGCGGCCACGTCGATATGCTTCGGCGCGGCGTCGAGCGCGAGGTCGAGCGACTCGCGAAGCAAGCCCCACGTGCTCCATACGATCAGCGCCACCACCGCGACGCTCACCGCCGGATCGACCCAGTTCCAGCCCGTGAACAACATCAGCGCGCCGGCGATGATGACGCCCGCGGACACGCCCGCGTCCGCCGCCATGTGCAAGAAGGCGCCGCGCGCGTTCACATCGCCATGGCGGCCAGCGAGGAACAGCAACGCCGTCGCGCCATTGATCACCACGCCCGCCGCCGCGACGCCCATCACGAATACCGATTGCACCGGTTCGGGCGAAGCAAACCGCGAGACGGCCTCCATCAGGATCGCGCCAGAAGCGATCATCAGCAGCACCGCGTTCGCGAGCGCTGCAAGCACCGTGGCTTTGGAATAGCCGTACGTGCGCTTCGCGCTCGCCGCGCGGCCAGCGAGCCAAGCGGCGAACCCGGCGAGCCCCAAGCCCAACACATCGGAGAGATTGTGCGCGGCGTCGGACAGCAGCGCCGTCGAGTTCGCGAAGAAGCCAGCCGCACCCTCGATGGCGACGAACCCCAAATTCAGCGCGATTGCGATGATATAGCGTTTGTCGGAGGGCAGAGGGGCGTGGTGGCTGTGATCGTGGTGGGAATGCGAATGACCCGAGGCGTGATCGTGGTCATGCGCGTGGGAGTGCGCCCCGTGCATGGCGCTCATGTGGATCAGAATCGCTTGTGGCGCAAGGCGGATTGACACGCGCGCCTGTGCGCTTGAAGGCTCTGACTATGCTATCACGTCGGGCCATTCTCGCTTTGGGCGCATCCACGCTTGCGTCTTCGTGCGCCGCAGCGCGCGGCTTTCGTGACGGGCTCGCGCAGGATCTCGGCGCCGCGCCGCGGCAGCGCGTTTGGTTGCCGCCGGTGAATGTGTCGGCGGGTCGCGTCATCCGCATTGATGTTGGCCTGCGCCCGTTCCGGCCGAGCGGCTTTCGCGTTGAGCGCGAAGCGTTCGGCGCGAAAGCTCTGATCCACAATTACGGCCACGGCGGGGGCGGCATTACGCTGTCATGGGGCACGGCGCATCAAGCGGTGGAACTCGGTTATGACAGCGCGCAGCACGAGTACGCCGTGCTCGGCGCCGGCGCTGTCGGTCTCGCGACGGCGCGGCTGCTGCAAGAGCGCGGCGCGAAGGTGCGCATCTACGCCAAGGCGCTCTCGCCGAACACGACGTCGAACGTCGCTGGCGCGCAATGGTGGCCGGCTTCGGTGTACGATCGTGACCGTATCAGCGAGGCGTTTCGCGAGCAGCATCTCGCCGCCGCACGCTTCGCGTTCCGCCGCTATCAAAGCCTCGTCGGCCAGGATTACGGCGTGACCTGGGAGCGCAACTACAATCTCTCGCAACGGCCAATCACGCGTTACCCCGCGACGCCCGAAAGCGGCATGCAGGAATTGGTCGTCAACCAACACGATCTTGGCCAAGGCGAGCACCCGTTTGCCGCGCCGTTCGTGCGCGTGTTCGACACGATGATGATCGAAACCCCGCACTATCTGCGCCGTGTCGAGGAAGACGTGCGCCGCGGCGGCGGCGAGATCATCGTGCGGGCGTTCGCCAGCGCGGCTGAGGTGCAGACGCTGCCAGAGCGCACGATCTTCAACTGCACCGGCCTCGGCGCCGGCGCGTTGTTCGGTGACACGGAGATCATGCCGGTGCGCGGCCAACTGGCGATCCTGCTGCCGCAGCCGGAGGTCAACTACAACGTCATCGCGCCGGAGGGTTACATGTTCGGCCGCCAGGACGGCATCGTCCTCGGCGGCACGTTCGAGCGGGGAGAATGGTCGCTAGAGCCGAACCCGGAGACGATCGCCGGCATCCTGCGCGGCCATCAGAGCATCTTCGGCGGAATGCGGTCGCTGCGGGATTAGGGAATGGGGATGGGGTGTTGGGGCGGCTTCGAGCGCACCCCAATCCCCAACCCCGAAAACCCAATCCCCTTAGAGCGGGATGTGGATCACGCGGCCGCCGACGCGTTCGGCGATCGAGCGGGCGGTGCGGCAATCGCTTTGCGCAGCTTGGCGTTCGGCCGGCAGCTCGTCGATCCACACGCGGCAATAGCCCGGGCGCGGCAGGGCGCTGACCGGCACGCCGGCGAAATTGTTGCGGCCTTCGTAGCTCGCTTCTTCGGTGGTGTTCGAGATCACGCGGCCACCCCAACGCTGCGCCACCCAATGGGCATGCTCGCAATCGCTCGCGGCGGGCTGGTGGGTCGCGGGAAGCTCATCGTACCAGATGCGGCAGCGGCCTTCGGCGGGGAGTTCGCGCACCGGAACGCCGCGCACCGAGCTCTGCAGCGTGGTCGCGGCGATCGAGCTTTGGGCAAAGACCATCGGGGCTGGCGGCGGGTCGGCCATGGCGGACGAGAATACCGTTGTCGCCGCGGCGAGTGCGCCAATCAGAGCGGTGAGAACGAAGGTCTTCGTCATGGCTGGCCAACTCCCCCTGGCCGGTTGTGTTCCTGAGATAAACCCTATGTAGGGCTCCTCCTGCGCGCGTGATGTGACATCGGTCACGCCGCAGAATGCTTAATGATCACGAACGCTTGAGGGGGAAATCCGAGGCGGATTTTCTCCAGGAGATGGGCGCGGCTCGGCCACATTTCAAACCGCGCCCGGCCAGGTTTCATGCGGCCTTGGCGTACCTTTTGAGCGCGATGATCTGCAGTTCCGCGAACACGCCGACCGCCACTGCCTGAGCGATGACGAAGGCGTAGCCGAACATGCTCGGCTGAAACACCAACAGCACCGCGATGCTGCCGATCACCCAGGCGGCGTTGACGGCGATCACGATCAGCAGCGCGCCGCGCGAAACGCTGGCTTGGCGGGCAAGCGCGATGAGCGCGATGAACCACGGGAGCAACGAAAGGCCGGCGATCTGCAGCAGGGCGGCCGGCAGGTTCAGCAGCGGGGCGAGAAAGCTCCCGCCGACGATCATCACCACGCCCGCCGCGCCGCTCACCAGCGCATCGGCCATCAGCACGCGAGAGAGAAATTGAGTTTGCATGTCGTCCTCCTTGTTGATGGGGCGACGATGCGGGAGGCGCAGGCGCAACGCGATTACGCGCCAGGTAATGGCGTTCGATCCCTCGGCGGTTATTTTATCGCCGCATGACAGACACAGCCAAATCCAGCTTCGGCGAACATCTCCGCACCTGGCGTCAGCGCCGGCGCATGAGCCAGCTCGATCTCGCCAGCGAGGCCGGCGTCTCGACGCGGCATTTGAGTTTCGTCGAAACCGGCCGCGCCTCGCCATCGCGCGACATGGTTCTGCAATTGGCGGAGCATCTGCGCCTGCCGCTGCGCGAGCAGAACACGTTGCTGGTCGCCGCCGGCTACGCGCCGCGCTTTGGCGAGAAGAAGCTCTCCGATCCTGATCTCGCGCACGCGCGGCATGCGGTGGATCTTGTGCTGAAGGCGCACGATCCGAACCCGGCGCTGGCGATCGATCGCCACTGGAACCTGATCGCCGCCAACGAAAGCGCGATGCGCCTGATCCAGGCCGCCGCAGCGCCAACGCTGCTTGCCGGCCAGATCAATGTGCTGCGCATTAGCCTCCATCCCGAAGGCCTCGCGCCGGCGATCCTCAATCTCGGCGAATGGCGCGCGCATGTGTTTGCGCGGCTGGAGCGGCAGATCGATGGAAGCGGTGACGCCACTTTGGTAGCGCTGCTCGAAGAACTGCGCGCCATGCCGGCGCCAGGCGTCGTCGCGCCAAGCAAGCGTGAAGCTATGCCGGTGTTGACGCCGCTAAAGCTGACAACGCCGCTCGGCCAAGTCTCGCTGCTCGGCATGACTAGCCTGTTCGGCATGCCACACGACGTCACGCTCGAAGAGCTTGCGATCGAAAGCTTTTTTCCGGCGGACGCGGAGAGCGCCGCGATGCTGCAAAAGCTGGCGGACTTGTCGAGCGGGCAGGAGAAAGTCGAGGCCGCCGCCGCGCCAAGCGCTGAAGCGACGCTTATTCCTGTCGCGCTGACGACGAGCGCGGAGAGCGACAAATCCGATAAGCCGCACGTGTAAGTGCGGACGAGCATCCCAGGCGACGGCGCGACCCCCGTTGCGTCGCCGCCTGGGATTTTCACTTACAGCGCGCGGCTGATGGTGAAGTTGATGGTCTCGTCGAGGCCAGTGATGTCGGTGTCGTGGTAGCGCAGGTCGAACTTGAAGCCGCTGACCGAGTACGAACCGCCGAAATTGAACGTGTCGTAATCGCCGCCGGCATCGATCGTTTGCGCGCCGTAGGCGCCCGAGATCGAGAGCGCTTCGGTGAACGCGTACGAACCGCTGAGTTCGGTGTAGAGGCCGTCGCTATCGGCGGTGCCGAAATCGTCGGTCCAATAGAGGTTCAGACCGAGCGAGAGGTTCTCGACCGGGGTGATCGAGCCGCCGCCGCGCAGTTCGTAGAAGTCGAGGTCGCCGCCTGAATCATCCGAGCCCGGATAGAAATAGCCGATGACGCCGAAATTCCACGTCACCGGGCCCGTCACCGGCGTGATGCCGGCGTACAGGTCGAGTTCTTCGCCGCTAGAAATGCTCGACGCCCAAGTGCCGGCGTAGAAAATGCCGTTGGTGTAGTCGAAGCCGCCGGAAACCGCGGCTTCGCTGCCGCTTTGCGAGATGCCGCGCCACACATAATCGGTGGTGAGCGCCACGTTTCCGGTAAACGCGCCTTCGGCGTGCGCTGTGCCGCTGACGCCCATTGCGGCGCCCGCCAGCATGGCCAGTCCGATGATCTTCTTCACGTTCATGCGTGTGTTTCCCCGCTTGCCCAGCGCGGGGCGACAGCCGCCCGGCGCTAAGGGACTTGAGGCAAGCCTTGTGCGGCGCAGCATGGTGCGCAAACGCTGGAACAGGGCAGGAGCGCTTACGTGTCGGTTCACGCCTATTTCGCAGGCGCGAAGGCAGGTTTGTGACGCTTTTGCAGGCGCTAGGGGCGCAATCCGACCGGGGAGTCGCGGAATCGAGCCGCCGCTCCGTGGCGCGCGTGATTGCCGCAAATGCGTACAAGCGCTAGCCAGCGGCCATGACATCAGACTCCAAAGGCCTCAGCCAGCTCGGCGCCAAAGCGGCGATACCGTCATTGCCCGATGAAGCGGTGCTGGAGCGCGCGCCGAACCCACATCCCGGCACACTCTATTTAGCGCGCTTCTCCGCGCCCGAATTCACCTCGATCTGCCCGGTCACCGGCCAACCCGATTTCGGCATCCTCGTCATCGATTACGCGCCGAAGGATTGGATCGTGGAGTCTAAGAGCCTGAAGCTCTTCCTGCAGAGCTTCCGCAATCACGGCGCCTTCCACGAGGATTGCACCGTCGGTGTCGCCAAACGGATCGTCGCCGCGATCGATCCAATCTGGCTGCGCATCGGCGGCTACTGGAACCCCCGTGGCGGCATGCCGATCGACGTCTTCTGGCAAACCAGCGCACCGCCGGAAGGTCTGTGGCTGACGGATCAGGGGGTTGAGGTGTATCGGGGGCGGGGGTAGTTGCGCGCGTTTTTGGCGCTGTTCCTTATTGCGCTTGCTGTTGCGTGCGGCAGTCCGCCTGCGACTGTTCTGGTCGTCGATCAGGATGAAGTCGAAGCGCACCGCCTGCATGCGTTTGCGCCGATTAGAGACGTGCCAACCTGCATCAGCGACGTAAATCTCGAGGTTGCTGAATCAGGTTTTGGTTATGCGGGCGTCGCCGACATCATCGTGGATGTTGATCGCACCGGTCGGGCCCGCTTTAGCGCGGTGAACGGCGACGCGGTGCTGACACGTACGCACGAGCCAGGCTGCACAGCATCGCTCGCTAATGTCGTCGCGGATTGGCGCTATCGACCTTTCGCGCGCGACGGAACGCCTGTCGCCGCGCAAGTTTTGGAGCGCGTTTATGTGTTTCCCGCAGAGCGTTGGGAGACGCCGCGGCAAGCATTCCCAGCCGTCGATGACATAAGCGAGGTGCGCATCACGCTGGAGCGTGATGGTGGGATCATCCGTTGCAGCAATCAAAGCCCGTACCGTCTGGAGCTGAGCGGCGGCCGTGCGAAGTACGCCGAGATTGTCGGCGTGGCCGAAGGGCCACGCCACGTGTTCGGCGCGACGCAAGAGCGGGCAGTTAGCGATGAGCAGATGACCGAATTGCTTGAGCAATTCCGCACGCTCGATTTCTTTTCAATGCCTGACGAATACATGTCAGGCCACTCGGACGGTCCAAGTGAGAGTGTGACGCTGCAAATTGGCGAGCAGCAAGCGACGGTGTGGTCTAGCTTTGGAGAAGCGGCCGGAATGCCTGTCGCGATGCGAGACTTGTTCGGGAACATCGATCGCGTCGGCGGCCTCCAACCATGGGCGTGCGACGAATATCTCCGGGCGCCGCCGCCGCGATATGGAAAGGACTAGAACCGGCTCACACGCTCGCGCCAATCCGCGCGGACGCGTTCTGTTGGGATATCCGATGGCGTTCCTAGGTGGATGAAACCTGCAACGCGTTCGTGCTCCGCCAAGCCGAGCGCGGCACGGGCTGCGGGTTCGTAGCAGGGCCAGCCGGTTAGCCAGCAGCCGCCGAAACCAAGCGCGTGCGCGGACACGAGCAGCGCGTTGCACACCGCGCCTGACGCCAGCACTTGCTCCCATTCCGGGATCTTCGGGTTCGGCGCGGCGGTGGAGACCACCATCACGCACAGCGGCGCGCGTGTGAATGTGACGCGTGCTGCATCCTTGCTCGACGCATCATCCTTCAGCGCCGCCAGCGCCTCGCCAGCACGCGCCCGCGCTTCGCCTTCGATCACCACGAAACGCCACGGTCCAAGCTTGCCGTGATCCGGCACACGCGAGGCAAGCCGCAGCAGCGCATCGAGCTGCGCTTCATCCGGCGCGGGCGCGGTGAGATGGATCACCTTGGTCGAACGCCGCAGCGCCAGCAGCTTCAGCGTCTCGGCGCTTTCATAGACAGCGTTGCCCGGTTCGTTCTCGGCAAGCGCGGGCGGGACGGCGGAAGCGGGCAGGGGCATTGTCTCTCCGTGGCGCGCTCCGGCGCCGGTGCGTATAGAGGCGCTCATGAGCACCGTGTGGGAAGAAGACACCGATCCTTGGACAATCAAGAGCGTGAGCCAGCCGTTCCAGAACGATTGGTTCAAGGTCGACTCTTATGCCGTGATCCATCCGGGCGGCGCCGATGGCGTATATAGTGTAATCCGCCCGCGCAGGCTTGCCGTGGGCGTGTTGCCGGTCGAGGCGGATGGTCGCGTACATCTTGTGGGGCAATGGCGCTTCCCGCTGGGGCGCTATTCCTGGGAGATGCCGGAAGGCGGCGCCGATCCGGGCGAGCCGCCTCTGATGTGCGCCGTGCGCGAGCTGGCGGAGGAAACCGGACTGCGCGCGGGGGAAATGCACGTGATCCTGGAGATGGACCTCTCCAATTCCTTAAGCGACGAGCAAAGCATCATCTTTCTGGCGACCGACCTCACGCCCGGTGAGGCCAATCCCGAACCCACCGAGGTGTTGAAGCGGCGGACCGCGCATTTCACCGAATTGCTCGACCGTGTGGTCGGTGGCCACATTCGTGATTCAATGACGGTTGCGGCTGTATTGAGGGCTCACCACATGGCCGTCACGGGGGAATTGCCTCCGGACTTGGCCAAAGCAATGCTTGGTTGAGAGCAGGAGTAGAGCCGATGGCCGAAGCTCAAACGCGCGTGTTCGAAGCGTCCGGCGGTGTCTGGGCGCAATTGCGCATTGAGGCGATGCAGGCCGCGGCTGAGGAGCCGTCGCTGGCGTCGTATCTGCACGCGTCGATCCTGCACCATGACCGCATCGAGGATGCGCTCTCGTATCATCTGGCGCAAAAGCTCGGCCACGCGGACCTTCCGGCGCTGCAATTGCGCGACGTGATCCGCCAGGCTTACGCGGCCGATCCGAACATTGCCCAGCAAGCTTTGCGCGACATGCGCGTCGTGCGTGAGCGTGATCCAGCGTGCAGGACGTACATCCAGCCCTTCCTTTATTTCAAAGGCTATGGCGGCCTGCAGGCCTATCGCATCGCCCATTGGCTGTGGACGCAGGGCCGCGACGTGTTGGCCTATCACCTGCAAAGTCGCGTCTCGGAACTCTTCAACGTCGACATTCACCCCAACGCCACGATCGGCGCCGGTGTGTTCATCGACCACGCGCACGGCATCGTCATCGGCGAGACGGCGGTGGTTGAGGATGATGTGTCGATGCTCCACTCGGTGACGCTCGGCGGCACCGGCAAAGTTGGCGGTGATCGTCACCCCAAGATCCGCCGCGGCGTGATGATTGGCGCCGGCGCCAAGGTGCTTGGCAATATCGAGGTGGGCGAGGACGCCCGCATAGCCGCCGGTTCGGTCGTGCTTGAGGACGTCGCCGCCCGCTGCACTGTGGCCGGGGTTCCGGCAAAGCCGGTGGGCGGGGCCTGCAAGCAGGGCGAAACGCCCGCAACCGAAATGAACCAAGTGTTCCATCTCGGCCTCGCCGGCGACGGCATCTGAGCGCACGCGGCGCTTTGTCTGTTGCGGATTTAAGGCGCTCGCGTAGCGTCAGCGCGTGACTCTCAAGCTGCTCATCGTCGGTGGTTACGGTACCTTCGGCGGGCGTATTGTTGAGCTGCTAGAAAACGAAGCCGCGCTGGAGCTGATTGTCGCCGGACGATCGCTGGCGAAGGCGCAAGCGTTCTGCGCGTCGCGTGGCGCGGCTGCTGCGAAGCTCACGCCCGGTCTGTTTGATCGCGAGGGCGATCTTGCGGCGCAGCTCAGCGCGCTGGCGCCGGATGTGGTGATCGATGCGAGCGGGCCGTTCCAGGATTACGGCGAAGGGCGCTACGGGCTGATCGAGGCCTGCATCGCGCAGCGCGTGAACTATCTCGATCTCGCAGACAGCTCAGAGTTCGTGAACGGCGTCGGCGCCTTTGATGAAGCCGCGCGCAGCGCCGGTGTGTACGTGCTCTCCGGCGTTTCGAGTTTCCCGGTGCTCACTGCAGCCGTGGTGCGCAGGCTTTCGCGCGACATGGCGCGGGTGGAATCCGTCAGCGGCGGCATTGCGCCGTCGCCGTACGCGGGCGTGGGCGAAAACGTCGTGCGTGCGATCGCGAGCTATGCCGGCCAGCCGGTGGCGTATCTCGGGCGCACGGCGAAGATCATCGGCAAACCGTTCACGCAGCAACGACGCTACACGGTCTCGCCGCCAGGGCGCTTGCCGCTCAAGAGCACGATGTTCTCGCTTGTCGATGTGCCCGATCTCCGCGCGCTGTCGGCGTTGTGGCCGGAGATGCGGCGCGTGTGGATGGGCGCGGGGCCTGTGCCGGAGGTGCTGCACCGCGCTCTGATTGGGCTTGCTTGGCTTGTGTCGATGCGCTGGGTGAAGAGCCTGACGCCGCTTGCGCCTTTGATGCATTGGGTCACGAACAATTTTCGCTGGGGCGAGCATCGCGGCGGCATGTTCGTCGAGGTGCGCGGTGCGAAGGCCGATGGCGCGACGCTGACGCGCTCATGGCACTTGCTCGCCGAAGGCAATGACGGGCCGCTGATCCCATCGATGGCGGTGGAGGCGATCACTCGTCGCCAGCTCGCGGGCACGTTGCCTGAGCCTGGCGCACGCGCGGCGACGCAGGAAATCGAGCTCGATTCATACGAAAAACTGTTCGCCACGCGCACGATCTACACTGGCGAACGCGAGCCGCCGCCGCGCGGATCGCCGCTTTATCGCAAGATATTGGGCGCGGCCTGGGATCAGATCCCGCGCGCCGTGCGCGAGATGCATGACGGTGTCCGCCGCGCTGTCGGGACCGCGACGGTGGAGCGCGGCGGCAATCCGCTGGCGCAGCTGGCGGGCGCGATGATGTCGTTTCCGCGTGCGGGTTCGCACGATGTGAGCGTCACGTTTCACTCCGATTCCATGCGCGAAACCTGGCGCCGGCGCTTCGGTCGGCATGAGTTTTCGAGCGCGCAATATGAGGGCGAGGGGCGCGCGGAACGCTTGCTGTGCGAGCGTTTTGGCGCGCTTGAGTTCGCGCTGGCGCTGGTGATCGATGGCGACCGCATGCGGCTCGTGACGCGCCGTTGGCGCGCGTTTGGTGTGCCGTTGCCGCTTTGGCTCGCGCCGCGAACGGACGCGTATGAGGCCGAGGAAGACGGCAGCTTCCGCTTTCACGTCGAAATCAGCCATCCGCTCGCGGGTCTGATCGTGCGCTATCGCGGCTTGCTGAAGCCAGAAACGAACACGCGCGAAGCGTTCTAACTCCAGCCGAGATCGAGCCGTTCGCCGTCAACCATCAAGCCGCGCAGCCGAGCGCGGCCGTCGTCGCCGATGGAAACGATCGCGTACACGCGCGCTTCCGCGCCCGGTTGCTGCGCGCGCAGAACGCGATCGATGCGTTCGGCTTCGCTTTGGTTGGCGTAGAAACGATCGATACCGATCTGCAGCATCACCCAGCCGGGCGCGCCTGGAAAACCATCGCTCGGCGCAACGCCGGTCGAGCACGTAAACGTGCCGCGCACCACCAAAGGCGCTATTTGCAAGGCTTCCTCGCGCGTCGGCGCGGAGCCGACGAGGCGGTGAACATCCGCGTGCGGGGCGAGCGCGAGCCAATGGCGGTCGCTTGGAAAGGTGACGAAGGGGGCCTCGCTCACTGGCGCCGGGCAGGGTTCTTCGGCGCCGAGCGATTCACGCAGGCTGATGATCACGTAATGTCCGCTCAGCAGCGTGCGCGGATCGACGGCTTCCATCGCCAGCAATATTTCCGTGCCGCTGTCGCGCGCTCTGCTTTCGTTGACGACCAGGCCGATCAGGCCGGCGACGCAGAGCGCCGCTACGATGAGGATGCGGAGATAGGGCTTAAGCATCGGCCTTCCTCCGGCGCAGCGCGAGGCCGGCGATCAGGGCGATCACCGCACAGACGAGGAACACGCCCGCGGCCGCCATAAGATCGAGGCCGAGGTCGCTCAGCGTCGCGAAGATTGCGATCAGCAAGCTGATGACGCCGATCGCGGTGACGAGCGCGTGGCGATCGAAGCGGCCGAGCGCGATGACGCCGCCAGACGCCGCGATCCAGATGACGCGGTGCACGAGGCCCGCGTTTGCGCCGTCGCCAAACATCGGCACGTAGCCGGCGATGGCGAAGAAGATGAGCGCGCCGGCGGTGAACCAGCCATAGAAAACCGTTGCAAAAGCGCGGTCCTGCGCGCCGAGCCAACGTGCGGCGGCGGCCATGGCGCCAAGCGCGATCGAGAGGAAGAAGTGGATCGCCGCGTCGTCATCGGCGCGGCCAGCGAACCAGGCGAAGCAATAGATGATGGCCAGCGCCGATGCATGCGCGAGCGGCGCGGAGGACCAGCGCAGCGCCAGAAATGCGCCGAGTGGCGCGGCGACCAGCATCCACGGCACGTCGCTGTCGGCATTGCCGAACCAGCCCGCCCCGTCGAAATCGCCGAGCGCGATGAAGGCGAGGCCGACGATCGCAGCACCTGTTGAGCGGCCCGCAAGCGCGAGCGCCAACGCTGCGACGCCGGCGGCGTGCTGTGCGTCGCGTGGCTCGCCAGCGATGTCGAAGATCTGCCCGGTGAGGCCGATGCTTGCTGCGAAAATCAGCGACGCGACCATCAGCAGAATGTTGGTGAGGATCGGCCGCTCCGCGCGCGACGCCCACGCGCCGCCGCAGGCAGCGACGAGGAATGCAGCGATCAAAATCGCGAAGCGCGCAAAGCGTGAGAGCGCGTCCCAATTGGCGGCGACGAAAGCGATCACCGCAACGCCCAGCAACAACGCGCCGACCCACGCCAACGCTGTTGCAGCATCGAGCCGCCGCGCTTGCGGCAGCGTGGCCAGGATGGCCTCCCGCTTGTCGGCGTTCACCAAACCTTGCGCGATCCAGCGATCGAGATCGGCGCTTACTTTTTCTCGGTACGAGGCCATCAGCACTCCCGTGTCGAGCTTATCCCGCCTTACCAGTGCGGCAAGATTAGGGGTTCTTGCTTGAAGGCGAGGGCGGCGGGGCGCATGCTCGGAGCCACGGCTGGGGTACCTGCAAGGGAGGATGCTGCCATGCTGCTTATCGCCCACGTGCTGCGCGACAAGGGCGCGGTCGTGCATACGCTGTCGGCTGACGCGACGCTTGAGCAGGCGGCGAAAGAGCTCAATCTCCGCAAAGTCGGCGCGCTTGTCGTGATCGCTGACAATGGCGAACTGCTCGGCGTGCTCTCGGAACGCGATGTCGTGCGCGAAGTGGCGCAACGCGGCGCCTCCGCGCTGGCCGATCGCGTCAGCTCGGCCATGAGCCGCACGGTGATCACCGCGGCTTCGCAAGAACCGCTGGACGAAGGCCTGTCGCGGATGACGGATCGGCGCATTCGCCACCTGCCGGTGATCGAAAACGGCCGTTTGGTCGGCATCGTCTCGATCGGCGACCTGGTGAAACACCGAATTGCAGCGGTGGAGGCTGAAGCCGCGTCCCTGCAGGCCTATATAGCGGCTCAGTAGAGGCGAGATTCGCCTCTTGCGATGCTTCTGCGCGCCTTGCAGCGCGACGAGGGAATCGTTAGAGTTACGAAATTAACGTCCTGAACCGCCGCCTCGGCTCGAACTTGGCGCCAGTTCTTGTGTGTTTTTCCGTGATTTCACACCGCTTTTAGGGTGCGTGTGGATAGCTCAGAAAAAGCGCAAAAAGGTCGTTGACACGCTTAATCGGCGCGCATAGAAAGCGCGCCTTCCGCCGGGACCCAACGGTTTCGGCCCGCGAGCGCCGGGCTTCGGCTTTGCACGCGCGGGTTTGAGAGTTCGTCTCTCAAATGGGTGTTCTTTGACATCGTTGATTGGGGAAGGGAAACGCAGGCGGCGGTGTGCTGCGGGCAAGCCAGCAATGGCGAGCCAGGCGACAACTGACGGTATGCGTTTTCTGGAACATTACTGACATACAGGCCGAAGGCGTAAGTCTTCGGAATGTGCGTCGGTTCCCGTTACAAATACGCATACGCCAATACGGCATCGAGCTTCGGCTCGATCAGTCAGAGGTCAACTCAACCTGAGAGTTTGATTCTGGCTCAGAACGAACGCTGGCGGCAGGCTTAACA
>CAZZFE010000040.1:0-36168 GCA_964653495.1 uncultured Terricaulis sp. | reverse complement strand
TCCTTTCGGGCAACCGCATGCTCATGGCTGACAACAAGGTGGCGTTCGGCAGGCTCGCCGGCGAAGCCGATCGTCTCCTGGGTTCCGGGCGCACCGTCGCTCACATCTCCCGCGACGGAGCTCTCATCGGCCTCATCGCTATCGCCGACGCAGCAAGGCCGACCGCGGCGGCGACGGTCGAGCGTCTCAAGCGCCAAGGCGTCGAAGTCGCGATGATGACCGGGGACAATCTGGCGACGGCCAAGCGCATCGCCGCCGAACTCGGGGTCGATATAGTGCTTGCCGAAGTCTTGCCCGGCCAGAAGGCCGCAAAGATCAAGGAGCTGCAAGCGCAGGGCAAAAAGGTTGGGATGGTTGGCGACGGCGTCAACGACGCGCCGGCGTTGACGCAGGCCGACGTGGGCTTCGCCATCGGCGCGGGCACCGATGTGGCGATGGAGAGCGCCGATGTCGTGCTGATGCGCAGCGACCCCTATGATGTCGTGCGCGCCACCGAATTGTCGCGCGCGACGCTGCGCAAGATGCATCAAAACCTGTGGTGGGCCGCAGGCTACAATGTGCTGGCGTTCCCGTTGGCGGCGGGCGTGCTCTACCCGCTGCTGCTCAGCCCCGAGATCGCGGCGCTGTCGATGTCAGGAAGCTCGGTGATCGTGGCGGCCAACGCGCTGCTTCTGCGCTGGGTGAAGCTGTGAGCGTCACCAAGCTGGCAGCTGCCCTTGACGCGGACGAATTGCCTCGATTTTCGCGACGTCCAATGGGATGTGCTCTGTCTCGGCATTGCCTCGATGATGTCGAATGACGATGCTCAGCGGGAACGAACCATCCTCATCTGTGTAAATGGTGCGCACCGCGTTGACCTCCATGACTGTTATCGAGCTGCCGCGAAGGTCAAAATTTGCACAACGGCGACCATCATGTGTTGTCACCAAAGGTGCTGTGCCCAACAAGTGCTCGTAAATGTTGATGTAGCGACTAAACTCTTTGCAGCCGATTGAAATAGAAGCGATCCCGATCGCTCCGTTCGGATGGATCAGGAGAGACGGGTCGCTCAAACGGCTTGGACGGTAGTCGCCAATAAAGAAGGGGAGATCGTAGGGTCGAGTGCCGAGCAGCCGCCAGCGGACAGTGACGCCGTCATCACGTTGACGGCTCATCCAAGTCGGGGCGCCGACACGGATCCGACTTGTCCGCAACTGGCGTTGCGTCGTTTCAAGGTCAGTGGTGTGAAGGCTTAGACCAAAGAACCCGGAGGGCACACGCGGAAACGCCGCGATTCTGTCGATCATCAGTCCAAATGGCAGCGTGAAGCGCAACCGTTGGAGTGACGCAAGGAACCGGGGAAACCGATCCTTTCCAATCAACTCCACCAAGGTTCCGTCCTGGAGAAAAATGAGCGCGTTTAGAGCTCGATCTTCAGACCCTCCATATACAACCTTGAACCCCATCTGCTCGCAGGCTGCCTTTGCCGCCGCGAGATCAGCCGTCGCGATCAAGACGTGATCCAAACTTATGATTGGTGACCATGTTTGCATCTCGGCCTGGCGCCCTTGATCTACACATGAGGCTCGCGCCCCTAAACGCCCAGCGCGCGCCCAAGCGGCGCGACCAGGCGCGCCCCGCTTGCGGAGGGGTCGTTGCGCAGGTCTATTGCGGTTGAGCTGGCGTCTCGACCGGCGCGGCCTCTGTCTCCACTTGTTGTTCACGGCAACCAGGGTGAGCCGCGGTCAACATACGGCCGTTGTCGTGCGGCCGATTCATATCGTGGCTCGCCGTGTCATAGGGACAATCGGTCGGTTCTGCAGGCATGGCGGAATCGCGCATCGTCTGGCGCGGCCCATGGCGATGCGTATCCGCCGGCGTCGTACAGGCGCCAAGCGCCAGCAGCGCGCCGGCGGACACGACAGAAACAACGACTTTCAGCACGGTCATATCGACAATCTCCTCGCAAGGGCGCTCAGCGCCTCTGCACTGGAATACGCGCCAGATTGCGTTTGCCCTGAACCAGCAGCCTTTGGCGGCGTTTCTCCAGGGCGAACACTTTAGCGCGCGTATTCAATAGGAGCGTGCGCTCTGGCGCACGCTCCAGAGCGCAAGTGAGAGGAGAGCGCCACTGCGATGCTTGAACGTTCAACGGATTCGACGCCTAAAAGCGCCTCGATCCGCCCACAGAGGCGCCTTCGCCCGCCGGAAGCGCTCCTTGGCGCGGTTCTTGATCAGATCATTTCGCGCGGGACGCTGGTCATCACATTTCCAAGCGGCGATCAACGCCGCTTTGGCGACAATGCGGAACCCGCCGTCAACGTCGCACTCAAAGAGGCGAGCGCGCTTGGCCGGCTGATGGCCAATGCAGAACTGGCGTTGGGCGAGCTTTACACCGATGGCGTCATCGCTATCGAGGGCGACGATATCGACGGACTGCTGGCGATCATTTTGCAGAACCTTCGGCGCCATGGCTTCAAAACGGGAGCCGCGCCTGCGGGCATGCGCCTTTTCGAGGCGCCGCGCCGCGAAATCAACGACAGAAAGGGCGCCGAACGCAATGTGGCGCATCATTACGACATATCGAACGAACTCTATCGGCTTTTTCTAGACGAGGATCTGCAATATTCCTGCGCCTATTACGAAACCGGCGCAGAGACGCTCGAAGAGGCCCAGGACGCCAAGAAGGAGCTCATTGCGGCGAAGCTTTGCCTGCGTCCGGGCCTTTCGGTTCTGGACATAGGTTGCGGCTGGGGCGGACTTGCGCTCCACTTGGCGCGTACGCGCGGCGTAAATGTCCGCGGCATCACGCTGTCGCAGGCGCAATTGCCGGTGGCGCGAGTGCGCGCCCAGGCGCAGAATTTGGCGGCACAAGCCGAATTCGTACTCGAAGATTATCGAGAGACCAAAGGCGCGTTCGATCGCATCGTATCGGTCGGCATGTTCGAGCACGTCGGGCGCGGCCACTATGACGAATTTTTCCGCCAAATTGCGTCCCTGCTCGCCGAGGATGGCGTCGCTCTGTTGCACACGATCGGACGCGCGGACGGACCGGGCGCCACCAGCCCCTGGATCGACCGCTACATTTTCCCTGGCGGCTATATTCCAGCGCTGTCTGAGATCATGCCTGCTGTTGAGCGCGCCGGACTTTATGTGACCGACATCGAAGTCTGGCGGCTTCACTACGCTTACACCCTGCGCGCATGGCGAGAGCGTTTCGAAGCGCGCCTTGATGATGTGCGCGCCATGTTCGATGAGCGCTTCTGCCGTATGTGGCGCTTCTACTTGGCCGCAAGCGAAGCTGCGTTTCGATATGGCGGCCACGAAGTGTTTCAGATTCAACTCGCGCGCCGCCAGGACGCCGTTCCTCGAACACGGCGTTATCTAGAACGCGCTGGATGAGAAGGTTCCGTCGCGTACGTCAGCGGACAAAAGGATCAAGAGCGAGTGAGCGCGCGCGGCCAGGTTGCGCCATTACGGGGGGAGGGGCGCGAGGGTTGGATCCCAGGCCGGCGCGCTCATCTCATATACGCACCAACGCTATGGTCCCCTCATGATCGAGCGCCGCGGAACCCAGTGAAGTTGTTGGGGGGCCCAAACCCCAGGAGGCTTAGCGCCGTCCAAGGGAGCAGCAACCGCGTCGCACGACCACGCGCCGTTTTTCTGTCGGGATCGCTCCGGTGAGCTTCGGCGCTCAAGTTCGTCTCGTCCTAGTGATGGCGCTTTGGGCGTCGTGCTTTCCGCTGATCGCCGTAGGGCTTGAACTTGCGCCACATCTGGCGTTTGCGGCGCTCCGCGCCGCCGTTGGCGGGATCGCGCTCATTGGCGTTTCGCTGGTCTTGCGCCGGCCGATGCCAAAAGACGCCGGCGCCTGGGGCATGATTGTCCTTTTGGCCTCAGGCGCGACATCGCTGGGCTTTCTCGGCATGTTTCACGGTTCGGCCTTCCTGTCGCCCGGCCTCGCCACGCTCATCTTCAGCACTCAGCCGCTCGTGGCCGCTGTGCTCGGGCGCATGTTTCTTGGCGAACAATTGACCGCTCGGGGCGCTTTGGGGCTGGTGCTGGGCTTTACAGGTGTCGCCATCGCCAGCTGGCCCCAACTCACTTCGCCCAGTGCTTCGCTCTACCTGACGGGTGCGGGCTTCGTGATCGCGGCGGCGGCGGGAACGGCTGTCGGCAACGTAGTCATGAAGCGCATCAGTCAGCGCGTGGACGCGGCGACCGCTGTGGGCTGGAGTCTTACGCTTGGAGCAATTCCACTGGCCATCGCATCCGCAGCAACTGAAGAGATCGCCATTGCCTGGTCGAGCGAGTTCGTCGCGGCGCTCGCTGTCCTATCGCTCTTTGGCACAGCGCTCGCATTCTGGCTCTGGTTCGAGGCGCTCAAGTCGGCGCCTCTGAGCGAGGCTAACGCTTTCAGTTTCCTCGTGCCGGTGTTCGCATTGGCGCTTGGTAGTCTCTTCTTCGGCGAGCGGGTTGGCTTTCCGGAAATCGCGGGCGCGGGGCTCATTATCGGCGGAGTCGCGATGGCGCAGCGGCGGGCGCCTGACAAGAAGCCGCGACACGCCGTCTAGACACGCGAGCGATGCGAAAGGGACCCTCTGTTCGAGCGCGCGTGGGTTATCTGTCGTGCCGCGAACCGTTTTCGACGCTTATGCGGACGTGCGCAATCTCGGCGCCGGGGTCGGGCGCAAGCTCGATATGAACGGGGCTTGAAGCCCGGTGTCGCACGGAGAGCGGAGCATTCCAACCGCCTTCGGCTATGCCCAGGCTGGCGCCATCTGCGCCGAATGTTTCCACGTGCAGATGTGCATTGATGAGCCCGGCAGCGCCTGGCTCGCGGCGCACCCATCCATGCACATAAGCGCGCCCGTCGGCGCGGCGCTCCAGATCAAAGCCGCGCAAGCGAACTTTGTGCGCGCTTACGATCTCGATGGCGACATCTGGCGTTGACTCTTGCGCCGCGGCGGAAGTTGCAACGAGCAACGCGGCTAGAAACATCGAAACAGCTTGCATGTGTGCTCCGGTGGTGAGGTGGAACCAGCGGCGCCAACGCAATGCGTCAGCGCCGCCAGTCCGTCGTTATTGGACGGTGAAGTGCAGCGTGCCTTCCATGGCGTGGCCGTCGCCGGTGGCGTTCCAGTGCACTTCATAGGCGCCCGATCCGAGCGCCGGCAGCGGAATGGAATAGCTCGCCGTCGCCGCGCTCGGCGCTGTGAACGTCACTGGTATAGCGGTGTGCCCCGGTCCGTGCAGTTGGACTTGGGTCACCACCACGGCGTGCTCGAACGTCAGCGAAAGCGCCGATGGCGCGGTCGCCAGCAGCGCATCGTCGGCCGGCACGGATTGCACTTCGGCGTTGTCGCCGTGCGTCTCCTGCGCGAGCACAGGCGTCGCGCAGAACGCCAGTGCGGCGGCGAGCATGAGTCGTTTCATGTATGTCCTCCTTGGTTGTCCCAGCACCTGTGTTGAAGAATTTGCGGGGCGAACGCCGCTCATGCATCGATCTCCCCGTGTTGGTCGGACGCCGCGGGCAGCACATCGGCCGGATCGGCGAGAGCGCCGTTCTCACGCATTTCGACATGCACGTGATTGGTGATGCCGCGCGGATAGCGGCGGCTTAGATCCTGCGCGAGCCCGATGGGTTCACCCGCGCGAACGACGGCGCCGAGTTCAACCAAGGGCCCGACATAGAGCACGCGGACGTCGCGTGTTTGATCTTCGCTGGTGAGTTCGACGTAGCGATAGCGTTCGTCGCCGCGATAGGCGAAGCCGATGCGCCGCACGACGCCAGCAATCGGCGCGCGCACCATTTCGCCCGGCTCGGCGACATAATCTGCGCCGCGATGACGGCGAGCGCCGCCCCCGCGTGAAGCGCCGAAGGCGCCCGCGCCATAGATGTCCTCGCCGCGGAGCGCGTGCCCTGTTGGGTTTACGAGGTCCGGCGAAGGCGGGGGCAGGGTGTAGCTCGTGGCTTTGATGGGCTCGGGAGCTGTCGCAAATGCTTGCGCGGCCACGCCAGCGCCAACGCAGCCTGCCAAAGTGAGAGCCGCAATGGTTATCGCGGCCGCGCCCGGGGGGGCCGGGAAAGTGACGCGGCCGCGCCGCCTTGCATGAGAGGATGCGCTCATGTGGCGGAGTCCTTGTAGGCGAGGAGGCGAAGCGCATTGGCGACCACGATAAGCGTCGAGCCCTCGTGGAAGATGATCGCCGCGCCGATCTGCAGGCCAAAGATCGTGGAAGGGATGAGCACGGCGACGACGCCGAGGCTCACCCAGAGGTTCTGGCGGATGATGCTCGTCGTTTGCCGGCTGAGGCCCACCGCGAACGGCAAGTGCTTGAGATCATCGGCCATCAAGGCGACATCGGCGGTTTCAAGCGCAACGTCCGAGCCCGCAGCCCCCATCGCGACGCCGACATTGGCGTTGGCGAGGGCGGGCGCATCGTTGACGCCGTCGCCGATCATGGCGACCCCGCCAGGCTCGGCCTTGAGCGTGTTGATCGCCGCCACTTTGTCATCGGGCATCAGAGCGCCGAACGCCTGGTCAAGTCCGATGCTGCCGGCGACGGCGTCGGCGACGCGCTGATTGTCGCCGCTCAGCATGACGACGCGCCTGATGCCAAGGCGCCGGAGGCGCTCGACGGTCTCCCTCGCGGCGGGGCGCTCGGTGTCCATGACGCCGAGCACGCCCAGATAGCGGGCGCCGCGACGCACCACCATGACGGTGCGCCCCGACGATTCCAGGTTGGTGACGATGAGCCGAAGCTCGTTCGACATCGGCGCTGGGCCCGTCTCGAAGAGACCCGGCTTGCCGATCTGCACGACCGCGCCGTCGATGCGGCCTTGAATGCCTTTGCCGGTGATGCTCTCGACCGCTTCAGCCCGCGGTACAGGCGTCTCACCCAGACGTTCGCCGCCATCGCGCACGATGGCGCCGGCGAGGGGATGGTCGCTGCTGCGTTCGATCGCAACGGCGACGGCCAGCAATTCCTCTTCGGTGACGCCGAAGAGGGGCTTCACGTCGGTCAGGTAAGGTTTGCCCTCGGTCAGCGTGCCGGTCTTGTCGAAGGCGATCGCGCTGACCCGCCCGAGCGCTTCAAGGGCTGCGCCCCCTTTAACGAGGACGCCGCCGCGCGCGGCGCGCGCGACCCCGCTGAGGACCGCACTCGGCACCGAGATCGCGAGCGCGCAGGGGCTTGCAGCCACCAGCACTGCCATGGCGCGATAAAAGCTGTCGGCGAACGGCTCGTCGACGACGACCCAAGCAAAGAGAAGCGCGCCGACCAGGACAAGCACGAAGGGCACGAAAATGCGTTCGAACTTGTCGGTGAAATTCTGTGTCGGCGAACGCTGCGATTCCGCTTCGGCCACCAGTGTGACGATGCGCGCCAGCATGCTCTCGGCAGCTAGGCGCGAAACGCGCACATCGATCGCGCCGGCGCCGTTGATGGCGCCCGCGAACACCCGGTGCTGTGCTGGCGCCTTGGCGAGGTCGGGGTAAGCATCAGCGCTGGCGGCGGCTTGTTTTTCAACCGGTGCGCTTTCACCCGTGATCGGGGCCTCATTGACCGTGCTTTCGCCCGCGATGACGATCCCATCCGCAGGCAGCCGCTCATTAGGCCAGACCATGATGATGTCGCCGACTTTGAGATCTGCGACCGGGACTTCTTCGATCAGGTCGCCGCGCCGCAATTGGGCGCGTTCGGGCGTCAGTTGTCCGAGCGCTTCGATCGCCTTCTTGGCGCGTCCCATCGCCCAATTCTCAAGCGCCTGACCCAAGCTGAAGAGAAAGAGCAGGAGCGCCCCTTCAGCCCAGGCGCCGAGGAGAGCGGCGCCAATGGCCGCAACCAGCATCAGCGAGTCGATGCGAAACTGCCGGCGGCGCAGATTGTCGAATGCCTCACGCGTCGTGAAATAGCCGCCCAGCAAGTAAGCGCCGATGAAAGCGATGAGCGGCAGCGGCTCTATGCCGGCGCGTTCGCTGAGCCACCCGGCGGCGAGCGCTAGCCCAGAGCCCAGGGCGAAAAAGAGTTCGCTGCGTTCGCCGAGCGGTCTGCCGTGCGCATGATCATGATCCTTGCCGGTCCCGTGATTGTGCGAAGCGCTGGCCTTGGCGGACGCGGCGTCGCTGTCGAGAAGGGCAAGTACGCGGGCGCTGTCGATCGATTTCGGGTCGAATTCGATCAGGGCTTCGCCATTGTCGAACTCGTCGACATTGGTGACGCCTTTAGCTTCACGCAGCCGGGCCAGTTTTTGCTTCGGCTCGTCAGAGGGCAAGGGCAGCGTGACGTGGCCGCGCTCACGGCCAATTTTCGCGCCCATTTGCGCTGCGGCCGCGTGCACCTTGGCGGGCGTGGTGCGGGCCGGATCATAATGCACGCAAATTTTGAGCGGCCCGCGGTTGGGGTCGTTGACGGCATGCGCCTGACTGACCGCGGCGATGGTTTGAACGCGTTTGGTGAGGTCAAGCGCACAGCGTTTGCAGCGTCCGGCCGCGGGCGAGCGCAACAAGCCGCCGACGTCGATGCGTTCCTTCTTCGCGTTGGCCATGATCTGCGCTCGGCCTCCCGCGTCTAAAGCCGCGCCAAGCGCGCATCGAGAATGCGCACCATGCCGTCGGGTGTCTGGAAGGCGTGATCCTCATCGAGCACGCCGTCGAACAGGAACGAAGGCGTGTGGTTGACGCCAAGCGCCATGGCGCCTTCGATGCTGCGTTGAATGCGCTGGACGCCTAGTGGATTGTTCAAGCAGGCGAGGACCTGCGCTTGGGACAATCCCCATTGGCCGCCGGCCGCGAGCAACGCATCGCGCACGCCGCCAAGCGTGCCCGCGCCAAGAATCGCACTTTGGCGCTCAAACAGAACGCCGACCCGGCGCAGATACTCGTCCGGGCTTGCGCCCTCGCAGCGCGCCAGTTGAAACATCGCCAATGCGATGGCGGGGGGCGGGGTCGCCATCTCGCGCAGAGTGAAACGAACGCGGCCCGTATCGATGTAGCGCGACTTCAGCGTCGTCCAGTTGGCGAGATGAAATTGCGCGCAATGGGGGCACGTCAGCGAGGCGTATTCGGTGAGGTGGAGCGGCGCGGACGTCGACCCAATGGTCATGTCGTCCGATGATTGCGCATAGGCCCAGGCCGGCGCGCTTGTTGCGGCGGCGGCCGCAATGAGGAAGAGGCGGCGATGAGGCGTCATGGCGCGGCGCTCTCGATGGCGATGACGGCCGCGACCGCGCTTATGACGGCGGCGATCCGCAACGCAGCTTGGACGCGCTCTAGCGTCACGTTGCGCTTGTGCAGCTCGGCTTCATGCACGTTGAGACAAACGCCGCATTGACGCACGGCCGAAACCGCGAGCGCCCAGAGCTCGAAGTCGATCTTGTCGACATCCTTCTGCGAAAGCGCCGTCATCGCGAGCCCCGGCTGTTGGCCGCGATATTCGTGATTGTTGAGCTGATTGACCGCCGAATAATAGACCGTGTTCATGGCCATGATGGTTGCGGCGGACTTGGCCGCATTGCGCGCGGCGGGCGTCAGGCGGGCGGACGCCTCGCTTTCGAGCGCGACGATGAGACGTGCTTGGCCGGTGGCGTAAGCGCAGGCGAGAAAGCAGCCCCACTTCTGCTGCTCGCTCAAGAGCTGTTCTTCGCTTAGCGTGATCAGATTGTGCTTTTGATCGGCGGCGTAGGCGGGAAGCGCATCGCGAAGGGATTGCAGCGTCATGGGGTAACCTACCTTTCCAAACGAGGGGTCGCGGAGGACGCCGCGCACGTGCCGCGACGCACCGGAAAACGCGCGGCGCCGACAACGCCGTCATTGAAGGCGACACGCAGCATGATCGAGCGGGCCGTGATCGCGCTCGGCGCTTGTCCGACCATCAAGCCTGGGGCCGCGCGAGAGAGCGTGACGGCTTCGACGCCGCGCGCGGAGGCGAAAGACGCGCGCGCCGCTGCATCAAGCGGCGCGCCGGTTTCATCGTGCAGGCGCACCTCGATGCGATGGGCACGCACGGCGAGTTCGACTTTGCCGCGCCCGATCTGGCGGACAAAACCGCCGCAATGGCCGGCCCCGGACGCCGCCGCCGGTTGAGCGGCCGCGCTGAGAAGCGCGACCGCCAACGCGGCGTGGAGCGGCGAGAGCCGGTTCATTCGGCTTGCGCCGGAGCTGCGGCGCCGCCTGAATAGGCGGTTGGCATCTCGCCTTCGCGCAATTGGTGGCCGCTCTTCAGCATCAGCCTGCAGATCGCCGGCAGCACAAAGAGCGTGAGCAGCGTCGCGGTGATGAGGCCGCCGATGACGACGGTGGCCAGAGGCTTTTGCACTTCAGCGCCGGTGCCGTGAGCGATCGCCATCGGCACAAAGCCAATTGCGGGCACGATGCCGGTCATCAACACCGCGCGGAATTTCTCGATCATGCCCTCGCGGATGGCGTCACCGACGGGCATGCCGAGATCGAGACGGCTGTTGATGCTCGTCATGACGACAAGACCGTTCAAGACTGCCACGCCGGCAAGGCAGATGAACCCCACCGCAGCCGAGATCGAGAACGGCATCCCGGTGAGGAAGAGGGTGTAGACCCCACCCGCAAGCGCTAGTGGCACGGCAGTGAACACCGCGCCGGCCGCGCGGAACGTGCCGAGCGCCATGTAGAGAATGCCGAAAATGAGCACAAAGCACGCAGGCACGATCAGCGACATGCGCTGCGAGGCCGATTGCAAGTTTTCGAACTGTCCGCCCCAGACAACATAGGCGCCGGTCGGCAGCTCGACTTCGCTGACGCGGCGCTGCGCCTCGGTGACGAACGAGCCTAAGTCGCGGCCACGTACGTTCGCTTGCACGACGACGCGGCGGCTGCCGTTCTCGCGGCTAACCTGATTTAGGCCTTCCGAGAACGTAAACGTTGCGACTTCGCGCAGTGGAATCGAGGCGCGCGGACCATTCTCGGTTTCCGGAAGCATTACGGGAAGCGCACCGACGGCGTCGAGATCGTCGCGCACCGCTTCCGGCAAGCGCACCACCACGTCGAAGCGGCGATCGCCTTCGAACACAAGGCCTGCTTCGCGTCCACCCATCGCTGTCGCCACTGTGTCGGTCACGTCCTGCAAAGAGAGGCCGTAGCGGGCGATGGCGTCGCGGTCGAACCGGACATCAAGTGTTGGAAAACCGCCCGTCTGTTCAACCTTGACGTCGGCGGCGCCATCGATCGATTGCAATACCGCAGCGATCCGTCCGGCGGCTTCACTCATTTCGGTAAGGTCTTCGCCGTAGAGCTTGATCGCTACGTCGCCGCGGACCCCTGCGATGAGTTCGTTGAACCGCATCTGGATCGGTTGGGTGAATTCATAAGAATTGCCGATCAGCTGCGAGAGCCTGGTCTCCATGCGCGCGATGAGTTCGGCCTTTGGCTCATTCGGGTCGGGCCATTCCGAGCGCGGCTTCAGGATCACGAAGGAGTCCGAAATGTTCACAGGCATGGGGTCCGACGCCACTTCCGCGGTCCCGGTCTTCGAGAACACGAACGCGACCTCGGGAAATTCGGAAATGATCTGTTCGACACGCGCTTGCATGGCGGCAGATTGTTGCAGCGAGGTCGATGGGATGCGCACCGCCTGAATGGCGATGTCCTGTTCGTCGAGTTGCGGGATGAATTCGCGGCCGAGCGTAAAGAAGAGCGCCCCAGCGATAGCGAAGACGGCGATGCCGCCGGCGATCACGGTCTTTGGCTTGCGCAGTGAATAATCAAGGCCTGGCGCATAGCGGTTGCGCGCGACCTCGATCGCCTTGACCTCTTTCTCGGCGACTTTGCCGCGAATGAGGAGAGCGACCATGGCCGGCACAAAGGTCAGCGACAGGATAAATGCCGCGGCCAAGGCCAGCATCAACGTGATCGCCATCGGCGAGAACATCTTGCCTTCGACCCCCGAGAAGGTGAGCAAAGGCGCGAAGACAAGGAAAATGATCATCTGACCGAAAATGGTCGGCTTGATCATCTCGCGCCCGGCTTCGAGCGTCTCATGCAGCCGTTCCGGAAGCGTCAGCAGCCGGCCTTCATGATGCTGTCTTTCCGATAATCGCCTCAGACAGTTTTCGATGATGATCACCGAACCATCGACGATGAGACCAAAATCAAGTGCGCCCAGGCTCATCAAATTGCCCGAGACGCCAAAGACGTTCATGCCGATCGAGGTCATCAGCATCGAGAGTGGGATGATGAGCGTGGCGATCAACGCGGCGCGGATATTGCCGAGCAGCAAGAAGAGAACGACGGCCACCAGCAACGCGCCTTCGGCGAGGTTGCGCTCGACTGTGGCGATTGTGGCGTTCACCAGCTTGGAGCGGTCATAGACGACTTCGGCGACGATGCCGGGCGGCAAAGTCTGCGTGATCTGTTCCAGCCGCTCGGCCGCAGCGGCGGCGACCGTCCGGCTGTTGCCGCCCGTGAGCATCAGCACCGTGCCGACGACAACTTCGCGCCCGCCCTCGGTGGCCGCGCCGGTGCGCAGATCGCCGCCGACGCTCACATTGGCGACGTCGCGCACCGTGATGGGCACGCCGTCGCGCGTAGCGACAACCGCTTCGGAAATCTCCTCAAGCGTGCGGATGCGGGCGTCGGCGCGCACGAGGAAGGATTCCCCGCCCTGCTGGATGAAGTTCGCGCCAACGGAAAGATTGGCGCGATCGAGCGCTTCGGCGAGTTCTGAAAAGGAAATGCCGTAAGCGGAAAGCGCGCCCGCGTCGGGTTCGACCACGTATTGTTTTTCGTAGCCGCCGATCGAGTCGATGCCCGCGACGCCGGCGACTGAGCGCATCTGCGGGCGGATCATCCAATCTTGGATCGTGCGCAAATACCCCGCCTGCGCCACCGGATCGGTGAGCCGCTCGCCCTCGACCGTCAGATAGGCGCCGTCAGGCTGCCAGCCGGGCTGGCCCGCTGCTACGCGCGCGCCGTCAGCATGGGGATCGGCGTAATGCACCGTCCACATCAGGACTTCGCCAAGGCCGGTTGAGATCGGCCCCATTTGCGGTTCAACGCCTTCGGGGAGGCTCTCGCGCGCTTGGGTCAGCCGCTCCGCCACTTGCTGGCGCGCAAAATAGATATCGACATTGTCGTTGAAGACGACCGTGACCTGGCTGAAGCCGTTGCGCGAGATCGAGCGCGTGTTCTGCAAGCCGACAATGCCGGACATCGCGGTTTCGACCGGATACGTGACAAGCCGTTCGACATCGAGGGGACCGAACGAGGGCGCGACCGTATTGATCTGCACTTGGCGATTGGTGATGTCGGGCACCGCGTCGATGGGCAGACGCATGATGTTGTAGACGCCGATGCCGGCGACGATGAGGACGATCGCCATGACGGCCCAGCGGGCTCTGACGGCAAGTTCGATAAGGCGGCTGATCATGTGTGCAGGATCCGGTCGGGATTGAAGAGGGGCGGTCTCAGTGGTCGTGCGAGGCGGAGCCCTTGCCGATCTCGGCCTTCACCAAGAAAGCGTTCTCGGAAACGTAGGTTTCACCGGCCGCAAGCCCGGAGATGATCTCGACTTGCGTTGCGCCGGTTCGTCCAAGTGTGACCGGCCGCGCTTCATACGTGTCTGCGGACACGCGCACGAAAACGACGCTCCTGCCTTCGACCGTCTGTACGGCGTCGCGCGGCACTGCGACCGCCGCTTGTTGCGCGGCCGTCACCACCGCGCCGCGCACGGCCATGCCGGGCCGCAGCGACGAGCCTTGCGCGGCCGTCAGCGGCGCGCGCGCAATCAGCGTTTGGCTGTGTGCGTCGGCGGTTGGCAGCACGCTCGCAATCTGAGCTTCGACGCGTGTGGCTCCATCGAGACCGGCGATGAAGACGCGTTGCCCGGCGCTTATGCGGCCAATGTCGCGTGTGGCGACATTGAGTTCGGCCTGCAGGCGTGAAAGATCGCCGACCACGAACAGCGGCTGATCGCTGGTGACATCGCCGATATTGGTCTGGCGGTCGAGCACCACGCCCGCGATTGGCGTGCCGACGGCGTAAGTCTGAAGGCTCTCGGCGCTTTCGACCCGCGCCAAGGTTTCCCCGCGCCGGACGCTATCGCCGACATTGCGCAGAACCGCGCGCACCGGCCCAGGATAAGGCGCATGCACCTCAGCGCGCGCCGAAGGCTGGAGCATGATGCGGCCGGTGAGGTTGAGCGTTTCCTCGATGGCGCCAGGCCCCGCGGTCGCGACGACAATGCCGGATGTCTCTGCCGCTTCGACTGGAATAGTGACGCGCTCTGCGGCGCCTTCCTCACCTTCCGCGTGACCCTCTTCGCCCTCTTCATGGGCTTCTTCACCTTCCCCGTGGCCAGCCTCGGCGGCGGGCTGTTCGGACTCAGCCTCGCCCGCGCCGCAACCGGCGAGACCAAGTGCCAGAACCAACGCGATAGGAGCGAGGGCGGCAGACTTCATTCTGAAGGTGTTCATTGGTGTTGCTCCTCGAAAGGCAGCGCTTCGCCGAAGCGCGCCGTGAGGCGGTCAAGGGCGGCCTCGTTGTTATGGAAAGAACGCAAGGCCTCGACGCGCGCTTGGCGCGCGTCGGAGAGCGCGCGTTGGGCGTCGAGTACGTCGAGATAAGAGAAGGCGCCGCGATTGTAGCCGTCCTGCGCCAGAGAGAGCGCGCGTTCGGCTTGCGGGATAACGTCCTCTTCGGTCGATTGAACAGCCGCCGCGTCGGTGGCGATCGCGCGTTCAAGTGCTGCATATTCTCGCGAAAGCGTGCGCCGTCCCGCTTCCAGCTCCAAGTCCGCGCGGCGCCGTTCGGCGCGGGCGCGCGCGACCGAGCCCTGATTGCGGTCGAAGACGCCGAGCGGAATCGAAACACCAGCGACCAGCGCGCCTTCCCCGTCGCGATCCTCGAACCTTCTATAGCCAAGACTGAGGGTAGGGTTCTGCCAGGAGAGCGAGCGCTCAACGCTGAGCGCTGCCCCCGAGCGGTCGCGCTCCGCGGCGAGTCTGGCGATATCCGGGCTCGCATCGCCCAGTGCGTCATGTTCGTGATCACGCGCTCGGGGCAGAGCGAAATCCGCAGCGATCAGGCTGAAGCCGTCGTCGCCGCCAAAATATGATGCAAGCCTCGCGCGCGCGGTGGCGGCTTCCGCTTGTGCGCGCGTGAGCGCGATGCGTGCTTCCGAGAGACCCGCTTCGGCGCGGGCGCCCGCCATCAAGGGGTCGCGTGCAGCAGCGACCCGGCGCGCCACCGAAACGCTCAGCGCCTGCGCGGTGGCCAAACGCTCTTCGGCGATGGTGACGAGCTCTTGCGCGGCCAGCGCGTCATAATAAGCGGTCTGAACATCGCGCGCGAGATCCAGGCCGCGCAGAATCCGATCAAGCTCCGCACCGTGCAATTCCCGGTCGGCAAGGCGAATGCGTGCGCCGCGGCGGCCGCCGAACTCGACTTCCTGTGAAAGCGAAAAGGTTGTTTCGGCGCCGCTAAAGCCGCGGAGGTCGCCGCGGCCGTTGAAGTTCTCAACTTCGGCGTCGAGCGTTGGGTTCGGCCGTACGCGCGCTTGCCTGAGCCCGCCCTGGGCCGCGTCGACGCCAGCGCCCGCGGCGCTTACGCCTGGATCGGACTGAAGCGCGCGTTCGATCGCGCTCTGCATCGTCAGCGGCGTGCGCTCCTGGGCGAGCGCCGGTGCGGCAATCAACGGCGCGGCGATCGCGCTGAGGGAGGCGGTGGCGACGTAGCGCAGAATGCGCGCCGAACGCCGTCTTGAACGGTGTGAATCGAGCATGAAAAGTCCGCGATGCGTGAAGGTTCACGCGCCGCAGATCATTCCGCAGCGCGTACTTAGACGATCGCGATCGCTTTTGGCGGCCGCTCTAGACCGCTAGGCGCGCCGGAGGGCGCGCCGTGCGTGCTGCGCGGAGCGGCGACACGCAACATGACTTGGGCCGTGACAACGCTGCCGGAGAGGGCGGGCGTCATGCCGTTGCAATGGGCGGCGCAGCAATGATGCTGTGGTTGCGCAGGGCTTGCCGGCGTCTGTTCGCCTCCGCCCGCGGATTCAACAGCTGCGCCTTCCGCGTCGGCCAATAGAAAAGTGATGCCAGCTTGGGCGTTGTCGGCGGCGGCGTGAGCTGGTGAGGTTTCTTCGAGCATGATGAAGCCGAGGAGGGCGATGCAAAGCATCGCCACCCAGCGCCTCCAGTTCATGTCGCTCGAAGCTTGCACGTGCTTCACCCCTGAATGGCCGCAGCAGATTCGCGGCGTGCCTGGCTATATACAGCCCAAGACCCGCTGACGAACAGTAAACACATGATGGCGCCCACAGCGAAATCAGGCCAGGGCGATCGTGTCGCAGCCGTCGCGCCGGCTGCGAGTATGACCAAAATGTTGCCGAACGCGTCGTTGCGCGAGCAAAGCCACACCGAACGAAGATTGGCGTCGCTGTTCCGGAAACGAAGTAACATTATAACGGCGCCCAGATTCACCGCTAAGGCGAGGGCGCCGATAAGTCCCATGGGCGTGGCTTCCGGCGGTGCGGGCGAGAGAAGTCTTACAACCGCCATGGCGAGGATGAAGACGCCCATGGCGAGCATCGCCGCGCTCTTGATGAGTGCCGCCCGCGTGCGCACATGCGCCGCGCGCCCAATCGCCCAAAGCGTCACACCATAGGTCGCCGCATCGGCGGCGAAATCGAGCGCATCGGCCTGCAGAGCAAGCGATCCGACCGCGTGCCCGCCGATCGTTTCCACTGCAAACATGGACGCGTTGGCGATCAGCACGATCCAGAGGATGCGCCGCGTCTCGGCGTCGATGTGCGCAGAGTTCACTTTGCCGCAACACGCTTCGGACATCAGGCTTCTCCACGCTGCGCGAAATAGAGCGAGAGCGATCCCGTCGGCGTCGGGATGACGCCGCGCTCCTCGACGGCGGCGAAACCCGCTTCGCCCATAAGTGTCGGCAAGACGCCACGCGCGTTGGGCGTCGTATTCTCGAAGCCGTCCAAGCGTTGAATCTGCTTGAACAGCGCGCGCATCAACGGCGTGCGTTGCAAACCGTAATCGGCGATATGCAATTGCCCAGAAGGCGCGAGCGCGGCATGGATCGCTCGAAGGCCCGTGCGTTTTTCATCCATCGGCGTTTGGTGGAAGACGAGACTTGAGACGATCTTGTTGAGGCGGATTCCTGCAACGCGCGCCGCGTCGCGCGCAAAGCCTTGCACGAATTCGAAATCGAGACCGGCGCGGCTCGCCTTCGCTGCGGCGCGTGCGAGTACGGCGGGATCGGGATCAAGGCCGATGATGCGCGCATTAGGCGCGGCGCGCTTCAACATCAGCGCGAACGTACCGGTGCCGCAGCCGACGTCGAGAATGGTTTCGCCATCCCGGGGCGCAACCTGCTGCAGAAGCGCGCGCCGCCAGCGCCCTTCACGCGTCATAAGGGCGATGGCGGCGTCGTAGAGCGGCGTCAGCGCCGCGTGGCCCAGAGCGGGGGTAAAGGATACTTCGCCTGTCATCCTTCAACCCGGTCATCAGCTGGGCGACGCGTGGCACTGCGCCAGATGTCCATGCTGCCCTTGATCGCGATCAAGGCGACAGCAACCCCGACGAGGAGATCCGGCCAACGTTGATCGAGCCACATCACCAAGCCGCCAGCGATGAGCACCCCGCCGTTCGATGCGAAATCATTAAAGCTGAATGTTTCCGCCGCTTCGAGATTGACGTCGTCGGAGTTCAACCGCCTCAACAGGAAGAGACATGCCAGGTTCACGACCGCGGCGATCGCGGCCATGGACATCATTGTGATGCCGACCGGCTCGGATCCGGTGATGAAACGTCGCAAAGCATCAGCGGCGACGCCAAGACCGAATATCAGCAGCAGCGCTGCCGACCAGTGTGCGGCCCGTCGTTTCCAGATTGGCGCGCGTCCGATCGCGAACAGACTGATGCCATAGACCACCGCATCCGAAGCGTTATCGAGCGCGTTGGCGGTGAGGGCACTTGAATCGGCCGAGATGCCTGCCACAGCCAAGCTCGCAGCGAGCGCCAAATTGAGCCCGAGCACGACCCCGAGCGTTGAACGCTGGGCGGAGGCCGCGTTGTTCATGACCTGACCGCGCTGCGGCGGCCGAACCAGCGGCCGACGTCGGCTGCGTAGCGCTCATACGCGTCGCCGTGTTTTTCGCGAAGCGCCTCTTCCTCGATCCGCACCTGAACGAGCGCGAGCGTCCAGGTTCCGGCGAGCACGGCTGCGGTCAGGATATGCGGCGACCAGAGGAAGAGGGCGAGGATGGCGCCTATCATCCCAACGAAGATGGGATTGCGAGACCAAGCGAAGAGACCCTGAGCGACGAGCGGACCTGGACCATCGGTGGGAACGCCGATGCGCCATGAGGCGCCCATCTGCAGCTGCGCTACGGCGATCAGGAGAATGGACGCCACAAAGACGATAGCGGAGATCCATTTGAGCGCAGGAGCGTCAGCCCAATCCGGACGGCCAAGGGCCACTTCCCAGCCGGGCGCGAGCCATGCCGTTAGGGCCGAGGCGAGCGCCGATCCAGTCGCCAGTTTCCAATTTCGCTCGGCCACGCTTTGGATCGAGGCGTGGCGGCCGAAACTGAAAGCCTTCACGCCGTGGCTGCGCTCGACACTGAAGAGCCGCAGCGCCGAGACGGCGATGATGGCGAGGAGGGCGGCCAAGGGGAACCAGGCGGGAGGCATCAGAGGCTCTCGAAATCCAATGCCGCATCCTCTACATTCTCTAGTCACTAGAGGATCAAGGGCTAAAATGCTGTCGATCGGGGAAGTCGCCAAACGCACCGGGATAAAGGTCCCGACCATCCGTTTCTATGAGACGGAGGGGTTAATTGGACCGCCGCGACGCACCGAGAGCGGCCGCCGCATTTATGATCTGCGCGAAGTGCAGCGGCTGTCGTTCATTCGTCACGCGCGGGCGCTCGGATTCGAACTCGATGACATCAAGTCTCTGCTTGATCTGTCCGATCATCCAGATCGGTCTTGTGAGGATGCTGACCGGATTGCGCGCCGCCATCTTGGCGAGGTTGAGATCCGCATTGCACAGCTGCAAGCGCTAAGACGTGAACTCTCACGTGTCGTCACATCGTGCGCAGGAGGCAAGACGTCACACTGCAAGGTGATTGAAACGCTCGCCGATCACGCCCATTGCCAGGCGGACCATTCGGCGCCTGCGCCACCGACGAAGAAGGGCGCTGTCCTGCCCGCTGCGCGCAAATAGCCTGTCATTGGCTGCTGTTCACGTGTCGTGCAACGCGCGATAATCGCGCAAAATGCTGGCGATGAGTTCATGCGCTTCGGGATGATCCTCGGGGCAAACAGCATGCGCCGCCACCGAGAGTTTGCCGCAGATGCCGGCGGGCGAGGTCGCGACGATTGCGTGCATGGACGCAAGCAGTGCTTCGTTTTCGCCGTGCAGCGCGTCCATGCGGTCGTAGAGATCGTCCATCTCGTGCTTTTCAGGAAAGCGCTTGCGCTGCGCGCGCGTCAGACGCGGCCAGTTGTGGTTCTTGAACAGCCGGCTTTCAATCTGCTGCCAGCGTTGGCCCAAACGCTCGTGCTCGTACTGGCGTGAAAGCCAAGCTTGGGCCGCCTGCGCGGCGGGATCGAGGGCTTCGACCTCACGTGCATCGCCAATCCAGGGCGCCCCAGCCGCGCTGCCAAGGATCAGTCGGCGCGTCGGTGGCTTGAGGCAGGCGCGATCGTTCGCCGCCGCAGACGGGCGTCGGGACATTGGTAACCCTTTCGGTCTACATTGATCCCAATGGTATCACGATCAGACCTCGCGTCAATCCAAAGGGATCATATAATCCCAAAGGTGTGCATATGCTAACTGCGGCACAAATCAGAGCGGCGCGAGCGTTGATTGACTGGAGCCAGAAGCGGCTGGCGGAAAAATCAAAACTGTCTGTGCCAACCATCAAACGCATGGAAGGAGCCATGGGCCCCGAGCGGAGCACCGAGGCGAATGTCGAGGCTGTGCGCCGCGCGCTGGAGTCCGCTGGCATTATTTTTCTTGAGCCGAAGTCGAACATGGACGGCGGCGCTGGCGTTCGGCTGAAGAGGTAGGACTTCGTGCCGGCCGAATGTCGGTGCGGAGCCTCTTCTGTTAGGCCGATCGCCAGCCCGCGTCCGCGCCCCGCCGCATAGCCCGCGCGGCCGCCCGCATCGAGGGACGCTTCGCTCTAAAGCCCTCGACCCGGGCGGCCTCAGGCGCGGGCTTTCGAAGAGGGGTCGCGAACGCGGCCCCGGCGAGCAATCAGGCAGCCGGGAAAGCCAAGAGGCTTTTCCATGACCCAAGCAACAATCGCATCATCCGAGGAGCACGCCGTGCAAACCGGTGTTGTGCTCATCCCGCTCAACAGACTGAAGAAATCGCCCAGGAATGCGCGCAAGACCCCGCATGCCAAAGCTGAGATCGAGGCGTTGGCCGCCTCCATCCACGCCAAGGGCATGCTGCAGAATCTGGTGGTTGAACCGGAATTCGACGAAAGCGGCGCGCGCACGAGTTTCTACCTCGTACAGATCGGCGAGGGCCGCCGCCAGGCGCAAATGCTGCGCGCCAAGCGCAAGCAAATTCTCAACACCGAGCCTATCCGCTGCGTGATCGATACGACCAATGACCCCCTGGAGATTAGCCTGGACGAGAACGTGACGCGCTCGCCGATGTCAGTCATGGACGAGGTCGAAGCGTTTGCACAACTCGCCGATGGCGGCATGAGCGCCGATGATATCGCTCGCCGCTTTGGCTGCACAGTGCGCTTGGTGGAACAGCGCCTGGCGTTGGCGCGGCTGTCGCCGAAAATCCGCGGCGCCTATCGCAAAGGCCAGGTCAATCTCGATGCCGCGCGCGCCTTCGCCATCAATGACGACCACGCCGCCCAGGAACGTGTCTTCCGCATGCTGCCGAAACCCGTCACGCATGCGGCAAGCGTCCGGAGCGCGCTCACGGTCGGGCGTATTCCCGCACATGACCGCCTGGCGCGCTTTGTCGGCGCCGAGGCCTACGAGGCCGCGGGCGGGCGTCTGGTGCGCGACCTCTTCGAGCCCGACATCGTCTTCTTCGACGACGGGGCGTTGTTGCAGCGCCTTGCAAGCGAGCGCCTCAGCGCGATGAGCGAAGACTTGTCGAAGGAAGGCTGGGGCTGGGTCGCGACCTCGGCCGGTCACGGCCAAGTCGAAGGCTGCGCCGGCGAACGACTGCATCCCATTCAGCGCAAGCTAAGGCCCTCCGAGAAGAAGATCATCGCCGAACTTGAGGCGCGGCTCGAAGAACTCGACGCCAAGTTGGAGGACGCCGACGAAGACAATCCGCTCTGGGCCGAGCGGGATGAGGTCGAGGCCAAGTGTGATGCGCTGCGTGAGGCCGCGTGCGTGTTCGATCCCAAGCTCATGGCCCACGCCGGCGCGGTCGTTGCGGTCGATCGCGACGGGCGAGTGGTTGTCACGCGTGGCCTGATCAAGCGCAGCGACGCCAAGACGATCGCCAAGTTGCGCAAGGCGAACGACAAGACCCGCGACGCTAGCGAAGGCGCGGTCGATGCGGACGTGGATCCGCCGATCGACGCGCACGCTGGGGGTCCGCGTCTCACAAAAGCGCTCACCGAGCGGTTGACCGAAGCGCGCACGCGTGGGCTTCGCGCTGCATTGGCGCAAAGCCCGCATGTCGCCTTGGGTCTCATCGTCTATGTGCTCATGCGCCAAAGCGCCGAGCGCGCCTCAGTCCCTGGCGTCGCGATTGCGTCGCGCCCGGTTGGCTTTGACGATGACGATGCGTTGGAGCGGACGCGCTCGGCTTTCGCCGAACGTGCGCCGCAAGACGAAATCGGCTTGCTTGGCGCATGCCTCGATCAACCGGTCGACCAGCTCATGGGCGCGCTCGCTGTTTTCGTATCGGAAACGCTCGACCTGACGCATGGCGGGGTCTTGCGCGACGACAAGCGGCTGCAACGGTTGAGCGATTGCTTGGCCGCCGCGCTCGATCTCGACATGACCAAGCATTGGGAAGCGACTTTGGAGTTCTGGCAAGCAGCCCCCAAAGCGTTGGCGATCGAAGCTCTGGAGAGCGCGCCGTCGGTCGCAAGGCTCGGCGATGAAGAACGCAAGGGCATGCTCGCGGCGTTCGGCAAGATGAAGAAGGCCGAACTCGCGCGCACGGCCGCCGAGGCGCTCAAAGACACAGGCTGGCTCCCCGACCTGCTCGTCACGCCCACGCGCGAAGGCGCGTTCGCCGTGACCGGTGAAGGCGAGGCGGCGCTGGCGGCGGCCGAGGCTGAAGCGGCCTAAGGCCCCGCACTTTTTCATCAAACTCGCGCCGCCGGTCCCGCCGGCGGCGCAATTCTTTTCGGAGACTCTCATGCAAACGCAATCAGCGCGCGCTTGCGCGCGCCGCGACGTCGCCGCCGACATCACAGCCAAGATCTTACGCGAACTCGACACGGGCGTCATGCCGTGGCGCAAGCCATGGGACGGCGCCCGCTGCGGCGTGGCGCTGCCGCGCCGGGCGACCGGCGACACCTATCGCGGCATCAACGTGCTGCTGTTGTGGAGCGCGGCGATCGAGCGGGGCTATGGCTCGCCCTATTGGCTCACCTTCAATCAAGCCGTGAGGCTTGGCGCCCACGTGCGCAAAGGCGAGCGCGGCGAGGTCGTCGTCTATTATGGCCACGGCACGCGCAAACGGCGCGACCAAGGCGGGGCGGAAATCGAAGACGCATTTCGTTTCCTTAAATGGTACGTCGTCTTCTGCGCCGATCAGATCGATAATCTTCCGGAGCGCTTCTATCCCGCACCCGTTCAGCCTGACATCTTGCCGGTCGCAGCCCACGAGACCTGGTTTGCCAAGCTAGAGATCGCGCGCGTCGCCACGCGTGACATCGCGTGTTACATCCCGAGCCGCGATGTCATCGGCATGCCGCCGATCGCGACGTTTGACACCGCCGAAGATTACGCCGCCACGCTCAACCACGAAAGCGTCCACGCCACCATGGCGCCGCACCGGGTTGGGCGCGACATGGGCAAGAAGTTCAGCCAGCATTCGATTGCAGCCGAAGAATTGGTCGCCGAAATAGGCGCCTCACTCTTGGGCGCGCATTTGCGTCTGCCGCCCCATCACATCCACGACCATGCTTCTTATATCGGTCATTGGATGAAGCTCTTGAGCGACGACAAGCGCGCCTTTTTCGCCGCCGCCGCGCAGGCGCAAGCCGCGGTCGACTGGCTGCTCGCCAAAAGTCCCTCGCCCTTCGCCATCGAGGAGGGAACCGATGTCGCGGCTTGAACGCATCGTCGCCCTTTGCGGCGGCATCCTTCTGGACAGCGGCAAGCGCGCGCTGATCCCGGGCTTGGGTCATAGTCACAAGGACCGCTCGGTTTCGCTTCGCCTGACCCAAGAGGGACGCATCCTCATCCATTGCTTCAGTCCCCAGGACGATTGGCGCGACGTGCGCCGCGCGTTAGCCGAGCAAGGCCTGCTCGATGAGGATGGACGCGGGCCCGTGCAGCCGACGCGACGCTCGGCGCCGAAGATTGCAACACCCCCCACTGTCGAAGAGCGCACGGTCCGCGCCGAGCGCACCTGGCGCGAGAGCCGCCCGCTCTTCTGCACGCCGGCGAGCGCTTATTTGCGCCGTCGCGCGATCGGGGATGGCGTTTGTTCAGGAACGTCGCTGCGTTTCCATCCGCGCATGAGCGGGCTCGATGACCGGCTGCGCAGACCCGCGCTTGTCGCCGCCATCTCCGGCGCCGATGGCGCCCTGCAAGGCGTGCAGGTAACGCTGCTTACCGCTCATGGCACGGCCAAGGCGGCTGTGCCGACGCCGCGGCGCATCATCGGCAGGCTCATGGGCGGGGTGGTGCGGCTGCATCAGGCTGTTGATCAGCTCGCCGTCGGCGAAGGGGTTGAGACCATGCTGTCAGCATCGGAAGCTTTGGGCGTTCCGGCGTGGGCCGCGCTCACCGCCGACAATCTCGCGCTCTTCCAGCCGCCTGCTTTCGTGCGGCGTCTCATCATTGTCGTTGACGACGATGCGGCTGGGCACGCTGCCGTTGCGGCGCTGCGCCAGCGGGCGCAATCGGTTGCGACGATCGAGACAGCGCCCGCGCCCTCCGGCTTCAACGATTGGAATGATTGGGCCCGCGCCCACCGCGGGGTTTAGCGCAATAAGGCGCCGATCTCGTCCAAGAAACGTGCATGAGCGTGATGCGGAGCCGATGACATCGCCGCCGATTCTGCGCGTCCTCATGCTGTCGCGCAGCCCGCAAGCGTCGCCCACGCCGTCGCCATCTCCGCCCGGCCGGCGGCGCGGGCAAGGAGAAAATCGTTTCCCCGCCCCGCTGGCGCGGGCTTTGGGTCCGCGCATTCCGCGCCGACCTCGGGCCCCACCATTTTCACCTTGCCCGCGCCGCCTCAAGGGCCGGGCGCGAGGAGCGCCGTCGCGGGCGACGCCCGCGGCCCCGGGACCAAGCCGGGAACGCCAAAAAATCGGAGGCACTCCTCATGACCAACCGCATCACGCTCCTCGGCAAGCTTCTGGACGATCCGAAGCTGCGCAGTTTCGAAGCCCGCGGCGGCACGATCGAAATCATCTCGCTCTGGCTTGAAGTCAAAGACGAGCACCGCGCCGACCGCTTCACCATCGAGATCAACGATCCCAAGGCGCAAGCCGCCGCCAAGGCGATGAAGAAAAACGTCATCGTCGAAGTGACGGGCAAGCTCCGTCACGACCGCTGGAAGGACAAGGCGTCCAATCGTTGGACCGGCAAGGTGTTCGTCGCCATCGATCCGGGCGAGGGGACGCTCCGCTCCAAGGGCATCGCCTCGGACGCACCTCAATCGGAAGCAGCCTGACCTCATCTTGAAGCGGCCGCGTTGGTGCGCGGCCGCTCCTCGTCGCGGGAGCATTCCATGACATCTGAACTCATCACGCGCCATCAACGCGCACTCATGCTTGCCTATGGCGCCAGAAGCGCTGCCGGCGAAGACATCGATCCAAAGCCGGTGGTGAAGCTCTTCACCCCCGACGGCGCCTGCACCTGGCTCTTGACTGAACTCGATCCGGAAGACCCCGACATCGCGTTCGGGCTCTGCGATCTCGGCATGGGCTTTCCCGAACTCGGTTCGGTGCGTCTCTCGGAGCTTGCAACGGTGCGCGGACGACTGGGCTTGTCCGTCGAACGGGATGTTCATTTCGAAGCTGACCAGGCGCTCAGTCTCTATGCCGCCGCGGCCGCCAAGGCCGGCGCTATCTGTGCTTGAAGGCTAATATGGGGCGTGACGCCAAGGCCGATGCGATACCCTGATCTCGGCGGCCTCTTTGCTGAGCGCGTCGAAGGACGCAAGCGCCGCGCGCGCATGAGCCTTGCCGGGAAACTCGACATCATGGACAAATTGAGGCTCGCCGCCGCTGCGTTCAAGGCCGCGTCCAGCGCTGAGCGTCAATCGCCGCTGCTCGACCACGATTGAGGCGCGTCATGACAATCTTCGCAAGTTGGGAGCTGACGCGGGCCTTCGCGCTTCTACGCCTGCTTCGGCACATGCATGCGGGCGTGTCTTAGCGCGGCAGCGAAGAAGCTCTCGATGTCGTCGTTGGAAAAGGTCGCGGCGAGCGCCAGGTCGCGAAGCAACTCCGTCGTCCAGATGAGGCCCGCCTTGGCGTCGCGCTGGAGCGCGATGGCGCGCGCGCGCCGGTCGTCGAGCGCGAGCGGCAGGCCGCGGCCGAGCGCAAGCGCGATCGAGGCAGCCTCGCCATCGCCGACATGCTGGGCGATATCGACGAAGTCGGCCACTTCAGCGGCGCTCAACGTCACGATCTCGACGTTGGGGGAAATCCTGAAAGGGTGCTTGGCCTCGTCATAGCGGCGTTTGGTCACCGGGCAACGCACCACCTCGCCAAGCACATGCTCGGTTACATGCGCGCAATAGCCCAAAGCCTGGAGGATCGCCCATGGCTGCTCGGTGGCCAGCAGGTTGATCGCAACGCTGGCGTCGAGGACGAGCGGGCGAAGGGGCGCGCCTCTCTTAGTCGACATCCAGCGCGCCCACCGTGTCGAGCACGATCCTGAGCTCGGTGCGCTCGAGCGCGAGCATGTCGCAAAGCTGGCCTTCGCTCAGCGCTTGGCGCTCGAGCGCGATGGCGGCGAGATTTGCGAGCCTCGGCGCCAGGATGGGCGGGTGCTCTTCAGGCTGTGGATCGCCCAGCACCTGGGCGTCGAACTCGGGGCCATAGCCGCGCCGCTTGATCGATTGCCACTGGCCCTGCGGCACGAGATCGAGTTCTTCGAGGCGCAAGCACATGGATTGCGTCGCCACACCGAAGGCGTGGCGAAGGACAATGAGGTGGCGCAGCTTGAAGCCGCCCTCGGGGGCGGCGATGTCCTCAAAGCGCCGCCGCACCGTCGGCGCAGGCATCAAAAGCGAGGTGGCGAACCTCTTGGCGAACTTCTCTTCGAGCGCGACATAGTGTTCGTCGTCCTCAGAGAAGATGTCAGCGTGCGTGCGCGAGGCCACGAAGTGCGCGCATTCGTGCGCAAGCGAGTTGCGCCGCCTGACGCGCGGGTGGCTTGAATTGATGAGCATGCAGGCGCCCACTGCGGGCTCAAAGGCGTAGACCCCGGATATTTTGGATGGAAGCGGACGCATGAAGACGCGCACGCCCAGTTCGAATTCGAGCACTGAAGCAAAGTCGGCGATCGGCCCCAAACCCACGCCGAGGCGATGGCGGAGCGCCGCCGCCGCATCCTCGGCCTGCGCCGCGATCGCGGCGGGGCGCAGATTGAGGGGCGGGGGATAGTCTTGCCGGAGCGGGGTCCCGGCGATGCGCTCAAGTTCGACCGAAGCGGTCGCCATGCGCGTCAAGAGATCGATGGCGCGCCGTTCATCCGGGCCAAGCTCAGCGCCTTCTTCGACGCGGCGAAACCGGGCGGCGAGATCGACATGGATCGCCTCGGCGCTGACGAGACGGCTGACGCTCGTCGCGTAGAGCTTGGCGAAGGCTGCCAGTTCGTCCGGTTTGACCTTGCGCTGGCCGTTCTCGATCGCGGTCAAAGTGGTGCGCGCCAGATCCATGGCGCTGGCGGCGGCGTCCTGCGTGAGGCCCGCGGCGTTGCGCACGAGCTTTAGGCGTTTGCCGAGTTCTTCGGGCGGGAGCGCTGGAACGTTCATCTCCACGCCTATCAAGCCGCCATCGCGCGCAGCACAGCGCCTGCGGGCAACGTCTCTGCGTAAGCACGAACCTCACGCTGATGGGCCTCCGCCAAACGCACAAGACGCTGCAATGCGGCCTCGGGCGCGTCAGCGTCCATTTGCATGCATTCCCCTTGCAGCCGCGTTTGCGCCTCAGGGCGCCCGACCAGCTCGGCGAACTCGCGCATCGAGCGCAGGCTGTGGCGCAAGATGTCTGCCTCGTTGTCACTGAAGGGGCGCTTTCCGCGGCGGTCTTCAAGCATGAAAGATGCATTGGCGTCGTCAAAGCCGTAAGCGTCACCGGCCGTATCAAGGCCAGCAGCATGCACCGACGCGCGGCGGAGCAGACAGCCGCCGCAAAAGCCGCAGCCGCCCGCGCCGAATTGATGGCGGTGATTGTTGGAGCACGATTGCGTCGCCGCCCAGCCGGCGTGCGCGCCGCCGGCGCGCTGGGCCATCAGCGCCAGCACCTCGCCCTTGGTGCGCCAGAGTTGGGGCTGAGCAAACTTGACCGGCGCCGGCAGGAGCGAGGTGAGGGCCTTCTCCAGTCTTTGCACAAATACCGGATGGGTGCTGCGGAACGGCCATTCATTGGCAAACGGCAGGAGGGAAGGCGCTAAGCTGCCTTGACCGTTCTCGGCGATCACGACGAGATTCGCGCCGGAGGCCGAAGCTGCGAGCGCTGCGAACAAGAAGAAGACGAACGCGCGCGTGCGATAGCTCGGCTCGGGATGTTCAATCCCCAGCACGCTCAAGGGCACATGCAGCAGCTTTTCTTCGCTCTTTTTCTGATTGCGCGTGCTCGTGCGCACGCGCCAGATTTCGCGCCCGGGGTGCTCTGCGCACAGCAGCAGATATTGAGCAAAGGAATCGAGCCCGTTTGAAAACGGCATCACCGCCGCGGGGGGCGGGCCTGCGAACGGCAGGCCCTGAACCTTCATGGGTGCGTCGGTGCGCGCTTCAACGCTCAAGATCCATTCATCGCCGGTGAGATAGCGCAGCACGCGCGCAAGCGCAGGCGCTGCGCCCGTCAACGCGGCCTGTTCGAAAGCGGGCACGGTGAGCTCCAGCCGGCGCGCCCAGGCGGTGGCGCGCTTCCTGGTGACCTTGCGATCGGCCCACCAGATCGCGCCGCAGAGCATGATGAGATCTTGCGTGAGTGCAGTGTCGGTCGAGAGGCAGAACCGGGCGATGCGCTCCTGGTCGATCGCCAATGCTGGCGACACCGTTTGCACCGCGCCGCCGTCTTCGCTGAAGCTTGCGTTCAGATGACGGTCGATCTGAACGCAAGCGGCCTTGCCAACGAGCGCATTCATCGGCCGTGCTCCTTCTTTTTGTCACCCGGCGCCAGCACCTCATCGACATTAAGGCCCTCGGCTTTGGGCTCGATCTTCTGCTGGCGCAGGAACGCATCGCAGACTTCGCTGATGCGCGGGTCGGTGACGGCGTTGCGCAGTGCGGCTTCGACCGCGGCGCGGTCGTAAATGCGCCCCTCGACCATGCGGCAGTCGAATTCGCGCATGTAACTTTCGCGCTGATGCCCCAGCGCCGTGTTGAGGGCCGCGCGAAAACCCTCCGGCCCGGTGGCGGCCCTAAGCTCCGCCACCAGCGTCACCTCGAATGGCGTGGCCGGCTCATAGCCTGCGATCAGTTCATGCGCGGCGAGGAAGCTGGGCTGGTCCTGCAATTGGCGCAGAAGCGACTTCAAGGCGCTGCTCAGGCCAGCGTCCAGTTCGTGACCGCAGGCTTTCACCGCCGCATCGTTAAGGCGTTCGGGATTGGCCCGGTCGGCCGCGTTGAGGCCGAGCCGGAACAGCTCCTGCCAGGCCGGCGGGCACTTGGCCGTTTTGTGGAGGTCGTCGCGCATGGAACCCGAACATGGGGGGAGTCCCTGCCGGTGTCAACATAGCGGCTATTTTGTATCTGACATTGTCCGATTCAGCGCACAATTGATATAGAATACAATGTCATGACGTGTATGAAATACTCTTCACGGTATCGGTTAGCTTGTTATTGAGGATTCGGTCGATATATAGAGCAATATCACTTTCACCGGTCGATGCCTTATGCAGTATCAGTTGCAATTAGAGCTGTTCGGCGGCGCGCTGCGCGAAGCCCGCGAGGCTAAGGGATGGACCCAGCGCGAACTCGCCCAACGCAGCGGCGTGACCCAGGCCAACATCTCCAAGATCGAGACCGGGCAGGTGGACCTGCAAATCTCCACGCTGGTCGAACTGGCGCGCTTCCTCGATCTGGAGGTCATCCTGGCGCCGCGCCAGGCCGCGCCCGCGATCGACGCCATCATCCGCGGCGCCGCCGCGGCGCGCGTGCCCGCCCAGGTGGCGCGCGATCTTGACCGCATTGGCGCAGCCGCCCGCGACATGCGCCAGCGCGGTGAGGATGTTCTGGCCGATGCGCCAACATCGTTTCACCAGATTGTGCAGCGTCTGGCCGAAACCGCAGCTCCGCTTGCGCTCGCCGGTGCGTCGTTTGCTGCCCCGTTCGCCGCGCGGGAATTGTCGCGCATCGCCAACCAAGTCGCGGCCGCGCAAAAACTGGTTACGCCCGCTGCGGGCGCCCGCGCGGGCTTTACGCGCCGCAATCCGAAGACGATCGAACAGGCAGAGCGGCGCCTCGCAGAAGCGACGCGCGCGCTCGTCGCATTGCGCAACAGCGTCGCGCGCCGCGCTAGCGAAGAGCAGCGTCCCGCTTATGCGCTCGACGACGAGGAGGGGGCATGATGGCGCCGTCGCTTAATATCCTCGAAGTGCTGCTCAATGAGCGCGTCATCGGCACGCTTACGCGTCTTGACGGCGATCAAGTGCTGTTCGCGTTCAACCAGGGCTACATTGACGACGAGACGCGCCCGACGCTGTCGCTCTCCTTCAAGAGCGCCGCGGGCGGCCTGATCACCCAGTCGCGCCAGACCCAGACGAAGCTGCCGCCGTTCTTCTCGAATCTGCTGCCCGAAGGCGCGCTGAGGGAGTATCTCGCCAAGCGCGCCGGCGTGAACGCCGAACGCGAGTTCTTTCTGATCTGGGTGCTGGGGCAAGACCTGCCCGGCGCGCTCGTGGTGCGTCCCGCCGACGGACAGACCTTGCCGTCCGGGCTTGACGACAATTTGGCGCAGCGTTCGTCCAATGCGCCGCTGCGGTTTTCGCTGGCGGGGGTGCAGCTCAAATTTTCAGCACTCGAGCGCGCCGCCGGAGGGCTCACTATTCCCGCGCGCGGGGTCGGCGGGGAATGGATCGTCAAACTGCCCTCGCTCGTGCACGCTCATGTGGTCGAGAATGAATTTGCGATGATGAGCCTGGCGCGGGCGGTGGGGATCGACGTCCCTGAGTTCCGCATGGCGCCGCTCGACGAGGTAGAGGGGTTGCCCGACGGGCTGCCGCCGACCCAAGCCGATGCCTTCGCCATCAAGCGGTTCGACCGCACGCATGAGGGCGGCGGCAAGATCCACATCGAGGATTTCGCCCAGGTGTTTGGCCTCTATCCCGCGCGCAAATACGGCGCGGTGAGCTACGCCAACATCGCCAAGGTGATCTGGACCGAAGCAGGCGAGGAGGATGCGCGCGAACTCGTCCGCAGGCTCGTCTTCAATGCGCTCATCGGCAATGGCGACATGCACGCAAAGAATTGGTCGCTCATCTATCGCGATGGCCGCAGCGCCAGGCTCTCGCCCGCTTACGACTTTCTCTCGACCCTATCCTACATTGAAGGCGATGGACTTGGGCTGAAACTCGGCCAGGTGAAATCGTTCACCGCGCTGACCTGGGACGAGTTCGACTATCTGGCGGCCAAGGCCGGACTGCCGCAACGCTTAGTGCGGACGACAGGGTTCGAGACCGTCGAGCGCTTCCGGCAAGCTTGGGCGAAGGAAGCGGCTCATTTGCCGCTGCCCCAAGCGATCCGGACGCCGATCGAGACCCATCTCGCGGCGCTGCCGATCGCACGCGCGACTTAGCCGCAATACTTACCTCAGGAGGCAAGGGTTGGGCGACCGCCGGCTCGCGCCGGCGCCGGGCTGTCGTGCTCCGCACCGAGCCCGCTTGCGGTCTCGGCCGTTCGGCGTCCATCCCTGTCGCGGCGGCCCACCCACCCGCGCCGGATGAAACAAGATGCAGGCGCCGTTGCCTTCGCCTTTGCTTCATCCATGCACGTGAAGGCGACAACGATGGGTGTGCTGGCGGCTGTGTTCGTTGCGACGGCGGCCCTCGCCGTGGCTGCGATCTCGCAGCGCGATCTCGTGCTCTTCAACCACAGTCCTTCGATGCCCGTAGGGTTTTACGTGCGCCAGGACACCAGTCCGTCTCGCGGCGCCATCGTCACCGTTCGTGCCCGCGATGTGGCGCCCGCCACGGCGCAGGAGAGGAGCTTTGATGAGCCCCGCGATCGGTTCATCAAGCGCGTGGCCGCCACCAATGGCGATGAGGTGTGCGCTGACGGCAGACATATCACCATCAATGGAACCATTGCCGCGGAGCGCTATTCATCGACCAGCTTAGCGCTCGGATGGAGTGGCTGCCGCATCTTGTCCGCCGGCGAAGTTCTCCTGTTGGGCGAGAGCGCTGACAGCTTCGATGGGCGATATTGGGGCCCAACGTCGATCGATTTGATCGAAGGCGTGTGGCGCAAACTCTGATCGCGTTGGTCATTGCAGCTCACATCGAGCAACACTCGGAAACGCGGTCCCATCAGCTGTAACTAAGCGAACGAGTTGGGGTTAGAGTCGGTTGGAGTCGGCTTATGGGATGGCGTTCTAAGAGTTGCGGTGGAGAGCAAGATAAAGCATGCGGCAGGTTTTCTTCTGAGGCTTGCACAGTCTGGCTTTTTGTAGCGGCAGCGCGAATTGTTGAGCGGTGAAGAACGCCGCAATGGCGTGCTTTCAATGACGAGCGCCGCCGCACATGCCGAAAGCCTCGATCTCGGAGATGTTGCGAACCTCGCCGCTGATGCGGCCGAACGAGCGCGATCACGCGCTCAACGCCGCGCGCGAGATGCATGTGTTCCGAGATCAGGATGGCGTGCGCGGCACGGTTCACAAAGGACGCGCAGCTTCAGAGGCTCGCAGCGGCGCTCTTGGCGCGAAATTGTCCAAGCTCGTCTCCGAGCGCCGGGCGAGCGGAAGGCGTGCTCGTCTGCCGGGTGCAAAAACCGCATTCGCCGCGGACGCGCGCCAGCGTGTGGTCGCGACCGTATTCTATCAGGGCCATGGCGCAGCGGGCGCCGGCGGCAGGCTCGCAGCGCACGGCAAATATCTCGAACGCGACGGCGCGGGGCCGGACGGCGAGAAAGGGCAATTCTACGACCGCGACCGCGACGAACTCGATGCGCATCCGCAACTGCAGGAATGGGCCGAAGCCGACAAGCGCCATTTTCGGTTGATGCTGGCGCCAGAGAGCGGTGCGCGCATCGAGGATCTGAAGGACTTTACGCGGGCGACCATGGCGCGCGTGGAGCGCGATCTGGGCTATGAACTCGAATGGATGGCGGTCGACCATCACAATACCGACAATCCGCACGTTCATATCATTCTGCGCGGCCGTCGGCGTGACGGGCCGGAGCTCATCATCCCGCGCGACTACGTCAGCCGAGGCTTGCGCCACGCCGCCCGCGATGTTGCGACCGAGATGCTCGGCGATCGCAGTCCCGAAGACGAGCGCTTAGCGCTGGAGCGGGAAACCCGCGCCGCGCGGCACACCCGCCTCGACCAGCTGCTGGAGGCCGAGATCAAGACCGGCCGCGCCATCCGCGTCCAGGCCGTCGGGCGCAAACTGGAACCTGTTCTGCGCGCAGCGCTGCGCAACCGTGTTCGTGAACTCGCGCATATGGGACTGGCGCGAGAAGAGAAGCGCGATCGCTTCCGGTTCGAGCCCGACTGGGGCGAACGGTTGCAGGAGATCGGTCGCGGACTCGATATTCGCCGCCGGTTGGGGCGCGAGTTGGCGCCGGGCGAGGGGAAATTGCGCCTCTACCGGCCTACGATGGGTCGCTTCGTCGGCGAGGTCATCGAGGTCGGCAGGCGGGGCGATGGGCCCGGCAAGGCTTACGCGATCGTCCGCAGTCCGACCCATGGTCCTGTTTTCGTCAACGTCCGGGCTCGCGCGGTCGCCGGCATCGAGCGTGGCGGCTTGGTCGCCATTGAACCGCATCGCCACAGCGCGCGCGGCAACCGCGTCAAAGTTCAGGCGCTCTCGGCGCTGCCGCTGAACGAACAAGTGACCGCGCGCGCCGAGACCGAGCTTGATCGCGAACTCTCGCGCGGCATCGCCGGGGAGGCAGGCCGCTTGCCGTCGACGACCGCCGTGAAGGATGCTCTTGCTCAGCGCATCGCTTGGCACGAGCGCGAACGCAGTGGCGGTCGAGATTTGACGGGGCGGTTCGAGTTGGCCGACGGCGCGTTGAAGCGCCTGCGCGAGGAAGAGCTGGTCCGTGAGGTTCAAGCGCTCGAGAAGCAATTTGGAAAGCGCGCGATCTCGATTGGCGATGGATTGGAGCGTGAGTGGACGGTGCGCGCCATAAAGACATTGCACCAGGGCCGGTTCGCGGCGTTGGAGCGGAACGATGGCGTGGCGCTGATGCCGCTCTCGGCCAGTCAGAACCTCGCCATTGGCAAGAGATACTCGATCTCGCTAGCCCAAGGAAAAGTGAAAGCTGCTCCGTCGCTTGGCCTAGAACGCTGATTCCGATTTCTCCTCGCGCGCGAGTTTGTCAGTCTCATCGGTGGCCACAGCGGGCAACACCGGGAAATGCCGTTCGCCGAATTTCTGGCAACACCAGCCATCAAGAGCAGAGCGACGCAAACATGAGGTGCGCGTCGGTCAAAAAGAGAGATCATGGTCGCTCCCCGTCATTGCAAAAAATCGGAATCAACTCGGCGGATAAAGCTGTTCGCGCGCGTTCAATTTCGATTCAAGCTCGGCCCGAATTCCTAGCGAGAGCACTCTTCGAGAACGCAAGTGACAAAGCAGGACGCCGCCGCTCACTCAGGTGAACCCAGGCTTGTTACTGGTCCTGTTGCGCTGCGCTATCTGGGTGGCGAACGTCCTGAACGCTTTGGTGTCCTGCCGATCCAAGGAAAACGTCAGCGCCTTTATGATCGTCGCGCGATAGATGCGGCGCTCGACCGCGTCGCTGGGCTTGCATTGGATGGAGAAGGAGACGATTCTCCTCAAGATCCACTTGAAGCGCTTGTCGACGAGTGGCGTTGAAACCGAGGCGTTAAACCGTGGCGACGTTTCAGATTCGAGGACTGAACCTCAACATCAAGAAAATCTACGCCGACGGGCGCGTGGGTTTTCGCCACTATCACAAACGCGGCAAGGGCGCGGTTTGCATTGGTGAAACGGCGCACAAGCTCAAAGGCGATCTACCCGCCGAAATGCTCGAGCGGGCGTTGGCCGCAAAGAGGGCGGAGCGTGCGCCTCCTGTCCCGTGCGCGCCAAGCAAGACGCTGCGCGAACTCTTCGACGAGTGGCAAAATTCGGCAGAGTATAGGGCTGAAGTACGCTCTTGCGCGACGCGCCGTTTGCATGACGACAACATCGAGAGATGGTGCGCCGGCTCCTATACTACTGAACGCGGGGCCCAGAAGAAATTTGGCGATATGCCCTACATTCTGGTGGAGCAGGACTGGGCGAAAGACAAGTTGCTCACGTTTCGCGATCACCATTCAACGGCGTGGCGACCCTGCAAAGTTGCCGAAGCGGCGGCGAACAAAGCAAAGAGTGGCGACGAGTTTCCCCAGCGGCCGGCTCTCGGAGATTATTGGATTAAGACAGGCGGTCCGAAACCGTACGGCTTCCAGTTTCGAGAGACACCGAAAGCGGGTGATCATCTAACTAGCGTCTTGGGAAGTTGCCTGTCCTGGGCAAAATCTCGCGGCAAGATCAAGATCAATCCGATGGAGGGCGTGAAGCGGCTCTACAGCTCCAATCGCTCAGCAATCATTTGGACAGCAGATGATTTGCTTAAGCTCAGGGCTGGCGCCGCCGTTGATCCCGCGCGCCCCTTGGGTCCGCACTTATGGGATGCCGCTTGTTTGGCTGCGCTCACCGGTCTGGCGCAAGCGGATCTCCTCCGCCTCTCGTGGGCCATGGTCCTCGACCGAGAAATCGACCTGGAGGGCGGACGTAAGAAAACCGGTGTTGAGGCAATGCCGCCCATCCTTCCGGAGACGCGCCTGCTGCTGGAGCGCCTTCGCCGCGCCCAGGGCGGAGATCCCCCCAAGGAAAAATGCGTGCTCCTCAACTCGCGGGGCGAGGCATGGACCGGCGACGGGTTCGGGTCGTCATGGCAAACCGCAAAGGAACGCGCTGGGATCGGACGCGAACTCCATTTTCACGACCTCCGCGGCACGGCCGCGACCATGTTTGCGACGGCCGGCTACAGTGATTTGCAGATCGATCTCTTCATGGGTTGGACAGAAGGCGAGAGCGGCGGCATTCGGCGGAAGTATGTGAACGCCCGCAATGTGGCGAAGGGGTTGCAAGCGCTTCTAGAAGGTGAGACACGCCAAGCCATCGCCGCAGTTGCGGGATAGGATAGCCAGGCTAGGGGTTTAGCTCAGCTGGTAGAGCGGCGCGCTCCAAACGCGTAGGTCGGGAGTTCGAGTCTCTCAACCCCTGCCACCTGGCCTCCGTCATGCGCTGATTTGCAGAACCGACCTCGTTTGGGGACTGGACGAAAAGGTCGCGCATCGGTATCCGGAACGCGTCAATGCCCGGATTTCAGTGAAGGGCGAGCGCCTCCTGTGAAAATGAGACGGCGAGCCTGCCAGACGGTGGGAATCTTAGGCATTGGCGACGGCAAGGTTCGGGGATCGCGCTGCGCGACGACCGAGAACAAGTACGGAACAGGAACGCGGACGCGGCGAAAAATGCAAACCGATCTGCAAACTGGGCTGGTTGGAACAGATGAGAACGAGAAAAACTGAGTAAAAACACGGCCTAGGAGTTTAGCTCAGCTGGTAGAGCATCGGTCTCCAAAACCGAGGGTCGTGGGT
>CAZZFE010000039.1:0-36432 GCA_964653495.1 uncultured Terricaulis sp. | reverse complement strand
CGGCGGCGTTGTTCATCGCCTCATACGCCATGCCCGCCGACATCGAGCCGTCGCCGATCACAGCGATCACGTGATTGTCCTCACCGCGCTGATCGCGCGCGGCGCAGAAGCCGAGCGCGGCGCTGATCGAGGTCGCGGCGTGCGCGGCGCCGAACGGGTCGTACTCGCTCTCCGTGCGCTTGGTGAAACCGGAGAGACCGCCGCCTTGGCGCAATGTGCGGATGCGGTCACGACGGCCGGTGAGGATTTTGTGCGGATAGGCCTGATGGCCGACGTCCCAGATCAAAACATCGCGCGGCGTGTCGAACACGTAGTGGAGCGCGGTGGTGAGTTCGACCACGCCAAGCCCCGCGCCCAGGTGCCCGCCCGTGACGGACACGGCGCTGATCATCTCGGCGCGCACCTCGTCAGCCACCTGGCGAAGCTGGGCTTCTGGAACACGGCGCAGATCGGCCGGGACGTGGATTTGGTCCAGAAGCGGAGTTTCGGTTGCCATGGGTCCTCGGCGCTTAGGTGGGGCCAAGCTAGCCGTGTTTCGAGCGCAATGCGACGCCTTGCCCGCAGGAACCTCAAGGATTTTCCGTGCATTTTCCGTGCGACGTGGGCGCGCAGGCACACTTTCATGCCTCGGGAGAGCCCGCTAACGTGCGTGTTCGCTCAACCAGGACACCGACCTCATGACCATCCAATCCATTCCGCTCAAGCGCATCGATGGCGCCGCCGACAGCCTCGAGGCGTACAAGGGCAAGGTGCTCCTGATCGTCAACGTCGCCTCCAAGTGCGGGCTGACGCCGCAATATGAGGGCCTGGAGAAGCTCTACGAGGACAAGCGCGCCGCGGGTTTGGAAGTGCTGGGCTTCCCGGCGAACAATTTCAAAGAGCAGGAACCGGGCACCGACGCCGAGATCGCCGATTTCTGCAAGCTCACCTACGACGTGAAATTCCCGATGTTCTCGAAGGTTTCGGTCGTCGGCGCCGACCAGCACCCGCTCTACGCCGCGCTGACGAAAGCGCAGCCGAACGCCATCGGCGAAGGCCCGATGCGCGCACGTCTGGATGGCTTCAAGATCCCGACCAACGCCGCGCCGGACATTCTCTGGAACTTTGAAAAGTTCGTCGTCGGCCGCAACGGCCAAGTCGTCGCCCGCTTCTCACCAGATGTGGCCGCAACCGATCCGCGCTTGCTCGAAGTGCTCGAAGCGGAGCTGGCGAAGAGCGCCTAGTATCTGCGCTCGACGATAAAATCGACCGTATCCAGCAACACACGTGCGCGCGGGCCGAACAGAGAGAGATGGCGTTTGGCTTGCGCGGCGAGCATGCCGACGCGCTCGCGCGTGGCTTCGATGCCCATGACGGTGACGAAGTTCACCTTGCCGCGATCCTTATCCTTGCCGACGGCCTTGCCGGTGTCGCGCACGGCGCCTTCGGCGTCGAGCAGATCGTCCACCATCTGGAACGTGAGGCCGACATCGTGCGCGTAACGTGAAAGCGCCACCGCTTCCGCCTCCGCCGCGGCGGCGATGAGCGTGGCGGCGTCGACGGAGAAATTGATCAGGCAACCCGTCTTCAAGCGGTTCATGCGCGTCACCGCGATGAGGTCCGAGCCGATCTCGGCGCCGGCCATATCCGCGGCTTGCCCCGCCACCATGCCTTGCGCGCCTGACGCTTTCGCGAGCCCGGCGATCAGCTTGCAGCGCATTTGCGGATCGGCGTGCGTCGCGGGATCGGCGAGCAATTCGAACGCGAACGTCAACAACGCATCACCCGCGAGCACGGCGGTGGCTTCATCGAACGCGCGATGCAAGGTCGGCCGGCCACGGCGCAAATCGTCGTCGTCCATGCACGGCAGATCGTCGTGGATCAGCGAATAAGTATGCACGCACTCGATCGCGACTGCCGCGCGCAGCAGCGCGTTCTCGTCCGCATCGAGCAGGGCGCCGGCCTCCAGCGTGAAGAACGGCCGCAGGCGCTTGCCGCCATCGAGCGCCGAGTAGCGCATCGCCTCCATCAGCCGCGCCTCTGGCCCCTGCGCGGGCGGCAGCAGCTTATCGAGCGCGATGTTCATGCGGTCAGCGACCGCTTTGAGACGGGATTGGAGGTCTGACATGGAGGCCTTCTTGATGGGCGCCTGGGGTTAGCAGAGCGCCCGCCGCGCGCAAGCGCCTCCGCGCACTGCGGCCATCTGGGGAAACGGCGCCCAAATGCCGCCTGTCTGGCTGGGCTTCGCCCTTCCCAAGCGCCACGCATCCGAGGCATCATGTGGATAAGGCAGGTTCGGCGGCGCGAGCTACCGGGCCGGGGGCGGGCGCGGTCGCGTCTTTGGTTTGAAATGGTGGGGAATTATTGATGGCAACGGTGGTGATCGTTCACGCCGCTGAAGACGCGCTGCCGGCCCGTGCACTGGCCGAGAAGCTGCGCGCAGCACAACTCACGCCGGTGATCGAGAAATATGGCGCCGATGCCCGCGAAGCCGCGCGCGGCGCCAAGGTGGCGATCGCACTGTGGTCGCCGCGCTCCGTCGGGGAAGCCAGCCTGATCGAGGACGTCGGGCAGATTGGCGCCAAGGTCATCCACGCGAGCATGCAGAACGCTTCGCCGCCGGCGCAGTTCTCGGTCGCGCGCTTGTTCAATCTCACCGGCTGGCGCGGCGAAGACGATTTCCGCCCCTGGCGCGAACTGGCGGACGAGGTCACCGGCCGTGCCGGCGTCCCGCCGCTGCCGGAGCCCATGCCCGCAGCTGGCGCAAGCTTCTTCCAGCCGGGCCGCGCTGGCGCCGCTGCCGGCGCGCCCGCCGCCTCCGCAGCGCCGCGCCCCGCGCCGCAAGCAGCGCCGCGCGCGGCGGCTCCTCCGCCGCCACCCCGCCCCGCTCCCACGGCCCGCGCCGAACCGCGCAGCGCACCACCCGGCGAACCCGCAGAAAAGAAGAGCCCTATCGGCATCATCGCGATCGTCCTGATCGTGCTGCTGGCGATTGGCGGCGGCGCTTATTGGTACATGAACCAGTCGCAGGGCGCGGCCGGCGCATCGGCGTGGGAAGATGTCGCCCAGAACGACGCCGCTGAAATCCGCGCGTTCCTTGCCGGCAATCCCGGCGAATATCGCGACGAAGCCGAAGCCGCGCTCGAACAGCTCGACCAACAGACCTACGACGCCGCGCAGGAAGCGGATTCGATTGAAGCGTTCGAGGCGTTCCTGTCGGAATTCCCGGACAGCCAAAACGCCATCGCCGCCCGTGGCCGCATCGCTGAACTGCGCGCCAACCCGCCGGTCGATCCGAACGCGCTTCCTGAAGGCGAACTGCCGCCGGGCGAAACCGCGCCAGCGACGGATCCGGATCTGGTGCCGCCAGGCTCGGTGACGCCGCTGCCGGAGCCTGAGCCCGACGCTGGCCAAGGTCCCGCGACGCTGACGCCGCCGGCGCCGGATCCCGCCGCACCGGCGACGCCGTAAGCGGCTGCGTACAGAGCAAATCACAAGGGCGCGGAGTGATCCGCGCCCTTTTTTGTCACGATCGCTCTTCGCTGGCGTGGAAGAATTCCAGGATCGTGATTGTGTCGTCTGACACTTGATAAACTGCGACGTAGGGCGTGCCGACGATCACAAGCTCTCGAATGCCATGGCGTCTTGACGGACGGCCGGTGAAAGGCGCGCTTCGCAGTCGTGTGAGCCTAAGCTTGATGCGCGTTCGCATCCGCTTTGCCGCGTGCGGATTCTCTTTTCTTAGAAACGCAAGTTGAGATCGTAGTTGCTGTTCGGCGCGAACCCGCCAAACCAGCTTCACTTGTCGTCTGCTTCCAAGCGCGCAAACACGTCTTCGTGCGCCGACACCGGCTCATCGTTGTCGGCAAGCGCCGCTTCGACGCGCGCCCATTGTGCGTCCGTCAGGATGCTGCCCTGCTCTTCGTCTTCCAGCAGAAAATCGATCTGAACAGCGATCGCCTCCTGCCGCTCAGGCGGCAGCTTGCCGAGGCGCGCGAGGACCAGATCGAGCTTGGTCATCAATACATCCGCCCACCCGTCGTCGCTGGGCGATCGACGTTGAGCAGGACGACATTGCCGTTGCGGTCTGGGAAGCCGAGGCAGAGCACTTCGCTCATGAACTTGCCGATCTGCTTCGGCTCGAAGTTCACGACCGCCGCGACGCGGCGGCCGAGCAGCTCACCGAGATCGTAGTTCTGCACGACTTGCGCGCTCGACTTCTTGATGCCCAGCGGATCGCCGAAATCGATCCAGAGCTGATAGGCCGCCTTCTTGGCTTCCTCGAACACCTTCACGTCGACGATCGTCCCCAGGCGAATGTCCACCTTCAGGAAGTCCTCCATCGAAATGAGCGGCATGCGCGCATTGGACTTAGGATCGTCTGACATTCGCGGGGTTCCTTCCTGAGACCTTGTTGTGTTTTTGGGTTTTGCTATTTGCCGAGCCGCGCTGGCTCGGTTCGAGGCCCGTCCGGCCCCATGACGATTTGATCGACTTCGAGCTGCGCGTCCTTGAGTTGGCTCTCGCAACGCGCGCGCAAAGCCGCGCCGCGCTTGTAGATGCGAATCGAGTCCGCGAGCGGCACGTCGCCCCGCTCAAGCTGAGCGACGATTTTCTCAAGCTCCGCTAACGCTTCTTCGAAGCTCATCTGGGCTGGATCGAGGGCGTTCGTGCTCATCGCTCTGAAAATATGGGCTCCTTGGGCCCGACACAACGAAAACCGGCCCGCGACTGCAGGTGGTTACTTCACTTTGTCGTACTCGTAGCGGCGGTGGGACCAGTAGCGGTCGCCCTTGTTCTCGATTTCGCGCCAGCCCTGGTTCCGCAGCGCCGGGCGCATCATCCGGTTGAACCAGCCATGGGCGCAGAGGAGGACGTTCTCTCCCCTGAGGGCCCGCGAAATCAGAGTGGCCGCCGCCGCTTCGGCGCGAAGTTCCGCCTGCTGGCGGCTCTCCTGCCCCTTGTGGTTCCCAAACCACCACGACGCGCGCGCCCACGCGCCCCACAATTCTGGCGTGCGAAGGCCGGGGATTTGCGGCGGCGGCAGCGGCGCTTCGACGAAAATCGGATCGAGGATGATTTGCTTGCCGGGCGCGGCGGCCTCTGCGGTGCGGATCGCCCGCGGCAGCGTCGATGCAAACACGACGTCGGCGCTATTTCCGTAGTGCAGCAAGCAATCCGGCGGCGTTTCGCCCGCCTTCAGGCCGGTGCGATCATACGCCGACCACCAATCGACATACTGATTTGCAGTGAGTTTCACCGTGCGGTCAGCGTCGGGCTGACCATGCCGGGCGATCACGATCCAGCCCGGCTTCTGGCCTCCCCGCGAGGAGGAACGGCGATCATGCGTCGTCACAGGCGCCATGGTCGTCATTCTGACCCTTACACGGCCCGCGCCCCCTCCCCTCGAGCGGCGTCAGTCGTGTTGGAGCGCGCCCAGATAGCTGGCGGCCGACCGGGCGAGCGCGGGCAAGTCGTATCCGCCCTCCAGAGTCGAGACAAGTTTGCCCTTGCAGTGACGTAATGCGAGCTCCCGCAATCGCTTCGCGGCCCAGGCGAAATCGGCCTCGTCGAGTTCCATTTGGGCGAGCGGATCGGCCTTGTGGGCGTCAAAACCCGCCGAAACCAGGATCAGTTCGGGCGCGAAAGCGTCGAGCGCGGGGAGAACCTTCGTCTCCATCGCTTGCCGCCATTCGGCGCTTCCGGCGTGCGCGGGAAGCGGCGCATTGACGACGTTGTGCTCGATCCCGGTTTCGCGCGCAGCGCCGGTGCCGGGATAGAGCGGCGCTTGATGCGTCGAAGCGAAGAACAGACGCGGCTCGCGCTCGGCGATGGTTTGGGTGCCGTTACCGTGATGCACGTCGAAATCGATCACCGCGACGCGCGAGAGGCCGTGCGCGTCGAGCGCGTGCAGTGCGCCGATGGCGACATTGTTGAAAATGCAAAAGCCCATCGGCGAAACCGGCTCGGCGTGATGCCCCGGCGGACGCACCGCACAAAACGCCATCTCATCATCGCCGCTCATCACCGCATCGACCGCCGCCGTCAGCGCGCCCGCAGCGCGCCAGCAAGCCTCGCGTGAGCCTGGCGAGATAAAGGTGTCGGGATCGAGCTGGACGAGATTGTCCGCGGCCTCGGCGAACGCGCCTTCGATTGCCTCCACGTAGCGCGAGGGATGCACACGCTCAATCGCCTCGCGCGGGGCAAACGGCGCTTCGCGGCGATCGAACTCCATGTCAGCGACGCCATCGAGCACCGCTTGCAGGCGGCCTGAATGCTCCGCGTGCCCGCGCGGCGGCTCGTGCTTGAGCATGGATGGATGGGTGAAAAGCAGCATCAGGCGGCGTCCTTGCGCGGCCGCACACGCGCGCGGATTTCCTTGCCGCGCTCCGCTTCCGCCTTCGACAGGTCGTAGGCGGCCTGCAGATTCATCCAGAACGCCGGCGTCGTACCAAAATAGCGCGCGAGCCGTAGCGCTGTATCGGCGGAAACCGCACGCGGACCATCCGAGCGAATGATTTCGCCAATGCGCGTAGCGGGCACGCCAAGGTCCAGTGCAAGCTTGTTCGCCGACAGCCCAAGCGGCGCCATGAACTCTTCCTTCAGCACTTCGCCAGGGTGGGTACGTACGCGCGCCATCCAAACCTCAATGGTAGTCGACAATTTCAACGTCTTCCGCACCTTCGTCCGTCCAGCGGAAGCAGATGCGGAACTGGTCGTTGATCCGAATACTGTGCTGGCCAGCTCTATCTCCGCGAAGCGCTTCAAGGCGGTTTCCGGGCGGACTTCGCAAATCGGACAAAACCGCGGCGGCGTCCAACATATCGAGCTTTCACAGCGCCTGCGTGGCTAGGGCGCGCCACTTCCTCGGCGCAACGCCGTCGCGGTGGAAACGCTCGACGTCGCGGGACCGATAACTTCGGATCACACTGCACAATATAACGCGACGCGTTATACGTCAAGCAGTCAAAGCGTGATGCGAGCGAGAACGATGGCGCGGTCGAGGAAGGCAATGAGAGCGGCGACCAAGTGCAGCATGAAACCCTCCTGTGTTCTGATTTGGAGAGCCTGCGGCATCGTGGCTGAATCTAGGATGAGCTGAAGCGATAAAGTGACGAGGTGAGCGAGAAAAAATCACCGCTGTTTCGCACGATGTGGCGCGGGCTACGCCTGCGCTGTCCGCAATGCGGCGCGCGAGGACTGTTTCGCGCGTATCTAAAGCTAAACAAGGCTTGCCCCGATTGCGGCGCGGATTTCTCGAACTCGGAAACCGCCGACGTCGCGCCCTATATAACGGTGTTCATCATCGGCCTCATCGTCACGCCGCTGGCGCTGGTGACGACAATGTACTTCCACATCACGTCTGATCTGGTGCTGGCCGCGTTTCTTGCTGGCGCGCTGACGCTCACGCTTTGGCTGCTGCCGCGCATCAAAGGCATGCTTGCAGCGCTACTGTGGCGCGCCGGCCGGCTGATCTGAAAAAGGCGAAGGGCGCGGAGGGGGAGACCTCCGCGCCCTTCTAATAAACCGCTTCGTCACGTGCGAGGGTGCTACGCGACGATGTTTGCGGCTTGGGAGAACGCCGCCAGCGCTGCTGGCAAAAGGAACGAGAACGCGGTGAACATCGCAAAGGCCTTGGCGAGCGTGCCGCTGTCGGCGGTGGCTTCGGTGATGGCGTCGAACTTGGTCATCTGAGTGCTCTCGAAACTCGTGTTGGCTTAGACGGCGGCGAACGTGGCGGCGTGGGCCAGGGAAGCGAACGCAACCGGCGCGACCAGCAGAGCGGTCAGGACGAAATTGGCGATGCGGTTGCGGTTCATGGTGTTTCTCCCCCGAAGCGGTTTGCTTCGATGGGTCATAGGTAGACCGGCCTAGGTCGGATCGATGTGACGTCCGTCACGCGGCGTAACGCGGTCGTGAGCGCGCTGATCCGTCGCCCAATCCGTTGCCCTGGGGCGGTTGCGCCGCGCCCGCCGCCTTGGCTGAATGCGGGACGAAGCGTTTCGAGGCCGAATTTGACCACCGAACAGACCGAACCCCGCCCGTTCCTGATCCGGCACGGCGCCGTCTACATGCCGACCGAGATCAGCCGTGGCTATTGGACGCCGAACAATCTCAACGGCCGCGTCGTCGTCGGCCTGCTGGGCCACGAACTCGAAGCCGCGTTTGGCGAGCCTGATCTCCAGCCTGCACGGCTGACGGTCGACATGTTCCGCACGCCGCACATGGCGCCGCTGCGTGTCGAAACGCGGCTCGTGCGTGGCGGCGGGCGCATCAAAGTGGGCGACGCGGACATCTATTGCGCCGGCGTGCTGATCGGGCGGGCGAGCGCCCTCTTCCTGCGCCGCTCGGAAAATCCCGAGAACCCGACGTGGCGCCCACCAGAGTGGAAAGCGCCGAAGCCCGACACGCTGCCGCCGCTCTCGCGCCCACGCTCGTGGGAGGTGCGCCAAATTCCAGCCGGCGCCTCCACCTATCCGCGCGACGCGGGCGGCGCGAGCGCTGGCGCATCGAACAATCCTTCAGTGTTGGGCGATCTAACGCCGTTCCCCGCACGCCAAGCCTGGATGCGCGACATTCGCGAACTGATCGGCGGCGTGCCGCTGACGCCGTTCGTGCGCGTGGCGCTCGCAGCGGACTATGCGAGCCCGCTGACCAACAGCAGCGAGCACAGCATCGATTTCATAAATGGCGATGTGACGCTCTACATCCACCGCCTGCCGGTGAGCGAATGGATCGGCTTCGAACTCGTGAACCATCACGCAGCGGACGGCGTCGCCGTCGGCGAAGCGTGGATTCACGACGAAGCTGGCGCGCTGGGCACGGCGAACGTCGCGGCGATCGCGCAGGCGCGGCGCTAGAGGTTGCTCCGAGGACCGCCGGCTTCCAGCCGGCATTTGGCGCGAGCGCTGAAAAGCTGGAGCGCGACGCCTCCGGCGGCGCATGCGCGGCCGGAGGCCGCGCGCTCCAACCTGTAAGCATCCGAGACCGTTGAAATGCCGGCTGGAAGCCGGCGGTCCTCGGAGTCTAAATGTGCTCGGCGATCCAACCCGCGAGCGCATCCAGCATCTCGGCTTCCGCATCAGCGTTCGTGCGCCCGCTCGATTTCAGCACGTGGAAGCTGTGATCGGCATGCTCGATCAGCTTCAGCGTCGCCCGCTTGCCGAGCTTGGCGACAGCGGATTTCAGCAAATCCAGCTCCGCCAGCGCGTCGCGCGTGCCGGAGAGGAACAGCATGGGAATATCCACGCGCGCCAAATGCTCCGCGCGTTCGTCACCAGGCTTGCCGGCCGGATGCAGCGGGAAGCCCACAAAAGCTAAGCCACGCACGCCCGGCAGCGGCGCATCCGCCTGCGCTTGCGACGTCATGCGCCCGCCGAACGAGCGCCCGCCCGCGAACAGCGGCAAATCCGGCGCGACGCGCGCCGCCTCAGCCACAGCCGCGCGCACCGCAGCGTGCGCAAGCTTCGGCGGATCGGGGCGTTTGCCGCCCTTCTCCATGTAGAGAAACTGATAGCGCAAAGTGGCGACGCCGCGCGCGGCGAGGCCTTCGGCGTTTGACGCCATGGCCTTGTGCGTCATGCCCGCGCCGGCGCCGTGCGCGAAGACGTAGAGCGCCTTCGCGTTCTCCGGACGCAGCAGCAAAGCCGATGTGCGCTCATCGCCAATCGGAATGACGAGCTTGAGCGCTTCGACCATCAGCCAAGCTTCTCGAAGTTTGGCGGCCGGCGCTGCGCGAACGCAGCGAACGCTTCGGCGGCCTCGGCGGATTTGAGACGCTCGGCGAAAATCTTGCCTTCATCGACCATGCGCTGCTTCAGCGCATCGCGATCGCGCATCAGCGCTTTCGAGAGTCGCAGCGCTTCAGCCGGCTTCTTCGTCAGCGCGACAGCAACAGCGCGCGCCTTGGCCTCAACCTCGCTCGCCGGATACGCGGCGTTGGCGATGCCGGAGGCAACAGCGTCGCGGCCATTGAAGAGCTCACCCAGGCCCAGCATCTGGAACGCGCGCACGTGACCCATGCGCGCCGGCATGGTGAGGCTCGACGCATTCTCCGGCACCAAGCCCAGCGACACGAACGGCGTGCTGAGCGTGGCGTTCTCGCCGATGTAAACCAGATCGCACTGCAGCAGCATCGTCACGCCGACGCCCACCGCATTGCCCTGCACCGCCGCGACCACCGGCTTCTCGAACATGATCATGTTCTCGAGGAAGCGCCCGGTCTGGCGCGGGAGATTGTCCGTCGTGCCGCCGCCCGCGTTGATCGAGGCGAAATCCGAGAGGTCGTTGCCGGCGGTAAAAAAATCGCCCGCCGCCGTGAAGAGCACCGCGCGCACGCCGCGATCCTCGCTGGCGCTCTCCAAAGCGTCAGCCATGGCACCATACATCGCGTTGGTGATGGCGTTCTTTTTTTCGGGGCGGTTGAAGCGGATTTCCATCACGCCCGCCTCGCGCGTCACCAGGATGTGCTCACTCACGGCTTTCCTCCTTCAGATCGATCATATGCTGAAGCCAACGGGCGATGACAGCCTGCTCGTCGGCATTGAAACCACGGATAGCGGATGCGTTGAGGCGCTGGGCGCGCTCGATCGCCTTGGCGCGTGCGGTGCGGCCGCGCGCGGTCAGCGTCAGCAGCACGGCGCGGCGATCATTCGGATCGGTTTGGCGTTCAACGAGACCAGCTTGCTCAAGTCGCTGCACCAGCACCGAAGCCGCGCTCTGCGCCAGGCCCAAGCCTTCGCTGACGGCGTTCACGCTCGCGCCGCCCTCGTTTGGGATCAGGAAAAGCACGCCCGACTGGGCCGCCGTGAGGCCGACATCGCCCAGGCCTGCGTCAGCCACGAGCTGCGCCGACCGCGCGGCGCGGGCGAGCAGATGCATGAAACGGGGCGCGCGTTGCGGCTTGGCCATGAGCCACGGTCTAGCACGGCGAAACTACATCGGCAACGATATATCGCGCCTGATGTATTTCCGTTGCGTCAGACTTTGAGTTTGTAGCCCGTCTTGAACACCCAATAGACGATGCCTAGACACACGATCAAAAACACGCTCACGGCGGCGATCGATATGCCGATCGAGACGTCCGACACGCCGAAGAAGCTCCAGCGGAAGCCGCTGATGAGATAGACCACCGGGTTGAACAAAGTGATCTTCTGCCAAAGCTCCGGCAGCATGTTGATCGAGTAGAAGGTGCCGCCGAGGAACGTCAGCGGCGTGATGATCAGCATCGGCACGATCTGCAGCTTCTCAAAGCCGTCCGCGAGCACGCCGAGGATGAAGCCGAACAGGCAGAACGACACCGCCGTCAGCACCAGGAAGAACAACATCCAGAACGGGTGCTGGATTTCGTATTCCACGAACAGCCGCGCCGTCGCCAGGATCACCAGGCCGATGATCACGCTCTTCGTCGCCGCCGCGCCGACATAACCCATCACGGCTTCGATCGGCGAGACGGGGGCCGAGAGCAGCTCATAAATCGTGCCCGCCCATTTCGGCATGTAAATGCCGAAGCTCGCGTTCGACACGCTCTCCGTCAGGATCGAGAGCATGATGAGGCCCGGCACGATGAACGCGCCGTAGCTGATGCCATCGATCTCGACCATGCGCGAGCCGATCGCCGAACCGAAGACGATGAAATAGAGCGACGTCGACAGCACCGGCGAGAAGAGGCTCTGCCCCAACGTCCGGAACCAGCGCGCCATTTCGAAGCGATAGATCGATTGAACCGCATACGTGTTCATGTGCGGGTGCTCACGAGGTTCACGAAGATGTCTTCGAGCGAGCTTTGCTCGGTGTGGAGGTCTTTGAACTCGATTCCGAGTTCGGAAAGCTTGCGCAACAGGCTCGGAATGCCGGTTTCGGACGCTTGTGCATCGAAGCTGTAAATCAGCTGATTGCCGCCGGCGGCGAGTTCCAGCGTGTAGCCGTTCAGCCCGTCGGGCACGGCCTTCAGCGGCGCCGGCAAGTCCAAAGTCAGCTGCTTCTTGCCGAGCTTGCGCATCAACGTGTTCTTGTCCTCAACCAGGATCAGCTCGCCCTTGTTGATGACGCCGACGCGATCGGCCATTTCCTCGGCTTCTTCGATGTAGTGCGTCGTCAAAATGATGGTGACGCCGTTTTCGCGCAGGCCCCGCACCATCTGCCACATGTCGCGCCGCAGCTCGACGTCGACGCCGGCGGTGGGTTCATCGAGGAACAGAATTTTCGGCTCGTGGCTCAGCGCCTTGGCGATCATCACCCGGCGCTTCATGCCGCCGGAGAGTTCCATGATCTTCGAGGTGCGCTTCTCCCAGAGCGAAAGATCGCGCAGCACCTTCTCGATGTAGGCCGGGTTCGGCGGGAAGCCGAACAGGCCCCGCGAGAACGTCACCGTATCGATCACGCGCTCGAACGCATCCGTGTGCAGCTCTTGCGGCACTAGGCCAATCTTGCGGCGCGCGGCTTTGTAATCACTGATGATGTTGTGGCCGTCAGCGATAATCGTCCCGCCCGACGGATTGACGATGCCGCAGATCACCGAGATCAACGTCGTCTTGCCCGCGCCGTTCGGCCCGAGCAGCGCGAAGATCTCGCCGCGTTTGATCTCAAGGTTTGTCGGCTTCAGCGCCTGAAGCCCGGACGCGTACGTCTTCGATGCGTCCTTGATGGAAATAATGGAATCCACGCGCCCTCCCCGGCGGCGTTCTGTTCACGTTCGCGCGGACATAAGCGCGGCCCGCTCGCATTGCTAGGGGCGATGTTTGAGAAACGCTCGCGGAACGATCACGCTCGCGTTGGGTGCGCAAGATTGCGGAACTGGCGCCCGCGTCTCCCTATTTGTTCTCCATGCAGCCTGCCGCGATCCTGCACCCACGCCCCGAGGGCCTCTATTGCCCGAAGGCGGACCTCTACATCGATCCGACGCGCCCGGTTCCCCGCGCGCTGATCACGCACGGCCATTCCGACCACGCCCGCGCCGGCCACGGCGCCGTGCTGGCGACACCGGAGACACTCGCGATCATGGCCGCGCGCTATGGCGCGGACTTCGCCAGCTCGACGCAGACGCTGGCTTATGGCGAGGCGGTGAATCTCAACGGCGTTCGTTTCTCGCTGCACCCGGCCGGCCACGTGCTGGGCTCCGCGCAAGCGGCGGCGGAATGCGAGGGCACGCGCGTTGTCGTCAGCGGCGACTACAAGCGCCAGCCCGATCCGACGTGCCTGCCGTTCGAGGTGGTTCCGTGCGACGTGTTCATCAGCGAAGCGACGTTCGCGCTCCCCGTGTTCACGCACCCAAGTGCTGAGCACGAGATCAAAAAGCTCCTCGCCTCCGTAGCCATGTTCCCGGAACGCGCACATGTCGTCGGCGCTTACGCGCTCGGCAAGGCGCAGCGCGTGATGGCGACGTTGCGCGCCTGTGGTTGGGACAAGCCGATCTATGTCCACGGCGCGCTGCTGGCGCTGACTGAACTTTACAAAGCGCACAGCGTCGATCTCGGCGACGTGCAGCCGGTCGTCGACGCGCCCAAGAGCTTCTACACCGGCGCCATCATTCTCGGGCCGCCAGGTTCGTTGCAAACGCCATGGGTACGCCGCTTCCCCGATCCGGTGACGTGCTTCGCCTCCGGCTGGATGCGCATCCGCGCCCGCGCGCGGCAGAGCGGGATCGAGTTGCCACTTGTGATCTCTGATCACGCTGACTGGCCGGACCTACAGCGCACGATCAAGGACACGCAGGCCGGCGAAATCTGGATCACGCACGGCGAAGCCGACGCGCTCGCGCGCTGGTGCGAGCTTGAGGGCATCAAAGCGAAAGCGTTGCATCTCGTCGGCTATGGCGACGAAGAAGAGCCAAGCGCCGCATGAACCGCTTCGCCGCGCTCCTCGATCGCTTGGCTTACGAACCGCGCCGGCTGGGCAAGCTGGCGCTGCTGGAAGCATATTTTCGCGAGACGCCTGACCCCGATCGCGGCTGGGCGCTGGCGGCGATGACGGGCGCGCTGACTTTCAAGCACGCCAAAGCCGGCTTGATCCGCAACCTCGCAGCTGACCGTACTGATCCGGTGCTGTTCGGGCTCTCCTACGATTTTGTCGGCGACCTTGCTGAGACAGTCTCGCTGATGTGGCCCGCAAACGCCGCGCGCGCGAACGCGCAGCTGACGATCACGGATATCGTCGAAGGCATCAACACGACGCCGAAAGACAAGTTACCCGAACAAGTGGCGGATTGGCTCGATCGCCTCGATGAAAACGGCCGCTGGGCGCTGTTGAAGCTGATCACCGGCGCGCTGCGCATCGGCGTGTCCGCACGCTTGGCCCGCACGGCGCTGGCGCGGCTCGGCGGGCGCGAGCCGGACGAGATCGAGGATGTCTGGCACGCCGACGCGCCACCGTATCCGCGCTTGTTCGCCTGGCTCGAGGGCCGCGGCGACGCGCCCTCGCTCAACACCAATGTGCGCTTCTATCCGCCCATGCTCTCGCACGCGATCGAGCCGGCCGAGTTTGCACCGCTCGATCCGGCTGCGTTCAGCGCCGAGTGGAAATGGGACGGCATCCGCGTGCAAGCCGCGAGTGGCCGCGACGCCAATGGCAAGATCATCTCGCGACTCTACTCGCGCACCGGCGAGGAAATCTCCGCCTCGTTCCCCGATCTCGTCGACGCATTCGATTTCGACGCAGTGCTTGATGGCGAGCTGCTGATCAAGCGCGCCGGCGCCGTGCAGGACTTCAACACGCTGCAACAACGCCTCAACCGCAAGGGCGTGAACGCCAAGATGATGGCAGAGTTTCCGGCCTTCATCCGCGTCTACGACGTCCTGGCGCAAGGCGAAGACGACCTCCGCGCACTGCCATTCGCGGAACGTCGCAAGCGCCTGGAAGCCTTCGTCGCGGCGCATCCGCTGGCGCCGATTGATCTGTCGCCACTGATCACGTTCGACACCTGGGACGAACTCACCGCCGCCCGCGCCGCGCCAACGGGCGCTGATGCCGGCGCGGTTGAAGGCGTGATGATCAAACGCCTGGATTCGCCCTACCTCGCCGGCCGGCCCAAGGGCTATTGGTTCAAGTGGAAGCGCGATCCAATGACCATCGACGCCGTGCTGATGTACGCCCAGCGTGGTAGCGGCAAGCGCAGCTCGTTCTATTCGGACTACACGTTCGGTGTCTGGAAAGGCCCAGAAGGACAAGAGGAGCTGACGCCCGTCGGCAAGGCCTATTTCGGCTTCACCGACGAAGAGCTTGCCGAGCTCGACCGCTTCGTGCGCAACAACACCACCAACCGCTTCGGCCCGGTGCGCGAGGTGACGCACACCCGCGACAAAGGCCTCGTGCTGGAGGTCGCCTTCGAAGGCCTGCAGCGCTCAACGCGCCACAAGAGCGGCGTCGCCATGCGCTTCCCGCGCATATCGCGCCTGCGCTGGGACAAGCCGCCGCGCGAAGCGGACACGCTGGAGAGTCTCGAAAAGCTCCTGCGCTAACGGCGCGGCTGCAATGTGTGGCGGCTGAAGAAATCCCACATCTCTTCGCCGGCGTTGATGTCCATCGTCGCGACGCCAAAGTGCGGCGAGGTCAACACGTCGTTCACACCCGGCCATTGATGGCCGCCGCCATTGATCAGGTAGAAGCGGACGTCCGCGCCATTGTCGCAATCCGCTTGATCGAAGCGGATGACTTGCGCGCCAGGCGAGGCGCCGGTCTGCGGGATGTCGACGCGCCGGCTCGTGTCGCTGCAGCCGTTGCGGTTCACGAAATAGCGAACAGCGTCAGGCACCGAGGTCGATACCTGCATCATCTCGCCATTGCGCCGCGAGACGACGCCGTCGAATGGAATGCTCGCGTCAGCGCTGCCGTGGAAAATCGCGATCGGCGCAGGCGCATTACCGCGGCACGCGTCGCGTACGTCGTAGTAGAGCGCCCCGCCCACAGGCGCGAACGCCGCAAACCGGTCTGACGCCGAGCACGCCATGCGATAGGTCATGATCGCGCCATTCGAGAAGCCGGTGATGTACTGGCGAGCGGGATCGATGTTCAGATCGAGCCGCAGATCGTCGACGAGATTGGTGAGGAAGGCGACGTCGTCCTGCGGGTATTCCGCTTCGAGGCCGACGAGATCGCCAACCGAATTCCATTCGTTCTGCAAACCGTCGGGGTAGACGACGACGAAATTGTGCCGATCCGCCACCGCATTGAGCCGCGTCAGATTCGCCATGCCAGCAGCGGTGCCTGGCCTGCCGTGCAGAACCACCACAATTGGAGTTGGCCGTGACGCATCATAGCCCGGCGGCACATAGACGATGGAATTGCGCGCCGTCGCCGCCGTCGCGGCCAAACGCGGCAATGCGAACGCGGGTTGGTCGAAGAAAAACTGATCAACCAGCGCCGTCGCTGAAACGCCGAAGCGGTTCAACCGCTGGCCAATCTCGGTTCCGAACCATTCACGCCCACCGCGATCGACGCCGACATAGGCGAGCGACGCGCCGGTGCAATTTCGGTAGAGCACGCTGCCGCTGCGCCCCGACGCATCGGCTTCACCACCGCAACCATTGATTCCGCGCCAATAGGCGATCGTCTCGCCGACGCCGAACCGTGTCGGCGCGTTCGCCGCATCCGACGCGCGCCCGCCGCTGACCTCGTAAACGGGATCGCGCCGGCCGTGGACGATCAGCGTTGGCACCGCGGCGCAGGTTTGCGGCGAGAAGCTCCACATCAAAGCGCCGACAGCAGCGAAACCCGCGGGCCGCAGATTGGATTGGCACGCGAGCCGATGCCCGAGCAGCGCGCCGTTGTCGTAACCGACAACATAGATCCGCGACCGATCGATCGACCGCGCCCGCGACAATTCCTCGATCAAAGCTTCGATGAAGCCCACATCGTCAGCGGGCTCTTCACCGCGCGGCAGCACCTCATGCCCGCCATCATTCCAGAACCCGCCCAGCGCTTGCGGGTAGACCACCACCGCGCCGCGCGCGTCGGCGACCGCGGCCAAGCCCGTCATCGCGTGCATCGCTTTGGCGGAGGAATAGCGCCCATGCAGCGCCAAGATCAGCGGCGCGGCTTGGTTCTGCGGCAAGGTGCGCGGCGCGTAGATCGCGAACAGGCGCCGCGCTCCGTCGTGATCGAGCGAATAAATCTCCGCGTCGTCGTAACGCGCCGGCGCTTGCGCCGCGGCTGGCCCCACGAGCGCTAAAGCCAAACCCAAAACCGCGATCACGCGAAGAAACATGGCGGCCTCCCATGAGCCGCTATGCCCCAGGAACGCGCGCCCTCAGATCACAAGCGCGCGAGCGGCCGATCTATGCGACGAACGGCTAGCCGACCGGCCCCATGCTGATGCCCGCAGGCAAGGGCGTGTCAGCGGGGACGAAAAAGTCCGGCATCAGCGATTTGGTCGGATCGACGCGGTACTTATCGAAATCGCGCTCGCCGGCTTTGTAGAGCACCAGATCGTCGATGAAGAAATTGCCGGTGCATTTGCGCGACGGCTTGTTGAAGATCACGTGCGCGGCGTCAGCCATAATGTCGGGCGTGCGGCAGTGCTTCATGCCCTCCTCGCCCGCCAGCGCGAACTCGATCGCCGCCGTGGCGATGCCGGTGCGCGGCCAGAGCGCGTTGAATGCGATGCCGTCGTCCTCAAACTCCTGCGCCATGCCGAGCACGCACATGCTCATGCCGTACTTCGCCATCGTGTAAGCGACGTGATTGCTGAACCAGCGCGGGCTCATGTCGAGCGGCGGCGACAACATCAGGACGTGCGGGTTCGATGATTTCTTCAGATGCGGAATGCAGGCGCGGCTGACGATGAAGGTGCCGCGCGCATTCACCTGGTGCATCAGATCGTAGCGACGGACGTCCGTCTGCAACGTGCCGGTGAGCTGGATGGCGGAGGCGTTGTTCACGCAGATGTCGATGCCGCCAAAGCGCTCAACCGCTGCCTCCACCGCCGCGTTGACGCTATCCGGCTCGCGGACGTCCACGACGATGGGCAGAGCCTTGCCGCCGGCCGCTTCGATTTGTTCCGCAGCCGAGTAGATCGTGCCCGGTAGCTTCTTGTGCGGCTCGGCCGTCTTGGCCGCGACGACGACGTTGGCGCCGTCGCGGGCGGCGCGCAGCGCGATCGCCAGACCGATGCCGCGGCTCGCGCCGGTGATGAACAGGGTTTTGCCGGCCAGACTCATGAAACTTCGCCTCCTCGATGCCAGCCGACCTTAGACTCATGCATCGGCGCCGTCAGGGCGCCCGGTTTTATTGCATCGGGCGCCTTGACGCCCGCCCTTTGGGCAGGACACTCCGCGCCCAAGAGGGATCAGTTTCGGAGGAATACCCATGCGCCTGTTCGCGCTCGTCGCACTTGCCGGCCTCACCATCGCCGGCGCCGCCACAGCGCGGGTTTGGACCGACCCGGGCAACCGGATGACCTTCGACGCCCCGAATGGCTGGGCGACCACGGTCGAGCGGACGTCGTCTCCGGAAGTCGTCTATGTCGTCTCCGGCAGCGCGGCCAACGAGTGCCATATGCTCTCCCAGCCGAACCCCTCGATCGCCACCGCGACCGCCGATCAGGTGAAAACCGCCGCCGCCAACGAGGCGAGCTTCCAGCAGGATTTCTGGGTTCAGACCGCCAACGGCATCCCGACTTTGTTCCCGGGAAACTCAGCGCAATTTGTGTCGCGCTCGCTTGATACGAGCGGCTTCTGGCCGATCCAGCGCGCCGACATCCAGGGCCCCGACCGGCTCATTCATATGTCGATGCAGCTGCGCCCGGGCCTCACGCTGACGAGCATGTGCATGACCTATTCCGGCCCTGACGCCGTCGCCCAGTACGAAACGGTTTCCCGCACGCTCGGCCACCCGAACGACGCTGCCTGGCGCGCCGAAGCCGAAGCCGCGGAGGCCGCCCGCGCCGCCGCCGCTGCCGCGCCTCCGCCGCCGCCTCAGGAACAGCCGCAAGAAGGCCGTCGCCGCCGCAATTAACGCCTCCGTGATGTCACAGAGCGGAGCCATTCGCGGCCGCCAAGCGTAATCCTAGCGACAGGCGAAATGCGCCTGGATGGCGAGCAGACGCCCGTCACAGCCTGCGCAAGCAGACTTGACGGGCGGCGGTAATCGGAAAGATTTAGCGACAAACACGCGTCTGGATCCGACGGGCAACATGCGGACCAGACAGAGTGCGGGAGATTTGGATGCGTAAGGCGACTTTGGCTGCCGCGGCGGCTGTAATTTTTATTGCTTCAGCAGCGACCGCGGTCGCCGAGCCTTGGAGCGATCCGTCAGGCCGCCTTTCCTTCAACAAGCCAGACGGCTGGACCGTGAACCAGGAATTCGGCGACAGCCCTGCCGACGCCTACACCTACGTCATCGTCGGCGACGCTTCGAACGAGTGCCACGTGATGGCGCAGCCCAATCCCGGCACTGCCGCCGCCACCGCTGACGCCGTGCGCCGCGCCAACGCCGATGGCGCACGCTTCACGCCGGAAGTCTGGACGCAAATCGCCAACGGCGTCGGCAACATCTTCCCGAACCGCTCGGCGAGCGTGTTGTCGAATACGGCGGAAGGCGCGCAATGGCCGATCCAGCGCGCCGAAATCCAAAGCAGCGCGCGCACCGTCTATTCGTCGATGCAATTGCGCCCTGGCACGGACATCCTGGCCTTCTGCATGAACTACCAAGGCGCGCCGCGCCCGGACCTGTTCGACGCGGTGATCCGCTCGGTCGGCCATCCGAACGACGCGGTCTATTTCGCTGACGCCGCCCAAGCCGAAGCCACGCGCACGGCCGCAACCGCGACGCAGCAAGAGGCCGAGGAAGTCGCCGGCGCCGCCGAACAACAATCTCAAGCCCGCACGCAGCAAGCGTCCGAAGAGGATGCGCGCAGCCGTCGCGAGCGCGCGGCTGAGCTCCGCCGCCGGTTACGGGGTCGCTAACCCGTTTCACGCCCTTGATGTGAAACAATAAAAATCGCGTAGCGTTTACGCGCGATTCACAACGATGGCGCATGTCCTAAGTGCACGCGGGAGAAACCGGCGTGAACGAGGGACTTGGATTTGACCAACAGCGAACAGCCCAACGCGGAACGCCAAACGATCGAACGGTCGGGCGCCGCGCTGCTGATTGCGTTGACGGTCGGCGGCCTTTCGATCGTTTCGCCGCCGCTTTCGGTGCTGTTGCTGGTCGCGCTCGGCGCACGCGTCCTGATGCGCGCCGAAACTGCACCGCGCTTTGATTTCGTTTCGATCGCCGCGCCGCTTCTGGCGGCCGCCATAGTCGGCGTGTTCGTCGGACTGGCCGGCGCGATCGGTGTTCTGTTCGTGTGGCGGCTCTATGCCGACACACGCTGGAGCGTCGCCGAAGCCGAGCGCCTCACGCTCGCCGCCGGCAAGCCGCAAACCAAGAACGCCCTGCTCGGCGCGCATGCCTGGCTCACCCCGCTTTACGGCCTGACGCTTGTCGCCTTCACCGCGCCGCACATGGTCGCTGGCATGCCGCTCGACCTGCCACACCTGCCGCAATTCGTGCCGGTGAGCGTCGCGATCCTCGCCGCCGCCGCCTTGTTCGATTGGGCGCTGCGTCGCGCAGTCGATTGGCGCCTCGGCGAACTCGCCTCAGCGCCGACCATGCATCTGCTGGCGCACCATTTCATTCTGCTCTGCGCGTTCGGCTTCGGCATTGACGTGTCAGCAGGCATCGTCGCGATGCTTGCCTGGCGCTTCGCTCACGCAGCACCGCTGCTGAGACCTCAGCCCAGCTTGACGGCGGTGCCGTAAGCCAAGACTTCAGTCGCTTGGCCCTGGCCAGCGTCCGTCGTTTCCATCCGCACGCCAATCACGGCGTCCGCGCCAAGCTTCTTGGCTTCATCCACCATGCGGTCGAGCGCCTGCTCGCGGCTTTCAGCGAGCAGCTTCGTGTATTCGTGGATCTCGCCGCCCACGATCATGCGCAGACCCGCGACAATGTCGCGGCCAATGAAGCGCGAGCGCACGACGTTGCCGCGCACAAGCCCCAAATGCTGCACGACATTGCGGCCGTGCACGTCAAAGGTCGTCGAGAGAATCATTCACCGCTCCACGTTGCGATAGCGCTTTTCGGAATCTTCGCCGCGTTGATCAGCGACAACTTGGCCCAGCATCCAGACGCCGCCGATAACCATCAGCACGACGCCGAGCAGCGTCAGCATGCCAAGGCCGATCACCATGCCGATGCCGCCGGCGATTTGCGCTGGATCGTCCCCAGCCATGGCGATCGTCATCACGCCGCCAACGCCCAGGAACCACGCCAAGGTCGCGAACGCCGCGCCGACGCCGAAGCAAATCATCGCGCCGGTAGAGCGGCGCTCGGGGTTCGGCGCGTCAGGAGATGGGTTCATAGAAAATCACTCCTTCGGCGCTCACCACGCGCTTGGCGCGCCCGCGCTCGATCAGACAATTCAAATGCGCGATGGTCTCGCCCGTCGCCATGCCCAACAAATCGCCGCCAATTTTGCGCGCGAACATGGCGCCAAAGAGATCAACCGCACGCCGCGGCGATTGCCGCAAGCGATGCTCGATACGCGCCAGCGAGCGCTCGTGGCCATCGACAAGATTGTCCAACCGCGCATGCAGCCCACGGAACGGCTCATTGTGCGCGGGCAGCACCAGCACGTCGTCAGGGATTTCCGCGCGCAGCTTTTTGCACGAATTGATCCAGTCGTTCAGCGGATCGGCGAGCGGCTCAGTTGGGAACACGGACACGTTCGAGGAAATGCGCGGCAGCACCTGATCGCCAGAGATGAAGAGCTTCAGCTCCTCCTGCCACAGGCACACATGCTCCGGCGAATGGCCGTTGCCGGTGATGATGCGCCATGGACGGCCATCGATCTCGATCACATCGCCATCGCTCAGCCGCACGAAACCGTCCGGCATTTTCGAGAAAGCTTTGCCGAAACCGCCGAAGCGCACTTTGTAGCTATCGATCGCGTCCTCATCCCAGCCCGCGCCGCGATAGAAACGTACGCCTTCTTCCGGCGCTTCGCGGCCAGTATCTGCGATCAGCATGCGCGCGGTGACGTATTCGAGCCGGCTCATGCAAAGGTCAGCGTCGAACTTGCGGCAGATCCAGCCGGCGAGCCCGGTGTGATCAGGATGCATGTGCGTGCAGATCACACGCTTCACACGCCCGCCGTTCAGCGTCGCGTCGAAGATCGCGCGCCAATGCTCACGGCTTTGCTCCAGGCCGATGCCGGTATCGACGATGGTCCAGCCATCGCCGTCCTTCAGCAGCCACAAATTGATCCATTGCAGCGCGAACGGCAGCGGCATCCGCACCCAATAGACACCAGGCGCGATTTCGCGCGCCTCGCCGGCTGGCGGCGGCTCGCCCAGTGGATAAATCAACACGGGCCGCGCGGGTCGGTCCGCGCTCGCGCCGTCTTCCAATCCGTCCATGGACATGCCTTGCCGCTCCAGGGCCCAAGTGTAGGGCAGAAGGTCGGGACAGTCGCCAATATTTCAATGTTGACCGGTTGGATGGCTGCCCCCGCCGTCGTAGTTTCCCGCCTGGAGTGGGATCCATATGAAGCGGTTCGTCATCTGCCTCGACGGCACCTGGCAGCAATTGCGCCAGGACAAGCTGACCAATATCGGCACCATCGCCCGCAGCATCGCGCACAATGGGCCTGGGCCGAGCGGCCAGCCCATTCCGCAGATCGTCATTTACACGCAAGGCGTCGGCGCCTCGGTGCAGGCGCTTGACGACAAGCGCGGCGCGATTTCGAAAGTGTCCTCGCGCTTCGCCAAGGTGACGGGCGGCATTTTCGGCGAAGGTTTGGAAGACCAGATCGTCGATACGTATCTGCGGCTCGCATTCAATTTCGAAGCCGGCGACGAGATTTTCATTTTCGGCTTCAGCCGCGGCGCGTTCGCCGCGCGCAGCTTGGCCGGCATGATCTCAAGCGTCGGCATCGTCAGCCGCCGCCATGCTGAGCAAGCGTGGGAAGCCTTCCGTCTCTATCGCGCACGCCCCGCGGCGTCCGCGAGCGACGCAGACAAGGAGGATCATCAGCGCTCGCTGCAAAAATTCCGCCAACTCTACGGCAAAGGCCGGCGCGACGAGAGCGGCGCGCGTGTCGCGACGGACGAGGTGCCGCCGATCTCCTATCTCGGCATCTTCGACACAGTTGGCCAGCGCGGCATTCCGGAAACCTTCGGCGCGATCTCCCGCGCGCTTAACAAGCGCTACGGCTTCCACGACATGCGGCTGTCAGCGAATGTCCGCGCCGCGCGCCACGCGGTGGCGATCGACGAAGACCGCCTCGGCTTTCCGCCGACTCTGTGGGAAGGACTCGATGAATTGAACGGTCTGGCCGGCGCGCGCCGATATGAGCAACGCTGGTTTGTTGGCACGCATGGCGATATCGGCGGCGGCCAAGGCTCGCCGCTTTCGGCCGCGCCGCTCAAATGGGTCACCGAAGGCGCCGCCGAAGCGGGGCTTTTGTTCTACACCACCGATGAATCGCCGCTGCTGACCACGCTCAAGGACGCCGGCCTCAGCTATGACGCGCCGATCACGCGCCCGAGCTTCTGGAAGAGCCTCTCGCCGATGAATTATCGTTTGGCGCAACGCCGCATCTGGCGCGAGAAAGCCAACGCCACGCGTGAAGCAGCGGAGATCACGTTTCACCAAAGCGTCGTGCAACGCTGCGTCGCCAAGCAGCTCCGCCCGCGCTACCAGCCGCCGCCACTCCGCCCGTTCCAGAAGGCGCTCCGCGAATGGGGCAAGGAGTTCGGGGAATAACAATAATAATAATAATAATAATATGGACCGCCGGCGTCCCGCCGGCATGCGCCATACTCGAAGAACATAGAGCCGGCCGGCGGGACGCCGGCGGTCCATATTAGGCCAACGCCGCAGCGCCGATTTTTATAGCGGCCAAGCGTGAAGGCGCGCGCGCGAGCACGGTCTCACCGAAGAACGCCAATAGCCGGCTTTGCTCCTCAACCACGGGCGCTGGCGTGCCGACGCTCTCCGCCCGCTCCAGACCCTGCAGCAACAAAAGCGCGCCGATCGTGTCGCCGGCCAGATCGAGATAGGCGCTCGCGCCCGCCTGCGCGTCGGCGCGGTCGGCGGCGAGCATGAACTCTGTCGCTTCCTCAAGCGCCTGCGCCGCCGCGTAGAGGCGCGCAGCGACGGGATGCTTTGAGGTTGAAGCCCGTTCCAGCGCCTCACCAACGAACCGACGCATCGTCTCGCCGCGATCCATGCTGAGCTTGCGGCCGACGAGGTCCAGCGCCTGGATGCCGTTGGTGCCTTCATAGATCGGCGCGATCCGCGCATCGCGATAGAATTGCGCCGCGCCGCCTTCTTCCACGTAGCCCATTCCGCCGTGGATTTGCACACCGAGGCTCGCGACCTCGACGCCCATATCGGTGCACCACGATTTCGCAATCGGCGTCAGCACGTCTTCGCGCTTCTTGTCGCCCGCATCGGCGGCGACAGCGGTCGCGTAGCAGATCGCCCGGCCCGCTTGGATTTTGGATTTCATCGTCAGCAACATCCGCCGCACGTCCGGATGTTCGATGATCAGCCCGCCGCCTTGCTTACGCTCCTGCGCGTAAGCAAGCGCCTTCTGATACGCCGCTTCCGCAATGCCCACGCCCTGCATGCCGACATTCACGCGCGCCGCGTTCATCATCGTGAACATGGCCGCGAGGCCCTTGTTCTCTTCACCGAGAAGCCAGCCCGTCGCGCCTTCATAAGCCATCGTGCACGTAGGCGAGGCGTGGATGCCCATCTTCTCTTCGACGCCAATGCAGCGCACCGCATTGCGCGAGCCGTCCTCGTCGCGAAACTTCGGCACGATAAAGAGCGAAATTCCTTTCGAGCCACCCGGCGCGCCTTCGATGCGCGCGAGCACGAGATGGATGATGTTGGGCGTCAGATCATGCTCGCCCCAGGTGATGAAAATCTTCTGGCCGCTGATCGAATAGCTGCCGTCCGCCTGCGGCACGGCTTTCGTCGTCAGCGCGCCAACATCCGAACCCGCTTGCGGCTCAGTGAGGTTCATCGTCCCGGTCCATTCGCCGGAGATGAGCTTGCTGAGATAAAGATCGCGCTGATCCTTTTGACCATGCGCCTCAAGCGCCTCGATCGCGCCGAGCGTCAGCATCGGCAGCAGGCCGAAGCTCATGTTCGCGGCCTGCAAATTCTCGAACACCGCCAGCGCCACCGCGCGCGGCAGACCTTGGCCGCCATAATCCGGATGCGCCGCCAGCCCGCCCCAGCCGCCTTGCGCGAATTGCGTGTACGCGTCCTTGAACCCCGGCGCCGAGGTCACGACGCCATCCTTCAGCACCACGCCCGCCTGATCGGCTGAACGATTGAGCGGCGCGAGCGTCTCCGCCGCCAATGCGCCGCCGCCTTCGAGGATCGCCGCCAGCGTATCGGCGTCGAGATCGCCAAAGCGGCCGTCGTTCTTCACCGACCAAAGATCGGCGGCCGCCTCCAAGGCGAAACGCTGCTGGTCGATCGGTGCGGCGAAACTCATGCGGGCCCTCGGCTCAAATCTGTGTGCGCCAGACATGAGCCGATACGCGCGCGCATGACAACTCCGGAGCGCGCGCTCTTGCCGCGCCTCAGCTCCGGCGCCATGTGCCCCTGGTCATGGTTGCGCCGCCATCGGGGAGTGAGCTTCGGCACATGCGTACTCTGTTCCTGCTCCCCGCCGCCTTCCTGTTCGCCAGCTGCGCGGCGGTGCTGCCTTCGGCGCCCGTCGCCGTCGCGCCCGCTGAGGTCAGCGGCTCACCGATCCCCGCCGCGCTGCCGCAGGCCGGCGACACATCGCTTGATCCGGCGCAAGCGCCGGCGGGCGCCTACGCGCTCGACGTGCGTCACGCGAGCGTTACCTGGCGCATCCGCCACATGGGGCTCAGCCCCTTTGTCGGCCGCTTCGATGTCGCGCGCGGCACGCTGAACTTCGACCCGCAAACGCCGGCGAACTCCAGCATCGACATCACGATCGCCGCGAACTCCGTTTCGACCTCCGTCGTCAACCGCGATGGCGTTCACACCTTCGATCAGCAGATCGCCCGCGAAGTCTTCGCCGCCGAGGCGAACCCGGACATCCGCTTCGTCTCACGCTCGGTCAGCATCACCGGCGCCAATAGCGGCCTGATCCAGGGCGACCTGACGCTGCGCGGCGCCACCCACCCGGTGACGTTGGAGGCGCGCTTCGAGGGCGGGCGCGTTGACCCGCTGCGCGGCGGCTACGTGCTCGCTTTCACCGGCCGCACCATGATCGATCGTTCACAATGGGGCGCACGCTTCGGCAACCCGATCGCCGATGGAACGGTTGGTGACGATGTCGAGATTTTGATCTCGGCCGAGTTTGTGAAATCCTGAGATTTCTTAAGGGGTAGTTTCATGCGACTTTTGATCATCGCCGCCGCGCTCGCGCTGGCGGCGTGCAACCAGCCGACGACGACGGAAACGCCGGCGGGCCCTGTCGCGACGGTCGAGGTCGATGCGCCATCCGGCACATATCGGCTCGACAAGCACCATTCGAGCGTCGTCATCCGCGCCGAGCATTTCGGCCTCTCGCACTACACGATACGCATGACCGATTTTGACGCGACGCTCGAATTCAATGCCGAAGAGCCGGCGCAATCGAGCGTCACCGCCACTATCGCCGCCAATTCGGTTGCAACCGAATATGCTGGCGGTCGCGACTTCAACGATGAGCTCGAAAATTCCGAATGGCTCGACGCGGCGACACACCCAAGCATCACTTTCACCAGCACCTCGCTCGAACTCACGGGGCCCAACACGGCGCGGATGACGGGCGATCTCTCGATCCGTGGCGTCACCCATCCCGCGCGCTTCGATGTGACGTTCAACAACGGATATCGCCAGCACCCCATGGGCATGCCCGGCGCGCTGCTCGGCTTCTCCGCCGTCGGCACGTTCAAGCGTTCCGAATACGGCATGATGGTGCTGCAGCCGCAGCCCGGCACGAATATTGGCGTCAGTGACGACGTTGAGATCATCATCGAGGCCGAGTTCACGATGGCCCCGCCGCCAGCCAGCGCGGTGAACTGATGAGCGCCGCCAGCCAACGCTACACCGCCGTCGCGATCGTCCTGCATTGGGCGATCGCGATCGCCATCCTCGGCATGATCCCGCTTGGCTGGTGGATGGGGGATTCGCTCGACGATCCCGCGACGCAAGCGCAGGCGGTCGCTGCGTTCCAGCTGCACAAATCGATCGGCCTGACGATCCTGGCGCTCAGCCTCGTCCGTCTCGGCTGGAGGCTGACGCACAAGCCGCCGTCGCTGCCAGCGCACATGCCGGCGTGGGAGGCGACAGCCGCCAAGCTCACGCACTGGGCGTTCTATTTCATCATCATCGCGATGCCGTTGACGGGCTGGCTCTTCGTCTCCACCGCGTGGTCGCCGCACGACGAGCGCGCGCTGAATGTGCCGACGATCTATTTCGGCCTGTTCGAGGTCCCGCACCTGTTCGGCCTCGCGCATTTGGCCGACGGCACACGCGCCGGCCTCGCCGAAGCGCTTGAGAACATTCACGGCAAGCTGGCATGGGGCGCGATCGTGCTGCTGGTGCTGCATGTGGGCGCGGCGCTGAAGCATCATTTCGTCGACAAGGACGAAGTGCTCACGCACATGGTCCCGGGGCTGAAAGCCCCGAACGGCGAAGCGTCGCCCGCGTCTCCCGGCCGCGCGCCGGCCCTGATCGCCGGCTTCGCCGCGATCCTGATCGCCGCCGCGAGCGCACTCTACGTGTTCGCGAACCCCGGTGGCGCTCCGTCTGCGCCTGTTGAGGCGCCGTTCAGCAGCAACGGCGTCGATACCGGCCTCGGTTCACCGCCAGGCTCGGAAGCGATCGCGCCAACGGAAGAAGCAGCCGCGCCAACGGCGCCGACCACACCGACGCCCGCGACCAACGTGGCGCCCCCAGCGTGGCGCGTCGATCAGGGCGCCAGCTCGATCCGCTTCAACGGCACGCATGCGGGCGTGAACTTCAACGGCGCCTTCGCGCGCTGGAGCGCCGACATTCACTTCGACCCCGCCAATCTCGACGCCTCCACCGCGACCGTGACGATCCAAACCGGCTCCGCCGCCGATGGCATCCCGATGCACGATCAGAGCATGCCGGAAGCTGAGTGGTTCGACGTCGCCAACCATCCCACCGCCACCTTCCGCACCACCCGCATCCGCGCGCGCGGCGAGGGCCGCTACGAGGCGGACGGCACGCTGACTTTGAAGGGCCAGGGCATCGATATCGACATGCCCTTCACGCTCCGCATCGACGGCAATCGCGCTGTGATGGACGGAAACGTCGAAATCGATCGCCGCGAGGCCAATCTGGGCATGGAATCCGACCCTGACGCGGAATATGTCTCGCGTGAGATCGGCGTGCGCGTGCACGTCGAAGCCACGCGAATACCATGAGCATAGAAGACGCCGTCGAGGCGTTGCGCCGAGGCGAACTGGTCGCATTCCCGACCGAGACCGTTTACGGGCTCGGCGCGGACGCGGCCAACCCGCATGCGGTGGCGCGCGTCTACGCCGCCAAGGGCCGCCCGCGCTTCAATCCGCTGATCGCGCACGTGCTCGGCCTCGATGATGCGGAGCAGCACGCAATTCTGCACCCGACAGCGCGTGCACTCGCAGAGCGCTTCTGGCCCGGCCCTTTGACGCTCGTCGCGCCGCGCAAGTCTGACAGCAGCGTCTGCGATCTTGCCTGCGCCGGGCTCTCGACCATCGCGCTACGCGCGCCGTCACACCCGATCGCGCGCGAACTGATCGGCGCCTTCGGTGGACCGATTGTCGCGCCCAGCGCCAATCGCTCGGGCCATGTGAGCGCCACCACCGCCCATCACGTCATGCTCGACCTGGGCGATGTCGTGGACATGATCCTCGATGGCGGCGCCTCCGGCATCGGCCTTGAGTCGACCATTGTCGCGATCGACACCGACGGCAACGCCACGTTGCTGCGCCCCGGCGCCATCGCGCGCGAAGATATCGAACCGATCACTGGCCCGCTCGCAGCCGCGAAGGGCGGAATCGAAGCGCCCGGCATGATGGCGAGCCATTACGCGCCGCGTGCGCACATGCGCCTCGATGCCGATGCGCCGGCAACAGGTGAATCGTATCTCGCCTTCGGCGCGCCAGCGCCGGCGGGCGGGCTCACACTCTCCGCCGAGGGCGATCTCGTCGAAGCGGCGGCGAACCTTTATGCGCATCTGCGTGCGCTCGATGCGGCGGGCGCGAGCGTGATCGCCGTAGCGCCTATTCCGCATGGCGGCCTGGGCGAAGCTATCCGCGATCGCCTCGCCCGCGCCGCCGCACCCCGTTAGGAGGGGCTATGTCCTCTGAATTGTTTGAGAAATTGGCCGCGCGCCTGGGCCCCAAGGGCTTCGCGACGGATTCTGAGACGCTTGCGCCGCATCTGGTGGAGTGGCGCGGCAAGCATCGCGGCGTCTCGCCCTTCCTCGCCATGCCGCAATCGACCGAAGAGGTGGCCGACATCGTGCGCCTCTGCGCTGAAGCGCGCGTCGCCATCACACCGCAAGGCGGCAACACCGGGCTTGTCGCGGGCCAAATTCCACAAGGCGAGATCCTGCTCTCGCTCAAGCGCATGAACCGCATCCGCGCGACTGATTCAGCCAACGACTCACTCGTCGCCGAAGCAGGCGTGATCCTCAGTGCGGTGCAACAAGCGGCGCGCGACTCGGATCGTTTGTTCCCGCTTTCGCTCGCAAGCGAAGGCAGCGCGACCATCGGCGGACTCATCTCGACGAACGCCGGCGGCGTTCATGTGCTGCGCTACGGGATGATGCGCGACCTCGTTCTCGGCATCGAAGCAGTGCTGCCGGACGGTTCGCTGTTCGATGGTCTCAAGGCGTTGCGAAAGGACAACACCGGCTACGACCTCAAGCAACTCTTCATCGGCGCCGAGGGAACTCTCGGCGTCGTCACCGCCGCGAGCCTCAAGCTCTTTCCCCGTCCGCGCGGCCACGCCGTCGCCCTCGCGTCGGTCCCGAATGCGGAGCGCGCCCTCTCGCTACTGCATCGGCTGAAGGGGGAGACGGGCGCGGTCTCGGCGTTCGAGATCATGAACCGGCTCTCGGTCGACCTCGTCATCAAGAACGTCCCCAACGCGCGTGACCCGATGCCGGGCGCGCCCTTCATGGTGCTGATCGAGTTCGAAACCGCGCGCGAAGAAGGCCTGCGCACTTTGATCGAAAACGCGCTTTCCAGTGCGCTTGATGCAGGCGATGCGGAAAACGCGCTGATTGCTGAAAACGCAAGCCAGGCAAGGGATTTCTGGCATGTCCGCGAAGCTATTTCGGCCGGCCACAGGCCCGAAGGCGCGCAAGTGAACCACGATGTCAGCGTGCCGGTTTCGCAGACGCCGCTGTTCCTCAAACTGGCGGACGCCGCCGCCGCTGAACGCTGCCCCGGCGTGCGCGTCGTCGCCTTCGGTCACATGGGCGATGGCAACTTCCACTACACGCTGATGCAGCCCGAAGGCTCCGACGCCTCCGCCTTCCCGACGCTCGACCTCACCGACATCGTCAACACCATCGCAACCAAACTCGGCGGCTCGATCTCGGCCGAGCACGGCATCGGCACGGTGCGCGTCGGCGATCTCGCGCGCTTCAAGAGCGCTCAATCACTGACGATGATGCGTGCTGTGAAGCGCGCGCTCGATCCGATGAACGTGATGAATCCGCGCGTGCTCATTCCGCGATGAGGATGAGTCTGCGCGTGGTCACACTCGCCATCGTGTACGAATCGATCCAGTTGAACGCGCGCTGTCTCTGTCGTGTGTGACCGCGACTCATTGTTGCAAATTCACTTCGGTGAATTTTTTCTGTGACGTTGACGTTTGCGCATGACATTATAGAGACGTCCTTGCGGCGCTCGTTGCCGCAAACACAAAAGGAGCCAGGGCAATGGCTGTGAAGAAGAAAGCAAAGAAGGCTGCGAAGAAGGCGACCAAGAAGGCCGCCCCGAAGAAGGCCAAGAAGACCGTTCGCAAAGCCGCCAAGAAGGCGAAGGCGAAGCGCGGTCGGTAAACCGCAGCCGAACGGACGCGTTAGCGTTCGAACGGATCAAGGAGCGAATGCTCCACGAGATGCGCGGCGCGAAAGCGTCGCGCATCTTCTTATTTGGGACAGGCGAAGACGCGTTGCGTGCCGCCTGCCCGATCAAAAAATCCCTTTGAGTTCCGAAATATAGCGCTCAGCCGACCAAAGCGCCTCGGCCCGGCGCGCAGCGGCGCACATGGCGCTCCACCACGCGCGTCTCGAACACCGACGAGCCCGGAAACGTGAAGCGATAATTGTTTCGGCCTGCGCGTTCGACGGTCCAACAGGTCACGCGCGCGAAGTTCGATGACGCGTAGCTGAAGCAAGCTTGGCCATCGTCGGCGATGGTCAAACGACCACGATCGAGCGTCCCATCGATCTCATAGATCGTGTCGCCATCGGGCTCGATGCACTCGCGCCAGACCGAGCCGTCGCCCTCGACGATTCCCGAAAGTTCGACGCCGAAGAGCTCCGATCGCGCCTCTGCGGCGGTCAGCGCCAAACTTTTTGCAGTTGCTGTGGCGCCGAAACACATCAGCACGACGCCCGCCATCATCATCGCCCTCGGCCGCATGCTCGACCTCCCGCTTGGCTCGCGGCGAGAGTAGAGCATGAGGTTATGAGCAGCGAAACGAACTCCGACAGCACCCGCCAACCGATCGCCGCGGTCGGCCTTGTCGTCCTGCGCGGTGATGACGTGCTGCTGATCCGCCGAGGCAAGCCGCCGCGCGAAGGCGAATGGTCCCTGCCGGGCGGGCGCATCGAATGGGGCGAGCGCGCCGAGGACGCGGCCTTGCGCGAGCTCAAGGAAGAGACTGCGTGCGAGGCGCAGATCGTCGGACTGATCGATGTGGTTAATGCAATCATGTCGCGTTCGGGCGCCGATCAGCCTGCATGGGGCCATTATGTGCTCATTGACTATGCCGCGCGCTGGACGAGCGGCGAACCAACGCCCGGCGATGACGCGCGCGAGGCGCGGTTCTTCTCGCCGCAGGAGATTCCGGCGCTGAATCTTTGGAGTGAGACCCTCCGCATCATGGAACGCGCGCGCCTGCTTGTGGGTTAGGGAACCTGACGGGTTGGTCATTTCGCCACGCGGGCTTGTCTCCGCGCGCCCCTCACCGATGTAGTTTAGGCTATCCAGAAGGAGTTGGCCGCCATGCCGCGTAAAGAAGACCTCGAAGGTAACGTTGAGAACGTCCGCCGCCGTGTGCGCGCCGCCGCCGCCCAAGTTGGCGCCGCCGCCCGCGAACAAGCCGAGGATGCGTTCGACTCCATCGTCGAAGCCGCTGAGGACGGCGGCGAGTACGCGCACCGTTATCTCCGCCGCCAATGGAAAGACCGCCCGGTCGCCGTCGCCGCCACCGCGCTTGGCGTCGGTCTGCTGATCGGACTCCTGATCAATAGCGGCCGTCGCTAATGATCGACCGCGCCGCGTCAACAATGATCACCATGGCTGCGATCGGCGCGTCCGTGGCGATGGGCGTGTTCGCAATCGGGTTCGGTGTCTACGCATTCGCTGAACCCTATGTCGGCCCGGCCGGGGCAGCGGCAATTGTCGCCGGCCTCTCGGCTTTGGTTGTCGGCATCTACGCAATCACATTGGTGTTGAAAGCGCGGGAGCGGGAGCGCCAGCAGGCCGCGGCGCAAGCCAGCTTGCTCGATGCGCTGCCTCTCGGCTTGGGCAACATTGCCCGCGAGCATCCGATTGCCGCGCTTGCGGTTTCCCTCGTCGGCGGCGCCATCGCGGCGCGCAACCCGCGTCTCGTCGGCGATCTCGTGCACCTGTTCGCCAAGGCCACCGACCGCGACCGCTAATCTCTGTCGCGCCAAGCCTTGGGCCGCCAACCGGTCGCCGCCATAACGTCGAAGGCTGTCTTGAATAGCGCCAGCAGCACGACGCCCGCGACCGGCTCGCCCAACATCATCACCAGCCCGCCCCCAAAGATGATCACCAGATGCAGCATGATGATGCGCGGGTAAGGCGCGCCCATCAACTCGCGCGCGTTCGTCCTCATCACGTCGCCGCGGACAATGAAAAAGAGCAATTGGACGATCTGGAAAAGCACAATCGACGCTAGACCCGCGCCCAGTCCACGATCCTCCGCCAAGAGCGCTTGCGCCGTGGACACCAGGTCGAAACTGCTTCCCTCGCCATGGCCAAACATCAGCACCACGAACACGCCGTGGCCGTAGCAAAAGATGCCGTAATGGACCGCGAAGAAGGGCGCGAAGAACAGCACCGCCGGCAGTGATTTCGTCAGCGCGCCGTTGAGCAGCATGCTCAAGAGCGTCCGCACCCCGATCACGACGTTCTCCAGCCAATAGAGAAAGATGAGCGCGAACGCGCTCCAGCCCCAAAACAGCACGCCGATGATCGGCACGAGGTTGAAGCCGATGGCGGCCAGCACGGAGAACGGCGCGCGGCGCACCGAGTCGGCAAACATGTCCCCATGGTCATCCGGGCGGGCGAGCGGTGCAAGCAACCGCCCCCAATGTGCTTGGCAGCATCCGCCGGCTTTACTTGGCCCCCGCGAGCGGCGATTTTGGCCTCCGCAGAAAGCATTAGGGGGAAGGCATGCGGCTTCTGGCCGTCGCGATCGCGGCGTTGACGATGATTGGCGTGGCGGACGCGCGCACCTGGCGGATCCGCCCCGGCGAAGGCGCCGAGCAGGCGCTGCAGACCGCGTTCATCGAAGCCGCCCCCGGCGACACGATCCAACTCGCGAGCGGGCGCTTCGAACTCACCGCCGGACTCTCGCTCGACGCTGACCGCGTCACAGTGCGCGGCGCGGGTCAGGATCGCTCGATCCTCTCCTTCACCAATCAGACGCGCGGCGCTGAAGGCATCCTCGTCACCGCCAATGGCGTGCTGCTGCGGGACTTCGCGGTGGAGAACGCCCGCGGCGACGCCATCAAGGTGCGCGATTGCGAAGGCATCACCTTCCGCGGCGTGCGCGCCGAATGGACGCGCGGGCCGAACCCGAACAACGGCGCCTACGGCCTCTACCCGGTCAATTGCTCGAACGTGCTGATCGAGCGCTCGATCGCCCGCGGCGCGTCCGACGCCGGCATCTATGTCGGCCAGTCGCGCAATATCATCGTCCGCGAGAACATCGCCGAGCTGAACGTCGCCGGCATCGAGATCGAGAACAGCTACAACGCCGACGTCTTCCGCAATGTCGCCACCCGCAACACCGGCGGCATCCTCGTGTTCGACCTGCCCGGCCTGCCGCAAATGGGCGGCCATTCGGTGCGCGTGTTCGAGAACACCATCGCCAGCAACAACACCGCGAACTTCGCGCCCGCCGGCAACATCGTCGCCACCGTTCCCGCCGGCACCGGCGTGCTGATCATGGCCAATCGCGACGTGCACGTGTTCGACAACGAGATCGGCGATCACGGCACCACCAACGTGATCGTCACCGCCTATCGCGCCGAGTTTCAGGACGCGAACTACAATCCGCTGCCGCGCAACGTGATGATCCGCAACAATCGCTTCGGCAATGCCGGCTTCCGCCCCGATGGCGATCTTGCTCTGTTAGCGCAAGCAGGTGTTCCGCTGGCGGACGTATTGTGGGATGGCGCAACGTTCTATTCCGCCGGCGGTCAGCCTCGGAACGAGAATGTCCGTATCGTCGTGCGCGACAACACCTCGACCCGCACGCGCATTGGCAGCTTCCTCTCGCTCGGCATCGCCGCCGCCGGCGCGCCGTTTACCGAAGCCGCGCCCGATCCAACCCCGCCGCCGCTGCTGCCGCTCACCGAGCCGCGCGAAGTGGAGATCGACGATTGATGATGCAAGCTCTGCATCACCCCCTCCCCTTGAGGGGAGGGGGCAGGGGGCGGGGTGAAGCGCCGCCCTCACACAATTTACGCTCAAAGAGAACCGCGCCCCTCAAAACATCGAGGTTCACCCCACCCCCTCACCCCCTCCTCTCAAGAGGAGGGGGAGCGTGATGCGTCGCGCCCTGTTCTCTTTGCTTGCAGTCTTTGCACTGACGGCGAGCGCCACGGCCCAAGCGCCGCAGGCAGTTGATCAACGCGCGATCATGGCTGAGCGGCCGCCGGCGACGTTGGCGGCCTACCATCTCTTCCGTGACGCTGGCGGGCGCGAGCCCAATGCCGGCGTGACGCCTTACGATCTCAACACCGCGCTCTATTCCGATGGCGCGCTCAAGTTCCGCTACGTCTTCATGCCCCCCGGCGCGCGGGCGACCTACAATGCCGAAGGCGTGTTCGAGTTTCCGGTCGGCACGGTGCTGGTCAAGACGTTCGCGTTCGCCGCCGACATGCGTAACCAAAGGCAGAGCATCCGCTTCCTCGAAACACGCCTCCTAATCCGCCGCGCCAATGGCTGGATCGCGCTGCCCTATGTTTGGAACGAAGAACAGACCGAAGCACGGCTCTCGCTCATCGGCGCAACTGTGCCGGTGAGTTTCACGGACGAAGACGGCGCCGCCATCGGCCTCGATTGGCAAGTTCCGAACCGCAACCAGTGCAAGGGCTGTCACGACACGTCCGGCGAGATCACGCCGATCGGCCCAAGCGCGCGCAATTTGAACAGAAGCGCAAATTATCCTGTCACGCCCTACATGAGTCACGGCATGCGAGTCGAAGGTCGCTGGCAGAGTCAACGCGTGGTCTGGCTTGAACGCGGGTTGATCGATCAATTTCCGGAAAGCGCCCCGCGCGCAGCGAGTGCATTCGACGCCTCCACCGGCAGCGTCGCCGAACGCGCCCGCGCCTATCTCGATGTGAATTGCGCGCATTGTCACAATCCGAACGGCCCGGCGCATACGTCGGGCCTTGATCTGCGCTGGAGCGCGGCGCCGGCCTCTGCATGGGGGCTCAACAAGCGCCCGGTCGCCGCCGGTCGCGGCTCAGCCGGCATGGAATTCGCCATCGCGCCCGGCCACCCGGAACGCTCGTTCCTGCTCTATCGCATGGAATCGACCGATCCCGGCGTGATGATGCCCGAACTCGGCCGCCAACGCGTCGACACGCGCGCCGTCGCGCTGATGCGCGAGTGGATCGCTGGGATGGATGCAGATGGAAACATTCCTTCTCCCCCGTGAGGGGGAGAAGGTGGCGCGAAGCGCCGGTTGAGGGGGCGTGCCTGAAGGTTGCGCTCGCTGCGCGACGCCCCCTCACCCGCTTCGAACAAGTTCGAAGCGACCTCTCCCCCTCGCGGGGGAGAGGTGACGAACCCGCCCGGTTTCCCTAGCTTCCCCGCACCTGAGGAGAATCATGGCCAGAGAACCTGCCAAGAACGGCGACCGCCGCCGCACGCCCTTCCTGGAAGCGGCGATCGAATGGACGATCTATTCGAGCCGCTGGCTGATGGCGCCGGTGTATCTCGGCCTCATCGCCGCGCTCGGCATCCTGATCGTTAC
>CAZZFE010000038.1:0-36547 GCA_964653495.1 uncultured Terricaulis sp. | reverse complement strand
CTTCGATTCCAGTCCTGAAGGACGCCAAACACCTGGTCCCAGGCCCGGAATTCGGCCAGTTCGGGGTTCAAACAATTGTCGTCGCGGCCCACCATTCCCTGGATCGTCCCAAAATCAGTCGCGGAAACCGCACTCAGGGCGGTGAAAGGCATCGATAAGGCGGCATCTCTAAACCCGCGCTGCGGTCGTACTTTAGATTGGTGGCGAACACGATGCGATCGCCTCGGCGCTTCGCATTTGGCGGGAGCAAGGCCAGCTTGCCTTCGACGGGGATGCGCAAGAGCTCGGCCATCTCTGTTTCATCATGACGACGCATGAATGCGCTCGCGCGCCGTGCTGGGCGATCCGATGACGCGCAGCGAGTTGGAACGTCATGTATCGACGGCCGTGGACGTGTTCTTGCGTGGCATTGCGCCAAATGCAGCGCCCGTGAAGCCCAAAACCAAGCGCAAGTGAGCTGACGTAGACGCGCTGGCCACCTTGGGAAACGCGCTTTCCATGATGCGCCTAGTATGGAATATTTGCGCTATGATTTTGCGTGGAACGGCCGCCATTCTCGCGCTTGCGCACGCGGTGGCCGGGCCGGCTTGGGCGCAGCAATCGGCAAACGTCGTCTTTGAGCCGGAGTTCTTCGAGCAATTCTCACCGCGCACGGCGCTCGACATGGTTTCGCGCGTGCCGGGCTTCACGTTGGACGAGGGCGAGGAGCGACGCGGATTCGCCGGCGCGCAAAGCAATGTGTTGATTGACGGCGAGCCGCCGACAGCGAAAGCGCAGGAGATCGACGACATTCTTGCGCGCATTCCAGCGTCTGATGTCGTGCGCATTGAATTGATCCGCGGCGCGGGATCGAGTGCGCCGAGCGCGCAGGGCGTGCACGTCAATGTCGTTCGCCGGGCTGGCGGTGGCGAAGGCGTTTGGGAGCTTTCCGCGGAGCGCGCCGACGATGGGCGTGTGTCGCCAAATGGCGAAGCGGCGTGGTCCGGCCGGCGCGGTGAACTGGAGTATGGGCTTTCCGCTTCGCTCGACATCTCGCGCTATCCCGTTCGCGGCGCGCGCACTGATCTCGATGATTCCGGCGCGCTTGATGAAACGCGTGTGGAACGCCTGCCGGCCGATGAGCGCGAGGGCAGCGTGTCTGGCGAGGTGTCGCTGCCGCTTGCGGGCGGCGCATTGGCGCTCAACGCGCAGCTTTCGCGCTGGGAATGGGACGAACGCGAGCAAAGCCAGGTGTTTGACGATCTCAGCGCGCTCGCCGGAACGATCGCCGGCGTGCTCGAAGAGCGCGAAGACGTGGGTGAGATCGGCGGTTCGTGGCGGCGCGATCTGGGTGCGTGGCGCGCGGAGCTTGGCGGGGTTGCGACGCGCCGCTCGTATGAGAGCGCGGAAGATACAGCCGAGCTTGATGGTGCAGGCGCGCTCGATGAGGCGGCGACGCAGACGCAGCGCATCGATAGTGGCGAGACCATCGTCCGCGGCGCGCTGCGGCGTGCGCTGAGCGAGCAATGGCGATTGGAACTTGGCGCGGAAGCGGCGCTGAACACTCTAGAGCAAGGCCTCGCGCTGACGGAGGACGACGGCAGCGGGCCGGTTCCGGTGGTTCTGCCGTCCGCCAATGTGCGCGTGGAGGAGGAGCGCGCGGAGGCGAGTTTTATGCTTGCTGGATCGCTCGCGACGCATTGGAATTTGGAGGGCGGCGCGTCTGTGGAGACATCGCGGCTCACGCAAAGCGGTGACACCAACCAGGGCGCGGAGCTCACCTATTGGAAGCCATCGCTGCAAATCACCCGCGCGCTCGGCGAGCGCAATCAGCTGCGGTTGCGCGTTTATCGCGATGTCGGCCAGCTGGATTTCGAGGATTTTGTCTCCGCGGCGGATATCACATCTTCCATCGTGAACGCCGGCAATCCTGATTTGCGGCCAGAGACATCGTGGCGCTTCGAAGCCGCCAGTGATTGGCGCTTTGGCGAAGATGGCGCGTTCGGCGTCACGCTCTATCATTGGGCGATCGAGGATGCGCTGGATATAGTGCCCGTCGGCACGCCGGGAAATCTCTTCGACGCGCCGGGCAATATCGGCGACGCGACGGCTTACGGCGCGCGCGTGACGCTCTCGCTGCCATTGCCCCTGGATGCCGAATTGCGGCTCGACGGCACGCTGCAGACGTCGGAAGCGACCGACCCGCTCACAGGCGAGAAGCGATCCATCTCTGAGTTCGACGAAAGCATGCTCACGATCGGCTTTCGTCAAGACATTGCGAGCTTCGCCTGGGGCGTCGACTATGAGCGCGAGACCGAAGCGGCCTCCTATCGCCTCGACCAAATCGAGCGCGAGCGTGATGCGGAAGATCTGAGCGTGTGGGTCGAGACCACGGCGTTCGGCGGCGTGAAGCTGCGTGCGTGGGGCGGAAACCTCACCGATAGCGCCGATCGCCGCGATCGCCGCGCCTTCGATCCGAGCCGGCTCGGCGCGTTCGATGGCTCGGATCATCGCGCCCGCCGCGAAGGCCCGACATTCGGGCTCTCCGCGAGCGGGAGCTTCTGATCCTCAGCGTTGTTCGAGGCTGAGAGCGCCGGCGATCGCCGACCACGGCACCAGTTTGAAGTTTTGGTTCTGCTGCGGCGCGATGTTGCGCCCGTCCTGCGCGACGAAGATGCCGTGCGCGTAGGGGCCGCCGAGATTGGCGCTCAGCACCTCCAGGCCATCCGTTTCCGAAACGCCGTCAATGCCGCGCGCCGCATCCGCCAACACGGAGAACGAGCCGATATATTCGTTTGCGCCGTCGCGGCGGAACACGGCGTAGGAATTGTTGCCTTGGCTTGAGAGCACGAGATAGCCACGGCCATCGCCGAGATCGTAAAGGCCAATGCCTTCGAGATCGTCCTTCAACGCGCTGTTGGCGGCCACGGTCGTGATCGACGTGCGTTCCGTGCCGCCGTTGGGTTCAGCGCTCATGCGCCAGAGGCCGACATCTTCTTCCGCAACATACAGAATGCCGGTCGCGTCGTCGGCGACGCAGCCTTCGGGTTGGGTATCGAAGCGGAATTCGCGCACGAGGTTGGCGCGCACGCGGCCATTGCCGGCATCGACCAATTCCCATTGCCGCATCTCGCCGCCGCCATCATTGATGAAGACGAAATGCTTGCCGCTCGCAGCGCTGCGATACATGCAGAGGCCGTACGGGTCGAGCAGGCCGGTGGCTTGGACGCCGTCGGCGACATTCACCAGCCGGCGCGCCACGGGATCGACGCGATAGATCGAGATCGAATCGGTCGTGCGGTTGCTCGATGTCACCAGCGACACGGTTTGGTTGCCGAGCCGGAAGCCGTCGCGCACGTCGACATTGTTCATGCGGCCATCGGGCAGGAATTGCAGCACCGCGCCGTTGAGATCGTAGACGTAGAGACCCGATTGCTTCTGCGTGCCGATGATGATGCTGCGCGAGGGATCGTTGCGATCGACCCAGATCGCTGGATCGTCGGCGCTGTCGCCATCGGTTTCGACGGGCGCGGTTTCGACGATCGGGCGCACGACACGCACGTCGGAAGTGGGCGCGACGCGCGGATCGACGGCTGTGCCGGCGGTCAGATTGAGCGCGCCGGCGATGTCAGCCCATGACACAAGCTTGTAATTGGTGCCGCCGTCGTTTTCGTCGTCGGTGGCGATCAGCGCGCCTTGAGGGAAGTTGGCGCCGTAGGCGAAGCTCGAGGCGTTCAAACCGCCCGCGGCTTCAACGCCGTCAACATTGGCGCCTGCGCCAAGCGCGAACGAGCCGACGAATGCGTGATCGGCGTTGCGATCATAGACGTGGAATTGATTGGCTGAAGCGTCGGACGCGACGAGATAGCTCGCTGCGCCAGCGTTATAGACGGCGATGCCGCCGGCTTCCTCCGTCACGCGGCCAAGCCGCGCCGCGTCGATCAATTGCGGCACCACTTCTGCTTCCGGGTTCGCGTCGAAGCGCCAGAAGCCGACGCCTTGCTCCGCGACATAGAGATCGCCCGTCGCGTCGTCCGCCGTGCAATAGCTGGCTTCCGACGCCACGCGGAGATCGCGCACGTGCGTGGCGTCAAAGCCGCCATTGCGTTCAGCGATCATGTATTGCGCAACCTGGCCAGCGCCGCCGAGCACGAAAGCGTACAGCGTCGTGTCGCGTGCATCGCGATAGAGGCACAGGCTTTCCGCGGCAAAGCCCACAGGAATCGGCCGCGCCGTGCGTTCGCGCGCCGCGCCGGCTTCGGCGTCAAGTTCGAACAAGCGCAATTGGTTCGTCGCGCCGTCGATGGTGGCGAGCGTCCAGCCATTGGTGCTCGGCGCGCCATAGCGTCCGTCCACGCCAACCGCTGCGCCTGAGGCGACTGCGCCGATGCGTGCGCCGTCCAAGCCATATAGCTCAATGCCTGTCGTTTCGCTGGAGCCGACGATCAGACCGCCGCTATTGGTGCGAGGCACGATGAAGGCGGTGTTGGCGTCGGATTGCTCCGTCGGGGCCGTCTCCGCCGCCGGCGAAACGCTCGGTGTCGCCGCGGGTCCGCCGGTCGCGCAGCCAGCCAGTGCTGCGGTTGCGAACAGACCCATCACCCAAGCTTTGCGCATTTCCGTCCCTCTCAGTTTGTCTGGAATCCAACGCCTTATCGGCGCTCTGTCACGTTTTTGCGTCACAACGCTGCCATTCCAAAAACGATCGTGCAAGGGAAATTCCAAATGTGTTGCATTTTGGAATTTTCGTCCTATCATCGGTCGGGTCATGACAGCCTGTATGCGGCGGACGTGTGTCCAATCGCAAAGCGGGGGGACCTCTAGGGGAGGAGACGCAAATGAAATGGACGCGTACGGCGGCGTTGAAGACGTTGCTGTTGTCGTGCTGCCTGACGATGCCCGGTGTGGCCGTCGCTCAAGATGCGCAGCCGCAAGACGACGAAGAGATCGTGATCACCGGGCAGATTCAGTACCGCAACCGTACGGATACGGTCGCGCCTGAGCTGGTCTACGATCAGGAATTCTTCGAAAACTTCGAGCCGCTTTCCGTCGGCGATCAACTTTCGCGCGTGCCCGGCGTAGCGTTCACGTCTGACATCGGCGAGCGCGATGCACCGCAAATGCGCGGCCTTGGGGAAGGCTTCACGCAAGTGCTGGTCAATGGCCGGCCGATTCCGGGCGCCGGCAATGATCGCTCCGTGTTCGTGGACCGCATTCCGGCGGAAATCGTCGATCGCGTTGAGATCGTGCGTTCGCCAGGCGCAAATATCGATAGCCAAGGCATTGGCGGCACCATCAACATCATCCTGAAGGACGGCATGAGCCTTCCGCCAGGCGTGATTGCACGCGTTGGTACGATCTATAGCGTCGACAACGAGGAACTCCGCCCACTCGGCGCGGTGTCGTTCTCGGGTCGTACGGATGATCGCAACGTCGCCTGGTCGGCCACGTTCGATTATCAGCAGCGTTATAACGTCAAAGTGCTGGATCAGCAGCTGTTCGACGATACCTCGCCCGGCTTCAACGCCGATACGGACGGCCGCGAGCTGTTCCAGCCGGATGCGTTCAATCCCGCCGCGCCTTCGACGGCGGCGATCGAGCATCAGGACCAAATCGACACGCGCGACAGCACTGACATGTCGTTCAACGGCGACCTGACGTTTGCCTTCGGCGGCGATCGCACGCTGCGTACGGATGTGTTCTATCTCAACACGCAACGTGAAGAGAGCGAAGACGGCGTGAACTATTTCCGCGCCGACGATTCCGGTGATGATCCAGGCACTGGCGACGACAATGGCAGCGTCGGCAACGATCCGTGGGACATCAACGAGACGTTCCGTCAGACACAGGACATCACCCAGGATAGCTACGGCATTTCGCTGTTGTACGAAGGTTCGCTCGCGGCCTCGTGGTCCATCGAAAGCCAGTTCCGCTACGCGCGGTTCCTGGAAGACAATGTCGAGGACGATTTCACCACGCCCGTGTTCGACGGTGACCCGGAAGAGGGCGAACGCACCTCGGTCGACACCGACGATCAAGAAATCTCGCTCGACGCCGCGCTCACGTTCAACTCGGATAGCTTTGCCGAAAGCCTTGGCATGGCGAACTTCGAGTTGGAATTCGGCGCTGCGCTGAAGAACAAGACGCGTGACCTCACGCAGCGCATCTTCGAGGACGACAACGATCTCGACTTCTCCGACCCTGGTGAAGAGGTGCTGACACCAGGCTCAAGCGGCACGTTCAATTTCGAAGAACGCCGCTTCGACGTCTACGCGATGACTGAACTCGGCTTCACCGATGCGCTCACCGTGCAGCTCGGCGTGCGTATGGAGAATACCGACACCGAGACCGCGACGCCGCTGCTGAGCGGCTCGAGCGACAGCCAAGAGATCAACCCGTCGGCTCACTTGCAGTGGGACGTGTGGGAGAACGGCCAAGTCCGCGCCAGTTATGCGCGCACCGTGCGCCGTCCGTCGATCGACCAGCTGGTGCCGTTCGCGGATGAAGAAACGCCGGGCGATGACGACGAAACCGTCGGCAACCCCGATCTCGGTATCGAATCCGCCTGGGGCTACGATCTCGGCTACGAGCATCGCATCGGCCGCCGTGGCATCATCGGCATCAACTATTTCCATCGTGACGTTAGCGACCTGATCAGCCTCGTGAACACGGGCGTTGTGTCGGGCGGTGGCGGCTTCGTCTATTCGTACGACAATATCGGCGATGGCGAAGTGTCCGGTTGGGAACTCGATGTGTCGACGCCGCTCGATTTCATCGGCCTCGACGAAACCGGCTTCTTCGCCAACTACACCGATCTCGATTCCTCACGGGTCGAGCCGTTCACCGGCATCGAAGCCACGTTCAACGCGCAGCCCGATTACGTCTACAATTGGGGCATCACGCAGAACCTGCCGTCGTGGAACACGAGCTTCGGCTTCTCGTACCGCAAGCAGGGCCTCTCGGTGTCGACGTTCCTCGGCGAGATCGAGAACCAATGGTATGATGGAAACCTCGAAGTGTTCATCGAGCACCGCTTCACCGATCACCTCGTGATGCGTCTCGTCGGCAACAACATCCTCGACGCCGACAGCATCCAGGCTGAGAAGAACTATGATGGCGACAGCGCCGTCGAGCTGCGTGACGCGATGATCGCCAACGATGTCGACGAGTTCGAGATCGAACGCGAAAACTCATCGCCGACCGTGATGCTCACGCTGCGTGCGGTCTTCTAATCTCCTCAAACACCTTTGTTGCCGCACGTGGAGCGGCGACGGCCCCGAAAGGGGCCGTCTCTTTTTGTGCTGCAGGGAGAAGAAGGTTTAGATCGCCGCTGGCGCGTTGGCGCGCATGGAAGCGTTCGCCGCTTCCGCGAGCCGCAGCGCGGCGACGCCATCGGCATAGCTGATCAAGGGCGCTGCATTTTTGGTGAGCATGTCGGCGAAGTGCGCCATCTCGCGGCGATAGGCTTCGGCGTAGCGCTCAAGGAAGAAATTCTGGAACGCGTCCGCTTGCGCGCCGCCTTCATTCCAGGCCTCGACCGTGCTCTCCACGACGTTCGCAGCGCGCAGCGCGCCTTTGGCGCCGAAGGCTTCGATGCGCTGATCGTATCCGTAGCCGCTGCGGCGGCTGTTAGAGATCACACAGATCTTGCCCGAAGGCGTGCGCAGGATGGCTTTCGCCGTATCGATGTCGCCCAGCTTGCCGATCTCCGGATCGACGAGACAGGCGCCCGCCGCGAAGACCTCGCTTGGCTCTTCGCCAAGCAGCCAGCGCGCCATGTCGAAATCATGGATTGCCATGTCCTTGAACAAGCCGCCGCTCACCGGGATATAGCCGGCCGGCGGCGGTGACGGATCATGGCTGGTGATGTGCAGCGTCTCGAGCGCACCGACATCGCCTGCATCGAGCTTGCGCTTCAGCGTCGCGAAGTTCGGATCGAAGCGGCGATTGAACGCGAGGAACATCCGCGCGCGCGCCGCTTCAAACTGCGGCGCGGCGGATTCGGCGCGCGCCAGATCGAGATCGATCGGCTTCTCGCAGAAGATGGCCTTGACGGCTTGCGCCGCGCGCAGTGAGAAGTCGAGGTGCGTGTCGGTGGAGGAGGCGACGATTACGCCGCTCACGCTCGCGTCGCCCAGCGCGCCATCTAGATCTGCCACCTTCGCATTGTAGCTTGCCGCGAGGCTCTTCGCGGCGTCCGCGACGGGGTCGACGACGTACGCGAGTTCAAGCTCCGGCCGTGCCGCGACATTGGCGGCGTGGATGCGGCCGATGCGGCCGGCGCCGATGAGTGCGATCTTGTGCATGTCGATCCTCAGAGCTTCACGACTTTGTTGGTGCGCGCCGATTCCGCGCACGCCTCGGCCCAGGCCAAGGCGGCCAGGCCTTCCGCATAGCCAACGACGGAATTGGTGCGCCCCGCGAGCACATCGGCGAAATGGTTCATCTCGCCGGCATAGGAGGCGGCGTAGCGGCTCAAGAAATTCGGCCGGATCGGCGAAGCGTGCGCGCCGGCTTCACCCCACACCTCGACCGCATCGACGCGCTCATTGCCCGTCATGGCCATGCCGCGTGAGCCATACGCCTCGACGCGTTGGTCGTAGCCGTAACCACTGCGGCGGGTGTTGGCGATTACGCAGAGCTTGCCGCTCTTGGTACGGAGCACGATGCGCGCAGTATCGACGTCGCCAGCTTCGGCGATGGATTTATCCACCAGGCACGATGCGGTCGCGAAAATTTCGCTCGGCGCCTCGCCCAGCAGCGAATGGGCGAGGTCGAGATCGTGGATGGTGAAGTCCTTGAACAAGCCGCCCGAGCGCGGAATGAACGCCGGCGGCGGCGGCGCTGGGTCGTGATTGATCAGCGTCAGCGTTTCGAGATCGCCAATCGCGCCACTGGCCACCTTCGCCTTCAGCGCGACGATGTGGGGATCGAAGCGGCGGTTGAAGCCTAGCACGAAGCGCGCGCCCTCGAACGCCTTCGCCGCGGCGCGGGCTTTCGCGAGATCGAGATCGATCGGCTTTTCGCACAGCACGGCTTTGCCGGCGGCGACGCAGGCGAGGCTGTGTTCCAAATGCATGTCGGTCGAGCTGGCGACGATCACGCCCTTGATCGCCGGATCGCCAAGCGCGGCTTCGAGCGACGCCGCGAACGCGCCGAACGGCGCCGCAAGCGCACTGGCGGCGGCCTCGTCGGTATCGACCACGTAGCGGAGCCGAAGCTCAGGATGGCGGGCGGCGTTGGGCCCGTGAATCTGGCCCATCCGGCCAGCCCCAATCAAAGCGACATCGATTTTCTGAGGCATTCAGCCCTCGTTCTGTCCCCGCCGGAGGCGGACCTCACGCCACGCGGAACGCGTGTTACAAAGCGCCTCGCTTATGGAACGAAAATTCTGATTTTGGCAAGCCCTGAGCCAGGCTTTGCGTTGCGTTCCAGGTGCGGAAAATATATTCTGCGACTTTCCGTCACCCGGAGCCTCCATGCCCAGCAAAGGTCCGCCGCAAACCAGCGAAGAGCTCCGCGCGGCCATCCTCGATAGCTACGAAGACCTGAGCAAGCGTCTCCAGCAAATCGCCCGCTACGTGCTGGACGAGCCGAACGCTGTCGCGCTCGAAACCCTGGCCGTGATCGGCGAGCGGGCCGGCGTGCAGCCCTCGGCGATCGTGCGCTTCGCCAAGGCCATCGGCTTCGAGAGCGCAAGCCAGATGCAGAAGGTGATGCGCGACGGCCTCATCGCCGGCAGCGCCGTGCTGGGCTACAGCGAGCGTGTCCGCCAGTTCGGCGAGGTGACGCACGGCCGCGATGGCGGGCGCCCCGCGGACGTGCTGGCCGAGTTCGTTGAAGGCAACGTGCTTGCGCTCAACAATCTGCGGGAGCTGGTGAATGGCGAGGATCTGCGCCGTGCGGTCGATCTGATCGCCGATGCGGAAACTGTTTATGTTGTGGGCTTTCGGCGCTCGCTGCCGGTTTCATCCTATCTCGCGTACTCGCTGCAGCAGCTGGACAAGAAGACGATCTTCGTTGACGGCGTCGGCGGGCTGACGCGTCAGCAAATCCAATCGATCGGCCCAGACGATCTCTTGGTCGACGTGAGCTTTCATCCCTACGCCGACGAAACGATCCAAGCCGTGCAAACCGCGATCTCGCACGACGCCAAGGTGCTTTCGATCAGCGATAGCCTCGTCAGCCCAACCGCCAAGCCCGCGACGCTTGCGCTGCAAGTGCGCGAGGCCGAGGTGCGCAAATTCCGCTCGCTGGCGGCCACGATGTGCCTCGTCCAGGCGCTGGTCATTTCCTACGCGTTCGTCGCCACGCAGCAGCAGGGGCGGGGCAAGAAGCTGGCCGCCGCCAAGCGCCGCAAAGCCGGCTGAAATGAACATGAAACAAAAGTTGCATGAAGTAGAATAATAGAATATGCATTGCATATCGCCGCGCCAAAGGGATCGCGCGGCGCTTGAGGTCCAGGCGTTTCATGGCCGCCAGAGAGCGCACGCTTGATCTGATCACGATCGGCCGATCGGGGATCGATCTGTACGGCCAGCAGGTCGGCGGGCGCCTCGAGGACATGGGCGGCTTCGCCAAATATGTCGGCGGCAGCCCAACCAACACCGCCATCGGCGCTTCGCGGCTTGGTTTGCGCGCGGGACTCATTACGCGCGTCGGCGGCGACCACATGGGGCGTTTCATCCGCGAGGAATTGGCGCGCGAAGGCGTCGATGTGCGCGGCGTAAAGACGGACGCTGAGCGGCCCACGGCGTTGGTGATCCTCGGCATTCGCGATCAACACAGCTTTCCGCTGATCTTTTATCGCGAGAATTGCGCCGACATGGCGCTCGATGAAAGCGACATTGACGAAAGCTTTGTGCGTTCTGCTTCAGCTGTGCTCGTCAACGGCACGCACCTTTCGCGCCCGAACGTGTTCGCCGCCTGTAAGAAGGCGATCGAGATCGCCAAAGCGCACGGTCGCAAGGTCGTGTTCGATATCGACTATCGCCCGGTGCTCTGGGGCCTCGAAGCGCGCGACATGGGCGAGAACCGCTTTGTCGCCAATGAAGGCGTGACGAAGCAGCTGCAATCGATCCTGCCGCACTGCGATCTCATCGTCGGCACCGACGAGGAGATCCACATTCTTGGCGGCTCCATCAACACGATCGCCGCGCTGCGCGCCATTCGTGCGAAGAGCAAGGCGCTGATCGTATTGAAGCTCGGTGCTGAAGGTTGTGCGGCGTTCGAAGGCGGCATTCCGGATGCCGTCGAGAAGGGGCTCGTCGTGCCTGGCTTTCCGGTCGAGGTGTTCAATGTCCTCGGCGCGGGCGATGCGTTCATGGCGGGTTTTCTGCGCGGTTGGCTGCGCAATGAGAGCGTCGAACGTTGCTGCACGCTAGGCAACGCCTCCGGCGCGCTCGTCGTGTCGCGGCATGGTTGCGCGCCGGCGATGCCGAACTGGACGGAGATGGAATTCTTCCTCGGTATGAAGGCGCGCCCGTTCCGGTTGCGCGAGGACGCCGAGCTTTCGCATCTCAATTGGGTCAGCAATCGGCGCGGAACCTATGACGAGCTCACGGTGCTCGCCATGGATCACCGCACGCAGTTCGAAGATTTGGCGCGCTCACTCGGCGCCGACGATGCGCGTATCTCGCAATTCAAACTGCTGGCCGTGCGCGCGGCTGACAAGCTTGCGAAGGGCGATGCAAAGTTCGGCGTGTTGCTCGATGGCCGCCACGGCATGCGCGCGCTCGAAGCGGCGGCGGATCTGCCATACTGGATCGGCCGGCCGATCGAGCTGCCGCAATCGTGCCCGATCGAGTTCGACACCGCGCACGCGGACGTCGCGTCGGAGCTCGCGGAGTGGCCGCTCAACCACGTGGTCAAAGCGCTGTTCCACTATCACCCCGACGATCCCGCTGATCTGCGCGAACGCCAGGAGCGCCAGGCGCTGCGCTTGTTCGACGCGTGCCGCACGACGCGCCACGAATTGCTGATCGAGATCATCGCGTCGAAAAATGGCGTGGTGGACGCCAAGACGACCGCGCGCGCCATTCAACGTTTCTACGATCTCGGCATCCGCCCCGATTGGTGGAAGCTCGAACCCGGCGCCGATCACGACAGCTGGGTGAATATCGAGCGCGTGATCGAAAGCAATGACCGCCATTGCCGCGGCGTCGTGCTGCTTGGTCTGTCGATTCCGCAGGAAGAGCTGATCCAATCGTTCGGCCCGGCCGCGCGTGTCGGCATCGTCAAAGGCTTCGCCGTTGGTCGCACCATCTTCAACGCGGCGGCCGAGCGCTGGTTCAAGGGCGAGATCGACGACGCTGCCGCCGTCGATATGCTGGCGCACAATCTTGCCGGCTTGGTGGACGCATGGCGTCGCGCCAAAAAAGCGCATACGAGAGTGGGATGAGCACGCTGCGTCTCACGGCGGCGCAAGCCGCGATCCGCTATCTGGCTAATCAGTTCGTCGAGGTCGATGGCCGTGAAGTTCCCTACTTCGCGGGCGTCTGGGCGATTTTCGGTCATGGCAACGTCGCTGGCCTCGGCGAAGCTCTCTACGGCGCGCGCGACAGGCTGCCGACTTATCGCGCGCACAACGAACAAGCCATGGCGCACGCAGCGATCGCCTACGCGAAGCAGATGCGTCGTCGCCGCGCGATGATCTGCACCACGTCCATCGGCCCGGGCGCCACGAACATGGTGACGGCGGCGGCGCTTGCGCACGTGAACCGACTGCCGTTTCTGCTCATGCCTGGCGACGTGTACGCGTCGCGCCGGCCCGACCCGGTGTTGCAGCAGATCGAGAATTTCGGCGACGCGACGGTCTCGGCGAACGATTGCTTCCGTCCGGTGTCGCGCTTCTTCGATCGGCTGACGCGGCCGGAGCAATTGTTGGACTCGCTGCCGCGCGCGCTGGCGACGATGCTCGATCCTGTCAATTGCGGACCAGCGACGCTCGCGTTTTGCCAAGATGTGCAGGCCGAAGCCTTCGACTATCCAGCGCGCTTCTTTGAACGCCATCTCTGGCGCATCCGCAAACCGCAACCCGAAACGCGCGACATCGATGCGCTCGCATCGCTTGTACGCAACGCCAAGAAGCCGCTGCTGATCGCGGGTGGAGGCGTTTTGTATGCGGGTGCGGAAGACATACTCTCGCGTTTTGCCGAAAGGGCGGGGCTGCCTGTCGGCGAGACGCAGGCGGGGAAGGGCGCGTTGGCGTGGAACCACGCCAGCGCGCTCGGCTCCATTGGTGTGACCGGCGCAAGCGCCGCCAACGAAGCGGCGGCGGAGGCCGATCTGGTGATTGGCATCGGCACGCGGCTGCAGGATTTCACCAGCGGCTCGCGGACATTGTTCGAGCGCGCCGGTTGCAAGCTCGTGCAGATCAATGTGGCGACACATGACGCGCACAAGCATGGCGCGCAGGCCGTGATAGGCGACGCGGCCGCCGTGCTCGAAGCGTTGGCGGCAAAGCTTGAAGGCTGGAGCGCGCCGAAGGCCTGGCGTGACGCCAACGCGTCGCGCGTGGCGGCATGGAACAAGGCCGTCGATGCGGCAATCGCCGCACCCAGGTCGCAAGACAAGCCAAGCGACGCGCAAGTCATAGGCGCGGTGCAACGCGCAGCGGATGAAAACGCCGTTGTCGTTTGCGCAGCTGGCGGCTTGCCCGGCGAGTTGCACAAATTGTGGCGCACGGCAAAGCCCGGCGGTTACCACCTTGAGTACGGCTATTCGTGCATGGGCTACGAAATCGCCGGCGGCCTTGGCGTGAAGATCGCGGCGCCTGAGCGCGACGTGTTCGTCATGGTCGGCGATGGCTCGTACCTGATGATGAATTCCGAGATCGCGACCTCGGTGATGCTCGGCAAGAAGCTCACGATCGTCGTGCTCGACAATCGCGGCTATGGCTGCATCAACCGCCTGCAGCGCGCGACGGGCTCGGAGAGCTTCAACAATTTGCTCGCCGACGCTGAGCACGAAACGCTGCCGGACGTTGATTTCGTCGCCCACGCCGCGAGCCTCGGCGCGATTGCGGAGAAAGCGGACAATATCGCCGCGCTGGAAGCCGCGCTCGCGCGCGCAAAGAGGGCCGACCGCACCAGCGTTATCGTCATCGACACCGACGCGCTGAAAACCACAGAAGCCGGCGGTTGGTGGTGGGACGTCGCCGTCCCGGAGGTGTCCGAGCGCGGCGCGGTGCGCGAAGCGCGCAAAGCCTACGAAGACAAGATCAACCCGAAAGGGACGAAGCAATGAGCATCCGGTTCGGCGTGAGCCCGATCGCCTGGGCCAATGACGACATGCCGGAACTCGGTGGTGACACGCCACTCGAAACGATTTTGCGCGACACACGCGAGATCGGTTTCGATGGCGTTGAGCTCGGTGGCAAGTTCCCGCGCGAGGCGGATGCGCTGAAAGCCGTCCTCGCGCCGCACCATCTGGCGCTTGTCGGAGGGTGGTACAGCGGCAATCTGCTGAAGCAGAGCGCCGAAGCCGAGATCGAAGCGCTGCAGCCGCATCTGGCTTTGCTGAAGGCGCTGGGCTCGACGGTGTTCGTGTTCGCCGAGACCAGCAACGCCGTCCACGGCACGCGCGGCGCGCCACTCGAGAGCACGCCGCGCCTGCGCGCCGAGGAATGGGCGGAGTTCGGTACGCGGATGACGGCGGTGGCGAACTACATCGCAGGGCAAGGCTTGCGCTTCGCGTACCATCACCATTTGGGCACTGTCGTCGAACGCCCCGCTGATCTTGCCGCTTTTATTAAGGCGACCGGTCCAACAGTTGGGTTAACGCTCGATACCGGCCACGCTGCGCTTGGCGGCATCGACTATCTGAGCGTGATCCAAAATCACCCGGCGCGTATCGCGCACGTGCACTGCAAGGACGTCCGCCGCAACCGGCACGACGATGCGCGCGCCAGCGGCAAGAGTTTCCTCGAAGGCGTGCTCGCCGGTATGTTCACGGTGCCCGGCGATGGCGATCTCGATTTCGGCGCGGTGATGCGTGCGCTGAAGGATATTCGCTATGCCGGCTGGATCATCGTTGAGGCCGAGCAAGATCCGGCGCTGGCCGATCCGCGCACGTATGGTCAGCTTGGGCTCGATACGCTGAAGCGCGAAGCTCGCGCTGCCGGTTTGATCTGAGGAGCGCCGCGATGGTCGATCTCCGCGTCCGCCCGAAGCCCCGCACCGACGACGGTGTGATCATGGAGATCACGCCGGAGAGCGCGGGCTGGACTTATGTCGGCTTCAAGCTGCTGACGCTCGCGCGCGGCGAGAGCGCCAGCGGCGGCGAGGCGGAGCGCGAAACGTGCCTCGTGATCCTCTCCGGCAAGTGCGACGTGCGCGTCGGCGAGCAGACGTTCGAAAACATCGGCGCGCGCGCCAGCGTGTTTGAAGAGAAGGCGCCTTACGCCGTCTACGCGCCAGCCGGCGCTGCCTACACCATCACCGCCCGCAGCGCGCTTGAGATTGCGCTCTGCTCCGCGCCTGCGTCGGAGCGCGGCGAAGCGCGGCTGATCACGCCGGACGCGATCAGCACCGAAACACGCGGTCAAGGCACGAACACGCGCTACGTGCGCAACATTCTGCCGGAAACCGAAACCGCCGAGAGCTTGCTGCTCGCCGAAGTGATCACGCCCGGCGGGCATTGGTCGAGTTACCCGCCGCACAAGCACGATACCGACGCGCAGCCGACCGAAACCGCGCTTGAAGAAGTTTACTATCACCGCCTCGACCCGCCGCAGGGTTTCGCGTTCCAGCGCGTCTACACCGACGATCGCACACTCGATGAAACGGTGTGCGTCGAAGATGGGGACGTCGTGCTGGTGCCGCGCGGCTATCATCCGGTCGGCGCGCCGCATGGCTACAATCTCTATTACCTCAACGTGATGGCCGGCCCGAAGCGCAAATGGATTTTCAAGAACGATCCGGCGCACGCGTGGATCGCACAGAAAAAATAGAAGCGCCGTAAAGAGCGCAAGAACAAAAAGAGGGGAAGCGCATTGATTGGCAGATTGTTCAGTGCGTTCGCGACGGCTGCGGACGCGCCTCTGATGCAAGATCAGAAGCAGATCGATGCGCTGTTCCGCTCGAACCGCTTCCGCGTGATGTTCGCGATCACGGTGGGCTACGGGCTGATCTACACGTGTCGGCTCGCCATCGGCATGGTGAAGCCGTCGATGATCGACGCTGGCATCTTCACGCCGGCTGAGTTTGGCCTCATCGGCTCGGCGTTGTTCTACACCTATGCGCTCGGCAAGCTCACCAATGGCTTCCTCGCTGATCACGCCAACATGCGCATCTTCCTCACGTTCGGCTTCCTGATGACGGCGATCTGCAATGTCGGCATGGGTTTCGCCGATACAGTGCTGGTCGCGGCGATCATTTGGGGCATCAACGGCTGGTTCCAAGGTTTCGGCGCGCCCGGCGGTGTCGTAGCGATGACGGCGTGGTTCTCCAACAAAGAGCGCGGCCGCATGTACGGCCTCTGGAGCACGGCGCATTCGATCGGCGAGGGGCTTACGTTCTTCGTTATCGGCTCAGTGGTCGCGTTCTTCGGCTGGCGCTGGGGCTATTTTGTGCCGGCGATGATCGGCTTCGCGGCGGCGGCGATGATGTGGCTGATGGTCCGCGATCGCCCGCGCACGCTTGGCCTGCCGACTGTCGCGGATTGGAAAGATGATCACGTCGCCGAGAGTGGTGCGTCGAAAGCCAAGAGCACGCTGGCGCTACAATTCTCGATCCTGAGCATCCCGACGATCTGGATCCTCGCCCTCGCGAGCCTCAGCAATTACATCACGCGTTACGCCATCAATTCGTGGGGCCCGCTTTATCTGCAAGAGGCGCGCGGGTTCGACGAGATTGCGTCCGGCACGATGCTGATGATCTCGACGCTGGCAGGCATCGCCGGATCGATCCTCTACGGCATTGTCAGCGACACGCTGTTCAAAGCGCGGCGCCCGCCGGCAAACCTGTTGTTCTCCATCATCGAGATCATCGGCCTGGGCCTCATCTTCTTCGGCCCCACCGACATTGTGACGCTGACAATCGGCATGATCATGTTCGGGCTCGGCCTCACCGGCCTAGTTGCGTCGCTCGGCGGCTTGTTCGCGGTCGATATCTGCCCCAAGCGTGTCGCGGGCGCGGCGATGGGCGTGATCGGCGTGTTCTCCTATATCGGCGCGGCGATCCAGGAGAACGTCAGCGGCGCCATGATCGATCAGCATTCGCACATGGTCGGCGCGGACCGCGTCTATGATTTCGGCCCAGTGATTTGGTTCTGGCTCGGTTCGTCGATCGTATCGATGCTGCTCGCCGCGACCCTCTGGCGCGCAAAGGTGCGTGACTGATGAGCCCAACAATTGAAGCCATGATCGAAGCGGCGCGTGCGGCTGGGCGCGGCCTGATGCAGGATCGTGCGCGGCTCGAAGAATTGCGCATCAGCGACAAAGGCACGGGCGATTTCGTCTCCGCGGCCGATCTCCGCGCCGAGGAAGCGATCCGCAATGTGCTGACCGCTTACGCGCCGGGCTACGGCTTTCTGGGTGAAGAGGGCGGGCGCTCCGGCGGTGACGATGATCTGACCTGGATCGTCGATCCGCTCGACGGCACGACGAATTTTCTCTGGGGCACGCCGCTATTCGGCATGAACATCGCGCTGGCGCGTGGCGATGACGTGCTCGCGGGCGTGATATTCTTGCCGGCGCTCGATGAGCTCTATTGGGCGGAGAAGGGCAAAGGCGCGTTCTTGAACGGGAAGCGCATCCACGTCTCGAAGCGCGCAACGCTTGCGGAATCCGTGATCGCTATCGGTATTCCGTTCGCCGGCAAAACCGGGCATCCGCGCTTCCACGCTGAAATCGCGCGGTTGACGCCGCACACGATGGGCGTCCGCCGCACTGGCGCCGGTTCTGTCGACATGGCATTCGTCGCCAGCGGCCGGTTCGACGCCTATTTCGAACGCATCGTCACGCCGTGGGACATGGCGGCGGGCGCGGTGTTGATCATGGAAGCTGGCGGCGTCGCGAAGAGCGCCGATGGCGGACCGTTGGCGCTGCACGGCAACACCGTGTGTGCTGGCCCCGCAGCGCTTGTCGACGCTCTGATCAATGAAAGCCGCCTCGCTGGCGAAGCACTCGCGAAGAAGGACGCGCCATGAGCAACACGCATCACCGCCGCTTGTTGCTGAAGAAAGCAGGGCTCGCGCTAGCTGCGCTGCCGTTCGCGCCGGATGCATTCGCGGCGGCCGTGGGCTATCCGCGCACGCTGCAGGGGCCAATGGTCGGTGCGCCGACGTCGAGTTCGATCAGCGTTTGGACGCGCGTCAGCGGCACGTTCGATGTCGAGCTTGAAGTGTCGCTCGATCGCAGCTTCAGCGACGTGCGCCGTTCCGTGCCCGTGCGCGCCGACGCCGCGAGCGATTTCTGCGCCGTGGTTCGCGTCGAGGGTCTTAACCCGGCAACCCGCTATTTCTATCGGCTCCGCATCGACGGCGTTTACGATCGTTACCTGCCGTTACCGTTTGCAACGCGCACCGCGCCGCGCGGTCGGGCTGGGTTCCGCGCCGCGTTCGGCTCCTGCGCGCGGCTGCAGATCGACACGCGCCAGCCGATCTTCGACATCGTACGCCAGCTTGAGCCGGATTTGATGTTCTTCCTGGGTGACAACATCTACGCCGATACCGGCGAGCCGGCGGCGATGGCCGATCTCTATCGTCGGCAACGCGAGATCGACTCGCTGAAGCCGGTGATCCGCTCGACGCCAAGCTTGGCGATCTGGGACGATCACGATTTCGGCCAAAACGATTCCGATCGCACCAATCCGATCCGCGAACAATCTTTGGCGTTGTTCAAGTCCTACTGGGCGAATCCGTCCTACGGCGCCGCGAACAATCCGGGTGTCTATTTCAAGTACGAGTATGGCGGTGTCGATTTCTTCTTCCTCGACGGCCGCTATTATCGCGATCCCGCCGACGCGCCGGACGTGCCTGGAAAAACCATGCTGGGCACAACGCAGAAGCAATGGCTGAAGGACGAGCTGCGCGCGAGCCGGGCGCCGTTCAAGGTGCTCGTCTCCGGCGGCGGCTTCTCGAAAGCGGAGCGCGGCGGCGATTCGTGGGCGGTGTTCACGCACGAGCGCGACGAAATCTTCGAGCACATCCGCACGCACATTATCGGCGGCGTGTTCGGCATTTCCGGCGACAGCCATATGGGCGAACTCAATTGCGTGCCGCGCTCGGAGCAGGGCGCATACGATTTCTATGATCTCTGCTCATCGCCGCTAGCCAATCTGCCCGACAGCGATTTCGTCGATCAGATGCCGGAAATCCGCATTCGCCAGACCTACACGCGCAGCGTCAATGTTGGGCTCATGGATTTCAGCTTCGGCGAAGGCGGACCGAAGCTGACCTACAATCTCTACAACAATTACGGCCTCGCCGCGTGGGACGCGCTCGAGCTGACGCCCGCGGACCTTCGCAACGGCGCAGCCACCTGGCGCAACAAGATCGGCCGGCGCGAGTTGGAACGGCACGAACGCTACCGCGCCGGCGGCTCGTACTTCGATCCGGAAGGCGACGGCTAAAGCCGCTTGGCGACACGCTCAAGCACAATGCCGAGCGCCACGGCGGTCAGGTAGATCGCGACGGCGATGGCGAGGTGCGCCGGTTGTATGCCGAGCGGCATGACGTTTCCTTTCTAAGCGAGTTCGAGGAGGGCTGGCGCGTTTGCCGCTTGTTCTGTGGTTTCGCCGGTCAGCAGTTTCAGTCGGGTGATGCCGCGGAAATTTGGGTTGTTGCGCCAGATCGGTTCTTCCGGCCCGAGCGCGAGGTTCGGCAGGCGCTCGAACAGCATGCGCGTGGCGATCGTGGCCTCCGCGCGCGCAAGCGGCGCGCCTAAGCAGAAGTGCCCGCCGCCGCCGAAGGAGAGATGGCGGTTGTCGTCGCGTTCGACATCGAAGCGATCGGGATCGGGGAACGCAGCGGGATCTCTGTTGGCCGCGGCGATGAACACATTGATGCTGTCGCCTTGTTCGAAGGCGCGGCCGTGCATTTGCGCCGGGCAGCCGTGAACGCGCGCCAGCAGCGGCGTTGGCGGTTCGAGGCGCAATGCTTCCTCGACGGCGTTGCTCCACAGCGCCGGCTCGCGTTCGAGCCGAGCGCGTTCGCTTGGGTTTTTCAGAAGGAGATAAGCGAGGCTGGCGATGAGGTCAGCGGTGGTCAGATGGCCCGCGACCAGGAGATTAATGCACATCGAGACGATCTCATCCTCGCTGACATCGCCATCACGCTCGGCGTCGGCGAGGTACGAGACGACGTCCCCGCGCGGATGAGCGCGCCGTTCCGCGAGCAACTGGCGGAAGAAGGCCGCCAGGGCACGATGGCCTTCGACGCCTTCGGCATATCGTTCCGGCGTTGCGAGCGAGTGCAGCTCGTAGACCAGAGCTTCCGACCAGTGCCGGAATTCTTCGTTGTGACGCTCGTCGACACCCAGCAGATCGCCGATGACGTAGAGCGGCAACGGAATGGCGAAATCGGCGATGAGATCGATCTGTTCGCGCCCGCGCATCGCATCGAGCAGCGCGCGCGTGTTGGCGGCGATCTGCGGCTTCAGCGCGTCGATCGAGCGCTGATTGAACACAGGCGCCAGCACTTTGCGCAGCCGTGCGTGATCCGGGTCGTCCATCAGGAAGAGCCAAGGCGGCAGCGCGCGCAAATCTTCGGGCATGCGTGCGGCGATGTTCGCGCGCGCCGAGCCGGGCTTGGCCGCTTCCGCTGACACATTGAGCGAGCGATCGAACAAGACCGCGCGCACATCGTCATAACCGGTGAGGGCGGGGCCGAAATGCGGTGCGTCGTGCATCGGCCCCGCTTCGCGGAGCGCGCGAAACACCGGGTGGGGATTGGCCAAGCCTTCGCGTGTTGCCAGACGGCGCATAAGTCCGCGCGCTGGGCACTCAGACATAGTGCTCATCCTCGATCGCGACTTCGTTTTCGAGCTCGTAGCGCAGCCGTTGCACGGACAGCGAAGCGATCGCCAGCGCGCGCAGCAATTCGCGGCCGGTTTCGGAATGGGCGATATCGTCGAGTTCGCTGAAGGCAGTGCGGAGGGATTCGATCTGCGCGACGCTTGCATCGATAAGGGCTGACAAAGCAGGTGTCTCCGTGGTGATCATGGCAATGCTCTCGAAAAATGCTCAGCGAGCATCTGTTCTTGAATGGGGGTGAGGTTGTCGCGTGCGGCCGCCAACGCGCGCGTGTCGCCGTGCAGCCACTCGATCGGATCACGCCCTTCGACCCAACCGAGATTGGGGCGATGGACCTGATAACCGATGAGCCGCTGCAGGCGTTCGGGGAGCTCTTTCGCGCTTTCACGCGGGATAGAGAGGAGAAGCTTCTCGGCGGGCGCGAGCCACGCAAGCGAGTAGCTGATGACGAGGCCGCGGCGCGGCAGCGCGCTCAGATTGGCGCCGCCGCCATGCAGCAGCGAGCCGACCCAAAGGATGGCGCTGCCCGCCGGAGCTTCGGCGCTTTGCACGCCGTACTCGGAAAGATCGTCGTCTTCGCGCCGCCAGAGATGGCTGCCGGGCGCCATACGCGTGGCGCCATTCGTGGCGGTGAACGGATCGATCGCCCACATCACGTTGACCATCAGTTCGAACCGCTTTTCGAACGGGAATAGATTGTCGTCGCGATGGAGGAGCTGGGCGTGTTCGCCCGGTGCGATTTCGATGGCTTGGGTGAGATTGAGTTGGATGCAATCGCCGCGCGCCGCATGCGCAGGGCCGAGCAAGGTTTGCTCGACGGCGCTGAGGATATTCGGTTCGAGCGCGAGAGCAGCTGTTTCGGGCGCTTTGGCGAAAATCGCCGAGAAGCGCTTGGTCTTGCGGCCGAAGAAGTGCCCCTCGCCGCAACGCGCGGCGTCGAACCATGGTTGGAGCGCCTGCGCGGCGCGTGCGAACGTGTCCGCGTCGATGGCGTTCTCCACGATCGCGCAGCCGGCATGGTCGAGCGCATCGGCGATGGTGGAAGCGTCGGGTGCGTGGAGGCGCGGTAGCGCCAGCACCGGGCGCAGTCTGGGGGCTTCGGCCAAGCTCATGGTCTGCGCTCCGCGTAGGCGTAGGGTGGGTGCGCGTCGGCTTGCAGGAGTTCCGCTTCGCTGAGGCGTGCGGCCCTCTCGAGCCAGCGTCGGGCGATGCGTCCGCGCTCGCCGGAGAAGCCGGGCGCTTCGAGCAGCACAGGCTCACGCAGGCGCGCCTCGGCGCGCAGCTGCTGCAATTGCGCGAGGCGGATCGAGCTGATGGACGCCACCGCGAAGCCTTCGCCGTAGGCGAGCGCAGGGCCGAGCAATTTCGAATCCCAGCCGAGCTGGGCCGTCCACGGCATCAGCTCCGCTTCGAGCACGCCATAGACTTGCTCCATCGCCCGAGAGAGCCCGAACTCGATGATCCCGACATTGAGGACGAGTTGGGTGCGCACGTTGCGGGTGATGGAAAAGCGTTTGCCGGGCGTTGCGTGCCGGCTCCATTCCCAGATGCCGGGGCCGACGGGCACGCTGGCGGAGCAATATTCGGGGTAGAGGTTTTTCAGCATATTCGGCCGCCAGCTCGGGATGAGCCGGGCCGAGCCTGCGACGTCGCCTAAATCGTCTATGGCGATGAGGTAGGTCGCGAATTCGTTGTCGAACTCGTCAATATCGAGCCCGTCATCGCTGCGCAGCGCTTGCCAGCCGCGTTCCTCAACGAAGACCTGATAGCGATGGCGATGCATCGCTTCGATCTCGTCGAGATATAATTGGCGATTGTGAGCGTGGACGACGTGCACGCGCATCGTGGCTTCCTCCGCGAGGGAGAAAGCGCTGGTTCCGCCGGCGCCACATCCCCCCCGACCGGGGGGGTTGCGGCAACCCTAGAGCGATATGATTTTTCGCTGGATCGCTTCGATCACGGCTTGGGTACGCGTGCGCACGCCGAGCTTGGTTCGCGCGGCCTCGATGTGCTCGCGGACCGTGTGTTCGGAGATGGTGAGGATTTCGCCGATCTCCCAATCGCTTTTCCCGGCGCGCACCCATTGCAGGCATTCGCGCTGGCGTTTGGAGAGCGTGACGCCCGGCGCGACCGTTTCGGGCGCCTTCAGCCGCCGCACCGCCATCGCGAAATACGCCGACAGAATGTGGGTGGCCGCGCGGGTGCGCGGGTTAGGCTCAACGATGTCGGGCGCGAGAAGCACAGTCGCGGCGACGCCGCCATCGGTGAAGTGCTGCGGCAGCACGAAGCCGTCCTTCAGTCCAAACGCGCGCGCTTCATGGAAGATGTCGGCGGCTTCGCTTTCGAGGCGCCGTGTCTTGGCGAGATCGTCCCAGACGATGGCATCGAGCGTGCGCGGCAGCATGGCGACGATCGCGTCGTTCTCGAAGTGCGCCTGCTGGATGTAGTGGTCTTCCCAGATCCGATCGGTGGAGCCTGCTTGGTAGTGGCCGATCATACGGCCCGACGGCTCGCGCACCGAGAATGTGCCCATGTGCGAGAAGCCAAGCCGCTGACAGGCGGGAACGAAGAGCGCCTCAAGCGCATCGGTCGTATCCACACGGTGCGCATTCTCGATCGTATCGAACACCAAGTGTTCGAGGTCTGGTTGCAACGCAAAATCGGTAGTCATGCCGCACCGCCCGGCGGCCGCCGCGACGGCCGCCCCTCCAACCATGCCGCCGACGACGCAAGCGCCTCGGTCCGGCCCTCCATGCCACTGCTATTGAATGGACGCTCCGGCGCCGATGTCAAAGCCTGATGCTGGCGTCAGTGTCACAATTGGCCTAGCTATGATCTTTGCTAGGCAGGGAGGGGTCGTGACCAAGCGCAGCGCGGGGCCTTCTGATCTTGAAATTGGCCGCCGAATCCGGGCGCGCCGGCTTGAGCTTGGCTTGTCCCAGGAGGGCGTCGCTGAGGCCCTGGGCATCACCTTCCAGCAGCTGCAAAAGTACGAAAAGGGCGTCAATCGGGTGTCGGCGTCGACGCTCTACGAATTGGCCAACATCCTCGACACCGAGACCAGTGCGCTGCTGCCGAGCTCAAGCGCACCGCGTCGTGACCGCCATGCCGCATTGTCGCCCGAGGCGCGCAAGCTCGTCGATGGGTTCAGCGCGCTTGGGGGCTACGACCAGCGCGCCGTACTCGCGGCCATCGCCGCCGCCGTGGTCGCGAAAACGCCGCTCTCCAAGCCGCCGATACGGGCGGCTGCGAAAAAGCGGCGCAGATAGAACGGGCGCGACGTTCACTGAACGCCGCGCCCTCCATGCAATTACGAAAGCCGGTCGGCCTCGCGCTTACGCTGCGCGTCGACATCGGCCTTCTTGATGTTGTCCTTGATGTCGCCGACCGCCTCGCGCACGGCGCCTTTGGCTTTGTCGATGGCGCCCTCGGCGCGGAGCTTTTCGTTGCCGGTGGCCTTGCCGATCGCTTCCTTCGCGGCGCCCGAAGCTTTGTCGAGCGCGCCTTTGGCGTGTTCCTTATCCATATCTTCAATCTCCAAAAACCGGGCGTGAGCCCAACTGGAGAAGCAAACGTGTGTCTCCCGCTCAGGTTCCATGTGGGAACCTTTGAGATTGCCGAGGGAACCCGAGGCCTGGCCGCCGCTTTGACATCTCGGAGTAAGATGCATGACCGACGATCTCGAAACTTCGATCAATCCTGCTTCGAAATATCGAACCCCGCGGGAACTCGCAGAAGACACCTCGCTCTCGGTAGAAGAGCGTTGCCGCCTGCTCGACGAATGGGAGGATGACATCCGCATTCGCGTCGTAGCATCCGAAGAAGGCATGACCGGGCCCTACGTGCAGGTCGGCCTCGCGGACATCCTGGAGGCGAAGGCGCTTCTGCCTGCCGAAACCAAGGCGCGCGACACACAGGGCAAAGCTTAAGCGCGGACGCGCGCCTCTTAGTCTAGCTCTCACTCGAGCGGGCTGTGGTATTTCTGCGAGAATACGTCGCGGCCGATGATCAGGCGCATGATCTCGGAGCTGCCGGCGAAGATGCGGTTGATGCGTGCGTCGGTAAACATGCGGCTGATCGGATATTCATCCATGTAACCGGCGCCGCCATGGAGCTGCACGCCGAGATCAAGCATCTTCCACTCGATCTCTGACGCCATCATCTTTGCCTTGGCGCCCATGTTCGAGTTCAGCTCGCCGCGATTGTGCGCGGCGACGCAATGATCGACATACACCTCCACGAGTTCGATTTCGGAATCCATCTCCGCCATGCGGAACTGCGTGTTCTGTTGCTCGGACAAAGGCTGTCCGAACAATTGCCGCTGCATGACGAAATCGCGCGTGACGTCGAAGGCGCGACGCGCGTGCGCTGCGCAGCCGACGGCGGAGATCAGCCGCTCTTCGGCTAAGCCTTCCATCAAATAATAGAAGCCCTTGCCAGGCTCGCCGAGCACATTGGCCTTCGGCACTTTGACGTTTTCGAAGAACAGCTCCGCCGTGTCCTGCGCCGGCAGGCCCATCTTCTTCAAATTGCGGCCGCGTGCGAAACCCTCCATGCCGCGCTCGACGACGAGCAGCACCATGGAATGCTTCTTCTCCGCGCTCGCGAGTTTCGCGGCGACGATCACCACATCGGCATTGATGCCGTTGGAGATGTAAGTCTTCGAGCCGTTGAGCAGGAAATGGTCGCCGCGATCTTCCGCCGTTGTGCGCATGCCGGCGAGATCGGAGCCGGCGCCTGGCTCGGTCATCGCCACGGCGAGAATGGTCTCGCCGGTGATGCATCTGGGCAGAAAGCGCTCACGCTGCTCTTCATTGCCAAAGCGCTGAAAGTACGTGCCGACGAGGCGGCTATGCAGCGTGTTGTACCAAGCCTGGCAACCGGCGCGCATCGTTTCTTCGATGATGATTTGCTCGTAGCGGAAATCGGCATCGCCCATGCCGCCGTATTTCTCGTCCGGCCAGATCATCAGAAAGCCAAGGTCGCCGGCTTTGCGGAAGATCGCGCGATCGACGATGCCTTCCTCGCGCCAGCGCTCCATGTTCGGCGCGACCTCGGCGGCGAGGAATTTGCGATATGCGTCGCGGAAAATGATCTGGTCTGACGTAAAGTTTCGCATAGCGCACGTTTGGCGCCGAACGCGACACAGTCAACCTAGCGCTTGCGGCTGCCGCTGGGACAGGCTCAGGCCGTGGGCTTGAAGAGCGGCGTCTCGGGCGAAGCGTCGCCTTCGCTCAACGCCCCGAGTTCACCGCGCTCGCGGGCCTTGCGTCCGTAGACAAACTCGAACAGGGGTGAGGCCATCAGAGTCGTGACGACAGCCATCATCACCAGCATCGCGAACAGCGGCGCTTCGATGACGCCGCGCTGCAGGCCGATATTGATGATGATCAGCTCCATCAGGCCGCGCGCGTTCATCAGCGCGCCGATGCCGAGCGCGGTGGCGTTGTCCTGGCCGGTGGCGCGGGCGGCGAGATAGCAGGCGACACCCTTGCCGGCGACAGAGGCGATGAGGATCGCGCCGGCGATCAGCAGCAGGCTGGCGTTGTTGACCATGGTCAGCTGCGTGTTGAGGCCGGAATAGCAGAAGAACACCGGCAGCAGCGCCGTCACCACGAACGGTTCGAGGCGCTTGCGTAGCTCTTGCGCGAAGAAGCCGCGCGGCATCGCCGCGCCCAGCACGAAGCCGCCGAAGACGGCATGCAGACCGGCGAAATCCATCGCGAACGCGGAGAGCATGAAGGCGCCCAGCGACAGCGCCAGCACCGTGTCGTTCAATTTGCCTTCGCGCTCGGCAATGCGGCCGAGGTGAGCGAGCAAGCGGTGGCCGATCGTGACCATGAACAGCACGAACGCCAGGCCGCCGACGATCGCGGTGATCGCAACACCTGCGCCGGCGCCCAAGCTGGCGAGCACGATGGCGAGCACGATCCAAGCGCCCGCGTCGTCGATCGCGCCGGCGGAGAGCGCGAGCGTGCCGAGCGGTGAATTGGAAAGCCCGCGCTCGTGGATGATGCGCGCCAGCATCGGAAACGCGGTGATGGCGATGCACGCGCCCATGAAGAGCGTCGCTTGCGGGCCGGGCACGCCGTCGCTGAAGAGCCCAGGCGTTTGCAACAGCCATGGCGTGATCAGAACGGCGAGCAGGAACGGGGCAGCTACACCGGAGAGCGACACAGCGGCGGCGCTCGGCGCGTTGGCTTTGAAATGCGAGACGTTAAAGCCGAGCCCGACCATGAACATGTAAAGGCCGACGCCAAGCTGCGCGACGACGAACAGGAGTTGCCGGCTCTCTTGCGGAAACAGCCAGCCGCTGAAATCCGGCGCGGCGAGGCCGAGGAGCGAGGGGCCGAGCATCACGCCGGCGATCATCTCGCCGACGACTTGTGGCTGGCCGAGGAAGCGCTTGGCCGCCCAACCGACGATCCTGCAGGCGGCGATGATCACCGCCATTTGCAGAAAGAACATCACGCTCAGTTCGGCTGGCGTCATCGCGGCATCCTCCCCGGCCGCTCGCGGTTGGCTCCGTAAGACAGCGCTGTCAGAAGGTTGTCACGGAAATTGCCGCGCGGCAATCGCTGATTGCGCCGCGACCGAAAGATTTACGTCTTAGCTTTCTTGGGCGCTGCGTCGCGCGGCGGCGGGCAGGTGGAGGCGCGCACGACAAGCGCGTGCGGCACGACCGCGTGATCGGCTGGCATCGCTTGGCCGCGTTGCGTGGCGGCGTGTTCGATCAGGCGCTCGACAGCGAGCACGCCCATGTCGTCGATCGGCTGACGCATCGAGGTGAGCGGCGGGATCGAATATTGCGCAGCGGGAAAGTCGTCGAAGCCGATGATGGAAAGATCACGCGGCACGGCGAGGCCGCGGCGCGTGGCTTCGTGGATCGCGCCGAGCGCCATTTCGTCGTTGCTGGCGAAGATCGCTGTCGGCGGGTTCTTCTCTTTCAGCAACACGGAAGCCGCGCGCTTGCCGCCTTCGAATGTGTAATCGCCGATCGACATCAGTTTCTTGTCAAAGCCGATGCCGCGCGTCTCTAACGCCGCGCGATAGCCTTGCTCGCGCAAAGTGCTCGACGCGAAGCCTGGGCCGCCGGAAATGAAGCCGACGCGCGTGTGGCCCAGGTCGATCAGATGGTTCGTCGCTTCAGCAGCGGCAGCGACTTCGTCCATGCTGATGGTGAGGCAGGCGGCCTTGGACGGCACGGCGCTCAAGCGCGCGAACGGCGCGTTGAATTGCTCCAGCAGGGCGATGACGCGCTGATCTTCCGAGATTGGCGGCGTGAGGATCACACCATCGGGATTGAGCGCCGCGAGCGTGGATTGGATCCATTGCTCGACGCGTGGGCTGTTCGGGTCGAGCAATTCCACCAGCAGGTGGTAGCCGGATTTCCGGCATTGCAGCATGCCGGCGAATTGCAGGCGCTCGACGTACGGGTTGGAGCGTCCGATGCGCCAATGGTCCATGGTGAGGCCCTCATCGAGGAACGTCACCAAGGTGTAGGAGCGCCCGCCGGCGAGGCCGCGTGCGGACATCTTCGGGCGATAGCCAAGCTCGGCCACGGCGGCCAGCACGCGCTGTTGCACGCCTGGGCGCACGTTCGGCTCGCCGTTGAGCACGCGCGACACGGTCTTGATCGAAACATTGGCCTTGGCGGCGACTTCGTAGATGGTCGGCGCGCGCGTCGTTTCGCTGGCTGGTGCGACGGTTTTCACGTCGGTACTCCAAGCAAGACTCTGGCCTCAGCACAAGCCCGCAAAATCACGCAACCGGCACCCGCGCCGTGATTGAGAGCTTCACCAGCACCAGATCGAGAGGGTGCGCTGCTTCTAAGCTCACCGCCACGATCTGGGTTAATTCTTTGCCGTTCATGGCGAACGCCTTGAGCGCGAATTCGAGCAGGCTTTGCCCCGATGACGAGGGCTTGGCGTCGGCAAGCTTGAGGTCCAGCGCGCGGGACGAACCGTCGGCAGAGTAGAGGCGCATCCGCAGCGCGCCATCGCCGCCGCTTTGATGCTGCAACGTCAGACAGCAATCAGCATTGGTGTCGCGCGTAAGGTCTACGGGCGGGTGACGCAAGAAAAGCTCACCCGTGCCGGTCCACGAGAGCGCAAGCGCGCCTTCCTGGCGGTCGAGATTGATGGCGCGCGCTTGCACGCCGCCTTGTGGCGATTGGAACGCCGGCGCGCGCACCTCGCTTGCGCCTTCGCCATCTTCGAGCGTGAGCTTCCAGCCGCCTTGCGCGGCGCCGAGATCGAAGAGTGTGTGCGGGTCAGCGGCGCTGGCGACGCCGCGCTCGGGCAGGCCAGCAATATTGAGATCGTCTTTTAGCTTTCCGCTGAAGCCGCGCGCGAACAGCACCTTCGGATCGCTGAGATCATATTGATCGGCCTTGCGCGGCCAGCCGAACGGCAGCGCGCCCGTGAAATCGTGGCGCGCCGTGCTCTTGAACAGCATGTCGGCCAGCGCGCCGGCTTGGCTGCCCGGCAGGAACGCGGCGACGAATGCGTCGGCGGCGTTGAGCGCAGGGTTCACCCAGAGCGGACGGCCGGAGAAGAACACAACGACCACAGGCACGCCATCGGCGCGGAGTTTGCGGATAAGATCGTAGTCGCGCGTGTCGCCGGGCTTGTAGTCAAGCGCTTCGAGATCGCCGCGAAATTCGGCGTAGGGCTCTTCGCCGATGGCGACGAAGGCGATGTCGGGGCGCTTGCTCCATGCGCCGTCCGGCGCGTGCTGCACGTGACCGCCGCCAGCTTTGACAACGCGCGCGACGCCTTCGGCGAAGGTTTCGCCAGCGGGGAAATCCGCACGCGACATTTCCTGGCCCTGCCACGAGAGCGTCCAGCCGCCGGTCTGGCAATTCATGCGATCCGCGGCGGCGCCGGCGATGAGCACGTTTTGCTTGGGCTTCAGCGGCAGCAGCTTGCCCGCGTTTTTCAGCAGTACCGCCGATTTGCGCACGGCCTCTTCCGCAAGTGCGACGTGATCGCGTGAAGCGAGCAGCGCGAACTTGCCGGCGAAGGGCCGTTTGCTGGGATTCGGCTTCTCGAACAGACCAGCGCGCAATTTGAGGCGCAGCACGCGGCGCACGGCGTCGTCGATGCGCGCGCGTGGAATGATGCCGTCGCGCGCTTGCGTCAGCGTGTTGTGATAGAGGCCGCGCCAGGAATCCGGCGCCATGTACATGTCGAGCCCGGCGAGGAGCGCGTCGGGACAATTCTCGCTGGTCGCGCCGGGCAATTGGCCGTGGCCGTTCCAGTCGCCGATCACCGGGCCGTCGAAGGCCCAATGTTCTTTGATGAGGCCGGTGAGCAGATCGCCGCGGCCATGCATGTGCCGCCCGCCCCAAGACGAGAACGACGCCATCACAGCCTGCACGCCTGCCTCGATAGCTGGGCCGTAACCCGCGGCGTGGATGTCGCGTAGCATGGTTTCGTCGCCAAGCGTGTCGCCCTGATCGCGGCCGCCGCTCGTCCCGCCGTCGCCAACGAAGTGCTTCACCGTCGCCGCGACTTTGCCGGGGCCGAGGAAGCCGTCGTCACCAGGCGCACCGCCTTGCAGACCGCGGATGAAGGCAATCCCGAGGTCCGACACGAGACGCGGATCGGAGGAGAACGCCTCGTAGGTGCGGCCCCAGCGCACGTCCTGAACGACGGCGAGCGTCGGCGCGAACGTCCAATCCAGGCCGGTGACGGCCATTTCAAGCGCGGTGGCGGCGCCGATGCGTTCGGCGAGATCAGTGTCGCGCGCAGCGCCGAGATTGATCGCATGCGGAAAGATCGTGGCGCCGGCGACGTTGCTGTTGCCGTGGATTGCGTCGCTGCCCCAAATGATCGGCACGCGCGCGCCGCTCTCGTGCATCGACGCGTCCCAGAACTCGTCCGCCAGCGCGAGCCACGCCGACGCCGGTGCGCGCAGATCGCCGCCGGGCGCGGAGTTGCCGCCATTGAGCACGGAGCCGAGATGAAACTCGCGCACGTCCTTCGGCGTCACCGAGCCGATGTCCGCTTGGATTAGCTGGCCGATGCGCTGTTCGAGCGAGAGTGTCGCGAGAACGGCCTCGACGCGTTGCTCCAGCGCTTCGTCCCGCGCGCGCGGGCGCAGCGTGGGCCACGCGGAAGGTGTGATGTCGCGGCGGCCGTCGTTGACGTCGTCGTCTGCAGCCGCGTGGGGAGCACGGCGTTTTGTCACGATTGCGCCGGTTCTTTTTCGGAATCGGTCAAATCATCCGGATAGTCGCGCAGGCGGTCGTACCAGAAGAGCTTGAGCCAGATAGAGGTGACGAGGATGAGGCCGATGCAGATGCCGAATGGCGTCCAATCCTGAATGACCAGGAAGATCGGCGCTGCGACCAAAGCTGTCTGCCAGACGATGCCGACAGCGACGTTGATCATGTCGCGGGAGAAATCCCTGTTCGGCGCGATCGTGCGGCCATCGGCGGCGATCGCGGCTTGCACAGGCTTCCAGAAGCCCCACGGGCGCGTCTTGATGTAAAACGCCTTGAGGATGGTCATGTCGGTCGGCTTCGTCGTCAGCGAACCGATCAGCACGGCGCCGAGGCAGAGCAGGAACATCAGCGGGAATGTTTGCAGCGCATTGAGATTGAGTTGCGGAATGCCGAGCACGAGCGCGAAGGCGATCCCGGCGGCCATGCCCCAGAAATAGCCCCAGCCATTCATGCGCCACCAATACCATTTGACGACATTGGCCGCGGTGTAGCCGCCATAGAGGCCGGCGGTGATCCAGTTGAGCACGCTATCGATCGAGTGCAGCAGCAGGCCGAACGCAGTGCCGATGATCACGAACAGCGCCGAGACCAGATAGCTCAGGCGCATATAGGTTTGCTGGCTGGCGTTCGGTTTGATGTATTTGCGGTAGAGATCGTTGACGACATAAGCGGGCGCGGCGTTCAGCGGCGCGGCGAAGCTCGACATGAAGGCCGCGAACAGCCCCGCGAGCGTGAGGCCGAGGAGGCCGGTCGGCAGGAACTCGATCAGCGTGAACGGCAGGATCGCTTCGTAATCGGCCGCGCCGCCCATGGCGCGGAGGTCGTCACTGAAATAGACGAGCGCGAGCGCGGTAAGGCCGGCGATCATCAGATAGCGCGGCGGGTTGAGGACGATGCTGACGAAGCCGCTCATCTTCGCGGCGTCGCGCGGGGAGCGTGTCGAGAGCACGCGCTGCATGTCGTAGTTCGGCGCGGGCCCCGCGAGCGAGGTGAGGATGCCCTTAAGCAGCACCAACATGAAGAAGATCGAGAACAGCGAGTAGCCTTCGCTGGCGATCTTGTCGTTGGCGGACGGGAGAAGGTTCGACCAATCGAGATTGAGCTCCCAGCCGAAGAAGGGATTTGCCCAACCGTCCGGCACGCTGGCGCGGAGGTCAGCGGGGCTCACTTGCGTCATTGCGATCCAGGCGATGGCGATGCAGGCGAGCGTCATCACCGCGAACTGCATGACCTCGGTGAACACGACCGAATACATGCCGCCGCGCACGACATAGAGCGCGGTGATGAGGATGATGATCACGCCGTAGGCACGGTCGTTGTAGTCGGCCAGGAGCCGGGTGCGTTCGGTAAGCGCGGCGGCGTCTAGCCCATCGAGGCGCAGCGCTTCGGGCAGAAACACGTTGAGGTGCAGCAGCTCCGAGAGATTCCACGGCATGAATTGCGCCGCGAGTTTACCGATGCCGAGGAAGCCATAGGCCATGTAGGCCAGCACCATGATGAGCGCGAAGACGACGACGCTCATGTGACTGAGCCGCGCGGAGGTGTCGTCGCCGAAGCGGAAGCTGATCCATTCCGCGCCCGTCAGCACACCGGAGCGGCGCAGCCAGATGGAGAGAAACACCATCAGGAAGATCTGGTTGAACACCGGCCACAACCACGGCAGCCAGATGCTCTTCAGCCCGTAGACGAACAGGATCGAGACGAGCCACATCGTGCCGGCGACGTCGAACATGCCTGACGCGTTCGAGAGGCCAAGCGCATACCAAGGCAGCTTGTTGCCGCCAAGAAAGTAGGCCTTGAGGCCGCTTTCAGCCTTCTTCGAAACCCAAAAGCCGATCGCGACAGTCGCGATCAGGTAGATGATAACGATAGCGAGATCGAGCGGCTGCAATTGCATTGTTCTTGTTCTCTCAGGCTCGCGATGCGTGTTGGATTGGCGCGGCGCCGTTCAGCAGCGCGCGGGCGCGGCGTTCGGCTTCGATCATGGCGCGCGTCGTGTGGTAGGGGCATTTCCACGGGCCGGCCATCAGGTCGGGCGTTTCCGGCGCGTCGAGTGATGACGTGGCGCGCCATTCGGCATTGGCGTCGATCTGGTGTTGCTTGATGAAGCGCCAGACATTGAGCGCGGTGTCGAGATAGCGTTGCTCACCGCTCAGCTCGTACGCATTGAGGAAGCCGACGAGCGCCTCGCCCTGAATCCACCAGACCCGGCGTTGGCTGAGATGGCCGTGAGCATCGCGCTCTTCGAAGACTTCGCCGTTTGGGCCGATCGCTTGTGTGAGCGTGGAGTCCGCTAGGCGCAGAGCGCATTGGTGGGCTTCGGCTTTGAGATCGGGCAGGCCGAGCCGTTCGGCGGCTTCCCAGATCAGCCAACTCGCTTCGATGTCGTGGCCGAAGGAAACGACGCGATCGATCGGCCGCCAATCGGCGTCGAAAAACAGGCCCAGATGGCCGCTTTCGCGATCACAGATGCGCCGCATCAGGATACGCGCGGTCCGCGCTAGCGCATCGGCGACCGGCGGTGCGCGGAGCACGGCGTAGAGCTGTGTGTAGGCTTCGAGCACGTGCAGATGTGTGTTCATGGTCAGGGGGGCGTTAAGATCGCGCGCACTCAAACGCACATCCTCGATCGCTTCGAACGCCACGCCGCGCGCTTCCCAATAGCCATCATGCTCGGCGCTGAAGAATTTGTGCTCCAGCACATCGAATAGTGAGCTTGCCATGGCAAGGCTCTGTTCGTGGCCGGTCGCGGCATAGTGCGCGGCGAAGGCGTAGAGGCCGAAGGCCTGCGCGTAAGCTTGCTTGCGGCGGTCGGTTGGGCGACCGGTCGCGTCAAGCATCCAATAGAGGCCGCCATGTTCGTCGTCGAAGAAATTGTCGATGATGTAAGCGGCGGCGCGCTCGGCCAGATCGGCGCATTCGCCATCGGTGTGGGCGATTTCGCTGAAGGCCCAGAGCAGGCGTGTGTTTAGGATGACCGACTTGTCGGCGTCAGGAATAGGCGTGTTGTCAGCGCCGATCGCACCGAAGAAGCCGCCGTTGGTTTGATCGACGCTGTGCGCAGCCCACCATGACGCGATGCGTGCGCGCTCCGCGCGGGTTTCACGCGCGAGGGCTTCAAGCCCGTCGCAAGCGGAAGGCGAAAGCGCGGCCATGGAGGCTTTAAGCCTGCCCCTCAACCGTTCGCGGCGCACTTGCAGGCCCCGGCCCCATATCCTCTGATCCCTCCCAGGAAAGCTGTCCGCGCTTGTTGTTTTCTCGCGGCGGATTTACCTTGCGCCGCAAATGTCAGCGCTGTCAATTGGGGAAACCCGCCGGGCGCTGGCGAAAATCAGGGAGGGCCAATGGCCACGCGGCGATCGATTTTGGCGGCGGGCGCGCTTGGCGCGTGGGGCTGCGCCACGGGCGCTCCGGAGCGGAGCTTTGTCACGTCACGCGACGGGGCGTTGCTGATAGATGGCGCGCCCTATCGCTTCGTGGGCGCAAACCTTTGGTACGGCGCCTATCTCGGCGCGAACGCGCCTTATGGTGATCAAGCGCGGCTGCGGCGCGAACTCGATCGCCTCGCTGAGCTCGGCGTGACGAACCTGCGCGTGCTGGGCTCGTCCGAGGTTTCGCCATTGCGCAACTCGCTGGCGATCGGCTTCCGCGATCGCACGCCACCTTACAACGAGACTTTGCTGCGCGGGCTCGACACGCTGCTGGCGGAGATGGGCGCGCGCGGCTTGCGCGCCGTGATCTATCTCGCGAACTTCTGGGAATGGTCTGGTGGGTTCGTCACCTATCTCTATTGGACCAATGGCGGGCGCTACATCAATGCGGGGGATCCCGCCCATCCTTGGCCCGCGTTCGCGGATTTCTCGTCGCAATTCTACGCGAGCGGCGAGGCGGTGGCGCTCTATCATGATTACGTACGCGCGGTCGTTTCGCGCGTGAACACGGTGACCGGCATCGCCTATCGCGACGATCCGACGATCATGACTTGGCAGCTCGCCAACGAACCGCGACCCGGCGGAAGCGAAGCGTCCATCGCCGCCAATATGAGCGCGTACCAGACCTGGATCGCCGACACCGCGCGGCTGATCCGATCCATCGACGGCCGCCATCTTGTCTCGACCGGCAGCGAAGGTCGCGCTGGTTGCGGCGAGCTGATGTCGTGCGTGCGCGATGCGCATGCGCACGTTGACTATTTCACCGCGCACATCTGGCCGCAGAATTGGAGTTGGGCTGATCCAAACGATCTCGCGGGTACGTTCACAACGGTGGAAGCCAACACACATCATTATGTTGAGGTACACGAGGCGCTGGCGCGTGAGATCGGCAAGCCGCTGGTGATCGAGGAATTTGGCTTTCCGCGCGATGGCGTGGCCTATGCCGCAGGCGGACCGACGACGTTCCGCGATCGGTTTTACGCCATCATTCAACAGCATGTGATCGAAAGCGCGCGCGCTGGCGGGCCTTTGATTGGCTCGAATTTCTGGGCTTGGGGCGGTGAAGGGCGGGCGCGGCACGCCGATTTCCGCATGCTGCCCGAGGACACGAATTTCGTCGGCGACCCGCCGCACGAGCCGCAGGGCTGGTATTCGGTGTTCGACGGCGATTCCAGCACGATTGCGCTGTTGCGCGCGCACGCGCGCCAGTTGGCGGCGATCGGCTAAGGCATCTTCCGGCCAAGCGCTGCCTCAAGGATGTCGTACCACTCGCGGCGCGACAGGTTCAGGCCGCCGGCCTGCGCGAGTTGTCCGATCCGCGCGGGTTGGGTGGTGCCAATGATCGGCGTGATCGCGGCGGGATGCTGCAAGAGGAAGGCGAGCGCGACGGCTTCGACGCTCACGCCGTGTGCGGCGGCGATACGCGCTAGCGTCTCGTTCACCGCCGGCCCTGCAGCGGGATCAAGCAATCGCCCGCCGGCGAGCGGCGACCACGCAAGCACGCGCGTTCCATCACGCATCGCCTGATCGAGGCGGCCATCCATGATGGCGCTCGCTTCCAGCGCGGAGATTTCGATCTGGATTGCGGCGATCGGCGTCTTCATGTGCCGCGCTAGGGCGTCAACCTGGTGTGTCGTAAAATTCGAAAGCCCAATCGCGCCGACTTTTCCTTGCGCGACCAGCCCATCGAGCGTGGCCCCGAGTTCGGCGGAGTGCGTGAGAAGGTCGGGGCGGTGGATGTAGAAAAGGTCGATCCGTTCGACCCCCAGGCGCTGCAAGCTCGCCTCGCACGCGCGTGCGAAATAGTCGGGTGAGGAATTGTAGGGCGAGCCGCGTTCGACGCCCGCTTTCGTCGCCAGAGTCGCGCCGTCGAACAGGCTTGGCGCACGCCGGCGCAATTCGCCGAGCAGATGCTCCGCGCCGCCGAACTC
>CAZZFE010000037.1:0-37290 GCA_964653495.1 uncultured Terricaulis sp. | reverse complement strand
TTCTTCTTTTTCGCGGCCTTCTTCGGCGCGGCTTTGGCTTTCTTGGCTTTCTTCGCCATGCGTTATGCTCCAGCGTGTCGAGGCATTGGGATCGACCTCAGGCCCTGAGATTGGGACTGAGTCTGGAATCAAACCTTAACGCGCGCCTCCCGGCGCGTTCGCCCTCAATTGCGGATCATGCGCGGCTGACCGGCGTCGATATCGACGTGGATCGAAGTTTCACCGTACTCGCCGGGCGGCCCAGCAGCCAAAATGAGCTGAAGCTCGCCGTTGAACGGATCTGGCTGGGCCGGGATTTCGTGGCGCTCCGGCAGCATTTTGATGTTGACGGTCGCATAGACCCAAACGTCGTTGCCCTTGAGGAGGACGAGCAATTCGCGGAGCCGCCGGCGAATGGTCAGCTCGCCGTCCGTTTGCAGCAGCGCGCGGTTGCTCCCGCTCCAGCTCAGGCTCGACGTCAGTTCGTAGAGTTCGGTGATGTAGCCTTGAGTCTCTTCGGTAAGCCGGACCTTGATCTGCAAGAGGACGATCTGAGCCTTTGATGCGGCGTCCATCAACACGGCCTCATCCTCGACCATTTCGGCGATGCCAGTGTCAAAGCGCGGGAAGAAACGATCCTTCTCAGAAGGTTTTGGCGGCATCGCTGAGGCTTGCGCCGGAACAGAAGCGCAAAGTTGCGTCCGCGGCACGCTTAGAGCTCGTGCTAATCGATCGACAACGTCGACAGCGATCAGGCCCTTTGCATTCTCAATCTCTCGGAGCCGCCGCTCACTAATCCCCACTTCGTGCGCAAACTCCTTCTGCGTTGCGCTGCGCTCACGGCTCGAGCGCAAGCGTTTCACCTCAGCACCATCGACTTCAAGCTTGAGCACGCTTCCCGCCTCCTTGTCCTTCGCCAGTATAGGCCATCGACGCGGATTTGGGCGGCGCCAAACCGGCGGCTAACCGGCGCCGATGCGGCGCTGCATCAGTTCTCCCACTCCGCCTCTGTGGTTGGCCCTTCCGCAGCGAAAGCACGCGCTTCTGCCGCGTCGCCAGTCCGACAACACACCACGAGGCCTCTCGCTCATTGGTCCTCGTCTTCGCATGCGGGCGGTCGCTTGCAAGGGGCAAGCCTCCGGTCGCTTCGCGACCCCTTGCAAGCGCCCTCTTACCCGCATGCAGCCCACGGCCCCATCGCGGGAGAGCCCCGCGGCGCTTCTCGCCGGAGCTTTCCGGCGAACAGGAGAGAGACCCATGTTCCGCTTCACCGCTCAGGGCCGCATCGGCAAGATCGAAGAACTGAAAGCCAAGACGCTCCGCATCTCGATCGCCGCAGACCGTTTGGCCGAAGGCCGCGACGGCCAATACACGAAGACCGAATGGCTTCGCTGCGTGTCGTTCGACGCTGACTTGAACGCCGAGATGCTGACCCAGCTCGACAAGGGCGACAGCGTTACCTTCGAAGGCCGCATCGTTCCGACCGTCTGGCTCAAAGGCGAGCAGAAGATCTACGACAACACCTTCGAGATCACCCGCTACCAGCGGCTATCGCGCCCGAAGGCCAAGACCGCATCCGCCAAGACCAAGGCCGACGAGACCGCTGACGCGGCGGCTTAAAGCGCCCTCCTCACTTCGCTCGGAGCCGCCCTCGGGCGGCTCCTTCTCTTTCCATCCATCCGCGCGCACGCGCACGTGCGCGCCTCATCAGGACACGTCCAATGCCTAGTAACGACCGCGCGAGCATCTATGCCCGCATCACCGAACAAATCATCGCTGCGATCGAACGCGGCGTCGAAGCGGGGCGCATGCCCTGGCATCACGACGGCAGCGCTATTTATCGCCCCGCCAATGTCGGCTCGAAGAAACCCTATCGCGGCATCAACACGCTCGCCCTCTGGGCCTCGGCAGAGGCTAAGGGATATCCCACCGGCCTCTGGGGCACGTTCAAGCAATGGTTCGAGCTGGGCGCCGTCGTGCGCAAGGGCGAGCGCGCCAGCGCCGTCGTGCTTTGGAAACAGGTCGAGAAACCGGATGCGGAAGACGGCGACAAGAAGCGCTTCTTCGCGCGCGGCTACAGCGTTTTCAACGTCGCCCAAGTGGACGGCTACGAACCCGAAGCCATTCCTTCGCTTCCGGAGTCCGAGCGGCTGGCCCATGCCGAGGCCTTCATCGCCTCGCTGGGAATCCAAATCATGCACGGCGGCGACATGGCCTATTATCGGCCATCGACCGATACGGTGCATCTGCCCCCCTTCGAACGCTTCCTTAATGCGGCTTCCGCCTACGGCGTCACGCTGCACGAATGCGGCCATGCGAGCGGCGCAAAGCATCGCTTGGACCGCGATCTCTCGGGCCGCTTCGGCACTGAGAGTTATGCCGCCGAAGAGATTTGTGTCGAATTGGCGAGCGGGTTCATCCTCGCCGATCTCGGCATCGCGCACAATCCACGCGAGGATCACGCCGCCTACATTGCAAGCTGGCTCTCGATTTTGAAATCAGACCCGCGGGCCATCTTCACCGCGGCGTCAAAGGCGCAAGCGATCGCCGACTGGATGCATGCCCAGCAGCCGACGCCGTTGCGCGAGACCTCTGAAGGCGCTTGTGCACCGGCGCACACCGCGCAAATTTCCGCTTAGGCGAGGAGACAACATCGTGGCGAATTGGCTTGGCTCTGCTCGGACGAATTACTTTCGCGTCCGAGACGTGGATGCATTCAAGGCGTGGGCACAGGCCGCGCCCCTCGTCGTGTTCGAAGAGGGCGGTCGTTTCGGCGTCTATAGCGAGGACGAGTACGGCGGCTGGCCTTCGATCGTGTTTGATGACGACGCGACGGACGCTCATCGCGATTTCGACATCGCCCACGAGCTCGCGCAACACGTCGCCGAAGGAGAGATTGTCGTTTGTCTTGAAGCAGGTGCTGAGAAGCTCCGCTACATCACCGGCAGCGCAATCGCTTTCAAGGCGACGGCCGATGCCGCCGACAAGATCAGCCTCACGCTCGACGACATCTACGGCCTCGCCGCCAGCAAGTGGGGCCACGAGCCTTCCAAAGCCGAGTATTGAGGAGAAGACCCATGCCGAAATTCAAAGTCGTCCAAGAGCGCGATGCGATCATCCGTTTCGAGACGGAGGTTGAAGCTGAAACACCTGAGGCAGCATGGGAGCACGCGCGCAACCGGGGCTGCCCTTGGGTGGATGCCGGTCATTACCCATTGGATAGCGCCCATATGGCGGTCTACGATCTAAGCGGCGCCGAATTGCTTCCGTCTCGAGAGGTTTGGTGATCACCGCGAGGGCGATGGTGTCGGCGCTGGCGCCACATGCGGCGGCAGGTTGATGCCCGCGTGTTCCTGGATGATCGGATAGATCTTCTTGTATCGCTCCGACGCGGTGTCCGGGCAAAGTTCAGCGATGAGCGACCACCAGCTGACCGGTATGGCCCCGCTCTGGACCATTCTATGGATCGCGGCCTGATGCGATCGTTCGCTGACCCCGCCTGAGCAATCCTCGACAAACGCAACGTCGCGCCGGCGGCTTCGTGCGGTCGTCACCGATTGCAGAAGACTTGTCTCGGTCCAGAGGCCGCACATGATGAGCTTCTTGATTCCCGTCCGCTCGCCCGTCTCTTCGACAGCGCGACGGAAACGCTCGCTTCCAAACGCATCGAACGTGGTTCGCTCGATCACGTCGTCCTCGTCGATGACTACGTCCGGATAGATGACGCGCGTGAGCTTCTCGAACAGCGGATCGGCGAGAGCGGCTTCCCTCGGCTGAATGGTCGAGATGACGACCGGCATCCCCAGCGCGCGCGCCACTTTCGCGAGGCCAAGGACATTGTTCTCAAGCTTCAGCGGTTCAATCGAATGGACAGGAAATAGCGAGGGCGTGTGATCGAGAAGAACGACCGTACATTGATCCGCTTCAAACCGTGTAAGTGCTGACATGCAAATTGCCTTAGTCGCCACGGGACCCGACGGCCACTGCGTTCTCCGACAGGATGTGGACCTTCGGACCGGTCCCGCAAGCCCCGAAGCGCAGGAATTTTCGACTGCGAAACGGGCATATTTGTTTCGGGAGGGGCTGGACTGTCAGGATATGTCACCGAATTGGCGAGCGGGTTCGTCCTCGCCGATCTCGGCATCGCGCACAATCCGCGCGACGATCACGCCGCATACATTGCAAGCTGGCTCACGATTTTGAAATCAGACCCGCGGGCCATCTTCACCGTGGCGTCAAAGCCGCAAGCGATCGCCGACTGGATGCATGCCCAGCAAGGCGGCGGGATCAGTGAGCTGGTGGAGGCGAGCGCTTGACGCTCGTCAGCATCAAGGCCGCCGCTGCTGCGAACACGACGCCGCCGAGGAAGGTCGCTTGCGGACCCGCGAGGTCCCACAACACGCCGGCGGCGACGCTTGCTGCAAGGAGCGCGACACCGGTCACCAGATTGAAGAAGCCGAAGGCCGAGCCTCTGAGCTCGGCCGGCGCGTTATCGGCGACGAGCTTGGCCAGCAGGCCTTGCGTCAGCGCCATGTGCGCACCCCAGAGCGCGATGCCGGCGAAGGCGCCGATCAGCCCTGGGCCAAACGCCAACATGAGATCGGCGGCGACCAGCGCGGCGATGCCCCAGAGGAAGAGCGTACGCGCCGGCAGCCGATCGGAAAGGTCGCCGGCGGGGTAGGCGCCGATCGAATAGACGACGTTCATCACCACCAAAACCAGCGGCGCCCACATCAGCGGCAAGCCCTGGTCCGACGCGCGGAGGATCAGGAAGGCTTCGCTGAACCGCGCCAAGGTGAAGACAACGCCCAGCGCGACGACGCGCCAGAATGCCGGCGGCAAGCGCTTCAGATCGGCAATGCGGACGGGCGGACGCGCATGGTCGGGACCAGCCGCGCGATCTTCAACCCCAACAACGACAAGAACAACGGCGAGTGCGGCTGGAATGAGCGCCGCCCAGAACACCGCGCGCATATTGCCGGCGAAGAGCGCCATGAGGGCGATCGCAATGAGCGGACCGGCGAAGGCGCCGGCGGTGTCGAGCGCTTGGCGAAGTCCGAAGGCGCGGCCGCGTATCTCTGGTGGCGTCACGTCAGCCACCAGCGCATCGCGCGGTGCGCCACGCAGACCCTTGCCGATGCGATCGGCAAAACGCACGCCAAAGACCAGGAGCGGCGTGGCGGCGATGGCGAAGAAAGGCTTGGAGAGAGCGCCCAGGCCATAGCCCAAGAGGATGAGCGGCTTACGGCGCCCCATCCGGTCGGAGAGATAGCCTGAGAACACTTTCGAGATCGCCGCGGTCGATTCCGCTACGCCGTCGATGATGCCGACCAGCAACACGCTTGCGCCCAAAGTCGTCGTCAGGAAGAGCGGCAACCACGCGTGGATGGTCTCGGAAGAGATGTCCATGAAGAAGCTAACCAGGCCCAGCGCCCACACTGTGCGAGGGATCGGCGTGCGGCGGCGCTGTGTGGAAGAAGCGTCGGACATGCTCACCCACTTACAGGCGCGCAGGCGACTGATCCACATCGCGTCTTTAGGTGCGGCGCCAAGCGATCACGAGCCGTCACGGTCATGAGCTTTCCCACTCGCCCAGCCTTGTGCGCGCCTTTCAGCAAGGGCCGCAAAATCACGCACGTGTGTATTGGAGTTTCGCATTGGTTTGGGCGCCTCGCCGACTTGCGTCGGCGACCGGGCTGTCGTGAACCGAGCCCTATGGGTCTCGGCCCTGTGGGCTTCCATCCCTGGCGCAACACCCGCCCACCACCCTGCTTTGCGACGTGAGATTTCATGATTCAGCGTGATCGATTGTGTGTGTAAGTGAAGGGTCGAAGGAAGGTGGGGTGGAAGGCAAGATAAAGAGGAACCCCACGTTCTTCGCCAATCGCTTGCAAACACTGGCGCAAATGCGAGGTGCGCGCGATCATCGCAGGGTGCGCACGAGGTGCGCGCACCTCACCAACGCAGAATGCGCGACGATGCAAGTTGAGAGCGTCAATCGACTCTTTCGCGCCGGCAAACTGAAGCGCGACATGTTCGGCGCTGAAGTGTTTCGGCCGGGTAAATCACTTGGCGTCACGCGCGCGTTGAATGCCGACATAATCGAAGGCAAGCGAGACGGCCGCGCCAAATCCTCGGGCGGCGCCACCCGCGCCGGCTACGGCAAGAAACTCGCGAGCTTGATCGGATCGTCACGCAAGCTTGCGAAGCGCACCTCGTCTCAGGGTGCGCACAGTGGCTTCGATCCACGCCAACGCGCCATCGTGAAGATACATTACTTTCGTCACGCCGGCGGCGGCGGCGCCGCCCTACGCGCGCATGCACGTTACGTGGCGCGTGACGCGGCCGCGCGAGCGTCCAAACCTGCTGATACCCTGGAAGCCGAGCCGTCGACGCCGGAGGCGGAATCGAAAGCGCGCGCCCACACCCGCTATCTTGAACGCGAGGGAGCTGGTTCTGTTTTCTATGATGCGGCCGTGGATGCAGTCGACGGCGGCGGGCGCGCCGCCTCCTGGGCACGCAGCGATCGCCGGCATTTCCGATTGATCCTAGCGCCGGAGAACGGGACTAAGCTCGGTGATCTGAAGTCCTACACGCGGGACGTTATGCGGCGCGCAGAACTAGCTCTGGACTCAAGGCTGGAGTGGGTTGCCGTCGATCATTGGGATACTGACAATCCACACACGCACATCATCCTGCGCGGCGTGCGTGACGATGGACGCGACCTCATCATTCCACGAGAGTTTGTGCAGCATGGCTTCAGGTCTGTGGCGCGCGACGTCGCTACCGAGCGCTTGGGCAACCGCACCCGTGAAGACGATCGGCTGGCACTGCAGCGCGAGGTGCGGGCGCATCGGCCGACACGGCTAGATCACTGGATTGCTGATCAACTGGACAAGGACGGCAGGGTGCGCATCGCAGACTTGCGTGCGCCAAACGGCGACCCGGCGGCCACCGACGCGCTTAAGGGCCGCGCGCACGAACTGCGACGCCTGGGCCTAGCGGGCGAGGTGAAGCGTAACGTGCTTCAATTCGCACCGAACTGGCGCGACGGCCTCAAGGCGCTGGAGCTTCATCTCGACATTCGCAAAGCGCTGATGCAATCGCGCGCGATCGACGCTGCTCGCGGCCAACAAGCCGGCAAATCGATCTCGACGCTACTTCGCGGGCCGGGTCCAGACCGCTAGCATTTGGAAGGCGGTCCTCTGCGCTAGGTGCGTGGGACGATCGCAACACCATGGCCTGCAAGTCGTTGCTTCTCCAATCGGGCGAGCACACCATTTCCCGACGTTTCCAGCCCCGTTCCTCTCGCTCCGCCGCCGACATGATTCCGTTGTCATGGAGGCTCGCTTGTCCATCTCCGCGCACTTTGCTCCGCCCGTCGTTGATGTGAACGACGCCAGTAATGACGCCGCCACGCCGTCGGCCAAGCTCGAGACGTTTACACCGGACGACTATCGCCATCATCTCGACGGCAGCGGGATGACCAAAGCTGAACAGGACGAACTCTTGAGCGCCCTGTGGAAAATCATGTGCGGGTTTGTCGACCTCGGCTGGAATGTTGACGCCGTCAGTCTCGTGCTTGGACCGGCCTCGCCTTCTGCGAACGATGCCACTAGAATCGATGATGACGAGCGCTCTGGGCCTTCAAACCTCGGAGCGCGCTAGCCCGGCGTTTGCTGAGGAATTGCGATGAAGCCAGTGCACGGCGCGATCATCTACTGCCGCGTGTCGAGCCAGAAGCAAGAGCTTGATGGCGACGGCAACCGAAGTCAGGAACACCTGTGTCGCGCGCACGCTGCCAAGCTCGGCGTGTCGGTCGAGGCTGTCTATACCGACAGCAAGTCCGGCTATGGCGACTATATGGAGCGCCCTGGCATGGTGCGCGTTCTCGAGCACCTAAAGAAGCATCGGAGCAAGCGCTACGTCGTCATCTTCGATGACTTGAAGCGGTTTGCCCGGAGAACACGCTTCTATTGGGAGCTGCGCGATCGTCTCGCCTCATTTAACGCCTCGGTCGACAGCCCCAATTTCCGTTTCGAGGACAGTCCGGAGGGGCGCCACCACGAGACCATCACGGTCGCCGGCGGCGAACTCGAACGCGAGCAGCTCCGACGACAAGCCATTCAGAAAATGACGGCTCGGGTTGAGCGTGGTTACGCCGTCACTTCGGCCCCTGTTGGCTACGAGTATCGCTCGGTCAAACGTAGCGGCCGAGTTCTATTCCCGAAGGAGCCCGAGGCGTCGATTGTGCGTGAAGCGCTCGAAGGCTACGCGTGCGGTCGCTTCGAGAGCCAGGCTGAGGTGCAACGCTTCCTCGAAAGCCGTCCGGAATTTCCGCGCGATCGCAAAGGCCGGGTCCACAATCCGCGCGTCACAGAGATGTTGAAGCGGGAGATGTATGCCGGGCTCGTCAGCGCGCCTTATTGGAACGTCTCGCTGCGACAGGGCGTGCACGAAGGATTGATCAGCGTCGAGACCTTCAACACTATTCAGGATCGCTTGGCCGGAAAGAAACGCGCGCCCGCACGCGCCGACTTCAATCCGGATTTCCCCCTGCGGGGCTTTGTTGCCTGCACCTGCGGCACGATGCTGACTGCGGGCTGGACCAAGGGCCGCGAGCGGCATTACCCCTATTACTTCTGCTACAACCGGGGCTGCCCCCACTACGGACGATCCATCAAGCGCGACGCGCTGGAAGGTAAGTTCGCTGTCATCATGTCGAGCGTTCAACCGCCAGCCGGTGTGTTTCGCGCCGCGCGCCAGATGTTCGAGGATGCATGGAACGCCCGCATTGCCGCGAGCAATGCGGACGCAAAGGCGCTGCAGACAACGCTCTCATCGGCGGATCGACAGATCCAACAATTACTCGATCGCGTCGTTGATACTGAAAGCGCCGCAGTCGCCAAAGCCTACGAAGAACGCATCGAACGTTTGCAGGCGGAGAAGCTCGCGATCGCTGAGAAACTTCAACACGTGGACAAGCCGAAGCTCAATTTCGAGTCCGCTGTTAGAACCGCGATGAACTTCCTAGAAAACCCAATGAAACTATGGAGTTCAGAGCGTATCGAGCAGAAGCGTTTGGCCCTACGTCTAACGTTTGCCCAGCACCTGGAATTCGATCGAGACACCGGCTTTAGAACCGCCCATTTATCTTTGCCGTTCAAGGCTTTAGCGGCGATTTCAGAGCCGTTTTTGGGGCCGAGTCAGGCAATGGTGGGCGCGACAGGGATTGAACCTGTGACCCCTCCCGTGTGAAGGGAGTGCTCTCCCGCTGAGCTACGCGCCCGAACCGGGCGAAACCCTGGTCCGAAGGGCGGCGAACATAGCTGCGACCCTTTGCGCGTCAAGCGCACCTTCACTTGACCTCACAGTCCAGGCGGGGCAAATGCGAACGGTTCGCAATAAGTGAGATCAGAATGACGTTGAACCGCCGCACCTTCGCTCTCGGGGCGTCCGCCGCCGCCATCGCCGCCTGCACGCCGGCGAGCGAACCCTCGGCCGATTTCGTCAATGTCTATTCCGCCCGGCACTATGATTCCGACCGCCAGATCTATGCCGCGTTCGAAGCCGCCACCGGCGTGCGCGTGCAGGTACTGCCGGCGCCGGGCGAGCAATTGCTGGAGCGTCTGCGCGCCGAAGGCGACGCCACCGAGGCGGACCTGATCGTCGCCGCCGACGCCGGCAATCTCTGGCGTGTTCAGGACGCTGGCCTGCTGCAGCCGGTCGTCACCGAAGCGCTGTCAAACAACGTGCCCGCGCGCCTGCACGACGCTGACGGCAATTGGTGGGGCTTCTCGAAGCGCGCGCGCGTCATCGTCTATCGCAAGGACGCGGTGCAGCCTGAAGAGGTCGCCTCCTACGACGATCTCACCAAGCCGCGCTTCCGCGGCCAAGTGATCGCCCGTTCTTCGACGGCAGTGTACAATCTCTCTCTGCTCTCCTCGCGCATCGAGCGCCTCGGCGCCGACAACGCGCGCGCTTGGGCCGCTGGCGTCAACGCGAATTTCGCGCGTGACCCGCAAGGCGCCGACACCGATCAGCTGCGCGCCGTCGCCGCCGGCGAAGCGCAGGTGACGATCTCGAACCATTATTATCTGCTGCGCATGATTACGTCGGAAGATCCGGAGATCCGCGCCATCGCCGATAAGCTCGCGATCTCGTTCCCGGATCAAGCCGGCGCCGGCACGCACGTGAATATCTCCGGCGGCGGCGTTTCGGCCTACGCCAAGCGCAAGGATCGCGCGATCCAGCTGCTCGAGTATCTCGTCAGTGATGCGGGCCAGAACACGCTCGCCCCGCTCAATGTCGAGTACCCGATCCGCCCCCAAATCGCCGCCGCGCCGGCGCTCGCCGCGCTCGGTACGTTCAAGGAAGAAGAGGTCCCCCTCTCCGCGCTCGGACGCCACCAAGCCGAAGCCGCGGCGATCTATGAGGCTGTCGGTTGGCGCTAACCGCCTCACGCGGGATCGACGGCGTCGCAATCGCGGCAGCTTTTGCGACTTTGATCTGTGCTGCGCCGGCGATCGCGGTGATCGGCTTGGCGCTGGCGCCGAGCGAGCACGCGAACCTCGATGGCGGCCTGCTGCGTGACGGCGCGCTCGGCACGCTGGCGCTGATGCTTGTCGGCGGCGGCGTGGCGATTCTGGTTGGCGCCATCAGCGCCTGGCTCGTCTCGCTGTGCGACTTCGCTGGCCGGCGCATGTTCGAGTGGCTGCTGGTGCTGCCGCTCGCCGCGCCGTCCTACGTGCTCGCGTACTCGTACGCGAGCTTCACCTGGGCGGGCGGCATGAGCCCGATCCCCGTCTCCGGCTTCTGGGGTCTCGCCTTCATCTACGCGATGGGCTTGTACCCATACGTCTACCTCGCCGCACGCGCCGCGTTCGCGAGCCAATCCTCGTGCGCCCTCGAAGCCGCGCGCACGCTTGGCGCCAAGCCGATGACCTTGTTTACGCATGTCGCCGCGCCGCTCGCGCGGCCAGCGATCGCTGCTGGCGGCGCGCTTGTGCTGATGGAGATCGCCGCCGATTACGGCGCGGCCCAGCATTTCGGCGTCACTACGCTCTCCACCGCCATCTTCCGCGCGTGGTACGCGCACGCCAACCCACACGCAGCGCTGCAAATCTCCGCCGTGCTGCTGATCGCGGCGCTTGTGTTCCTCATCGTCGAGCGCCGTGCGCGCGGCCGCGCCGCGTATGCCGGCGGCTCGACGCGCTGGCGCGCGCTGCCGCGCTACACGCTCAACCCGCTCGCCAGCACAGCCGCCGCCCTCTTCTGCGCTGCGCTCATCATTTTCGGCGCGGCGTTGCCGCTGGCGTGGCTGGCGCGGCTCGCGTTCTACAACGCGAACCTCGGCGACATCGCCGGCCCGTTCATGAACTCGGTCATCCTCTCCGGCATCGGCGCGGGAGTGACGTTGGCGCTGGCGCTCGCCATCGCCTCGTTCGCGCGGCGCGCTGGCCGGCTTGGCAAAGGCGCGATGTTCGCGGCGAGCGTCGGCTACGCAGCGCCCGGAGCTGTGATCGCGCTCGGCGCGCTTTCGCTGTTCGGACTGGCCCGCGAAGCGGGCTGGGTTGGCGGCTTGGGCGCCGGCCTCGCGCTCACGGCGCTCATCTGGACCTACGCCGCACGCTTCAGCGTCGCCGGTGCGGGGCCGATCGATAGCGGACTTGCGCGCTTGTCGAAGAACCTCGATTCCTCCTCCCGCACACTCGGCGCCGATCCGATCACACGCACGTTGAAGATCGATCTGCCGATCGCCGCACCGAGCCTCGCGGCGGCGGCGCTCATCTTGTTCGTGGAAATCCTCAAAGAGCTTCCAGCGACGCTTGTGCTGCGCCCGTTCGATTTCGACACGCTTGCCGTGATCGCCTACGCGTACGCGTCGGACGAGCGCCTGCTGCAGGCCGCCGCGCCTGCGCTCATGATCTTCGTCGCCGGCCTTCTGCCCATTCTGATCTTGACGCGCGGCATCGGCCGTGCGCGTGCAGGCGCACGATGACAGCCGCCTCCATCACCCTCACCAACATCCGCCGCGCCTATAACGGCCTCGCGGTCGTCGACGACGTGTCGCTCACAGCGCCGGCTGGCAAAGTGCTGGCGCTGCTCGGCCCTTCGGGCTCGGGCAAGTCCACGATCCTGCGCCTCATCGCCGGCCTCGAGCCGGTTGACGGCGGCGAGATCAAGCTGGGCGACGAAATCGTCTCGACACCCAAACACACGCAAGCGCCGGAGCAACGCCGCGTCGGCATGGTGTTTCAGGATTACGCGCTCTTCCCGCATCTGAGCGCACTGGCGAACGTGTGCTTCGGCCTCAACCTCCGCAGCAAGGACCGCGCGACCAACGACGCGCAAGCGCTCGCTTGGCTTGAGCGCGTCGGCCTTGCCCACCGCGCCAAAGCGTTTCCGCACGAACTCTCCGGCGGCGAACAGCAACGCGTGGCGCTCGCCCGCGCGCTCGCGCCTGGCCCACGCGCGGTGCTGCTGGACGAACCCTTCTCCGGCCTCGACCCGCTACTGCGCGCAACACTCCGCGAAGCCGCGCTCGCAGCGATCAAAGATAGCGGCGCGACCGCCGTGTTCGTGACGCACGATGCGGAAGAAGCGCTGCTCGTTGCCGACCGCCTCGCCATCCTCAAAGCCGGCAAGCTGCTGCAGGAAGCAGCGCCGCGCGACGCCTACGACAATCCGGCATCGCTCGATGCAGCCGCAGCGCTCGGGCCGATCAATTTGTTCGAAGGCGCAGTGCAGAACGGCCGCATCGCCACGCCCTTCGGAGACGTCCCGACAACCGGCGTCGCCGACGGAACACGCGCCAGCGCGGTCGTGCGCATCGAAGCGCTGGAGCTCACGCCCGGCGCGCAAGCGCGCGTGATCGATCGCCGCCCGCATGGCGCGGACGATCTCGTGCGCATCGAAGCTCAGAATGTCGTGTGGCGCGCTTTGGTGTCACCGCGCGTGCAATTGGGCGAGCGCGTGAACGTCGCGCTTCAGCCTTCCGGCGTGTTCGCGTTCTCAGCTGGCGGCTGATCCACCACCGCATCAGGGCCTTCGGCAGGCCTGCGCACGATAAAGCGCCGACGCTCCAAGCGCCGCGTCGCCAGCAGCTTCATGCGCGTACGCCACGCTTCTGCTTCCCACGCCAATTCTTGCGCGACCGGCACTTCGATCTTGGCCGCATCCGTCAAAGCCGCGCCCAGGCGCTTGAAACCAGCCTTGGCGTGATCGAGAAATTCTTCGGTCAGGTCTTCGTCGGCTTCGATGGTGAAGCCCACATCCTGCAAATATTTGAGCACGTCGCCATGCGCACGGATCTGCGGCTCGGCGAAGGATGACGCGAACGCCGTCGCCAGCTCCGCGCTCTTGAAGCCCACATAAGCCTCGATCACCCCGCACGCGCCGGGCTTCAGCATCTTGATCATCTGATGCGCGAGATGTGGCGGGAAGCCGACATAGGCGATGTCGTCGATGCTCAGGAAGCCATCGTACTGCGCCGCTTGCCAGACATGCGCTTCGAGATCGATGCGCGCGGCGCTGACGCGATCTTCGAGCTTGGCTTTGCGGATGCCGTATTGGAGCGCTTCGAAGCTCTCTTCGCGCCACTCGAACACATCGATCTTGCCCGGATGCGCCGAAGCGATCGCCGCCACTGGGCCCACGAGGCCAGGACTCAAAAACGCCAGCACGCCCTCGGGCGCGATGCCGATGCGTGCGGGTTCGAGCTTGTCGGCGGCGTCATCACCCGGACGCACGCGGCCTTCGCCCCACATCAAGCTCAGCGCGGAAAGTCGCGGCGGATATTCGAACGGCGGTTCATCGAACAGCGCGTCGGAAACGTCCTGCGGCTCATTGCTGTTGGCGAGGCTCGCTTCAACGGCCGCGAGCGCGGCTTCCTCGTCGAAATCCTCGCCTTCCCACCACGCGCGAAGGCGCGCGCGCGTGAGCGCAAGCCGTCGCTTGTCGAAGAGGGCTTTGAGGGCAGCCGCCATAGTGCGGCGAAACTAACCCGCCGCTCGTTAACGATTTGCTTGAGCCGTCCCGGCGCGCGCCGTTTGTTGACGATCTATTAAGGCCGGCATTTGCGACGGGAACGGCGCGTCAGGGTCTTGAATGAACGAGAGAATATCCTCGAACACCACTTCGCGGCCGAGGTCGCGCAGCAACATATGATACCCCTCCGCATAGATCGCCGTGCGCGCACTTGCCGGCAAACGCCGCGCCGCGCGTTCGGCCGAGGCGCGCGGAATGATTTGATCGCGTGCGCCATAGAGGAACGCGACATCGCCGTGGAGATTGGCCGAGCGCTGCGAAGCAGTCTCCATCAGGCCGACAAGCCCGTACACAGCGTCAATACGCGTGCGGAAGAGCATGTTCTGGTCGCGCCCGATCCGGCGAAGCATTTCGCGATTGTCCGATGGCGTAATCCGCCGCTGCACGTTGCGCGGCGCTGACACTGGCCGCCACGGGAACGTATGCGCACCGACCCAAAGCGTCGCCGCATAATGGTTCGGCAAGCTCGACCACCCCCACACCGCCGGCGCGACCAGAATCAGCCGATCAATCTCCGGCGCGTTCTCGGCGCCGAACGTCGCCATCGCCGTCGCTGCGCCCATGCTGTCGCCGACCACGACGATCTTCGCGTTCGGATACGAGCGCCGCGCGACAGCGACGGCCGTGCGCACGTCTTCCGTCATCAGCCGCTGCCCGCCCCACACGCCACGCCGCGGTGAACGGCCGAAGCCGCGCGCGTCATACGCGAAGGTCGCCACGCCGCGCTCCGCGAACCAGGGGCCGGAGAGATAGAACGTGTCGGCGTAATCATTCATGCCGTGCAGGCCGATGATCACCGCCCACGGCTCAACATCCGGCGTCCACGCCGAGAGCCCCAACTCGGCACCGTCGAACGAATAGAACTTGTTCGCCGCCGCATCGAAGCGCGGCCCCTCGTACGTCGCCAGCGGCGAGTACGCGCGTTGCACTGTCGGGATGCAGGCGCTCACGCATGCGAACATCACCATCGCGCACAGCGCGCGGAGCTTCACTCTCCACCCATCCCCGGATTTGCCGAAGGCAAAGTCCGGGGCCCATAAACTCAGCCGCTTGGGGTTATGGGCCCCGGACTGTCCGCTACGCGGCCATCCGGGGATGGGAGCTTGTGGTTTCTTCATGGGGTGAGCGCGTGCTGCACTCGCCGCCGCAATTCTGGAACCAATTCCGTTTCGAACCATAGGTGTCGCTTCAGCCATCCAGTGTTGCGCCATGACGGATGCGGCAGCGGTAGAACATCTTCCGGATAGTCGCGCCACGCCGCGACCGTCTCGGTCAAGCTCCCCTTCGCCGCTTTGCCCAAATGATACTTGTGTGCGTAGCCGCCGACCAGCAGCGTCAGCCGCACCTGCTTCATCAGGGGCAGCAATTTCGGCCGCCATTTCGGCGCGCATTCGCGCCGCGGCGGCAAGTCCGCGCCGTCCACCGTGCCCGGAAAGCAAAAGCCCATAGCCGCGACGGCGATGTGCTCGCGCGCGTAAAATGCCTCGCGGTCCATGCCCATCCAGGCGCGCAGCCGATCGCCGGAGCGATCGTTCCACGGAATACCGGTTTCGTGGACGATCCGCCCCGGCGCCTGGCCGGCGATGAGAATACGCGCCGCTTCATGCACCCACACCACCGGGCGCGGCTCATGCGGCAGCGCACACGCGCGGCACGCGCGGATTTCCGCCACCACGTTGTCGAGCGCCCCGGCCATCGCCACCTCTCATCGCGCCCCGCTTTCGGCTCGACAAGCGCGGCGTGCAGCAACAGGCTGCATTTCGATCCGGGGGGGGGGACGCCGATGCGGTGGTTATGGGTGCTGGGCGCGTTGGCCGCGATCTGCCTCGGCCTTGCCGGCTGCGTGACCTCGATGCTGCCAGTGGTCAAGCTCGACCCCGCGCTCGGCCCGCCCGCCCCGCCGCCTCTGCTCAGCGCGCTCGATGGCGATCCGGCGGTGACGACACGCGCCGAGTGGGAGACGCGCCGCGCGCCGCTGCTGCGCGACTATTTCGCCGACATGATCTACGGGCCGTATCCAACCAACGTCGCGCCACCGCGCGTGCTCGCGCGTGACGCCATCGCGTACGAGCGCCTCGCCAGCGTCGCCACGATCGAGCAATGGAGCGTTGCCGTCGGCAACGAAGATACGCCGCCGCATTTCAACATGGTGCTGGTGCTGCCGAAGTCCACCACCGCGCGGACGCCGCTCATCATCATGCAGAATTTCTGCGGCAATCGCGCGGCGCTGCCAGATGCGCCGGATCAAATCGCCGGACCGCTGACGGAGGTGCTGTGGGTGTGCGATGCGAATTGGGCGCATCCGCTGATCGAGATGCCGTTCGGCCGCTACATCAACGCCCCGCCTTACGAGGACATCCTCGCCCGCGGCTATGGCGTGGCGATGTTCTACGCCGGCGATGTCGTTGCTGACACCGCCGCCGAAGCGCCGGAGCATTTGCGCCGGCTCTACGGCGACCAAGCGCACAATGCTCGCGCCATCGCCGCGTGGGCGTGGCTCTACAGCCAAGCTTACGACGTACTCGCCGCCGACGCGCGCATCGACCCCGCACGCATCGCCATCTGGGGCCACTCACGCAATGGCAAGGCCGCGCTCTATGCCGGCGCGCTCGACCATCGCTTCGCGGCGATCATCGCCCACCAGTCCGGCCGCGGCGGCGCGGCGCTCTCCAGCGGAACCGAAGGCGAGAGCATCGCCGAAATGATGGACGCCTTCCCGCATTGGTTTCCGCCGGACTTCCGCCAGGCGCCGTACGGCCCGGCGAAGGACCAGCACCAATTGCTCGCGCTCATCGCGCCAACACCAGTGTTGCTCGGCAATGGCGCGCGCGACGCCTGGGCCGACCCGCAAGCGGCTTGGCGCGCGGCGCAGGCCGCAAGCCCAGCCTGGGCGCTCTATGATCGCGAAGGCTTCGTGCAGACGGATATGCGCACCGCGAACCTCAACGCCGGCATCGGCTATTTCACGCGGCCGGGCTTACATGGCGTCTATCGCGAAGATTGGCGCGTGTTCCTGGATTTCCTGGACGCGCACTTGCGCTAGTCGAGATCAAGAACCGCGACGTATTCGTCCGCCTCGAGCTCCTTAAAGATCAGCGCGTAGCCTTCGGCGATGTCGTCGTCATCCATCTCGTCGGCTAAATCTTCCAGCGCGGCGACGACGCCGGGCTTTCCCTTCAGCGCCAGATCATCACCATGACCGACAAACGCCAACGGCTCGCCGTGACGCACAGGCCAGCTGAACGCATTGAACGTGCTGAAGCCGGGCGTGCGCTTGTCAACCTCGTCGGCGAGATCGGCATCGACGTCGTCCTCGAACTCCATGTCATGCAGACAATAATCGCCGGCCACGCGCGAAAGCCCGCCATCAGCGATGCAGCGCGCGCACACGATCGGCTGCGCGCCCTCAGTGTAAACGATGCCGACATAGCGCCACACGCACGGCCGACCGCACGCGGCGCACTCAGCGTCCGACGCCTCGAATGTCCCGCGCTCGTAAGCGCCAGGATTGAACCGGAAATGCGGTTTGTCTGTCATGTGCTCGCCCCGTCCGCGCGATAGCGCAAACGCACCGCCGGGAGCAAGCCGACATCGATCTCCATATGCGCGCAATGAAAACCAGGCGCCTTGATCTGGCGATGCGTCTCCGCCGCTTTCGTCAAAACGCCAAGCATGGTTTGGCCGATGCGATTGTCCCGCAATGTCTCGCGCGCGGCGGCGGCGTCTTCATCGCTCGCGGCGCCGTGGATGAAATGGGCGATAATCTTTGGCGTCAGCCCCAGCTCGATCTCGAACTCGCGCAGATCGTAGCCAGCCTGTTTCAAAGCCGGCAGCGCGCGCAGGAACGCCGCCATCGTCTCCTGCACCTTCTCCGAACCGTAATTCTTCAACTCCGCCAGCTTCTCGCCCGGCAGCGCCGCCACGCCTTTGGCGTGCTCCATCAGCGTCTTTTGCGGCTTGTCCTTCATGCGCGCAATTTAGTCGCGCGGGGCCTCGGCTACACTACAAATCTCGCGGCGCGACATGCCCATGCGCCGCGGCGTGCACGGCACATCGAGCGTGCGCATGGTCCGCAGACGGACTTCTCCTTCGATGTCCTCGCTTGGGCCGATAGCTGCGCGCGCGTCGGCGGCCTCAAGGCGCCAGAGCGAGGCTGTCGCGGTGGCGTTGATCGGATCCATCTCCGCCAGCCAGATGCCAAGATAGACAGCCTCGCCCGCCGCCACCTCGAAACTCGGCCGCGACGGGCCGACGACCGCGCCATTGGCGAAATAGCGTAATCCCCGTTCTTCGATTTCCGCGAACACGCTGTCGAGCGCGTAGGCGCCCGGCGGCACTTCGATGAACGTGAACTCACCCGGCACGCCGCGCACACGCACGGTGTCGCCGTCGCTGGTGCGCGCTTCGAACGAGACGTCCTCGTCCCACTCACCGAAGGTGCCGTCGTCGGTGATGCGCCGCCAAAGCATGGAATAGGCGGGCTCGGCCTCGCTGGCCTGCTCGGCCACGCCGATAATGATCAGCGCCCGCTCCTCATGGCCGACGATGAACTCGCGCGCCATCGCGCCTTGCGCGAACGTCAGCAACGCCAGCATTGCGATCCAGCCGCGCATGCCTGCCCCGAACTTGCCGCCCAGCTTGCGCCGTGCCAGCTACCACCCCCGAACCACATTGGAGAGCGGAATGGGCGAACAGTCCAGCGACCATCCTTACGGACGCGCCGAACAACTGACAGAAGGCCCTTTCGCCGGCTGGTGGACCTGGGGACAGGGGGCCGATCCTTACGAAACCACGATCGGCCCATTCTGCTTCACGATGGAAAACGGGCGCACCCGTTCCGGCTTCATGCCGCGCCGCGAGCACCTGAACGGCTCCGGCGCCATCCATGGCGGCTGCCTGATGAGCTTCGCGGACTTTGCGCTTTTCTCCATCGCCCACAATGCCTTGGCCAACAACGTCAAGGCCGTCACGCTGACTTGCAATTCTGAGTTCCTCAGCGCCGGCACGCTCGACGGTGGCATGGTCGAAGCACAAGGCGAGGTTTTGCGCGACACGCGCTCCCTCGTTTTCGTTCGCGGACTTGTCACACAAGCTTCACGCCCGGTGCTTGCTTTTTCAGGCACGCTCAAGAAGATCGGCGCGTGACCCGCTAAGAAGGTCACGGGGAAAGCCTAAGGGGGGCCTGCCCATGCGTTCGCCAAAGGCGACGTTCGATTTGCGCGCAGCATTGTCTGAAGAAGTGCGCGGCGCGCTCAACGAATTTGAAAGCGCGCCAGACAAACCGAAAGCGGTGCACCGTTGCCGCGTGCGCTTGAAGCGTGCGCGGGCGTTGGCGCGCGTCGGCCGCGCCGCAGCGCCTGGCCTTTCCGCCGTGTTCAACCAATCCGCGCGCGCCTTGATGCACACGCTGGCGCAAGCACGCGATTTCGCGGCGCTGGCGGAGAGCGCCCGCGCGCTCGGTGAAAAATCCGGCAAGAAAACCGCTGCCGCGCTCGAAGCGGTCGCCAATGTGCTCGACGCGCGCCGCGAAGCGCTGCCGCCGATGAACCAGGACGCAACGCTCACCGCGCTCCGCGATCTGCTTGCGCTGGCGCAAGTTTGGCCCGACGCCTCCGCGCGCCAGATCGACAAAGGCGCACACCGCATCGCCCGCCGCGCCCGCCGCGCCTATCGCCGTGGCGACGGCCAACGCACAGCCAACCGCCGCCACGAATGGCGCAAGCGCGAGAAGGATCGCCTCTACGCCGCCACCCTGCTCGGCCCGATCTGGCCCGACAGCCGCCCGCGCCGCGTCGCCCTCAACGAGGAGCTGAGCGAAATGCTCGGCCGCGAGCGCGACATGCTGCTGCTGATCGAGCGCCTGGAGGCCGAGCCCAACCTCGCCGGCGGCGACGAAGCCGCGCAACGCGCCCTGAAGCGCCTGCGCCGCCGAGAAAAACGCCTCGCCAAACGCGCCGACGCGCTCGGCGCCAAGCTCCACGAAGGCCGGGCTTAGCGCGCAGCCATTTGCCGCTCGCCGGCCGCTTCGGCGCGGGCTTGGCGGAGCGCGGTGCGGGCGGCGGTGCTGACGCGCAGCTCGACTTGGGCGATGGCGTCGGCCTCGCAACGCTGGCGATCGATCCGGGTCAGGGCTTCGCGGCAGATGCCGCGCGCGGCCCGGTTCACGGCATAGAGCAGCGCCTGCCGGCCTTCCGAGGTTTCCAGCTCCGCTGTCTGGACATTGATCACGTAGCTCTGGCCGACGCGCCACGGGCCTTCCAGGGCCTGGGCTTGGGTCGGGATCGCCAGTACGAGGGCGGCGGCGAGGAATGCTTGCTTGAACATGGGAGGTCTCCGTCACAGCGTCCGCCTGGGACGCCTGGCGAAGGTCGCGGCGAACGGCGCTCGCCGCCCGGAGCGCGGGCTGATTTCCGGCTGATTTTTGCCTGATGAGGTTGATGAAGCGCCCGACGCGGGCTCTTTAGCGGTGAAACGACCATCCCAGGGGCGGCGACGTGAAGCTTGGCAATGAGGCGCGGTTTCGCTTGGGCGCCGCCGAGGTGCGCCCGGCCGAGCGCGAACTCGTGCACGCTGACGGCCGCGAAACGCTCGAGCCGCGGGTGATGGAGGTGCTGATCGTCCTGGCCAAGGCCAAGGGCGAGGTGGTTTCGCGCGACGCCCTGGTCGAGACCTGCTGGGAAGGCCGGGCGGTCACCGACGACGCCATCAACCGGGTCATCTACCGGTTGCGGAAGCTGGCGGAACAATCCGGCGGCGCATTCGCGGTCGAGACGATCGCCAAGGTCGGCTACCGGCTTACCGCCAAGGACGCGGACGCGGCAGCGCCGCTCCCCGAAGCCGCTGCGACGCGCTCGCCACCTCGACCAAACCGCGCTGTGCTCGCCGCCATCGCCGCCGGGCTGGTCGCGCTTCTCGCGCTCGTCTGGTGGATCGCCCGCCCCGCCGCGCCACCACCGGCCGCGCCGATGCTGGCGGTGATGCCGTTCGACAATCTTTCCGGCGAGGCGCCCGACACCATCACCCACGGCCTGCCCCGCGAATTGCGCGATCGGCTCGCGCGCATGCGCGGCCTGCGCGTCATCGCCGACAGCTCGAGCGCCGCGCTCGCGACCGAGAACATCGACGCGCTCGAAATCGGCCGCCGCCTGAACGTGGACCTCCTGCTCGACGGCGCCGTTCAACTGCGCGACGCGGCGCTTCGCATTCACATCGAACTCGTCGACGCGCGCACCGGCGCCGTCGCCTGGTCTCACACCTATGACGGCCCCGCCGCCGATCTCGCCGCCGCGGATGCAGACTTGTCGGCCGCGCTGCTTGAACACATGGCCCAGCGCCTTGGCACGGAGGTCGCGTCTGCCGGTGAGGCGCGCGTGATGAGCCCGGAGACCTTCGGGCAAATCCTCGAAGCGCGGACCGAACTGCAAACCGCGCTCGACATCATGCGCTCTGGCGACATGGACGCCGGCAGACGGCACGTCGACAGATCAGTCGCCATCCTCACCACCGTTGTTGCACGCGAACCAGAAAACGCCACCGCGCTCGCTATGCTCGGCAATCTCGCCCCGCGCGGCTGGTTGCCGGAATCGAGCGACGACGCCGCCGAGAATTGGCGCATCTCAGCCGATTATTTGCGCCGCGCGCTCGCCGCCGATCCAGACAATCCAAACGCGCTTACCAGTCTCGCGGAATATTATCGGCGTTACGAATGGCGTTGGCTCGAGTCGCAGCGCCTGTTCGAGCGCGCGCTCGCAATCGACCCGAACAATCCAGACGCGCAGTCCTGGTACACTTACCAGCTCACAACAACCGGCCGCTGCCGCGAAGCGTTGGCGCATGCGCGCATCGCCGCTGAACTTGACCCCAGCAACACCTGGGTGCGCATGGCGACGCCGCGGGTGCTGAAATGCCTTGGCCGCGCCGAGGAATCCGATGCCCTGTTCATGCGCGAACTCGACGGCGCGCGCGGCAATGTGTTCCTCGCCAGTGAGATCTATCTCAATTATTTCGTGCGGCGTGAGCCGGAGAAAATTCGCGCACTGCAACAACGCCTGCGCGATCTCTGGAACGGCGCCCCGCCGCCGCCCGTCGCCACATTGCTGACGCGCATGGACGCGGGCGTCGCTGCTTTGCAAGGCGATGGCGCCGCCCTGCTGGCGATCGTCGAAGCAGACGCGGCGATCTTCGTGCAGGACGAGGCGACGCCCTATCTCGACGCGCGCCGCAATGGCGATCTCGCCTTCATGCTCGCCATCGAAGCCGCGTGGGCCGGCGCGCCGGAGCGCGCGATCGATCTGCTGGAATTCGCGCTACAAACCCGCTCGCTCTACATCACCGAAGTGATGCCCTACGGCGCCTACGAGTTCACACCCGAGGTCCGCGCCAATCCGCGCTACCAAGCTTTGCTGCGCCGCGATCCGGCGATGGTCGAGCTGATGGAACTGCGCCTCAATTCCGTGCGCGACCGGCAGATGGAAGGCATGCTGCCGGACGGGCGGCGCGTAAGCGCGCGGAGGATTTAGCCTCCCGGCAACAGCACCGTAGAGCCGGACAGTTTGCGCCCCTCCAGGTCCGCATGCGCTTGCGCGGCGTCCGCGAGCGCGTAGGTGCGGGGCGGGCGAACCCTTACCGCGCCGGACGCGACGACATCGAAAAGCGCCGATACGCTTTCGCGTAGCTCATCGGTCGTCTTCGTGTACGTCGCGATGCCGGGCCGCGTCACGTAGAGCGAGCCTTTGCCGGCGAGCGATTGGACATCGAGCGGCGGGATTGGCCCCGACGCCGCGCCGAACGCCACCATCAAGCCGCGCGGCGCGAGGCAATCGAGTGATTTCGCGAACGTGTCCTTGCCGACGCCATCATAAACCGCGCGTACGCCCTTGCCGTTCGTGATCTCACGCACGCGGGCGACGACATCTTCTTCAGAGGAGATGATCACCTCCGAACAACCGGATTCTTCCGCGAGCTTGCGTTTCTCGGCGCTGCCGACCGTCCCAATCACCTTGGCTTTGAGCGCGTTCGCCCATTGGCAGAGGATTTGCCCAACGCCGCCCGCGGCCGCGTGCACCAAAATCGTATCGCCCGGCCGCACCTCATAGGTGCGCCGCACCAGATATTCCGCCGTCACGCCCTTGAGCAGCATCGACGCAGCCGCGACCGCATCGATGTGCGCCGGCAGCTTCACCAAGCGCGCGGCGGGCCGCAGCAAAAGCTGCGCGTACGTGCCGATCGGATCGGAGATAGGCGACGCGATCGCCAACACTGAAATCCTCGACGCCGGCGCCCACAGCTTCAATCACGCCGGCGCCTTCATGGCCGACGACAAACGGCGCCTGCATCGGGTAGCGACCGGAGCGGAAATAGACGTCGAGAAAATTGAGACCGATCGCTTCGTTGCGCACCAGCACTTCGCCTGCGCCAGGCGCTGCGACCTCGACCTCCTCCCAAATCATCGCCTCCGGCCCGCCGGGAGTGTGAACGCGCATCGCATAGGCCATGGCCTGCCTCTTCTCAGTTTGAACGATCGATAGAACGCAATTGGGAGGGAGCGCCCAACGCTACAAGCTCGACGCCGACCAGCCGCCATCAACAACAATCGATGCGCCCGTCACGTAGGACGCCGCCTCCGACGCCAGGAAAACCGCCGCGCCCGCCACCTCGTGCGGCTCGCCCCAGCGTCGTAGAAACGCGCGCCGCTGTGCGAGTTTGCGGCCGGCGTCCGAACTCGCCATTTCCTGATTGGTCTCGGTCGCGAAGCTGCCGGGCACGAGCGCGTTGCAGGTGATGCCGTCGGGCCCGTACTCGGCCGCCAGCGCGCGCGTCAGCGCGATCATGCCGCCCTTCGCGGAGATGTAAGCGGCGTCGCCGGTTCTGCCGAGCAGGCCTTGGATTGACGCCATCATGATGAGACGGCCATAGCCGCCGGCGCGCATGATCTTCGCGGCGCGTGCGCTCAGCGCGAACGGTGCGACGAGATCGATGTCCAACAACTCGCGAAACGCTTCCGTGGTCAACTCATCAATCGGCGTGCGAAGCCGCGCGCCGACATTGTTGACGAGAATGTCGAGCCGGCCTTCCGCCTGCGCCAACTGATCCAGCGCAGCGTTCGCGATAGCTTCATCCCGCACATCGAAGGCGAGCGCTTGCGCGTCGAGCCCGTCAGCCTTCAGCGCCGCCGCAGCGGCTTCGGCGCGCTCCAGATTGCTGCCATTGATGACGACGCGCGCGCCGGCCTGCGCCAGCGCCTTGGCGATCTCAAATCCAAGCCCACGCGACGCGCCGGTGATCAGCGCAACACGGCCGCGCAACGAAAACATCTCGCCTGGCGCCATGTCCCTGCTCCCGCGCGACGATCCTCGCCCGCCGCTGTTTGGAGATGGTGACACAAAATCTGGCCGCCAGCGCATCGCGCTGCGTCAAACTCGCCTGCGTCCGCATGCTGGACAGGCGGTGGCGGATTTAGCCGCCCGGCAAACCGTCGAGCGCCGGCACGGCCTCGAGATCGCGATCCCAGCTCGCGCGGTAAACCGCACCGCGCCGCAAAGGCATGGGCCTGTGTGTTTGTCCGTCATGCTCCGACCTCAGGCCGCAACCTGCCCCGCAGCGCGCGTAGCGATGGCGTCGCGCCAGCGTTTCAGATGCGGCAGGTCATCGCCGGGACGCCAGCGCATCATCTTGGCGAAATCGACGCCGCACACGGCCGTGATGTCAGCGATGGTGAAGCGGTCGCCGGCGATCCATTCGCGCGTGGCCAATTCCGTGTTCAGCCATTTCGCCATGCGCATCGCCTGACCTTGATTGAAGCTCGCAACCTCTGGCGTCTGATTGCGCTCCACCGCCGCCAGCACCGGATTGCCGTGCCGCACCCACATCATCAGCGGCATCGAGAACAGAAGCTCCATGCGCCGATCCCACATCTCGATATGCGCGCGCTCGAACGCGTCGACGCCCATCAGGTTGGGATCGGGGATCAGCGCCTCGATATAGGTGCAGATTGCCCGGCTCTCGGTGAGACAGCGCCCGTCATCGAGCTCCAGCACGGGGATTTGCGAGAGCGGACTCTTGCGCACGAACTCTTCCGTCCGATGCTCGCCCTCCTGCAGATTGATACTGACGATCTCGATGCTGGAAATGCTCTTCTCAGCAACAAACATCATCACCCGCCGCGGATTAGGCGCGTACGGCGCGACGTAGAGTTTCACTGAAACAGTCCCGGCGGCAGCGCCGAGATCACCGACGCCGACACGAGCGTCGCCATGTACCCAGGCGGCAGCGCTTTCCATGCAAGCTGCAAAATCTCTTCGCGTCGCGACGGGATCAGCACCGTGAGCCCGCCCGTAGTGATCCCCACCGACGCCACATTGGCGAAGCCACACAGCGCGTACGTCATGATCATGCGGCTGCGATCGCTGATCTCGGTATCCGGCAGCGCCGCCAGGTCGATGTAGGCGATGAACTCGGTGAGGAAGAGCTTCGTGCCCAGCACATTGCCGGCCGCGTGCGCATCGCTCCACGGAATGCCAATGATGTAAGCGAGCGGCGAGAAAATATAGCCGAACAGACCCTGCAGCGTCAGCGCTTCGCCGTTCACCGGCGGCGCCAAAGCCAGCATGTTGTTGACGATCCACACCAACGCCACGAACACCAGCAACATCGCGCCGACATTCACCGCCACCATTGTGCCGTCGCCGACGCCGCGCGTGATCGCGTCCATCGTGCTTGAATATTTGAGATCAGAGCCGTGGCTGAGCGCCTCGCCCTTTTTCTCTTCCGGCACGATCACGCGCGCGAGCAATACCCCCGCCGGCGCCGAGATAATGGAGGCCGTCAGCACGTGGCCGGCGGCGTTCTCCATCACCGGCCCGAGGATGAACGCGTACGCGACCATGGTTGAGCCCGCGACCGTCGCCAGCCCCACCACCATCAGCATGAACAATTCCGAGCGCGACAGCTTGTCGAGATAGCCGCGAATGACGATCGGGCTCTCGACCATGCCCATGAATATGTTCGTCGCCACCGCCAGCGCCGACGCGCCGCCGAGGCCCATCGTCTTCTCGAACAGAAAGCCGAAAGCGCGCACGATCGCTTTCAGAACACCCCAGTGCCAAAGCATCGCCGAGAGGGTCGAGATCACCAGGATGATCGTCAGCACGCGGAAGCCGAAGATGAACGGTGGTTGCTGTCCCTCGGCCAGCACAAACGGCTGATCGCCGCCGCCCAGATAGCCGAAGATGAATTGCGAGCCCTTGTCCGTCGCGCTGGTCAGCCCGCCGATCACGTAGCCGATGCCGGAGAGGATCGAACTCGAATTGGGCGTCGCGAACAGCGCCAAGATCAGCAGCACCTGCACGCCGAGGGCGCCGAACACCAACAGGAACGGAAACTTCCGTTTGTTCTCTGAAAGCAGCCAGCACAGCGCCAAGATCAGCGCGATCGCACCAAGGCTACGCAAATTCTCGATCGGATAGGCCAAGCCCGCCCCCTGAAAGCATCCCTTCGGCATGGTTGCTGCGCCCCGCGCCCGGATGCAAGCGCCGTTACGCTGAGTCAGCTTGACCGACGCGGTTCCGTTCGCCATTCGGACCGCCACAGTTTCAGAAAGAGGCAGCCTCCCCATGTCGCAAATCCGCTTCGACGATCAGGTCGTCATCGTCACCGGCGCCGGCGGCGGCTTGGGCCGCGCCCACGCGCTCGAATTCGCCCGCCGCGGCGCGAAAGTGGTGGTGAACGACCTCGGCGGCTCGGTGGATGGTTCAGGCGGCAATTCCGCCGCCGCCGAAGCCGTGGTCGCCGAGATCAAAGCCGCCGGTGGCGAAGCCATCGCCGACGGCGCGAGCGTCACCGACGACAAGGGCGTCGCCAATCTCGTCGCCCGCGCGATGGAGCAATGGGGTCGCATCGACGTGCTGATCGCCAATGCCGGCATCCTGCGCGACAAGAGCTTCTCCAAAATGGAGATCGCCGATTTCGACGCGGTGATGAACGTCCATCTGATGGGCACGGTGAAGCCGACGAAAGCCGTCTGGGAGATCATGAAGGCCCAGAATTACGGCCGCATCGTCGTCACCACCTCATCGACCGGCCTCTACGGCAATTTCGGCCAAGCCAATTACGGCGCCGCGAAACTCTCGCTCGTCGGCTTCATGAACACGCTGAAGCAGGAAGGCGCCAAGAACGATATCCGCGTCAACGCCATCTCGCCGGTCGCGGCCACGCGCATGACGGAAAACATCATGCCGCCGCAAATGCTTGACGCGCTGAAGCCGGAGTTCGTGACGCCCGGCGTGATCCACCTCGCCTCGCGCGACGCCCCCAACGGCGCGATCCTCACCGCCGGCGCCGGCGTCTTCGCCCTCGCGCAAATCTACGAGACCGACGGCATCGCTATCGCCACCGACAAGCTCAGCGCCGAAGCCGTGCGCGACAGCTGGGCGAAGATCAGCGACCCTGCTGGACACGAAGCGTACGGCGCGGGCGGCGGACAAACGCAGAAGTTTATGCGCAAGCTGAGCGGGGGTTGAGACGCCGCCCCGCCCTCCCTCGATGGGAGGGCCGCGCGAAGCGCGGGGAGGGTGACGCCCTCGATATCAACGAGTGAGCCTCATGAGGCGCATTCGTTGCCGCCGGCGCGCGCACCTCCTCCGCCGCTTCGCGGCGCCTCCTCCATCGAGGAGGAGGCTTGCCCGCACCTTTATCTACGACGTGAGCGAATCCGTCTGCCGCTGATGCCGAGATACTGATCCACTGATTTCCGACCCTTCTTGTTCTCCACCGTCACCGTGAAATGTGGACCATAAACGACGTCAACTCCGAAGCGGACTTGAAGCGTTGTGAACTCCGATACGTCGCCGCCATGCCGATGACACAGGTTTCTTAGCGCGTGACGATAGCGCGTAATTGCATCACTCAGCGAGCGCGAAGGCGGCGCGCCTGCAGTGGCTCCGCTGAGGAAGTCGACATCCATGAAACCTTCAGGCGAAGCGGATGCCTCGCCGAAAATGTCCATACTGTAGTGGCCAATCATCAGCCCGATCCCGCTCGCAAGAGAAGCGGAGATGTTGTGACCAATTGATTTGAGCTCACCGAACCTCATGCCTCGATCATAGCGTCGCTCACCCAACCTCAAACACCCCACCCCACCCGCGCGCGTTTTCGCCATCAGCGTGGTCCGCGCTCTCATATTCCGCGATCAACCTCAGCCGCGCGCGCGGCAACGACGCGCGTCCTGGATCGCCAACATACGCCGCGATCCCGCGCGCGACGCAGCGCTCCAGAAACGCGCTCGTCCGCGTCGCCAAAGCCGGCTCGTAAAACAGATCCCCGACCAACACGACATCAACATCCGGCGCCGCGCCCTCAAGCCCATCGCCGCAGCGCGCTTCGATCTCCACGCCATTCGCGGCCGCGTTCAGCCGCGTCGCCGCCACCGCGTAGCGATCCACGTCCACCGCCAGCACGCGCAGCGCGCCCGCCTTCGCCGCCGCGATCCCAACAAGCCCCGAACCCGCGCCGACATCGAGCACGCTCTTGCCCGCAACGCGCGCCGGATGATCCAACACCCACCGCGCCAGCGCGACGCCACCGCCCCACCAGCTCGACCAATACGGCGCGAGAAACGCCGCACCTTCCGCCTCCGCCAAACGCCAGATGCCGCTCGAGGGCGTCGCTTTGTGCAAACGGATCTCCGGGATCGTCGGCACAGGCGTCAGCGGAAAATGCGCTGCGATATGCGCGAGGGTCTGGGGCGGGAGGTTGGTCACTCGCTCTCAACCTCGCCGGCACTGCTCAGCGTTTCAATCAATAACCTCCGTCATTCCGGGATCGCGGAGCGATACCCGGAACCCAGGGGGTGACAGACCTGCGTGTTTTGCCCCTGGGTCCCGGATCACGCGTCCCGCGTGTCCGGGATGACGGAGCGTTGAGGGATTGGGCGGCTCTATCCCCGCAATCTCCCGCGCAACACGTTGAAAGCGCAGCGCCCCGCGCAAATCAATCCGACCGATCTCCCACGCCCTTACACTGCGTGCGAAACATGAACCTGGCGATCGCCCCCATTGTGATAAATCACCGCCTCACCCGGCTCTTTGCTTGGGCGGGGCTTTGGCTTGTTTGGGCGGGCGCGGCGCTCTCCGGCTTGAGCTGCGGTTTTCGCAAGAGCCGCAAACTCGATCGCCCACGCCGGCAGATCGCGCTTATGACGCGCTTCGTGCTCGCGACGATGTTCGTGCACGCGACGCACTACGTCACTCACATCAAGCGCGCGCCGCGCGCGTATGGACCGAGCGCGTATCGGCGCATCCATAGCCGCCGCGCCGACATCGGCGCCGCGCTGCGCCGCGCATTCCGCGCGCCTAGCTTGCTCGCGCGCATCGCCAAGCTCAGCGACGCGCTGCGCAATCCCGAGAAATACGCCCGCGCCATCGCTAAGCGCATCATGCGCAATTTCACCAAGCGCGTGCGTGTGTATGCGCCGGCGTTTGTTGTTGATGACCTCGCTGCGCAGTTCGCGCTGAGCGAACCCGCGCTCGATTCTCGTAATCGGAACGCCGCCTCTTGGACCGCCGGCGCCCTCGCCGGCACGGTTCGAATTGACGGAACGAACGCCGGCGAGGCGCTGGCGGTCCAAGAAAGAAAGGCGCCGCACGGAGCCTCACTCCGCGCGGGCGCCGGTGCATGCCCCACATGACAAGTCAGCAATCCACGAGCGCCAAAGGCAAATCCACCCGCTGATGCGAAAGCACGAGCAAATCCCTGCCCCAGATTCCGTGTGCGCGGCGCCACATACCGCGGCGGATGCGAGCCATCCGCCTCGCGCGCGTCGCCCTCGCTTCCCCTGAGCGGCTAAAATCCGGCGATGAGCACGATCCTCCTCCTGGCGCTTGGCGCCCAGCTGGTCGTCTTCGGCGCGGGCTTTGCGCTGCTGTGGCGGAAACTCCATCGCACCGAGAATGAACTTCTCGAGCTTCGGCGCGTTGTCGAAGCCGTGGAGTTGGCGATGGGACGTGAGCGGGCAGCCGCCAGAAAGAGCCGTGCGAAAGCCGAAGCCGCTTTGGCGGTCAGCGGAACGATGCGCGGCGCCGCGCCACCCGCGCCGGAGCGAGCCTGGTCCGCGCCGGTTGCGCGTCTGGTGCCGGAGGGCCCGCCGCTCATCGTCGTCGATGAACCGGAGACGCCGCACTGGTTCACGCCCCAACTCCAATTCATCACCACCACCGGCGCGCTCACGCTGTTGCCGCTTGTTGGCCTGCTGTTCGGCTGGGGCTTTGAGATTTTGGCGCCAGCGGGCTTGCTGATCGCTGGCGCGCTTGCGCTCTCAGGCTTGCGCGAAGACTGGAACAATACCGCCTGGGTCGCCGCCGCTGGCGGTATTCTCTGGTCGCTGATCGGCTTGGGTACGAACACGGCGATGTTCGCGCCGATCGCCTTCTCAAGCGCCGCAACCTTCGCCGCCGGCGCGGGCTTGGCGCACCTCACGCTCCGCGAAAGCCAACGCGGCGCGGTGCTCGCAGGCGGCATGGGCGTGGCGCTGCTCTGGCTCGGCGCCAGCATCGGCATGATCAGCGCCGCCGGCGCTGGGCTTGCGGGGCTGGTCACCGCCGCTGCACTGCTCGGCGCGCGCAATCTGCGCTCCGAGCCGCTGCTCTATTCCGCCTTCGCCGCTTCGGGCCTTGGTCTGTTCGTGCTGAGCGCACAGGAAGGCGCGGCGATCTGGTTCACGCCCGCCGCCGCTTTGGCCGGCATCCTGTTCCTGGCGATCGCCTTCGTCCGCGTACCGCAGCTCGGCCCGCGCGGCGGCGCGATCGCAGGCACGGGCGCAGCCGCGTCGATGTTCGCGGTTGGCGCGCTTTATGTGTCGCAGCACGGCCTCGCCAATCCTTGGGCCGCGAGCGCCGGCTTCCTCGCGCTGGCCGCCGTGTTCGCCGGCATCATCACGCTCGCCGCGCAGCGCCGTGGCGGCGATGTGCAGCGCTTGAAGCTCACGCTTTGGGTGTTGGGCTTCACTGGTTTCGCGTCGATCGCGAGCGCCATTTTCATTGTCGCGCCAACGCCGCTCTGCGCGGCTTTGATGGCGGCTTTGGCGCTTGGTTTCACGCTTTTGGATCTGCGCTTCCGCACCTTGGCGTGGCGCGTTTTCACCGCCGCGTCGCTCGCCTTCGCGGCGATGGCCGCATGGAATAGCGCGGAAAGCTTCCTCACGACGCTGCCAATCTGGCCACGCTGGGCGATCATTCTGGTCGCGTTCGCCGCGCCTTCAGCACTTGCGGCCGCCGCCGCTCACATCGCCCGCCCCGCCGCCAAGCTTTCGGCGGACGTATTCGAAACCTTCGCCATCATCGGCGCGATCGCCACGGGGATCATGACGCTGCGCTTTGCGTTCTCGCCGGCGGAGTTCTCGCTGCTGCCGCTCGGCTTCCTCGAAGCCGGCGCGCAAATCGCTCTGCTGCTTGGCGCTTCGCTCGCGCTCGCCGCCACGCAGCGCCGCGAATTGGCTGGGCTTACCCTCATTCTAGCGCTGTCGCTCGGCGCCGTCGCCAGCGCCTTCTGGCTCACCACCGAATGGATCGAGCGCCCGTACGCCGCGCTGGCGCCCTATGGCTTCGCGCTCATGGCAGCGCCGCTTTGGGCGCATTTCTTCTATTGGCGGAATCGCGCGGCGAACGCGCGCACACGGGTGACCTTCGCCGCCGCCGCACTGGCGACGGCCGCGTTCATCACGCTGCTGATCGTGAACGCCATGGAGAAGCCGAGCATGGATGCGCTAACACTTGGCCTTTGCACGGCGCTGTTCGCGATCGCACTCGGCGCTTCATTCGCACCGCAAATCGTCAATAGCGCGAAGCCGCGCTATCTGCGCCGCCGCTTCTGAGCTCAGCTGCCCCAGCAGGCGTAAGCGACTTCCTTCATCTTCGTCGCGCTGCCGGCCAGATACGTGTTGGTCTGGCCGTTGACGGTGATGGTGATACGGTCCTGCTCCTGCGCACCGGCCAGGATCGGCGGGCGCTGCGGGAGATTGACCAGCACCCGCGCATTGCGGCCACGGCCCTCGCTCGTCGCCGGAACGTTGATGGTGAGATTGCCGATGCCGACAGCCGCCGTCGTCACGCGGCGCGCGTTGCGGCCGAAACCGTAATCGGTGAGGACGATGTCGCCTTCCGGCGGGCGGCAGGTCAGCGTTGCGGTGGTGCGGCCGCGATCATCGCGCTGCGTCGCCGTCGCCACGCCATCGACGTAAGCGTAATTCCAGCCAGGCCCCTGCTGCGCGGCGCTCATGGACGGAAGCGCGAGCGCGCTCAAAGCAATGGCGGCGGCCAGTAGACGCATCGGATGGTCTCCCCACGGAAAAGTCAGGGGGCCGTCTAGCACAAACAGCGCGGGCGCAACCTTGCTTTTCAGCAGCGCGCGGCAGGCTTCTGTCAGCAATTCAAGCTGACCGCGCCTTGTTCGAGGTCGAGCAGGTATTTCTTCCGTGGAATGCCGCCGCCGAAACCGGTCAGGGAACCACCGGCGCCGATGACGCGGTGGCACGGCACGATAATCGGGATCGGGTTTTTGCCGTTGGCGAGGCCCACCGCGCGCGAGGCGTTGGGAGCCCCGATGGCCTGGGCTTGCTGGCCGTAGCTGCGCGTCGCGCCGTACGGAATTTTGCGCAGCGCCATCCAGACCTTTTGCTGGAACGGCGTACCGCTGGGCTTCAGCGCCACGCTGAACGCTTTCAGCTTGCCGGCGAAATACGCGTCAAGCTCGCGGCGGGTGAGCGCGATAATTTTGTCATCGCCGCGCGGCGCCGGTTCGAGCGGATATTTCGGCTCCTCGAACTCAATGCCGGTGAGTGCTGCGCCATCAGAATAGAGCGTGAGCTTGCCGACTGGGCTGTCATGGATCGCGGAGATCATGTTTGCAGACCTTTCTTCGCGGCGCGCCGCCAGAGCCGGATCGCGGCATAGGCGCGCCAGGGTTTCAGATGTTCGAGCGTCTCGCCCTTGCGGCCGAGCGCGTTGATGAGAGCGATATCGGTCGCCGGATACGCGTCCGGATCGCCGAGCGCGCGGAGCGCGACGTACTCGATCGTCCACGGCCCGATGCCGGCGATTTCGGCGAGCGCGGCGCGGCCAGACGCGATGGCGCCACGTGCGAGCGGCAAGTTTCCCTCCGCCGAAGCGACGGCCAGGCGGTGCAAAGTTTCAGCGCGCTTCTTCGGCAAGCCGATCGTGGCGATGTCATCGGCGCCAGCCTCGGCCATGCGTGCGGCGCTGGGGAACAGGCGATCGAGGCCTTCGGTGGAACGCTCCAGCGGCGCGCCGAATTTCGCGACGAGACGCTCCGTCAAAGTGCGTGCGCCGGCGACTGTGACTTGTTGGCCGAGCACAGCGCGAATGGCGCATTCAAAGCCATCGAGCATACCCGGAACGCGCACGCCCGCTTCGCGGGAAACGTCCTCCGCGAGCGATTTGTCGGTGGAGAGATGCCCATCCACCGCGCTCATTTCCGCGTCGAGATCAAACGCCCCGCGCACACCCGCGACCAACGGCCGAAGCTGTGGCGCGAGGTTTTCCGACAGCGTCAGCAGCAGGCCCTTCGGGCCCATGCCGATCTCGATCCAGCCCGCGACGCCGCCAATGCTCAAAGTGCGCGCGTAGGTTTTTTCATCCGCGCGCTCGACACCGGGGAGCGCACGCGTGCGCAGAAATTGCAGGATCGGCTTCAAATCGTAGTCGCCGCGCGGACTGAGCGTTACGGTGAAGCTCTCGCCGCGCACGATCTGCTTGCGGCCGCGCATTTTCGTCGGCGGCATGCCATAGCGATCTTTGAGCGCGGCATTGAAGCGACGCAGCGAGCGGAAGCCCGAAGCGAACGCAATCTCCGTCACCGGCAGCGCCGTTTCATTCAACAGCCGCCGCGCTGCGAGCAAGCGGCCTGTTTGCGCGATCTCGATCGGGCTTGCGCCGAAGGCCGCGTTCATCACCCGCCGCAAATGCCGGGCGGTGACGCCGAGATCATCGGCCAACGCCTCGAGCCCCTTCTCCTCCAACACGCCCGCTTCGATCCGCGCATAAGCAGCGGCAGCGAGCCGGGCCGGCGCGTCGATGGGCGCGAGGCCCGGCGCGCGTTCGGGGCGGCAGAGCAGGCAGGGCCGGAAGCCAGCGGCTTCGGCAGCGGCGGCGGAGGGCCAGAAGGTGCGGTTTTGCCGTTTCGGCGTCCGCGCCGGGCAAATGCAGCGGCAATAGATGCCCGTCGACGTGACGCCCACGAAAAACCGTCCGTCGAACCGGCGGTCCTTGGCGTCACACGCGCCGTGGCAGGTTTCTGCATCGAGCATGGGCGAAATATGGGGCTGTTTGAGCCCCGCGTCTCGCCAGATTCGGACATGGTTAGAGAAACGCCGCCCTAGGGCGGCGTAGAAGCCAAGGCGATCAAAACGACTGCTCCGAACCCGCCAAACATCGCGGCATAGAAGCCGCCCAAGCGCCGCCCAATCGGCTTTTCAAACGCCGCAACAAGGAGCGCATACGCCGCCGCAACACCAAGTAATATGAAGAAGACAGCAAGCGCCACCTCGTCAAACGGGCGCACGAGCGCGGGGAAGGCCAGCGCCGAAAAGCCAAACAATGCCGCCAAGGCGCTGACAAGAAAGCGCTTCATACGAACCCCAAAAGGCGAGCGCCTGAATAGGCCGCCAGCAGCGCCAACCCCGCCATGCTGAAAAGCATGAGCGGCGTACGATCCGACGAGCGGCTCCGCACATCCTTGCCCACATAGCGCGGCTCAAGAACGAGCGTGGCGATCGCCCAGCAGAGCGGAAAATACGCGCTCCCGATCAGCAGCGTTGAGTGCCAAGCGACAAGTCCAGCGCATGCGACCGCAATTGGGAGGCCGACGAGGATCGCTTTGATCTCCCCATCGCCCGCATTCATGTCACTAAGCCGCTTCGCGGCTCAGCAGCGTGTAGCGCTTCAGATGGTGATCGACGTTGCCGAACGTGGCGTCGAGCATGGTGACGCGCTTGAAATAGTGCCCCACGCGCATTTCGTCCGTCACGCCCATGCCGCCGTGCGTTTGCACAGCAGCTTGGCCGGAGAAGCGCGCGGCGCGGCCGATCGAGACTTTCGCGGCGGAGACGGCCTTCGCGCGCTCCACATCGGAAGCATCGAGCTTGATCGTCGCAAGCAGCGCGATCGACACGCTTTCTTCCGCCGCCATGAACATATCGACCAGGCGATGCTGCAACACTTGGAAATCCGCGATCGGTTTGCCGAATTGCTTGCGCGTCTTGGCGTATTCCTGCGTGAGCGTGTGCATCATGCGCAAGCAGCCGACCTGCTCGTTGCAATAGGCGGCGTTGGCTTCATCGACGATGCGCTCAACCACGTTCGCCGCTTCGCCCGCCGCCCCCAGCACATGCTCCGCGCCGACGCTGACGTTTTCGAAATAGACCTCCGACGCCTTCGTGCCATCCATGGTCGTGTAGTCGCGCGTCGAGACGCCCTTGGCGTTCTTCGGCACGAGGAAGAGCGACACGCCCTTCGCTTCGCGCTGCGAACCGCCGGTGCGGGCAGTGACGAGAAGATGATCGGCCTGTGGCGCGCCGATGACGACAGCTTTCTGGCCGTTGAGCGTAAAGCCCGCGCCGTCCTTCTTGGCAGTCGTGCTCACATCGGTCAGCGTCCAGCGGCTCTTCGGTTCGGCTTGCGCGAAAGCGATGACGCGCTCGCCACCGGCGATGGCGTTCAAATGCTCTTCTTTCTGCGCGGCGCTGCCGGCGTAGCGCAGCGCGCCGGCGCCGAGGACGACGGTCGGCACGTAGGGCTCGACCACGAGCGCCTTGCCGAACTCTTCCATCACCACGGCGATGTCGATCGCGCCGCCGCCGAGGCCGCCGAACTCTTCCGGCAAGGGCGCCGCGAGCAAGCCAAGCTCAGCGAACGTCGCCCAATTCTTCTTCCACGCGTCGGCGGAGGCGACCATCGCGCGGCGCTTGTCGAAATCGTATTCGGCCGCCGCCCACTTCGCGATCGAGTCACGAAGCATGTTCTGTTCGTCGGAATAGTCGAAATTCATGGCGCAGCGCTCCCTGGGCGCACAATCCCCAAGCCGCATGCCCTGGTCAAGCGGACGCGCTAACGCGGACGCCGGCCGAAGATCCAGTCGAAGAAGGAACGCTTGGGCTTTGGCGCCGCGGCTGGTGTGGGCGGCGTCCATGGCCCACGCGGTGTTTGCGCGGGCCGCGCTGGCGCAGCGGAACGGCCGCCTTCGACAGGCGGAACCGAAGTGCGCGACGGCGCCGTAGCGGCAGGCCGGCGCGGCGCATCGCCGCCGATCGCCGCTTGCAGGCGGCGCGCGACGGCGGCGGAATCGCCGTTCCATTGCATCGCATCCTTGCCGCGGATCAGCGGCAGCTTCGAGAGGTCCGGTTTGCCGACGATCAGCGGCACCACTTTCTTCTGGCCATTCACCTCGAGTGAAAGCGCCGTGTTCACCTCCACGATCGGCCATTCCTTGGCGACGGAGGTTGGCGTGATGATCGCCAGCACCGTGCGTGCGGAGCCAAGCGCGGTGTTGATCTTCTGCGTGAAGCTTTGGCCCCAGCCGATATGCGCTTCATCGAGAAACGCTTTGAGGCCGAGCTTGGCGCAGGCTTCGAAGATCGGCCGGGCGATTTCGTCCTTGTCCTCGCTCGCGTGGGAGATGAAGACGTCATAATCGTCCGCGCCGAACACCATCTGGCGGATGAAGCGCGATGGGTTGGGATCGAGCTCAAGCACTTTGGCGCAGAGATTGAGGAACACCGGGTCTTCCGCGCCGCGCACCATCTTGAGGAACGCGAGCTGGCCGTAGACGACATTGCGGAAATTGCGGTCGAAGTTCGCCGGCAGCTGCAGATGGCCGCGATGGGCGAGGAAATGCTCCTGCGCCGCGGCTTGAAGGCCGAACTTCTCCCACGCATGCAGCATGGCGCGGATGCGGCGCACGCGCTTGCGGGTCACGTTGGCTTTTGCGTTGACGTTGAGGCCGGTGACGCTCTGGCGCTGGTCGCGCTTCTGCAGCCGCACCTTGCGGTGATTGATCGCAAAGCCGCTGGCGATGATCGCCCGCTCCAACGCTTCGCCCGCGCGCACGCCGACGCCACCGCCCTCGCCGCTCGCGGACACAGCGATGGCGACGGGGAAGGTCTGTTGGTTGGTGGAGAACGTGATGTCGTCAGCGTAGCGCGAATAGCGAACGCCGTTTTCCTTCGCCAGCCGCGAGAGGCTGCGGTCCAATTGCGCG
>CAZZFE010000036.1:0-37417 GCA_964653495.1 uncultured Terricaulis sp. | reverse complement strand
TCACCAAGGCGTCGCTGCAAACGCGCAGCTTCATCTCGGCGGCGTCGTTCCAGGAGACCACGCGCGTGCTCACCGAAGCCGCTTCGTACGGCAAGTCGGACACGCTCGAAGGCCTCAAGGAAAACGTCATCGTCGGCCGTCTCATCCCGGCGGGCACGGGCGGCCAATTGCGCCGCTACCAGAAGCTCGCTGTGGAGCGTGACGCGAAGCTCGCGGTCGAACGCGGCGAAGACGCTGCACGCTTGGGTCAAACCGAAGCGGCCGAATAAGAAGATAAATCAGACGAGGAAACGCCAAAGAGAACGGCCCGGGATCGCTCCCGGGCCGTTTTGCTTTGTTAGCGGTTCATTGCGGGATCGGCGGGCCGCCCGGCTGTTGCTGCTGATCAGGCGGCGGACGGCGCGGACCGTCCCCGAATTGATACGTGAAGCCGAGCCGCACGCGCAGTCCCGAGCTTTGAACCTCGGTGCGCTCGAAATAGGTGTCGGTCGTCACCTCGTTGATGTTGTCTTGAGAGCTGAAGATGTCCTGCGCCGTGAGCGTGCCGTAGAGGCGGTCGGTCAGCTTGCGCCGCCACGTTATGTTCGCGACCGTGAATGCATCGAGATCGCTTTGCAGTGTGTGGCGCGGACCTTGGAAGCGAACCTCGAACTGAATCTGATCGGCGCCGATCGCGTTCTGATCCTCGTCGCGATAGTCGAGCGAGGCTGTGCCGTCGTACTCGAATTCGTTGCGGCGCTGGATAACGCCGCCGCTCAGGAAATCGAACTCGCGCTCCATTAGATTCACGCTCGCCGAATAGCGCCAGCTTTCGGTGAGCGGCCCACGCAGGATCGCCTGCACGCCGCGCTGTTCGCTTGTGCCTGCGTTCACCGGTCGGTTGACGATGGTGCCGTCGCCGAGCGTCTCGGTGAACGGGGAGAAGACGTCCTCACTGATGCGGTCGTAAAAGGTCAGGCTGTAGCTGCGACCGCCATTCTGAAGTGTGAAATTGGCTTCGTAGGCGTCTGTCAGTGAGGGCTCGAGATTGGGATTGCCGCCGAGTGCGCGGTTGGTATCGACGAAGCGTAGCGCAGGATCGAGCTGTTGAAAGCTCGGGCGCTGAATTCGGCTTGTATAGCTTAGATCCATATCGACGCCGCCCCAGAGGCCGCGGCGAATGTGGATGCTCGGGAAGGTGCGCAGATCCGTCGTATCGGTTTCCAACCCGCCAGAGACGACTTCACGGCGATAGTTTTCCACGCGCACGCCTGGCTGCAGCGTCCAGTCAGCGATGGCGAACTGATACGTGCCGTAGGCCGCTTGTGTTTGCTGGCGGCCTTCCATCAAGGCGAAATAGTCCGGCGGGATCGCGGGACCGGCGATGGTGTCGCGCTGGTTTTCAATCTCCGACTCGGAAATGTCGAAGAATAAGCCCGTGGTGAGGAAGTGCTCCTCACCGAACGGACGCTCGTATTCGATCCGTGCGTTGAGGTTATCGGTGTCTTGCGTGTTGCGCGACAGCGCCTCTTGTCCCACGCCGACCACCGGGTTGAACGCGAATTCCTGATCGAACTCGATGCCGTTATTGCCGAGGTTCAGGTTCAATTTGAGGAGTTCGCGCGCCTGAGCGCCGTCAAGTTGGGCGTCGAACGTGAGGCCCGTGTTGTAAAATTCGACCATGTTGAGGTTGGTCTGCTGCGATAGCGGTGCCCCGCTTTCGCTGGTCTCCGTGTCGCGCAGAATGTCGTTGCCGCCGCGCGTGAGATCGAGCGCGACCGAGTAGCGCTGTTTTGGCGTCGGGCGATATCCGATCGTCGCGCGGCCGAGATAAAAGCCGCCGAACTCGACGTCCTGATCGCCTTCTTCCAGCGTCGTCACGCCGGAGCCAAGAATCCTGCGCTCGCGCTCGAAATCCTGCGATTGCTCTCCACCCCAACCACCGAAGCTTCCGCTAAGCGACCAGGGCCCGCGTGACCAATTGGGCGACACGCCGAGATGCCAGCTGTCCAGATTGTCGTAACCGCCTTGCACCGAACCGGTGAGGCCGGCGTTGGTGAAGCGCTGCCGCGTGATGATGTTGATGATGCCGCCCGACGTCGCCGCAGAGTGCTGCGCGCCAGGATTGGTCATCACGTCGATGCGCTCGACATCGGCGCCAGGGATGCCCCGCAGCACCTGCTCAAGATTTTGCCCAGGCGCCGGCTGACCATTGATCTGGATCGTGACGTTGTCTGCGCCGAGCAGCGTCACCGCGCCAGAAGGCGCCACGCTCACCGACGGGACACGGCCAAGAATGTCGAACATGTTGGTCGACTGCGCCGCTGGATCGTCGCGGATCGTGTAGGTGCGCCGATCGATGCGCACCTCGTCGCCGCGCTGCGCGAGCACGACGATCTCATCGCCCGTGTCGGTGTCGTCTTCGCCTTCCGCCGCTGGCGGCGGAGAGGGCGGCGGCGCGTTTTGCGCGTGCGCGACGCCGGCGAGCGCGATGAGCGCCGCCGACGCGGATAGAATCGTTTTGATGTGATTTCCCCCGTGCATACGCGCATCTGCGGGGGCGTCGGCGCCGCCAACAACGTTACATCGACGGCCTAACCATTCGTCGCGGCGAACGCCTAGTCGAAGATATCAAATAAGTCGAAACCGCGGCGACGGCGGCGTCCGTGCTGGTCGTAATGGCCACTTTCGCCATATTCGCCGCGCTCTCCGTATTCGCCGCGTTCGCCATAGCCCTGCTGCGGGCGCGGCGGCTGGTATTGCTGCTGCGGCTGCGGGTGCGAGCGGCGGTAGGCGTCGGGGTCCTGATAGAATTGGTCGCGGTCGCGCTGGAACTCGGCGCGCTCATCCTTGGCGCCGGCGAGGATCTTTTCGAGCTCGCCCCGGTCCAGCCAGATGCCCCGGCAGGTCGGGCACATATCGAACGCCACGTCGGCCCGTTTCACCTCTTGCATGGAAGCATTGCAGTTCGGGCACATCATCAGCGGCATAGCGTCCTCCAGAGTGTTTTGGCGCATATAGGGGGGCGAAGCGGTTCCGGCCAGCGACGCATTGTCCTAGAAGGGCGCGATCGGAATCGGAACGGGCAGGGAAATGACGCAGACGTCACAAGCGCTTTCACGTGTGAAGCCATCGGCCACCTTGGCGATTAGCGCCAAAGCGCGCGCGCTCAAAGCCGCCGGCCGCGATTGCATCGCGCTTTCCGCCGGTGAGCCGGATTTCGACACGCCCGACAACATTAAGCAGGCCGCCATCCGCGCCATCGAGGCCGGCAAGACCAAATACACCGATGTCGACGGCATCCCGGAACTGAAGGACGCCATCGTCGCCAAGTTCAAGCGCGAGAACGGCCTCGACTATAAGCGCACGCAGATCAACGTCTCGCCAGGCGGCAAGCCGGTAATCTTCAACGCGCTGATGGCGACGCTCAATCCTGGCGACGAGGTGGTGATCCCCGCGCCGTATTGGGTGAGCTATCCGGACATGGTGCTGCTTTGTGGCGGCACGCCGGTGTTCGTCGACGTGAAGATCGAGGACGGTTTCAAGGTGCGCCCGGAAGCACTGGCGAAGGCGATCACGCCACACACGCGCTGGGTGCTGATCAATTCGCCGTCGAACCCGTCAGGCGCGGCCTACACGCGCGCAGAACTAAAGGCGATCGCCGATGTGCTGCTCGCGTTCCCGCACGTGATGATCCTCACCGACGATATGTACGAGCATCTCGTCTATGGCGATTTCGAATTCACGACGATCGCTCAAGTCGAGCCGCGCTTGTACGAACGCACGCTGACCATGAACGGCGTGTCGAAAGCCTATTCGATGACGGGCTGGCGCATTGGTTACGCAGGCGGCCCGGAATGGCTGATCAAGGCGATGGCCAACGTCGAAGGCCAGATCACCTCGAACCCGTGCTCGATCTCGCAATGGGCTTCGGTGGAAGCGCTCAACGGGCCGCAGGATTTTATTCCGAAGAACCGCGCGTTGTTTCAAGAACGCCGCGACCTCGTCGTCTCGATGCTGAACCAGGCGAGCGGCCTGAAATGCCCGACGCCGGAAGGCGCGTTCTACGTCTACCCGTCGTGCGAAGGCGCGCTCGGCAAAACGACGCCGGGCGGCAAGCAGATCAAGAGCGACGAGGATTTCGCCACGGAATTGCTCGAAGCAGAAAGCGTCGCCGTGGTTCACGGCGCCGCGTTCGGTTTGAGCCCATGCTTCCGCATTTCGTACGCGACGTCGAACGCGCAGCTTGAAGATGCCTGCGCGCGGATTCAGAGGTTCTGCGGAAGTTTGTGCTAAAGTTAGCAGGTTGGAGCGCGCGACCGCCGGTCGCGCATGCGCCGCCGGAGGCGGCGCGCTCCAACTTTCGAACAATTGAGCTTAATTCTCCAACGCGAACGTCAACCCAGCGCGCTCGTGCAAACGGGCGATCAGCGGGTCGCCCATGGCGGCGCTGGCGGTCCAGATGCCGCCGGCGGTTTGCGCGCGCGGCGTCTCTTTCAACACCAGCGCCGTCTCGGCGATAATCTTCGACGTTGAGCCATAGCCCGGATCGCGATCGCCTTTGACGGCGGCGCGCAGCGAGCTTCCATCCGGCGCGTCGCCAATCACCAGCACGTCGTAGTAGCCGTTCTCGCGCTCATGCTTGTTCGGGCCCTGACCAGGCTTCGGCAGCGCGAAGCGTTTCAACAGCCCGCGCGTGAACGACATGCCGAGCAGCACCATCTGCGTTCGCCCCTGGCGCATCAACGCCGTCGCGCGGCGCTGGCCTTCAGGGCCATCGCCGGTGGCTTGCATTTCGTCGTAGGTGAAATCGCGGCCGTACGGATAGCCGAGCAGCGCATTGGTGCGATGCACGTTCTTGGTGTTGATCGCCGCCATCACGAACGGCGCCGACCATGTCGGGATGTCCTCATCATGCTGCACCGCCGCGCCGAGCGGCTGGCGCGTCTTCGGCGGATCGCTCACCAGCGCGTACGGATTGCGCATGGTCGCCGGAATGCTCGGATCATGCTCGCCCGCTTCAACGGTCGCGAGCAGTGACGCGACTGTGCCGCCGGAGAACGTGCCCTTCATCCGCCGCACGCGTCCGCGCACGCGCGGGAAGGGCTTGCCGAAGCGTTTTTTGGCTTCCTGCTGCAGGAAGAAAACGCCGCCATCGAACGGGATCGAGTCAAAGCCGCACGAGAACACGATGCGCGCGCCGCTTTGCTTGGCCGCCGCTTCGTACTTCTGGATCATCGCCGCCATCCACGCTGGCTCGCCGCAGAGATCGACGTAATCCGTGCCGGTGCGCGCGCACGCGGCGACCAGCGGCTCGCCGTAAAGCTGATACGGTCCAACCGTCGTCAGCACGACCTTCGTGCGCTTGGCCATCGCATCGATCGAGGCAGCATCGTTGGCGTTCGCGGTGATCAGCGGCAGGTCCGCTGGCGCGCGCAATTCGGTGCGGATCGCTTCAAGCTTTGCTGCGTCGCGCCCAGCCATCGCCCATTTCACCTCGCCGCCGACGCCATAGCGCGCGAGCAGATATTCCGCGACCAGCCGCCCCGTGAAGCCCGTCGCGCCATAGACGACAACGTCAAACTCGCGTTCGCTCATGTTTCTCTCCCGCCGTGCGATCACAATATGGACCGCCGGCGTCCTCGCCGGCAAACGCCGTCGCTGGCCGGCGGGACGCCGGCGGTCCATATTGCTTCGCTCATGCCGCCGATCGCCATCGCCGCCGCCCTTACGTCAGCCTTGATCCATGCGAGCTGGAACGCGGCGCTGAAGAGCGGGGGCGGGCGCGCGCCGGACCGCATCGTCGATGCGTTCCTGATCGCCGTCGGCGGCGTAGCGATCGGCGCGATCGTTGCGCTCGTGGTTGGCCTGCCAAGCCCACAGACCTGGCCTTACCTCGCGGCATCGGTGGCGATCCATCTGCTCTATTGGGTCACTTTGTTCAAAAGCTACGACCTCGGCGATCTCAGCCACATCTACACGCTGTCACGCGGCTCAGCGCCGATGCTGGTCGCGATCGGCGCAGCGCTCACCGTGCAGGAGATTCCGCCGCCGCTGAAAGCCGCGGGCGTGGTGCTTGTCTCGATCGGCATTCTGCTCGTCGGCGTCAGCCCACGCGCGCCGCTGCGCGCTACGCTGTGGGCGCTGGCGGTTGGCCTTTGCATCGCCAGCTATTCACTGGTCGACGCGCTCGGTGCGCGGGTTGAGGGCGATGCGGTGCTCTATGTCGGCTGGACGACCGGTCTCATGTCGATCCCGATGATCGCGTTCTGCTTCCATCGCCGTGGTGTGCGCCCGCTGATGCAAAGCGCGCTCGTCGCGCCATGGCGCGGCATTTTCATCGGCGTGATCAGCTTTGCCGGCTACGGCCTCGTGCTCTGGGCGCAAACCTTCGCGCCGATCGCGCAAGTCACGGCTTTGCGCGAAACCTCCGTCGTCTGGGGCGCGCTGATCGCGTTCTTCCTGCTGGGCGAACAACTCGGCGCAAGACGCTGGATCGGCGCGATCGTTGTCGCACTTGGCGCTGGGTTGATCGCGTTCGGCTAACGCACATCGTCATTCCGGATCGCGCTCCGCGCGTCCGGAATGACGAAGGAAGTTGGCTAGCTCTGCCAGCCCTGTGCTTGTTCGATCAAGAATTGCCGGAACGCGGCGATGCGCTTCGAGCGCTTTAGATCGCTCGGATAGATGAAATAGACCTCAAAGCTCGGCCCTGGCAGATCGGGCAGCACTTTCACCAGATGCGGTCGGTCGCGCGCCATGTAGTCGGGCACGCTGGCGATGCCGAAGCCGCTCTCGACCGCGAGCAGCATGCCGTAGACATTGTTGATCTCAAGCAGAGGCGGGCGCGGTTTCGCGTCCTCGCGGCCCGCGCGCTGCGCCCAATCGAGTTCGCGCATCGGCGTCGGCACGCCTTGCTGATAGGCGATGATGCGGTGGTTATCGAGATCGTCGACCTGCTTCGGCGTGCCGTGACGCTTCAGATATGAGTCCGACGCGTAGAGGCTCACGCTCACATCGAGCAGCTTGCGTTGAATGAGATCAGCGTGCGTCGCCGCCCAAAGCCGGATCGCGCACTCAGCTTCGAGCTTCAACAGATCGTACTCGCGATCATCGAGCAGCATCTGCACGCGCGTTTCTGGATATGTGTCGGTGAAATGCACTAGCCGCGGCGCAAGCCACGTCGAGCCGAACGCAACCGGCGCCGTGACCTTCAGATCACCGATCACCTTTTCGCGCGCATCCTTCAGCGTCGATTCGGCGATCACCGCGGCGCCCGCCATTTCGCGCGTGAACTCACGCAGCGCCATGCCAGGGCCGGTGAGCAGAAGGCCGCGCGCGTGACGCTGGAACAGCGGCACGCCCATGCCGCCCTCAAGCGCCGCGATCTGCCGGCTCACGGAGCTTTGGCTGACGCCCAGCTTCTCGGCGGCCGCCGTCAGGCTGCCGGTCTCGGCGGCGTAGTGAAAGGTTTTGAGCTTGTCCCAGTCCAAGGTCGCGTTCCGCCCTGAGGCGCCCGCGCGGCGGCCTCTTTCGATGCAATATTGCATAGCTCCTGGCCGCGGTCCATGCTCTGACGGAGGGAGAACGCCATGACTTGCCGCTGGATCGCCGCGCTGTTCGCTTTGGCCCTGGCAGCATGCGCGACTGCTCCTGAACCAGCGCCGGCGCCGGTCGAGGTCCGCTGGGACCAATGGGGCGTGCCCCACATCCGCGCCAAAGACGACGTCAGCGCCGCCTACGGTCTTGGCTGGGCGCAGGCGAGGGCGCGGCCGAACTTGCTGCTGAAACTCATGGGGCAGGCGCGCGGGCGTGGCGCGGAATATTGGGGCGAGAGCTATCGCGCTACGGATGAACTCTTGTGGCGCTTGGGCCTGCCGCAAAGCCTGCCCGCGCTCTACGCCGCGCAAGCGCCGGAGCAACAGCGCCAACTCAATGCCTTCGCGCAGGCCATCAACGACTACGCCGCCGCGCATCCGGCATTGATCGATGACGAGATGGAGCGCGCGCTGCCGGTGACGGCGCTCGATGTGCTTGGGCACATGCAGCGCGTCTGGCATGTGACGTTCGTGATGGGCGGCGAACTCGGCCGCCTCGATGGCGTGCTGGCGACGGAGCACGAAGGTGTGCCCGGCTCGAACGCCTGGGCGGTCGCGCCGTCACGCGCGGCGGGCGGACACGCGATGCTGCTCGCCAATCCGCATCTGCGCTGGGACGATCTCTATCTCTTCTACGAAGCGCATCTCACCGCGAGCGATCTGGACGTCTACGGCGTCACATTGATCGGCCACCCGTATCTAATCTTGGCCTTCAACCAGAGCGCCGGCTGGACGCACACGGTCAACACCTATGACGGCGTCGATACATTCCGCTTCGCCAAGTCGGGCGATGGCTATCTTGTCGATGGCGCAGTCCGCGCATTTGAAACGGAAACCGTGCCGCTCAGCGTGCGCGGCGCCGATGGCGCCGCGAGCGTGCGGCCATTGGCGATCAAGCGCACCATCGCCGGCCCGGTGATGCGCGAGACGGCGACGCATGTGTATTCCGTGCGCGTTGCCGGTCTTGGCGATCCCGCGCGTGCGCGGATCATGGAGCAATATTGGCGCATGGCGCGAGCAGGGAACGCCGACGAGTTCGAGGCGGCGATGGCGATGCAGCAGCAGCCGATGCTGAACACGGTCTACGCCGATCGCCACGGCGATGTGTTCTACCTGTTCAACGCGCTCGCCCCGCGCCGCAATGGCGGCGACGCCGCCGCTTGGGCTGGTGTCACCGAAGGCAGCGCGGCCAATGTGTGGAGCGAGTATCTGCCGTATGCGCAGCTGCCGCGTTATCGCAATCCGCTCGCGGGTTTCATCCAGAATGCCAACGAGCCGCCCTGGACGTCGACCGCACCCGCCGCGCTCGATCCGAGCAATTACGCGCGCGATTTCGTCCCGCCGAACCTGCCGCCGCGCCCGCATTCGTCGCTCTCATTGCTGAGCGCCGACGAGAGCATCAGCTTCGAGGAACTCCAGACCTACACGTTCTCGTCGCGTCTGATGAGCGCGGATTATGTGCTGGATGATCTCATCGCCGCCGCCAACAGATCGCGCGATCGCGGCGTGCGCGAGGCAGCGCAAGTGTTGCGCGCATGGGATCGGCAAACGCAGGCCGAGAGCGTTGGCGCCATTCTCTATCAGGAATGGGCGCTTCAGTTCGGCTTGGATGAAAGCGACTATCGCGACGCATGGAACTTCAACGCACCGCTCACTGGCCCGCGTGGCCTACGTGACCCGCAAGCAGCAGTCGCCGCGCTCCAACGCGCCGCCACCGAGATCCGCCGCCGTTATGGCCGTCTCGATGCGCCATGGAGCGAAGCGTCACGCATCCGCTATCGCGGCCACGACCTGCCGAGCAATCTCGGCCCCGGGCAGCTTGGCGCGTTCCATGTTGGCTGGTTCGCGCGCAATGCCGAAGGCGCAGGCGATAGGTTCACCGGCGGCACCACCTACGTCGCCGCGGTCGAGTTTGCGGAAACGGTGCGTGCCCGCGGGATTCTCGCGTACGGCAATTTTGAGGGCGCGTTGCCTGCGGGGGTCATTGATCAGACGCCCATGTTCGCGCGCAACGAATTCCGCGCGATGAATTTCGGCGCTGCTGACGTCGCTGCCGCGACCGTGGAGCGCGAGGTGCTGACGCCGAGCTTGCGTTAAGCTGCGGCCTCAGCCGTCGCGCCGTGCTCAAGCGCGGCCAGATATTTCTCGCTCTCGAGGGCGGCCATGCAGCCGAAGCCGGCGGCGGTGACGGCTTGGCGGAACGTCTCGTCGGCGACGTCGCCGGCGGCGTACACGCCCGGGACATTCGTCTCGGTCGAGCCCGGCTTGACGATGATGTAGCCATTGTCGCGCATCGCCACGTGGCCCTTGAAGACTTCTGTCGAAGGCTGGTGGCCGATGGCGACGAACACGCCGTCGAGGTTTTTCGTCATCGTCGCGCCGGTCTGCACGTTCTTGATCACCATGCCGGTAACGCCGCGCGGTTCGTCGCCGCCGATGACTTCCTCAAGCGTGTGGTTCCAGATCACTTCGATTTTCGGGTTTGCGTGTAGGCGCTGTTGCAGCACTTTCTCGGCGCGGAAATGGTCGCGCCGGTGCACGAGCGTCACCTTCGATGCGAAATGCGCGAGGTGCAGTGCTTCCTCGACAGCCGTGTTGCCGCCGCCGATCACCGCGACTTCCTTGCCGCGGAAGAAGAAGCCGTCGCACGTCGCGCACGCGGAAACGCCGAAGCCTTGGAAATGCTTCTCGCCGGGGACGCCCAGCCACTTCGCTTGCGCGCCGGTGGCGATGATCAGCGCGTCCGCCGTGTAGATCGTGCCGCTATCGCCGACGAGCGTCAGCGGTCGCTTGCTGAAATCCACTTTCACGATCGTGTCGTGCACGAACTCGGCGCCCATGTTCTCGGCCTGCTGGCGCATCTGCTCCATCAGCCACGGGCCTTGGATCGTCTCGGCGAAGCCCGGATAGTTTTCGACGTCCGTCGTGATCGTCATCTGCCCGCCCGGCTGCAGGCCGGCGAACACCAATGGCTTGCGCAGCGCGCGCGCCGAATAGATCGCGGCGGTCAGCCCGGCGGGGCCGGAGCCGATGATGATGAGCGGGGTGTGGCGCGTATTTGTTTCGGACATCGCACAGCTTTCTGCGGAGATTCGTCGTCTCGCAATATGGGTCGAGCCAACGTGAATTGCACCTGGGCGGAGGGCGCCTATGCTGTCGCGGATGGCGGACAAGCCCCTGATTTTATTGGTCGAGGACGACCCCGAATTCGGCGAGCAAATGGCCGAACGGGTGGCCGAGCTCGGCTACGCCGTCGCCGGCCCCGCGATTACGCTGGAAGCCGCTGAGGCGCTGCTGGCTGAGCGTACGCCAGCAGCGGCGCTCCTGGACGGCGTCCTCGCTGGCCGCTCCAGCGCACCCTTCGCCGCGACGCTCGCCGCGAGGGGCGTGCCGTTCGTGTTCGTCACCGGCGACGACCGGATTGCTGGTTTGGCGAAAGAGCTGAAGCACGTGCCGCTGCTGACGAAGCCGGTGAGCGAGGCGCTGCTCGCGAAAACGCTCGCCGAACTCGTGCGGCGCTAAAATGGCGGCAGCGACCGCTGTTGGCCCAATGCGGACTCTACGGGGCTGTCAGCGAACCGGGGCCGCGCATGACGAGTCCGATGAGCAAGAGGGCGGCGAAGGCCGCGTGAAACACCGTGCTGCTCCAGTAGACGATAGGCGCTTCTGCCTTCGGCCACTCACGGCCAGACAACCACACTGTACGTCGGACGAGGTTTCGCCAGAACATCCAAACGCTCCAGGCGAACGCCAACGCGAATACTGCGAGGGGCCAGTTACTCAACATTGGCGCAATCATAGGGCGGGGACAGAAACGGACAATGGGTCCGCTCCCGGCGAAAAGCAGACCTTCGTCATTCCGGGGCATCGCGTCGCGATGAACCCGGAATCCAGGGGATGACAGAGCGCGGTGTGTCGCCCCTGGATTCCGGATCGCGCGTGCCGCGCGTCCGGAATGACGAACTGATTGCAACACGAAACTCCGAGGACCGCCGGCATCCAGCCGGCAACTTTGTTTCAGCTAGCACCATCGAAGCACGATCAAGCTCCGATGCCGGCTGGAAGCCGGCGGTCCGCTGCTGAGTTGAACGCGCTCTATCCTCCTATTCGTCGGACGCAGCGCGCTGAAACATCGGCGTTTCAACGCGAGCACACGCAAATCTATCCGACCGACTTGCACGCGCGCTTATCATCACTCCGCCTCACACACTGGAGCCTTCGGAGACGTCCGAACTGTCGGAGGGTGTGAGGATCGGTCGGGATGGTTCTGCTTTCGGGGAGTGAAACCGAAAGGTCCAGCGTTACGGAGACGCTGCATCCAGCACCGGCGAAAAGGGCATGGAGCTAAGCCCCAAGGCGTAACACTCGTCGATGGCGGGTGAAGCCGGAAGGTCCATCGTTCAGGAGGCGAGCTTCGCAGCAAAACCTGCGGAGCCTTGTTCAACTCCTCGGTCCCAAGCCGGGAAAAGCGATCGAACAACGGGGCGCGCGAAGCGCGCGGCGTTGAGCGGAGACGTTCGACGCACCCAGCAGAGACTACTCAGCGCGGATCGCGCGCCCCGTACTCCCAAGATCGATGCAGGGCTTGCATCGGATATATTTCGATGATACTGGAAATATGGAAATGAATGCCGCTGAAACCATCGAGGCGCTCTCCGCGCTTGCCAATGAACACCGCCTCGGCGTGTTCCGATTGCTGGTTCAGGCAGGGCCGGAGGGGATGGCTGCGGGCGAGATCGCCGAGGCGCTGGAGCTGCCCGCCTCGTCGCTCTCATTCCACCTCGCGCATCTGAATCGCGCCGGTCTGATCACGCAGCGCCGCGAAAGCCGGTCACTCATCTACTCCGCCGACTTCGCGGCCATGAACGCGCTGGTCGGCTTTCTCACGGAAAATTGCTGCGGCGGCAGAAGCTGCGCGCCAGCGGCGCAACCCAAGAAGAGGAAAGCGTCATGAAGCGGCTGCATGTGCATGTCGGCGTGAACGATCTCGAACAATCGATCCGCTTCTATTCTGCATTGTTCGCTGCAGAGCCGAGCGTCGCCAAGCCTGACTATGCGAAATGGATGCTCGATGATCCACGCGTGAACTTCGCGATCTCGACGCGCCAGGATGGCGGCGGCGTGCGCCACCTTGGCATTCAGGTCGAAAACCCGGACGAACTCGAAGAAGTCTATGCACGGCTGAAACGCGCCGATGGACCAACCTTGGAGGAGGGGCAGACGACGTGCTGCTACGCCAAGTCCGAGAAAACCTGGATCAACGATCCGCAGGGCGTCGCGTGGGAGACGTTCCTCACCACAGGTGAAGCGACCGAGTATGGCGGCGGCGTTGACGGCGCCGCGCCGGAATCGCACGCCGCGACGAAGCCGCCGGCATGCTGCACGCCGAAAGCGCTGGAGAATGTCGTATGAACGCGCCGGTTTCGCATCGCCCGTACAATGTGCTGTTTTTGTGCACCGGAAACTCCGCGCGTTCGATCATGGCGGAAGCCATTCTGCAGCGTGTCGGCGCCGGCAAGTTCAACGCTTATTCCGCTGGCTCCATGCCGAAAGGCGAGGTGCATCCGCATGCGCTGCGTCTGCTGCGGCGCTTCAACTATAAGACGGAAAATTTTCGCTCAAAGAGCTGGGACGAGTTCGCTAAGCCCGGCGCGCCAGAACTCGATTTCGTGTTCACCGTTTGCGACAACGCCGCCGGCGAAGTCTGTCCGATCTGGCCCGGTCAGCCGATGAGCGCGCACTGGGGCGTGCCCGATCCTCCCGCCGCGACGGGCTCGGAAGCCGAAATCGCCGCCGCTTTCGCGGACGCCTACGGGCGGCTCAACAATCGCATCTCGGCGTTCGTGAACTTGCCTTTTGAAGGGCTCGATCGGCTCACGCTGAAGAAGCGCCTCGATGACATCGGCCGCACCAAGGACGCGTCGTCGCGTGATCTCTAAACGCTTCGCGCGTGCTGTCGGCGCGGAATTCGCCGGCTCGCTGTTGCTTGCCGCGACTGTGATCGGATCTGGCGTGATGGGCGCGCGGCTTTCCGGTGGTGTCGACGGCATTGCGCTACTCGCCAACACGCTTGCGACCGCGGCGGCCCTGTTTGTTCTGATCACCGCGCTCGCGCCAATGTCAGGCGCGCACTTCAATCCGGTAGTGACGCTGGCCATGACGCTGCGGCGGGAATTCACCATCGCACAGGCGCTAGCCTACATACCGGCGCAGATTGTCGGATGCGTCGCCGGCGCAATGCTTGCGCATGCAATGTTTGAATTGCCGCTTATCCAGAGCGGCTCGACGATCCGTGCAGGCACCGCGCAAATGTTGTCGGAGGGCGCTGCAACGTTCGCGCTGGTCGCTTGTATCTTGCTGGTTTCGCGGATCCGCCCGAGCGCAACGCCGGCGGCTGTCGCTCTCACGATCGCCGCAGGCTATTGGTGGACGAGTTCGACCTCGTTCGCCAATCCGGCAATCACTGTCGCGCGGGCGCTCACGGACACATTCTCGGGAATTCGTCCGCAAGACGCGCCAGGCTTCGTCCTCGCGCAAGCTACCGGCGGCGTGTTGGCATGGGCGTTGTGCGGAAGAAAATCGGGAGAGGAATATGGCTGACGCGCCGGGCGATACTTCCCGCTTGGCTGCGGCGCAGCTCAATCGGGAGTGCTTCTGCGTAACGCTCGATCGTCCGGCGCTCGACCGCGCGCTCAGCGCGGAAGCAGGCGACGAGGCGTTCGCGGCGCTCGTGGCCGAGCGCACACACCTCTTCTCGCATGCGCCGGTGTTCCTTCCGAAGGACGACGAAGCGGCGATGCGCGCGATCATCGCCGCAATAGAAGCGGTCGCGAAATTGCCCGCGTATCAAGCGGCGGCGCTTGCGCACGCACCCGCAATCGCCGCGCCCAATCATGGCCCGCGCGGGGCGTTCATGGGCTATGATTTTCACCTCGCTGATGATGGGCCCAAGCTCATCGAAATCAACACCAACGCAGGGGGCGCGTTTCTGAACGCGTTTCTCTCGCGCGCGCAAATTGCCTGTTGCGCCGAAATTGATCGCGCCTTGGCGCGCGACGCGCTGGAGGCGTTTGAAGCGTCCGTCATCGCCATGTTTGAAGCTGAATGGCGCGCGCAAGAAAGAACTACGCGGTTGCGCACCATCGCCATCGTCGATGACGCGCCAGAAGGACAGTATCTCTATCCGGAATTCGTGCTCGCAAAGCGCCTGCTAGAGCGGCATGGCTACAACGCTATAATCGTCGATCCGAGCGCCCTGCGCTTTGAAGGCGGGGCGCTTTGGGCAGGCGGGCTCGCCATCGACCTTGTGTACAATCGGCTCGTCGATTTTGCCTTCTCTGAGCCTGCGCACACAGCGCTTCGCCAAGCCTACGAGCAGGGTGCGGCGGTGGTCACGCCCAACCCCAACAATCACGCGCTGTTGGCGGACAAGCGCAATCTCGTGCTGCTCTCCGACGCTGTGGCGTTGCGCGAGTGGGGCCTCGATGAAGCGCACGCGCAAGCGCTCAAATCATTGCCGCGCGCGCTGCGCGTGACTGGCGAAAACGCCGCCGCGTTGTGGGCGGAACGGAAGCGTTACTTCTTCAAGCCAGCGGCCGGGCATGGCGGCAAGGCGGTTTATCGCGGCGACAAGCTCACCAAGGCGGCGTGGGAGTCCGTCATTGCTGGCGACAGCATCGCGCAAGAGTTCGCGCCGCCCGGCGAGCGCACAATCATCGTCGGCGGCGAGCGTGTGCAGCGGAAAGTCGATGTGCGGCTCTACACCTATGCAGGCGAACCGTTGCTCGCGGCCTCGCGCTTGTATCAAGGGCAGACGACAAATTTCCGCACGCCCGGCGGTGGCTTCGCGCCAGTTTTCTTTCTCTAACTCTTGGCCTGCCGCGCCGCCCAAGCACTGAGGACGGCCGCTGCGACGCGATCGGTTTCCAGCAGAGGCGGGTAACCCCAGGTTTCGAGCTTGGTGCTGAACGGACGCGCGCAGCCGCGGCGCTGCAGGCTTTGGTGAAAGCGTTCGAGCTTTCCCGCTTCGCCATCGACAGGAAGGATGTGCACCGGCTTACCAGTGGCGGCGGCTTCGGTGGCCATGTTTACGCTATCGGCGGTGACGAAGATGTGGTCGGCGGCGCCGAGCAGGGCGAAATACGGGTTGAGCCCTTCGCCCTCGTAGAAGATCGCGCAGTGCGGCGCGAGCCAGGTGCGGAATTGCAGCCGCGCGGCTTCGTTGGTGCGGCGTGACACCGTGGCCAGCAGCGCGCCGCCGGTTTCGCGTTGGATGTGGATCAAGGCGTCGGAAATTTCGCGCGCGCGCTTGGGCGAAATGTCCTGCCGTTTCGACTTACCGCCGATCAGCACCGCGAGCTTGGGCGACGCGAGTTCTTCAAGCGGCTGCGGATAATCGAGCACGGCTTGCTCAAGCCGATCGGTGGTTACGCGATGGCAGGCGCCGACGATAGGGATGACGTTCGGGCCTTCGAGTTCGTCATGGATGGGCGGGGCCACGACATCGAACTCGCGCGGGTTCACGCGCGGATCCTGCAATTGCACCACGAACGTGCGCCCACGCGACCAGCGCCGCACGCCCATCGAAAACGGAACGGAGGCGCGTCCGCAGCCGATCCAGATGTCCGGCCACGGACCATCGATCGCGTCGCTCTCGATCGTCAGCGCGGCTTTCGGCGCGGGCGTGAAGCCGGGCGGCAGCCAGGTCCACGGCGTGCGCAAGCGCACGCGCTTCAACACGATTTCAGCCGGCGTGCGGCGTGCGATGGCTTCAGCCAGTCCGAGCGCTTGATTTTCGATGCCGGCGCGGCCGTCGGAAACGGCCCACACCTTCAGCGCATGCGCGGGCTGATAGCCGGCGCTCCTCAGATGAACTTCACCTTGGCGATCTCGTAGGATTTCGGGCCGCCCGGGGTCATGACTTCGACCACGTCGCCTTCTTCCTTGCCGATCATGGCGCGGGCGATCGGGGAGGTGATCGAGATCTTGCCGCTCTTCACGTCAGACTCGTCCTCGCCGACGATCTTGTACTTGGACTTGTCGCCGGAATCCTCGTCCACGAGGTTCACGGTCGCGCCAAACTTGACCTGCTTGCCGCTGAGTTTCGACACATCGATGATCTGCGCGCGCGCGATCTTATCCTCGAGTTCCGCCACGCGGCCCTCGATGAAGCTCTGTCGCTCTTTGGCGGCGTGATATTCGGCGTTTTCGGAGAGGTCGCCGTGCGCGCGCGCTTCGGCGATGGCCGCGATCACGGCCGGGCGCTCTTCCGTCTTCAGACGCTTCAATTCTGCGTCGAGGGCCTGATAGCCCTCGGCGGTCATCGGGAATTTTTCCATGTCAGAGGTGGTCTTTCGTCCGTCTCTCAATATGGGAGGTTGAACCCTCCCCGGAGGGAGCGTCAAGCATACGCCTGAAGCGGCCTGACGCCTAGGGGCGCCCCGGTTTTGAGCCTCCGGATGGCCTGAATTGCGGCCTTTGCCCCGGAGATCGTCGTGTAATAGGGCACGTTTTGCACCAATGTGGTGCGGCGGATGGAATAGGAATCCCTGTGGGACTGGGCCCCCTCGGTCGTGTTGAACACGAGGTGGACCTCGCCATTTTTCATGGCGTCGACGATGTGGGGCCGGCCCTCGGCCACCTTGTTCACCCGCTCGACGCTGAGGCCCGCCTTTTGGAGGTAATCGGCGGTGCCGGAGGTGGCCAGCACCCGGAAGCCGAGCCCGATCAGGTCACGCACCGGCTGCACCATCTGCGGCTTGTCGCTGTCCTTCACCGAGATGAAGACGCAGCCCTCGATCGGCAGGGTTGAGCCGGCCGCGATCTGGCTTTTTGCGAAGGCGGCTTCGAAATTGTTGTCGAGGCCCATCACCTCGCCGGTGGAGCGCATTTCCGGTCCGAGGATCGGATCAACGCCCGGGAAGCGCGCAAACGGGAACACCGCTTCCTTCACCGCGACGTGCGGCTTGGCCGGGCGCGAGAGATTGAGATCGGCCACCTTCACGCCGGCCATCACCTTCGCCGCCGCGGCGGCGATGGGCTGGTTGATGGCCTTGGCCACGAACGGCGCCGTGCGCGAGGCGCGCGGGTTGGCCTCGAGCACGTAGATCGTGTCGTCCTTCACGGCGAACTGGATGTTGAGCAGGCCTTTGACGTCGAGCGCCAGCGCCAGCTTTTTGGTCTGCGCTTCGATTTCGGCGATCATCTTCGCGGAGAGCGAATAGGGCGGCAGCGCGCAGGCGCTATCGCCGGAATGCACGCCGGCTTCCTCGATGTGTTCCATCACGCCGGCGACGAACACGTCTTTGCCGTCGCAGATGGCGTCGACGTCCACCTCGATCGCATCGCGCAGATAGCGATCGAGCAGCACCGGGCGCTCGTCGGAGGCTTGCACCGCTTCGGTGACGTAACGCATGAGGCCAGCTTCGTCGTAGACGATTTCCATCGCCCGCCCGCCCAGCACGTAGGAGGGGCGCAGCACGACCGGGAAGCCGATCTTGCGCGCGCCTTCGAGCGCTTCTTCCTTCGAACGCGCCGTGGCGTTCTCGGGCTGCTTCATGCCGATCTTGTGCAAGAGCTTCTGGAAGCGCTCGCGATCTTCGGCGAGGTCGATCGCGTCGACGCTGGTGCCCAGGATTGGCGCGCCTTCGTCTTCCAGCGGTTGCGCTAGCTTCAGCGGCGTTTGTCCTCCGAATTGCACGATCAGGCCAAGAACTTCCCCGCTCACTTTCTCGGTTTCGAGAATTTCGAGCACGTCCTCGGTGGTCAGCGGTTCGAAATAGAGGCGATCCGAGGTGTCGTAATCGGTCGACACGGTTTCCGGATTGCAATTGATCATGATGCTTTCAACGCCGAGATCTTCGCAGGCGAAGGCGGCGTGGCAGCAGCAATAATCGAACTCGATGCCTTGGCCGATGCGGTTGGGGCCGCCGCCGAGGATGATGATCTTTTTGCGATCGCTGGGCTCTGCTTCGCACTCGGCTGGGCCGTCGAACGCTGGGAATTCGTAGGTCGAATACATGTAAGGCGTCGTCGCGCGGAATTCGGCGGCGCAGCTATCGATGCGCTTGAATTGCGGGCGCACGCCAAGCTTGCGGCGCGCGGCGCGCACGTCGCGCTCCTTCTTACCGGTGAGCTTCGCAAGCCGCGCGTCGGCGAAGCCTTGCGCTTTCAGCGCACGGAAGCTCGCGGCGTCCTTTGGTAAACCCTCAGCGCGCACGCGCGCTTCGGTTTGAATGATTTCCTCAAGCTGGCGGACGAACCAGGGATCGTAGTGCGTCGCCGCGCAGATCTCTTCCACGCTCAGCCCGCGCCGCAGAGCTTCCGCCGCCACCAGCAAGCGATCCGGCTTCGGCGCGACGAGACGCGCGCGCACCGCCGCGCGGCCTTGGTCTTCGTCCGCGTCGCCCTCGATGGCGATTTCATCCAAGCCCATCAGGCCGATATCGAGCGAGCGCAGGCATTTCTGCAGGCTTTCCTGGAACGTGCGGCCGATGGCCATGGCTTCGCCGACGCTCTTCATCGAGGTCGTCAGCGTCGAGTCCGCACCCGGATAACGCTCGAACGCGAAGCGCGGGATTTTGGTGACGACGTAGTCGATCGTCGGCTCGAAGCTCGCCGGCATCGCGCCGCCGGTGATGTCGTTGGCGATTTCATCGAGTGTGTAGCCGACAGCGCATTTCGCGGCGACTTTGGCGATCGGAAAGCCGGTGGCTTTCGAAGCAAGCGCCGAACTCCGCGACACGCGCGGGTTCATCTCGATCACCACCATGCGCCCGGTCTTCGGATCGATGGCGAATTGCACGTTCGAGCCGCCGGTCTCGACGCCGATCTCGCGCAGCACGGCGATCGAGGCGTTGCGCATGATCTGATACTCGCGGTCGGTAAGCGTGAGCGCCGGCGCGACGGTGATCGAGTCGCCCGTATGCACGCCCATCGGATCGATGTTCTCGATCGAGCAGATGATGATGCAATTGTCCGCCTTATCGCGGACGACCTCCATCTCGTACTCTTTCCAGCCGATGATGCTTTCTTCGACCAGGATCTCCGTGATCGGCGAAGCCGAAAGCCCGCGCTCAACGATCTCGCGGAATTCTTCGACGTTGTACGCAACGCCGCCGCCCAAGCCGCCGAGCGTCAGCGACGGGCGAATGATGGAAGGCAGCTGCACGAAGTCGAGCGCGGTCATCGCCTCGTCCATCGTGTTGCACAGACGTGAGCGCGGGCTCTCGAGCCCGATCTTGTCCATCGCGTCGCGGAACTTGAGGCGATGCTCGGCCTTCTCGATCACTTCAGCGTTGGCGCCGATCATCTCGACGCCGTGCTTCTTCAGAACGCCCGTGCGTTCCAAGGTCAGCGCGCAGTTGAGCGCGGTTTGTCCGCCCATAGTCGGCAGGATTGCGTCCGGCTTTTCCGCTTCAATGATCTTCTCGACCATCGCCGGCGTGATCGGCTCGACATACGTGGCGTCCGCCAAGCCGGGATCGGTCATGATCGTCGCCGGGTTCGAATTCACCAGGATGACGCGATAGCCCTCGGCCTTCAGCGCCTTCACCGCTTGCACGCCCGAATAATCGAACTCACAGGCCTGGCCGATAATGATCGGGCCGGCGCCGATAATGAGGATCGATTTGATGTCGGTACGTTTCGGCATGCGCGCGCTCTCAACCGCGTTCAGCGGCTCTGGAATCGACCCATTTGATGGATCGCGCTCTGGTATGCGAACCGGCCCCGGCGCGCAAGGCGCAGGGGTGCGGCGGAAGGGCCGGCTTTAGTGGTCGTGCCCGGCGCCGACGCGGCCGATATTGCGCTGGAGTTGCACCAGGGGCGCGTAGTCGGCCGGCGGCTCCACCACGCCGACGCGCTGGGCGTAGGCCGCGTAGGCGGCCTGGAGCGCTGCGGCGTCCGCCGGGCGCTGGGCTGAGATGTCGGAGGTTTCGCCCGGATCGGCGGCGAGATCGTAAAGCCGCCATTGCCGGTCGCCGAACGGCGGGATGTTGCGCGCCAGTTTGAGCGAACCGCGGAACACCGCCGCGCTGCCGGCGAGTTCGTAGCAGATGGTCTCGTCCGCGCCGTGGATCGCTTCGGCTTGGCCGCGTAGCAGCGGGCCCATGTCGGCGCCGCGCAAGTTCGCGCCCGGCGCGCCGGCGATACTGAGCAGGGTGGGCGCGATGTCTGTCAGGAAGCCGAATGCGCCGGAGTTGGTGTTCGCCGCGATGCGCCCCGGCCAGCGGGCGATGAAGGGCACCCGCATGCCGCCCTCGTAGGACGCGCCCTTGAACGCGCGCATCGGCGCCATCGACGCCGACGCCCACCCTGCGCCGTAACTTGAGAACGAGCCGCGATGACCGAGATGCTCGGTGCTGAGATCGAAATTCCGCTGGTAGTAAGCAGGCGAGGCGACATCGAGCTCAACCGCGTCCGCGCCATTGTCGGACATGAAAATCACCAGCGTGTTGTCGAGCCGCCCATCCGCCGCCAGCGAGGCAGTGACGCGGCCCACCGCATTATCCATCGCCTCCAGCATCGCCGCGTACACCGCCATCTGCCGCGTGCGGCGTGTGCGTTGTTCTTCGCTTAAGCTCGTCCACGCTGGAATGATCGGCGCGCTGAACAACGCCCGTCCGCCGGGCATCAAGCCCAATTGCACCAAGCGCTCGTAGCGCGTCTGCCGCAACACGTCGTAGCCTTGCGCGTACCCCGGCAAATATTTCTCGATCAGCTCTTCTGGCGCTTGATGCGGATAATGCACGGCCTGGAAGGGCAGGTACGCGAAGAAGGGCTGTTCCTTGCGCTCTTGCAGAAACTCAACCAACCGCGCCGCGTAATAGTCCGACGAATAGAAATCCGCCGGCAGCGCAATGCGCGCGCCGTCTTCAAGCCAGATCGCTTCGCGGTTCTGTTCGAGGTAGGGCTTCGCTTCGTAATTGTCCGCGCCGGAATGCATCATCGACACGGAGCGGCGGAAGCCTTGCGCCAGCGGCTGGCTCTCAACGCGGGAGCCCAGATGCCACTTGCCGGCCATCATCGTGTCATAGCCGGCATCACGCAGACGCGACGCAAACGTCACCGCGCGATCGTTCAAATAGCCTTCGTAGCCAGGTTGGCCGAACTGATTGTCGGCCATGATCTCCAGCATGTTGCCGTAGCCGACCTCGTGATTGTCCTGGCCCGTCAGCAGCATCGAACGCGTCGGCGAGCAGGTCGCGGTGGCGTGAAAATTCGTGAGCCGTATGCCCTCGTGCGCGAGGCGATCGATGTTCGGCGTCGAGATCTCCGAGCCGAACGCGCCAAGATCGGAGAAGCCCAGATCATCCGCCAGAATGAGCAGGATGTTTGGCCGCTGCGCGCTGTTGGTCGTAGCGCATGCGCCAAGCGCGGCCGCCAAACTGCCCAACATCAAATCGCGACGTGTCGTCATCGCTGCCTCCCCATTATCGTTGCGCGCATTGGCGCATGCGAGGGCGGAGGCATCAAGACTCGTTGTCGTTTTCACCCTCAGGCGGCGCGTCTAATCTCACGCCACGTGTCCGCAGCGCCTCGCGCAGAAGGAACTCGATCTCGCCATTGACGCTACGCAAGTCAGCGTTCGCCAGCCGCGCGATCGCTGCGTAAAGCGCAGGATCGAGCCTGAGGGCGAACGCTTTCTTGTCGGCCACCGGTCCGCTCCGCGCCTAGTAGAGCGAGCCGGCGTTGACGACCGGTTGCGCGTCGCGGTCGCCGCAGAGCACCACCAGCAGGTTCGACACCATCGTCGCGCGGCGCTCATCATCGAGCTTGACGATGTCGCGATCCGAGAGTTGCGCGAGCGCGTGCTCCACCATCTCGACCGCGCCCTGCACGATGAAGCGGCGCGCCGCGAGCACGGCCTCGGCTTGCTGACGCCGGAGCATGGCGCTGGCGATTTCCGGCGCGTAGGCGAGGTGGGAGAGCTTCGTCTCATCCACGACGACGCCCGCGACCGCCACGCGCTCCTGCAGCTTTTCACGCAGCAGCGTTGACACCTGATCGGCGTCGCCGCGCAAAGTCGGTTCCTCGTGCTCGGCGTGGTCGTAGGAGAAGTGCGAGGCGATCTCGCGGACGGCGGTTTCGATCTGGATGTCGACGAAGGTCTGATACTCATCGACATCAAACAGCGCCGCCGCCGTGTCGGTGACGCGCCACACCACGACCGCGGCGATTTCGATCGGGTTGCCGCGCTTGTCATTCACTTTCAGCTTTTCGCCGGTGACGTTGCGCACCCGCAGGCTGATCTTCTTGCGCGTATACCAGGGCAGCACCCAGCGGAGGCCCGGGGTGCGATCGGTGCCCTTGTAATTGCCGAAGAGGGTAATGGCGGCGGCTTCATTGGGCTGCAGCGTATAGAAACCGCTAACCACGATGAGGAAGGCCGCGATCGCGAGGGCCATCACGAGGGCGTGGGGGCCGCTGTCGTTTGCGGCGAATTGGATCAGCGCCCAGACACCCAAAGCAAGCAGCGCCACGCTCACCAGCAGCATCAAACCGCCATTGCTTGTTTGAGCGGGGCGTTCCTGGGTGTTTTTCAGACCACCGACGGCCATTTTGTCCCTCCATACTATCGTAGTGATATCACTATAATACCAAATAGCTGCCTACCGCAACGAAAATCGGCGAAATTCACCATTTCGGAAAATCGGGCGTTAAACGCATTTTGTTACTTCTGAAGGCTTCCAAAGGTGGGTTTTGGGGCCGGAAATGGGTATCGGGCAGCGCCAGTACGGGCTTAAGCGAGCGGTCACCGCCTTCGCCGGCGACCGGCGTGGCAACGTGGCCATGATCTGGGGCCTCACGGCCGTCGTCCTGCTGGGCCTGATGGGCCTGGCGGTGGATTTCACCCGCGCCCAGACGGTGCGCACGCGCCTCCAGAACGCCGTTGATGGCGCCGCTCTGGTCGCCGCGCGCGCCTCGAACATGACCGAGCCGCAGCGCCTGACCGCGGCGCGCGCCTATTTCGACGCTGAGATGGGCGACGAGGCGACCGAAGCCACATTCACGCTCGCGCAGATCGGCGACGACGAATATCGCGTCGACGCGACGCTTCCGTTCCCGGTGACGCTCGCGCGGATCGTCCGGAACGAGGATTGGCAGCTCCGCGTGAACTCGCAGGCGGTGCAGGGTGGCATCGACCTCGAAGTTTCGCTCATCCTCGACGCCACCGGCTCGATGGCCGGCCAACGCATCGCCGACCTGCGCACGGCGGCAATCGACTTCGTCGATATCGTCGTCCAGGATGACCAAGATCCCTTCTATTCGAAGGTTGCGCTCGTTCCTTACTCAATGGCCGTCAATGCCGGCTCCACGTACGCAAACGCAGTTCGCGGCAGCATCACGCCTGGCCGGAGCATCACCGCCGCAAGCTGGGCGAGCACCATGCCGGCGCGGACGATCACCGGCGCGACGCGCGCGAATCCGGTTGTGATCACGTCGGCGGCGCACGGCCTGCAGAACGGCGATGGCGTCTACATCACCGGCGTCAACGGCATGACGCAGATCAACAATCGGCGCTTTGTTGTTGCCGGCCGCACGACCAATACGTTCCAGCTGCAGGGCGTGAATGGCAGCGGCTACAACAATTACACGTCGGGTGGTACGGCGCGGCAGTGTCAGACTTCGCAATGCGAAATCGTCGTCACCGCCAACAATCACGGCTTCGCTAACAACGATCACGCCTTCATCACCGGCGTGAACGGCATGACGCAGATCAACAACGCCGCCAACGCGACGTGGCAGGTCGCTGCTGTCACCACGAACACGTTCGCGCTCACCGGATCGAATGGCCCGAGCTATTCGAACTACACCAGTGGCGGCACCGCCTTCTGCACCGTGTTGCGCTGCGAGTATTTCCGCTTCAACAATCAGAACAACGGCGCCCAGCGCGTGCACCGCGTCAGCACTTGTGTGACCGAACGCACCGGGCCGAGCGCGTACACGAACGCAGCACCGAACTCCTCGCCGCTGATGCCGAACTATCCTTCAACGGGCAATCCGTGCGCGGGCGGCAACGTATTCCAGCCGCTCACCAACGACACCACCGTGCTCAACAACCGCATCAACGCGCTGCAAGCGGCCGGTTCCACAGGCGGGCACCTCGGCGCGGCGTGGGGCTGGTACATGCTCGAGCCGAGCTTCCGGTACCTGTTCCCGACCGACAACCAGGCCGCGGACTATGATCCCGAGCAGACGATGAAGGTCGCCGTGCTCATGACGGACGGCGAGTATAACAGCTCGTACTGCAACGGTGTCATCAGCGGCCCGACCTCGACCTCAGGCTCCGGCTCAACGTCGGACCAGATCAATTGCGCCGCCCCGAACGGCCACTCGTTCGACCAAGCGGTGCGGTTCTGCGAAGAGATGAAGGACGCCGGCATCACCGTCTACACCGTCGGCTTCGACGTCGTGGACGATCAGCGAGCCCGTGACCTGGTCAACAATTGCGCGACGAGCGCCGCGCACGTGAAGCTCGCCGCCAACGGCGTCGAGTTGCGCGCGGCCTTCCGTGAGATCGCGCAATCGATCTCGCAGCTGCGCCTGTCGATGTAAGCGCCTTATTCCGGTGGGCGGAACGTGATCGCCAAGCGCGTCCGTGCGCCCACCGCGCTGCTGCCGTCCGAGCGCGTGCTGACAGCGCGATAGGAGCTAGCCGCCGTCAAAGCCGCACGGCCAAAGCCCGCGCCGGCCGGCGTTTCCGACGCCACTTGGCACGCAACGTTCAGCGAAGCCTGCACCACGCAATCCAGCACGACGCGGCCGCCGACATTCTCGCGCAACGCGCGCGCGGGATAGAGCTCGGCGATGCGGTTGGCGCTCGGGCGCAAATTCCAGCTCACGGTCGGTGCAGGCGTTGCAGCGGCCGGCGGGCGATTTTCAGCGGTTTGCGTCGGCGGCGCGGTGACGGGCGGGGCGAGCGGCACGTTCACACCAGGCGCGGTGTTCGATGCGCCGGGCTGCAATGACACCGGCCCAGTCGCTTGGTTCCACGAAGTGACTGGCGCCGGCGTTTGCGTGGTCGCGTCCGGTGCGGTTGCGCGTGCTTGTTGTTGCTGCTGTTGGCGCGGCCGCGGTTCGTTGCGCGACGCGGTTTGCTGTTGCTGCGAGCGCTGCGGCGTCGCGCGCACAGGCGGCTGCTCCGCGAGATCGCTCAAGCCCACGCCCTCGGTCGGCGCTTCCGAACCATCTGCCGTCGCGTCGGCGGGTTCGGAGATTGATGGCGGCGGCAGATCTTCGTTCTGCGCTGTTTGATCGCCATTGCCGAAATAGAGGCCTGCGGCCACGGCGCCGCCGGCGAGCAAGCCCAGGATCAACAGGCCGCGCATCGCGCCGCCGCCGCCTTTGGCCGGCTCGCGCGTATCGACGGGCGGACGATCATAGCGTTCGTAGTTCGGTGTTTCGCGGCGCGGCGGCGGATCGGGCCGGCGTTGCGGAGGCGGGGCCTCGGCGCGGCGCGATTGCGGCGGCTCGATGCGGCGCGTCGGTTGCGGCGGCGGCTCGTAAGCGCGCGGACGCGGCGGCTCGACAGCAGCGCTACGCGCTGCATCGCGCAGCGGCGCGGCGCGCGTTGGCGGCTGAGAGGTGCCGCTGCCGCCGGTGAGTTGCTTCAGCTTCAGCTCCGCCACTTCAGCGAACGCGCCTTCGGCGCCGTAGCGGGCGATGTAGTCCATAAAGTCGGCGGGGTTCTTGCTGTCGCGGATCGCGCGCCAGTGTTCGGCTTCGGAATTCAAACCGCCTTCGCGCGCGCGGTTCGAAAACAGGTTCGGCATCGCCGGCGGCGATTGCGGCGCGGGGCGCAGCGGCGCCGCGCGTTGCGGCGGTGCGGCTGGCGGCGGGCGCAAGCTTGGCGGCGGATCGAACGCTTGCGGAGCAGGTTCCGCGGCGGGCGCGCCAACAGCGGCGCGCGCCATGTTGACCATGCGATCGACGGCGAAGAACAGCGGATCGAGTTGCGGATCTTCCGCGTCGCCATTCCAAGCGGAGAGATCGAATGTCGGTGAGTCCCCGACGCTCGACGGCGGCGGCGGTTCGATCAAGCTCGCCACCACGCCCTTGCCAGCGTTCACGACACGCTGAGCCGCATCCAGGAACGGACGCGAGCGAATGGAAGATCGCGACCATACAATGACGCCGGCGCCCGAGGAGCGCAGTGCGCCGTCATTTGTCGGCGCGCCGCCGATGCTAAAACCCGCGGCCTCGAACATGTCCGCAAGCGCTTTGGCCTGCGGCTCATCTTCACGGACACAAACAATGAGTACGTCCGCCATGCCTACTCCGGCGTCCCCAGTCCCCGCTCGTGACCGCAATAACACACCTCACCGGCATCTTGCACGGGGGGTAAAGCGGTTCTGTTGATGAAAACGGATCAAACCACGGCGGCGAAGGCGCCTGTTTGTGGATCGAGCAGTTCGAGGGCGCCATCGGCGACGCCATAGCGTGCGCCGGCGAGCTTCAGTCCGCGTTCGGTGATCGCTTCCTGAACAAACGGAAATGTTCGCAGGTTTTCCAGCGCCACGCGGATGGATTCGTACTCAAGCAACGTCGCCGGATCGCCCCGGGAATCCTTGATCCGCGCCTTGGCCGGCTCCAGCAGGCTCACCCACATGTCGAGGAACGAGCCGTCGTGCTTGTCCTCGTTCAAAGCATGGGCGCAGCCGCCGCACTGGGCGTGGCCGAGCACGAGGATGGTGTCGACCTTGAGCCGCGTCACCGCGAACTCGATCGCCGCCGAGACGCCGTGGCGGCCGCCGCCGTGCTCGCAAGGCGGCACCAGATTGGCGACGTTGCGGACGACGAAAAGCTCGCCCGGGCCGACATCGAAAATGGTCGAGGGATCGACGCGGCTGTCAGAGCAGGCGACCACCATCACGCGCGGCGCCTGACCGCGCTTGGCCAAATCCTGGTTGAGCCGGCGCAATTGCGGCCAGCGCTCCTCGCGATAGCGGCGATAACCTTCGATCAAATGGTCCATGAGGGATGCATCAAGCGCAGGCTGGCCCTAAGGGCAAGTGCGCTCTGGCGCGCACTTCGCCTCTCCGGTGAAGCGCGCGCCGGGCGGGCCGGTTCGCGGGCATGCTAAGGGCGGAGGGACGCGATGAAATTCGTAAGCGTGTTGGCGATTTTGCTGCTGCTCGCGGCGTGCACGACGCCGATTGTGCCGACCGGGCGGTCGGCGCTGACGCACCAGATCGCCGACGACGCGGCGGCGTTCAACGAAGCCTACGGCCAGGCGGTGTCGTCACAGATCCTGCTCAACATCATGCGCTCGCGCGATCGGCTGCCGCGTCACTATCTGTCGATGACGGGCATCTCCGACAGCCCGTCGCTGCGCTGGCGCGAGAATGCCGGCATTGGTTCCATTCCGCTCGGCGAAGGCGGCTCGCCTTGGGGCGTCGGCGGCGTCGCCATCGAGCGCGAAACCCAAAGCCGGCCGACATACGCCATCCAGCCCTTCGCCGCCGATACGCTGACGCGCGCGGCGTTTCAACCGACGCAGCCTTACGTGTTCGCGCATTATTGGCGCTCCGGCTGGCCGCGCGATCTGCTGACCCTGATGATGGTGGAGCGCATCACCCGCACCACGCCGGACGGGCGCTCCATCAGCTACAACAACGAGGCCAACGAGATTTTCGAGAATTGCGCGCCGAACGTCGAGACGCATGGTTGCGACTTCGTCCGCGAGTTGCGCACGTTCCTCACGCGCGTGAACCATCCCGCCGCGCTGTCTGATGCGCCGGATGCGCAGCCGGTGTGCGGCTTGGTTGAAGCGTATCTGCCCGCGCGCCCGGTGCGCGCGACGCCGCCGGCGGAGGGGCAAGAGTGCGAACCGGTGTTCGCGGTGGGCGAGGATTTCTACACGTTCCGCCTGCGCTCGCTGGACGACATGGTCTATTTCATCGGCGAACTCATGCGCGCCGGCAGCATGCGCGCTGGGCCCGGCGAGCCGATCGAAGCGCAGGTGAACGTCTCCGCCGCTGGCCTGCGTGGCGGCGGGCAGGGCGTGCCGCTGTTCCGCATCGTCCCGCATGCAAGCGCGCAACCGCGTGGCTACGCCGCGCGCGTTGCTTACGGCAATGAGCTCTATTTCGCTGGCCCCGCCATCGGCCGCTCCTGCGGCGCGGCGACAAGCGGTGGCGTGTGCGCGGACAATGCGAACGAGGGCGATCGGTCGTCGTCGGTGTTGTCGCTGATCGCCGAGATCATGGCGCTCAATCAATCGCCGGACGCAATCCGCCCGCCGAGCCGCCTCATCGCTGAATGAGTTTCTCCGCAAGCGCCTTGATGGCGCTGCTGGCGTGGATGAACGGCGCCGATGTGCCGTGCGCTTTCGACGTGAGCGTCGAGCCTTCCATCGCCAGCACCAAGGCGGACGCAAGCTCCGTCGCCGCTTCTTCGGTGTAGCCGCGCATCATCGCCGCGCGCGCGACTTCGCTTTCCCAGGAGGCGAGCACGTAACGGACGGCGGCGGCGAGTTCGGGCGTGTCCTTGCTCACGTCGGCGGCGACGGCGAGCAGCGGGCAGGAGATTTCGTAGCGGTGGGTCTTGGCCTCGCGCGACACGTATTTGAACGTGCGCTCGATGAACTCTATCATGTCGACGCCGCTCTCAGTGAGCGAGCGGAAGCGGCCGGTGGCCTCGTCGCCGAAGCGGCGCACGGCTTCGACGCCGATTTCTTCCTTGCCGCCAGGAAAGTGGAAATAGAGCGACCCGCGCGGGGCCTTGGCGGCTTCCAGGAGGTCGGCCACGCCGACGCCCTCGTAGCCGCGGACCCTGAACAATTCGACGGCAGCGTCGATCAAATCAGCCTTGGCGGTGGAAATCTTGGCCATGCGACGAAGATAACACTTGTATGACGACCGGTCTAGATATAATACTCAGTGGACCGGTCGTCATATTACCGTCTCCTCCCCGAGCGGTCAGGCCGGCCCTGGAGCACCTCCCCATGAAGACCACCATGTTCGCCCAATCTGTTGTGGCATTGGCGTTCGCCGCTCTCTCCTTCGCCGCCCCGGCCGCTTCCGCCGGCAGCGACACCGAAGACCGCACCGCCGCCATCCGCCTCTGCCGCGCCGAAGTCGCCCAACAAGCTGGTGTGACGGAAGCGGAAGCCCGCTTTGACGAAGTCCGCGTCCGCGCCCACACGGTCCGCGTCGACATCGACCTCTGGCGCGATGGCCAGCTCACCAACGTCCGTTGCGACGTCAGCCGTGAAGGCGACCAACTCACGGTCGCGTCGGTGACGCCGGCGCTGCAACTCGCTTCGGTTCAGTAAGCACCCGCGCGGCCGCGGGGTTATCGCGGCCCACCTCTGCGCGCGCTCGTCGGTTCTGCCTGGACGAGCGCGCGCTTTTGTGGCGCTAAGCAGAGCATGACGAAGCTCACTTTCCAGCGCCGCTCCCTCGTTCTTCTCCCGATCGCCGCCGCAGCGGCCGCCTGTGCGCCACGCGAAACGCGAACCGCCGCCGGGCCCGGCTATGCGGTCGATGTCGTTGCTGGCGGGCTCAATTATCCGTGGAGCATCGCCTTCCTGCCGAACGGCGATGCGCTCGTCACCGAAAAGATGGGCGGCCTGCGCCTGCTGCGCGCCAACGGCACGCTTGAGGCCGAGCCGGTCGCCGGCGGGCCGCAGAATGTTTTCCAGGAAGGGCAGTGCGGTCTGCACGAAGTGTGCGTCGATCCGCGCTTCGCGGAGAACGGCTTTGTCTATGTGTCGTTCGTCGAAGGCACGAAGGAAGCCAATCGCGTCGCGCTGTTCAAAGCGCGTTTTGACGGCACGGCCTTGGTCGATGGCCAAGTGATCTTCCGGGCCACGCCGGACAAGCACGAAGCCGCGCACCCGAGCGCGCGTATCCTGTTCCTGCCCGATGAAACGCTGCTGCTCGCCGTGGGCGACGGGTATTTCTATCGCGAGCAGGCGCAAAACCTGCGCTCGCATCTCGGCAAGGTGCTGCGCCTCACGCGCGATGGCGCCGCCGCGCCCGGCAATCCGTTCGAAGGCCGCGAGGACGCGCTGCCGGAGATCTACAGCTACGGCCACCGCAATTCGCTCGGCCTCGCGCTCGACACGCGCGACGGCGCCATCTGGCAGCACGAGAACGGCCCGCGCGGCGGCGACGAACTCAATCTGCTGAAGCCCGGCGCGAATTATGGTTGGCCGCTGGCGAGCTATGGCGTGAACTATGACGGCACGATCGTCACGACCGAGATCGAGATTCCGAACGCGGAGAATCCGGTCGCGGTGTTCTCGCCGTCGATCGGCCCGTCCGGAATGGCGCTGTATCTCGGCGACGCGTTCCCCGATTGGCACGGCGATTTCCTGATCGGCGCGCTTGCTGGGCAGCAGCTTCGCCGCGTGCGCATTCGTGACAACATGGCCGTGCTGGAAGAAGTGCTGCTGCACGATCGCGCGGCGCGCATCCGCGACGTGCGCGTCGGCCCGCAGGGGCATTTGTATCTGCTGACGGACGCGGATGCTGGCGAAGTGCTGCGGCTGCGGCCGGCTTAAGCTTTCCACGATCAGGTCCGATTTCGGCCAGCGTGAACGCTGCGTACGCGTCATTCTGCGTGCATGACATATCGCATCACTGGCCTCGATCCGGCTCTCTTCGCTGACCTCCATCAACTCTCCGACGCCGCGCTTGCGGATCGCGCGATCGTGCGTTCGCGTGTTGTCAGCGAGAACGCAACGCCATGCCGCGTGACGCTCGACGACGCGCCGATCGGCGAAGCCGTGCTGTTGCTCAGCTACGATCATCAACCCGCCGACACGCCGTATCAGCAACAAGGGCCGATTTTCGTGCGCGAGAAGGGCGCGCGGTTCGATGCGGTAGGGACGATCCCGCCAGCTCTCGCGCGGCGGCCGCTTTCTCTGCGCGGCTATGATGGCGATCATATGATGATCGACGCAGAGTTAACGGACGGCGCTGCGGCTGAGTCGCTGATCGAGCGCATGCTGGCCAATCCGTCCGTCGCCTACATCCACGCGCATTACGCAAGGCGCGGCTGCTACGCGGCGCGCATCGATCGCGCGTAAGGGCTGGACGGGCGGGCGTTCGCGCGCGTAACGCATCGTCCATGGCCGAGATCAAATCCCTGTTCGTCACTAAGCTCTATCGCGAGCGGCTGGACGATGTCGCCGCTTTGAACCGTGAGCTGCTCGCCGCGTGCAAAAGCATCGCTAAGGAAGACAAGGCCGGACAAGCCTGGAGCCGCGAGAAGGGGTATCAGGGCTACACCTCCTACGCGTCGCTCAATGATCTTGTCGTCCGCGATCCCGCCTTCGCATCGCTCAAGAAGCAGCTCGACAAGCACGCCGCCGCGTTCGCAAGGGCGCTGCATCTCGAACTCGGCCGCAAGAAGCTCGCGCTCGATTCCATCTGGATCAATGTGCTCGAACCCGGCGGCGTTCACACCGGCCACATCCATCCGCATTCGGTGCTCAGCGGTACGTATTACGTCGACACGCCCGCCGGCAGTTCGGCGCTGAAGCTCGAAGATCCGCGTCATCCGCTGATGATGGCCGCGCCCGGGCGAGGCGAGGCGGCGCCGGAGGATCAGCGCACGTTCGTCTATGTTCAGCCGAGCGCGGGTGACGTGCTGATGTGGGAAAGCTTCGTGCGCCACGAAGTGCCGATGAACGCGGCCAAGAAGCCACGCATCAGCGTCAGCTTCAATTATTCCTGATCGAGCGCGACGCGCAGCACGACGATGTCGTGCAATTGCTCGCGCTGAACTACGCCGCCGCCCGCTGTCCAAAGCTGGCGATAGTGCTGCAGCTGGCTGTTGGCGATCACGTAGATGTCGCCGCCGGAGATCACGCCTGTGGTTGGCTGCAGAATATCCGGGTGTTCGCCGAGCAGCGTGCGCACACCGGTGACGCGCGTGCCGGTTTCATCGAGCGTGTAGCGGCAGACGCGGCAATCGCCGGCCCAGGGCTGCACGGTGATGAGGTCGCCCTCATAAAGATAAAGCCCATCCGCGGCGATGCGCACGCCTTCTGGCAGAGCGATCGCGGTGGCGCGGCGCGTGGCGATGTCGATATGGAACGCGCCGCCGCGCGCATTGGCGACATAGAGCGTGCGCTCGTCCGGGCTCAGCGCCACGCCATTGCCGCGGCCTTCATCCGGCAGTGTGAGAAACGGCTCCAGCGCCGCGCCATCCGGCCCGACGCGATAGACGATGCCGCTCATCGTGTCGGAGATGTAAAGCGAACCATCCCGCGCGATGTCGAGATCGTTCAGGAAATGCGGCACGCCGTCAGTGAGCGTGAGATTGCGGATTATGCGTCCGCTTTCAAGATCGAACAGCGCCAGGCCGCTGCTGCCGTTGGAGCTATCGTCGCGGATCGGCATCGCGGCGCCGGCGCTGGAATGCGCAGCCCACAGCCGCCGCCGTTGCGCATCGACACGCATGCCGATGACGCCGTAGAGCGCGTTGCTGTCGCGCGGCGTGAAATCACTCTGCGTTCCATCGCGCGCAACGCGCACGATGCGGCGCTGCCACGTAGAGCTCACATAAGTCGCGCCGGTGCGCGGATCGTAGGCGATGCCCTCAGGCACCATGTCCGGCTCAGGGATCACGAACGCGCGCTCGATCGACGGGCGCGGCGTCTCCGTCGCGGGTGACGCGCAGGCGGTGAGTGCGATGGCGAGGAGGGCGATGCGGATCATGGGCGCACTTTAGCTGCGCCGCCCCGGGCGGGGATAAGTTTGCGACCAACGCCCGCTTTAGCGCGCGGTGTAACCGCCATCGATCACGAACTCGGCGCCGGTCACGAACTTGGCCTCGTCAGACGCGAGATAGACGCACGCCCAGGCGATGTCGTCCGGCTCTCCGATATGACCGAGCGGATGCAGTGCGTCAGTAGCTTTGCGCGCTTCCTCGAAATCCTCCATCGCATGCAGATGCGCATCGACCATCGGCGTCCAGATGAAGCCGGGATGGATCGAGTTCACGCGGATCTTGTCGGGCGCGTAGGTGAGCGCGTCCGTCTTCGTCATCAGCCGCACCGCGCCTTTGGACGCATGATAGGGCGGCACGTCGGCGCCGCCGATCAGACCGTAGATCGATGAGAGATTGATGATCGAACCGCCGCGTGCGCGCTTCATCGCCGGGATCGCGTGCTTGGTGCAGAAGAACACGCCTTTGACGTTCACGTTCTGCACCGCGTCCCATTCGGCTTCGGTGAGTTCGTGCGTCGGCTTGTTGGCGCCGGAGATGCCGGCATTGTTCACGAGAATGTCGATGCGCCCGAAATGCGCGGCGACTTCGCCGAACACGCGCTTCACGTCCGCTTCCTTGGATACATCGCACGCCCAGAAGCGTGCCTTCGCGCCGGCAGCGTCAAGCTTGGCGGCAAGCGCTTCGCCTTCCGCGCCGTGGAGGTCGAGCAACGCCACTGTAGCGCCTTCTTCCGCCATGCGCCGCGCCGTGGCCGCGCCGATGCCGAGCGCGGCGCCGGTAATGATGGCGACTTTGTTTGCGAGCCGGTTCATGTGCGTGCTCCTCGCCGTGAAATCTGCCAATCGAGCCTGCGCTTGGCGTTGATCCGGCTCAAGCGCGCGAGGGATCAAAATGCCGACTCTGGCCGTTTTCTCCCGGAGTGACCTTGGTCACGGATCGGAACCGCGCGCCGCTTCATTGTCTTCATACGGCGCTCGGGACGAGGCCGTTTTGGGAGATGAGACAATGGTTGTGCGTTCTGCTTTCTTCGCCTGCGCCGCGCTGATCGCCTCAGTTGCGCCCGCGCTCGCCGATGAGCCGGCGCGCTGCGATGCGACCAGCTTCCGTGTTTATTTCTCCGCCGGCTCGGCAACGCTCGATGATGCGGCGCGCGACATGATGGCCGCGGCTGAGCGCCAGGTCGCCGATTGCGATTATGCTGAGTTGCGCATGACGCTCGATGCGTCGAGCCCATTGGCCAACCAACGTGTCGCCGCGATCCGTGCGGCGGCTGACGATCAGGATTGGGACGCGGTGCGCGTCGAAGCGCGGCCGATGATGCAGCGCGCCTCGTATGGCGGCCCGGACTACGCGATGATCACGATGACGCCGGAAGTCGGCACGGACCGCAACACGCGCATGACGCCCCCCAACGTCGGCCTCTAATTCGGTAGGGTGAAACCAAGAGACAAAGCCCGCGCAGCAATGCGCGGGCTTTTCCACATGCGCAGGCGCCGCGAGAGTCGAGGTTCGACTCCGCGTTTATGGATCGCCGGCGCCTCGCCGGCCGGCTCCGGTGCATGCCGGCGAGGGCGCCGGCGGTCCATATTTATGAAGTGTCCGCGAATGCGTGCACGCACGCCGGCGCGCGCGAGATCAGCGCGATATCTGTGGCGCCGCGCGCGGTGCTGCGGGCCATGAGCAGGCCGTGGGCGAGGCGCTTCATGAAGCGCTTGATGTAATGATCGATGCGCCCGGCGACGTGGCGGATGCGCGCCAGGCGGTTAAAGCCGAACGCGCTCCGCTTCGGCAGCGCGTTGCGCAGCAGGAAATTGATCCACGCGCCTTTGTAGCCGCGCGCGCGGCGATGGACGCCGAGGCGATGGCGGCCGAGCGCGAAGCCCGCGGCCAGCACGCTCGCGCAGATCAGATAGCGCAGCCGATCTTCCATGCGGATGAGTTCGTGTCGGCTGCGCTTGATCGGCAGCTGCGCCGTCCACAGCAACACAAAGCCGAACCAACGCCGCATGAGTGCGGCGAAGGCGCGGAGCTTTTCTATGTTGCGGGAGCGGATGAAGTTCATGCGCGGAGTATGCGGCCGGCGCGGGAGGGGGCGGATAGATTTTTTGCGCGCGCTTATGTTTCAAGGCGCGGAGGGGTGTGGGGTGGGGGATAGACGCGCGCGCGGCTAGCGCGGGCGGTCTTCCTTGCCGTGCCAGATGCGAACGATCTGGACCGTGTGCTCCGTGACCTTGTAGCGGATCACGTAGCGGGACTTGCCAAAAGGGGCGATGGTCTCGCGCAACGCACCGCCGCGAAATGGTCGGCCAACCATGGGAAAGCGGCTCAACAGGCGCATGCGCTTGTAGAGCGCCACGGCTAATTGTTCGGCAATGTCGGGTGGCGCGTCTTTCAAGAAATGAGCGAGGCGCACGAGGTCTCGGCGTGCGGCCGGGCGAAGACGCGTCTGCCGGCTCACAATTCGCCGCGGCGCGCTTTCGCAATGTTCTCGCGGAATTCAGCAAACGCGGTGTCGAGGTCCACGTCCTCGCCCGGCTCTTCAAGCCGGCGGGCGTCTTCGTCCCAGTCCAGATCGGCAGCCTCGACGTCGGCGGCGACGCCTTCGGCGGCGAGGATGCGGATGTATTCCTCCGGCGTCAGCCCCCGCGCTTCCGCCGCCGCGCGCACGTCGTCGGCGAGCGGGCTGGGGAGGGAGACGGTGAGGGTGTCGGCGGGCATTGGTTGCGCTTATAGCAGAATGCTGGCCTCGCGACCACCGTGCCACCCGCGACCTCCGGCGTGACAGGCCGGCGCTCTGTGGCTCCTGGATTCCGGATCGCGCGCGAAGCGCGCGTCCGGAATGACGGAGATTAGGTGTCAACTTTTTGGGCGCATTTTTCCAATCAGATTGGAAAGAGGCGATCCCGAAACTCGCGGCAGGCACCGTCGAGGCCGGGAAAAAGCGTGCCGGGGGTCATCCCCATCAATTGCAGTTCTCTGAGCGCCGTTGGCCGTTCGTGCAGCGGCAAGTCGATTGCAGTGAGATACTGAACCCCGTCGTTTTCGTTGAAGCGGATATGGCTCTCGATGTCGTCCACATTTGTAAAACTGGAGAGCGCTTGTTGCGGGATCATCCGCCTGTTTTCGATTCCGAGTGTTTCCAGGATTGAGAAATGTGGGCGACGTGTAGTCGTGCTTTGAATTTGCGGGAGCCGATCGCACCAAGCGCGCTTGTCGAATACGTAGATGCGAACCTTGTCTCGCTTCCGAGGCTTGCGAGAGGGGCGCGCTTCAAACGCGAAGTAGGCTGCGACGTATGGAGAATACGACCAATCTAGCAGTGGTGTCGGGAAGCCGTGATGCTGAACCAAATTGAAGAAGGCGCCGTTCTGCATAGGGTCTTGCAGTTGGAATACGTGACTCGTGATTGCGCTAAGATGTCGATGTAGGGCGGGTATGTCCTGCATTAGGTAACGGCGCAGGTCTGCGCGTCCGCTCCGATGAAAGGCGGTGCGCAGTCGCCACTGGTTTGCTTGTCCGCGAAAGATGAATTGGCCGGGTCGAAGGTTCTCGACGTACTTCTTAAACGAATCCCAATTCCTGATTGGCAGGACCGGGCATTCGGATCGCTCTGCGGAACGGCTCTTGGAGATCGTGGCCGTGCCGTTTGTGCCGATGTTGCTTTGCCATTGAAGCGAAAGTGAGTGGTCATCCCAACTGGAGGCGACCAAAGCCGTCTCGGGAAATGTAACGTCGGGGTATTTGGCGGCAATTGCCGAGAAGGGAACAGGCAATTCAGTGGACGGGTCAAGCGTTCCGAGTTGAACGCTAAATTGACTTGAACGCGCCTTATCTGGCGTGCGCACCCAAGCAAACGTGGCGGGCAAACTTGCGTCCGCGTCGTAGAGGTAAGCGCAACCTTCGAAATGCGTCTCGAACTCATCGATTTCTACGATGATGTCGCCGCCGTTCGTACCTTGAAAGGTACCGCGCCACTGCCCCCGCATACGACTCCTTAGTTATCCAAAAAGCTCCGCAGCTTCCGTGAGCGGCTCGGGTGCTTCAGCTTCCGCAGCGCTTTCGCTTCGATCTGACGAATGCGTTCGCGCGTCACGCTGAACTGCTGGCCGACTTCTTCCAGCGTGTGATCGGTGTTCATGCCGATGCCGAAG
>CAZZFE010000035.1:0-38225 GCA_964653495.1 uncultured Terricaulis sp. | reverse complement strand
CCAACGGCGGCGTGTCGAGTTCAGCGCGCAGGCGCATCTCGTAAGCGGTCGCGTGCGCTTGAGCGATCGCGAGGCCGCCGGGCATGAAGGCTTGCGTCATCACGCACATCCAAATGAACACAAGCATGCGCGCACCTCTCCGGTGACACACACTCAAGTCAGACCGAAAGAATGCTCTTGCATTCGTGGATCGTGAGTGTGTGTCACCGGAAAGGGTGCGCGCAACTTGGTTTCGTGTTCGTAAACAAAGCACCGCCCCGGAGGCGGGGGGAGGGACCTCCGGGGCGGCTTAGGCGATGCGTGATCGAGCCTTAGTTGTTGGCGAGGATCACGCTCGCGATGATGCCCGTCGCGATGGCGGCGAGAATAATGTCGCCACGGTCGTCACGGACGTAGTGGTAGCCACGCGGCGGCGGCCGCAGGTGGCGATAGTCGCGATAATCTACGCGGTGGTAGCGATCGCGATAGTACGCCGGCAGTCGGTCGCCACGGCGCCAGCCGCGATAATCGTAGCGGACGTCGCGATAGTGGCGCGGCGGCGGGCCATAATACCAGCGGCCTTGATAATGATAACCGTTGTAGCGGCGATCATCCCAGCGATCCGCACGGCGCCCATCGTGGTAGCCGTCACGGCGGCCTTCGCGATAAGCGCGGCGTTCGTCACGGCGGTCGTCGCGATTGTCGTAATCGCGATCGCGGCGGTCATCCCAGCCACGCTCATGGCGGCCGCGATGATCTTCGGCCGAAGCCGACGTGGAGATGGCGAGCGGAGCGGCGAAAGTCACCGCGGCGATCGCAGCTAGTGCGAGACGTTTCATTGTGTCCTTCCTTCCTGCTTCCACCTCGCCAACTCCCGTGGCGAGGCTTCTGCTCCCTCAGTGCGTGAGAGAATGGGGATCGGCGCCTGAACTCGTCCTGAATGAACGGGTCAGATTCAGAGTTGTTTTTGTCAAGGTTTGTCAGGCGGTTGCGCTGACGCATTCTGGCGCCAAAAGCGCGTCTGGCTCACTCGTTCGTGAACCGCATTACCGCGCCTGAAAGATCGCCCAGGAGAGCTAAACCGGCGCTTTGCTTGCGCCTCTCTCGCGCATCGCCCACCTTGCCAAACAGCAAGGACAAAATCATGGCGCAACCGATTGAGCTCTATTTCTGGCCGACGCCGAACGGACACAAGATTTCCGTCGCGCTTGAGGAAATGGAACTCCCCTACGTCGTGAAGCCGGTGGCGATCGGCAAAGGCGAACAATTCACGCCGTCGTTCCTGGCGATCTCGCCGAACAACCGCATGCCGGCGATCATCGATCCGGATGGGCCAGGCGGCAAACCGATCTCGATCTTCGAGTCCGGCGCGATCCTGCAATATCTCGGACGTAAGAGCGGCAAGTTCTACCCGAAGGATGAACGCGCGCGCGTCGCCGTGGACGAATGGTTGTTCTGGCAGATGGCGGGCGTTGGCCCGATGTTCGGGCAGGCTAGCCACTTCAAGAATTACGCAGCCGGCCTCGTCGATGATCCCGCGAAGATCGAATACAGCGTCACGCGCTACAACAACGAAGTGAACCGGCTCTGCGGCGTGCTCGATCGGCGTCTCGACGGTCGTGATTTTCTCGCCGGCGAATACTCGATCGCCGACATGGCGACGTATCCGTGGGCGAAGCTCGCCAATCTGTTCGGGCAGGACTTCAACGATTTCCCGCGCATGCAGGCATGGCTTGAGCGCATCGCCGCGCGGCCTGCCGTCGTGCGTGGGATGGCGGTTGGTAAAGAATTGCGTAAGCCCCCGCCCGCGCCTGGTTCTGCGGAAGCGAAGGAAGCGGCGAAGGCGTTGTTCGGCCAAACGGCGGCCTCGACCGTCGCGCGGGATGGCTAACGAAAACTTGCAGCGAATACCGCAAAAATTATTGCTGAACAACGCGATAGGGCTGATCGCGCTTAACGTTATTTTCAATCAAGCACGTCATTTCTCTTGGCTTCGCGCTCGCTCTCGAAGGCGGCGTGGGTATGTGGGGTGGAGCGGACGACGCCATAAGGCGCGACGTTCCCGGTAGAAAACCAAGGGAAGTGTCATGGCGTTTACTGATAGCGAAATCGCGGAGGCCCATCAGGCTGTGCGCGACGCCGGCCTCGGCGATGATCTCTACAAGCTGGGCTTGATCTATTCGACGGGTGAGACTGTCGACCTGATCCAAGCGCACATGTGGTTCAACCTCGCCGCCGCGCGTGGGTCTGACAGTGCGAAAGAGTGCCGTCGCGAACTGGCGATGATGCTGAGCACGTCAGAAATCTCGCAAGCGCAGAAAATGGCGCGCGAGTGGATCAGCACGCGGCACCACTAAGCGCGGTTGCTAACGGGCGTTGACGCCCTGCACGTGCGCTGCGCGCTCGTGATGCACCTGAGCCGTCGCGGCGCAACCGGCGAAGCCGGCGGCGATGATGACGACGAACAGGCCCAAAGCGTTACGCATTTCTCACTCCACCCGTGAAATTTGCATTCGCTTAAGCAAGTTCAAGGCCGCTTGCGCAGCGCCGCGTGGACGTCGCGCGCCACGATCAGCGCGGTTTGCGCCAAGATCTTCAGATCCAGCCACAGCGACGCGCGCTGCACGTAGTCCAGATCGAGCTTCACCCGCTCGCGGACTTGGGCGGCCGTGTACATCGCGCCACGCGCGCCATTCACTTGCGCCCAGCCAGTGATGCCAGGCTTGGCGCGGTGGCGGTGGGCGTAGTCGGACACGATATCGGCAAGCTCACGCTCCGCCGCGCGCGCGCCAATGGCGTGCGGCCGCGGGCCGACGAGGCTCATTTCACCGATCAGCACGTTCCAAAGCTGCGGCAGCTCATCGAGGCTGGTGCGGCGCAGGAAGCGGCCAACGCGTGTCACACGCGGATCGTCCTTGGCGACCGGGAAGATCGGCGCGCCCGGATCGTGGCGCATTGAGCGGAACTTGAGGATAGTGATGGTGCGGTTGTTGAAGCCGTGGCGGCGCTGGCGATAGAGCGCAGGGCCTTTGCTGTCGAAGCGCACGGCGGCGGCGATGGCGAGCATCGGCAGCGCCAGCGCAAGCGCCAGGAAGCCGCCAACGATCACATCCTGAGCCCGCTTCACGAACTGGCGCGCTGCATTGCGCGGGCGGCCAGAGACGCACGCCACACCCATCGCGCCAAAGCGCTCGACGCGGCGGCCACGCACGGTTTCGGTGTCGAAGTCGAGCAGCAGGTCGACGCGGTTCGGCGCGCCGCGCAGGCGTTGGATCAGGTCACGCACGCGCGCGTCGGCGCGCGGCGAGACGGTGATGACGATGCGGTCCACGTGCGGCAGGCCCTCCCAGGCGAGCAGCTGATCGAGATCGCCGCACACCGGCGCGTTCGCCATCTGCATCGGCGCGCGGCCGATCCGGGTTTCAGCGATCGCGACGACCCGGGCGTCGCCGGTTTCGTTGACGCGCTGCGCCAGGCGGCGCGCCGCATCGGTGGCGCCGACGAGCACGACGGTTTCCGAGAACACGCCCTTCGTATGCAGAGCGCGAATGAACGTCGCCAGCGCGTAGTGAATGCCGGCGAGCAGCATGGCCGCCGGCGGCAGAATCGCCGCGAGCGCGCCAGCGCCGCGTGCGTCCGGCGCGAGGAAGTTGGCGAGCAACAGGCCCATGATCGCGCCAAGCGCCAAGCCGCCAATCGCGCGCTCAGGACGGATTGTGGCCGGCGTGGTGCGGTAAACTTCAGTGAGCCAGAGGCCGACCTTCAAGCCGCCCGCAGCGGCGAGGAACGCCAGCGCTTCACCAATGCCCAGGCTCATGAGACCAACGCCGGCGCCCCAGCGCGCGGCGAAATCGGCGATCGCGAACACGACCACCCAATCCAGCGTTTGGATGAAGCGAACGGCGAGGCCCGGCTCGATGTGAACGCCACGACGCGTCAGCGTCGGGAATTGCGGGCGCGGGCTCGTGTCGTTGGCGGCGGTCGGCGCGGCGAGGGCGCGGAAGAAGGCGTCGGCGGTCGGCGGCCAGGAGGGTTCGGCCCAGTCTTCGTGCTTGGGCGCCTCGGCGCGGATGCCGAACATGAGGAAGGCCGCCTGCCGCTCGGCAGCGGTTAACGCAAATTCGTTCTCTGCCGTCGCGGCCCCGTCGAGGACGCCAAACATCAGGAACGCCGTCTCGCGCTCGCTCGCGCTGAGGAGCGGCGCCGTCTCGTCATTGGACGCGACAAGGGCGAGGGAGACGCCCTCATCCTGCACCAATTCGGCGCGGGACTGCTTAGTGGCCAGTCGCGGCATAGGAAATTCGCCCCGTAGATGAACTCTTCGAGGCCTGCTCGCGCAAAGCCGGCGCCAGTTAACCGCCAGGTGGCGGTATTAGGTAACCATCTCCAAAAAATGCTGGATATGACACCAGCGCGGCGACCGCCCTGGACAGCGCTTGCTTGAGGCTGGCGGAGACGTGTAAGCGAGACGCCGCCGGAGACGTGGCCGAGTGGCTGAAGGCACTCCCTTGCTAAGGGAGCATACGTTAACCGCGTATCGAGGGTTCGAATCCCTCCGTCTCCGCCACTTCCTGGCGCTCTGACACAAAACACAACCCACGGCGTGGTTGACGCGGCTTAACCCTCGACGCTTTCTGGACCGCTTAGACGGTTAAAGCGTGGAGGGGCGCCCGTGCGGTTGTTGGCTTTCTTTTCGGCTGCGGTGATGGGGTGCGCGATCGCCGCTTCGAGTGCGGTGGCGCAGGCGCCTCAGGAAGAACGCTACGTGATCGTCCAGAATGGTGAGCAGGTCGGCCATGTGCGCGCGACCATCACCGGTGCGAACGTCGCGATCGACTATCTCGTCGATAACAACGGCCGCGGCCCCCGTCTGCAGCAACGGCTGACGCTCGGCGCGAACGGTCTTCCAAGCGAGTGGACGGTGGAAGGCCGCTCCACCTTCGGCGGCGCCGTCAATGAGCGCTTCACGCAAACCGGCGGCACGGCGACTTGGTCGAGCCAAGCGGACGAAGGCACAGCGCCTGTTTCCGCGCCGGCGCTCTACATCGCCAATGACGACACGCCGTGGAGCCAAGGCCTCTACGCACGCGCGCTGCTCGCAGCGCCGAACCGTACGCTCAATGTTCTGCCGGGCGGCACGCTGCGTCTGGAAGAGGTGCGCCGCACGCGCTTCGGCACGGGCGCACGCGCGGTGGAGGCGACGATCTATCGGCTGATCGGTCTTGGCCTCTCGCCGTCTTATTTCATGCTCGACAGCAACAATCGCCTGCTCGCCGAGGTCGCCAATGGCGGCGCGGCAGTGCGCGAGGGCTATCAGGATCAAGAAGCGACGCTGCGCACCATGGCGCAGGAGCTGGACCGCGAGCGCTTCCAAGCGCTGCAGCAGCAGCTCGCGCATCGCCTCGACGGCGTCGTGCGCATTCGCAACGTGCGCATCTTCGATCCGGCGACGGGCCGCGTCGGTGCGCCCAGCACGGTGACGTTCTTCCAAGACACTATCACCGCGATTGAGCCAGGCGCCGGCGAAGCGCGTGCCGATGCATACGACATCGACGGCGAGGGCGGTGTGCTGGTCCCCGGCCTGCACGACATGCACGCGCACACGTCGGCGCAGAGCGCGCTCCTGTATCTGGCGGCGGGCGTTACGTCCGTGCGCGATCAGGGCAACAACAACGAGCGCCTCATCCGCATGTCGAACGACATCGAAGCGGGTGTGCTCGCTGGCCCGCGCATCGTTCGCGCCGGCATGCTCGAAGGCCGCAGCCCCTTCTCGACGCGCAACGGCATCTTGGCCGACACGCTCGATGAAGCGATCGCGGGCGTGCGCTGGTATGCCGAGCACGGCTATCGTCAGGTGAAGATCTACAATTCGCTGCATCCGGAATGGGTGCGACCGGTGGCGGCGGAAGCGCATCGCCTCGGCATGGGCGTGACGGGCCACATCCCGGCGTTCGTGCATCCGGATCAAGCCATCGAAGCCGGCTATGACGACATCGCTCATATCAACCAGCTGATGCTCGGCTGGCTGATCCGCGAGGGCGAAGACACCCGCACCGCCTTCCGCCTCACGGCGATGCAGCGCGCGGCGGATTTGAATCTCGACAGCGCGCCGGTGCGGCGGACCGTGAATCTCATGGTCCGCAACGAGGTGGCGCTCGACACGACGGCGATCACGCTTGAGAATTTCATGCTGAGCCGCGCGCGTCAGGTGCCGCCCGCGTTCGCCTACAATCTCGACCACATGCCGATCGGCTATCAACGCGGACGCAAGCGCACGTTCGTGCCGCTCGCGGATGCGGCCGAGGACGCGCGCTATTTCGCAGCGTTCGAGCGTCTGCTGCAGACGATGAACCTGTTGCATCGCCGCGGCGTGCAGCTGCTGCCGGGCACCGACGAAGGCAGCGGCTTCACACTGCATCGTGAGCTTGAGCTCTATGTTCGCGCCGGCATCTCGCCGGCGGAGACGCTGTCGCTGGCGACGCTGCGGGCCGATCAATATCTCGGGCGTTCGGAGCGCCTGGGCTCGATCGAGCGCGGCAAGCTGGCGGATTTCATCCTCGTCAGCGGAGATCCGACGCAGGACATCTCCAACATCCGCCAAATCCGCATGACGGTGCGTGGCGGCGTCGTCTATTTCCCGGCGGAGATCTATCCGGCGTTCGGCGTGCGCCCATTCGCGCCAGCTGTGGCGATCCGTGAGCCGACCGTGCGGTCGACGATTGGCGATGAGCCGGGCGACGAGGGCGGCTTCGGCTATGAGGACGAACACGCGCACTGAGTTCGCGGGTGGTATCGCCTAACGCATAGGCGGCGTGCGCGCGTGACGCGTGCGCCGCCTTGCTATGTCCGCGTTGTTTCGCGACACCGGTGGCATGGCGAAGAAGCAAGATCTGCACGCCTGGTGCCTGGCGCGGCTGGCTGCGCACAGCGCGCCCGCGCTGCGCGACCCGATGGCGACGGGCGTGCGGCATCTATCGCTCGATCTATTGGAACGCGTCGAAGCGGGTGAGCTTGATCTTGCCGCGCTGCGCGGGCTCACGAAGCAGATCAGCGACGAAGCTCTGCGCGAACGCGCCGCCCGGCTTGGCGCCGCGCACACGGGCGGCGGCGATTGGGCAAGCGTGGTGGAAACCGCGTTCGGGCCGCTGAAAGGCAAGCCGTTCGCGGAGATCGCCAAGGCCGTTGAAGCGCCGCGCGGCGGCGTGGTGTTCACCGGCCACCCGACATTCGCGCTCTCACGCGCCATGCGCGCCGCGCTCGGCAAGCTCGCGTCCGATCCGTACGCCAAAGTCGAACTCGGCGCGCACACGCCCGATCCCGTGATCACGCTTGCGGATGAGCATGCGGATGCAAACGCAGCGTTGGCGCGCGCGCAAGCATCGCTGCGTGAGCTTTCGGCGGCGATCTTCGACTGGCTCGCCGCGAACACGGATGGTCCGTGGTGGACGCTAACGCCCGCGCCGATCCGGTTGGCGACATGGGTCGGCTACGACCTCGATGGTCGGACCGATATTCATTGGGCGCAGACCATACGGCTGCGCCTCGAAGAAAAAGCCACGCAGCTCAGCCGCTATGCCGATGGGCTGAAGGCAGCAGGCGCTACAAAGCTCGCGGACAAGCTCGCGAAGGCCAGCGCGTTCGCGGCGAAGCAAGCGAGCTTGTTCGACGGCGATCTCGACAAACCTGACGCCATCGTCACCGCTGCAAACACGCTCACAGGCGAAGCGGCGGATCGGCTGGTTTCTCTGAAAGATACGATCTCCGAACTCGGCGCGCTGATCGAAGCGGAAAGCGACACCGCAAAGCGCAAAGCGCTCGCCATCGTCCGCGCCGAGATGGGCGCCATCGGCCTCGGCGTTGGCGGCATCCATCTGCGCGTCAACGCTTCGCAGGTTCGCTCGGCTGTGCAGGCCGATCTCGGCCTTGAGGTGCTGAGTGACTTCTTCGATCGCCGCGCGGTCACGGCCGCCGCCGAGAAAGCTGCGCAAGCCAAGCGCCAGCAGATCAATTTCGGCTCGATCTTTCAGGAGCGGATGACGGCGCGCCGTCAGCTCATGCTGTGCGCCGAGATCGTCAAGCACATCGACGCGGACATTCCGGTGCGCTTCCTGATCGCCGAGATCGAGAGCCCGGCGACGATCATGGGCGCGATCTATCTGGCGCGGCTCTACGGCATCTACGATCGGCTCGACATCTCGCCGCTGTTCGAAACGCCGGACGTGCTCGAGCGCGGCGGGCGCTTCATGGAGCGCTTGCTCGAAGAGGAAGAATACCTCGCTTACATCCGCGCGCGCGGGCGGCTCAGCGTGCAGCTCGGCTTCTCCGATAGCGGCCGCTTCATGGGCCAGATCGCCGCCAACATGGGCATTGAGCGCGTGCACGTGCTGCTGTCGCGCACGCTGGCGAAGGCGAACGTGCGCGATGTTGAGGTGGTGATCTTCAACACGCATGGCGAGTCGATGGGCCGCGGCGGCTTTCCGGGCACGCTGGAAGAGCGCTTCGATCATTTGCTGACGCCCTGGTCGCGCGCCCGCTTCGCCAGCCAAGGCATCCCGGTGCATCCGGAGGTGAGCTTCCAGGGCGGCGACGGCTATCTGCACTTTGAAACGTCGGAACTCGCCAACGCGACATTGCGCGCCTTCGCCAGATGGGCGTTCACACCGCCGCTGAGCGGGCGCATCGAGGATGCGTTTTACGGCGATATCAATTTCAGCTGGGACATCTATCGCGGCATCAAGGGCTGGCAGGAAGCGCTGTTCGCGGATCGCCACTACCAAGCCGTGCTCGGCTCCTTCGGGCCGAACCTGTTGCCGGGCACAGGCTCACGCAAAACGCGCCGGCAAAGCGGCGCTTCGAAGGACGACGCAGCGCGCTCGCTTCGCGCCATCCCGCACAACGCCATCCTGCAGCAGCTCGCAGCGCCCGCGAATGTGTCCGGCGGTTTCGGTCACGCTGCCGCGCGCGAACCGGAAAAATTCGCGGCGCATGTCGCTGGCTCTCCGCGTCTGGAACGGCTCGTGCGCATGGCGCAGAAAGCGCGCCAGCTGACGAGCCTTTCGATCCTGCGTACCTACGCCAATCTCTACAGCCCCGGCTTCTGGACCATCCGCGCCGCGCGCGGCGGAGATGACGGGCAGGCCGAGATCGCTTTGCGCATCGCCGATCGGCTCAACGAGCACGCGCTTGACGTCGATATCGATCGCCTCGCCAATTTGCTCTCCAGCGATCGCCGCCGCTTCGATACGGTGTGCCGCGAATTCCTGCCGACAGCGCCGGGCGATCAAGGCTTCGAGGCGGAGCTCTATCTGCTCCACGCCGTGCGCATGGTGCTGATCGTCCGCGGCTTCACGCTCGCCGGCGCTATCCCGCAATTCTCGCCGCGCCACGACATCAGCCGCGAGGCGCTCATCGACCAAGCGCTCGATTTGCGCTTCGGAGAGGTCGCCGATGCGTTGGCCGGCATCTTCCCAACGGTGGATGACACGCCCGCCGCCTTCGCCAAGCTCACCGAGCCCGGCGAGATGAGCGAGGCCGCCGGCTATCCCGGCATCAGCCGCGACATCGCCCAGCCGTTACGCACGATTGATGCGTCGATTAAGGAAATCACGATCGGCATTTCGCATTTCTACGGCGCGTTCGGCTAAGGACGCTGCGCGCAGCCGGATTGTCGCCTGGACAGGCCGGCGGGTTGGGGCTTAAGCCGTCAGCCAAACGCGCCGGAAAGGCGCCAGGGAGGCCAAGTGTGAGCGCGCCGTATTGGGATGAGTTTCAAGTCGGGCAGGTGTTCAAGCACGCGCAGACGCGCACGATCACGGAGACGGACAACGTCCTCTTCACGACGCTGACGCATAATCCCGCGCTCTTGCATCTCGACGAACATTATTGCCGCGAGCACACCGAATGGGGCACGCGCATTGTGAACTCGTGCTTCACGCTTGGCCTGATGGTCGGCATCTCAGTGGGTGACACCACGCTCGCGCGCGCCGTCGCCAATCTCGGCTGGGACGAGGTGCGCTTTCCGAAGCCGCTGTTCCATGGCGACACGGTGCGCGTCGAAACGGAAGTGATCGAACTCCGCGAATCCAAGTCGCGCCCGAACCAGGGCATCGTCGTGTTCAAGCATCGCGCCTACAATCAAAAGGGCGAGCTTGTGGCCGAGTGTAAGCGCACCGGCCTGCAATTGAAGAAGCCAGCCGCATGAACAATCCGCGTTCGCTCCTGTTCGTGCCCGGCGATAGCGAGAAGAAGCTCGCGAAGGCCGATAGCGTCCGCGCCGATGCGCTGATCCTCGATCTCGAGGACGCCGTGGCGCTGGAGCGCAAGCCGGTGGCGCGGGCGATGGTGCGCGATTTCGTGGCCGCGCGCACGGGAACGAGCATGCTCTATGTACGCGTCAATCCGCTCGATAGCGGGCTGATCAATGGCGATCTCGAAGCGGTGCTGCCGTCAAACCCCGATGGCATCATGCTGCCCAAGCCTGACGGGCCGGACGATGTTCGCGCGCTGGCGCAATTGTTGGACGACGCAGGTGCGCCGCGATCAATCAAGATCATCCCCGTCGCCAGCGAAACGCCGGCGGCGGTTTTCAATCTCGGCGGCTACGCGAGCGGCCAGAAGATCGAGCGCCTCGCCGGCATCACCTGGGGCGCGGAAGATCTGAGCGCGGCCGTCGGCGCATCCACCAATCGTGATCCCAACGGCGATTGGAGCTTCACCTACAAACTCGCACGCTCGCTCACTTTGCTCGCAGCGCACGGCGCGGGTGTGCAGGCGATCGAAACGCTGCACGCGGATTTCCGCGATGTCGAAGGCTTGCGCGCCTCCTCACGCGCGGCGCGCGCGGAAGGCTTCAGCGGCCGCCTCGCCATTCACCCGGACCAGGTCGCGGTGATCAACGAAGCGTTTACGCCGTCGGCGGAGGAGGTGGCGTTCGCGCGCCGCATCGTCGCCGCGTTCGACGCTGACCCAAGCCTCGGCGCCGTCGCCATCGACGGAAAGATGATTGACCAGCCGCATCTGAAACAAGCCCGCAACATCGTGGCGCTTTCTGAAGCCGCGGAAGGACGGAGCTAATGGCGCGCACCCAGGCAGCGGATTATGACGAGCGCAGGCTCGCGATCGTGGAGACGGCGGCGCGGTTGTTCGCGCGCGATGGCTTTCTGGGCGCCTCGGTCGCTGACGTCGCGGATGCGTGCGAACTGTCGAAATCCGCGCTCTATCACTATTACGCCTCGAAGGAGGACATCCTCTACGACGTGATGCATTCGCACATTGTCGGCCTCGACGACGCCGCGCGCGCGATCATCGACGGGCCAGGCGATGCCGAAGCGAAGCTGCGCGCGATCGCACGCGAGTTCATGCGGCTCTACGTGGGCGCCGCGAACCGGCAGAAGGTGCTGCTGAACGATTTGATGCGTCTGCCGAAGGCGCGCCGTGAGGCGATTGTCTCGATGCAGCGGGCGCTGATCGACACAGTCGCGGGCCTCCTCTGCGAGATCGAGCCGCGCTTGCGCCTGCGCGAGGCGGAGCGCCGGCCTGCAGCGATGCTGCTGTTCGGCATGATCAACTGGACGCACGTCTGGTTCGACCCGAACGGGCCGGTGAGCGCTGAACAATTCGCGGATATGGCCGTCGATATGGCGCTCGGCGGGCTGAGCAAAGCTGTCTAACTCTTCTCATGCTCGCCCTTCATGGGCGAGCTGTCAGTCCGCCGAAGCCGTAAGGCGAAGGCGGAATGACTGAGTGGGTGACTCCTCGGAACTGAGCCGCCACCCACTCCGTCCGCGAGCTTGCGCTCGCGGCCACCTCGCCCATCAAGGGCGAGGATGGGCGAAGCTACACGTCATACGTCAGCACAACGCCTTCGCTCACCGGCGTCGCCTGGCACGTGAGCACGAAGCCTTCAGCGACCTCTTCTTCCGAAAGCCCGTAATTCACCTTCATCTCGACCTTGCCGCTCGTCACTTTGGCGCGGCAGGTGGCGCAGACGCCGCCTTTGCAGGCGAACGGCGCGGGCATGCCGGCGGCGCGGACATTGTCGAGGATCGAGTGGTTGGCGGGATCGAACGTCACGTTCATCCGTCGTCCGCCGAGCGTCACGCTCATCTTCAGGCCAGCGGCCTTCTCTTCCAGCGCGCGCGCCGCTTCCGCTTGCGCTTGCGAGAGCGGGCCGGTGGTGAAGCGTTCGATGAGGATGCGGTTCTTGGCGATCTTGCGCGCGAGCAAAGCTTCCTCGATCGAGTCCATCATCGGGCCGGGGCCGCAGATGAAGAAGGCGTCGATGCTTGCCGGCGTGATCAGCGTCGAGAGGATGTCCGTGCACTTGGCCGCATCGAGGCGACCGTTGAACAGCTCGATCTCTTCTTCCTCGTCTTCGAGGAAATGATAGATCGCGAGGCGATCGATGTAGCGATCCTTCAGGCCCGCGAGTTCCTCCAGGAACATGATCCCGGCCGAGACGCGATTGCCGTAAAAGAGCGTGAAGCGTGAATGCGGCTCGCTTTCGAGCGCGGTTTTGATCAGCGATAGGATCGGCGTGATCCCCGATCCGCCCGCGAAGCCCGCATAATGGCGCGTCGCCTTCGCGTCGAACTCCCACGTGAAGCTCCCGTGCGGGACCATGACGTCGAGCGTATCGCCCGCTTTCAGCGCGTCGTTCGCCCAGGTCGAGAAAGCGCCGCCGGCGATCTTCTTGACGCCAATCTTCAGCGCGCCCTCGCTCGGCGCCACGCACAGCGAATAATTGCGGCGCAGCTCCTCGCCGTTGAACTCGCGTTTGAATGTGAGGTGCTGGCCGGCCTTGAACGCGAACTTGTCGCGCAAGTTCTCCGGCAGTTCAAAGCGCACGGACACCGAGTCGGGCGTCTCGCGCTTCACTTCAGCGACGCGGAGGGTGTGAAAATCGATGCTCATTGTCTTCCCCCGCTTGCGGGGGAAGTGGCATTCGCGACGCGAATGACGAAGGGGGCGATTGCTCCCCCCTCAGTCATCGTGCTTCGCACGCTGACAGCTCCCCCGTGAACGGGGGAGCATGAGATGCGCATCAGTGACATTTGAACCTATCAAAAGGCTCAGCGCACGCGCGGCAGCGCCAGAGCGCTTTGCAGGGCGTTGAGCCGAAGCGGGAGATTTCTTCTGTCTGCGTCGAGCCGCAACGTGGGCACTCCGCCGGCGTTTCGTTCTTCAACGACGCGGAATTGGCGCCTTTCGGCGGCGGCGCGATGCCATAGGCGCGCAATTTCTCGCGGCCTTCGTCGCTGATCCAATCGGTGGACCAGGGCGGCGAGAGTGTCGTCTCGATGCGCACGTGCGCGAAGCCTGCGTCGTCGAGCGCGCGGCGGATCGATTGCTCGATCGCGAACGTCGCTGGGCAGCCGGTGTAGGTGGGCGTGATGGTGACGCTGTCCGCGTCGATGTCGCGGACGATGCCGAGTTCGAGCACGCTGACAGCGGGGATTTCGGGGTCGGGAACGTTGGCGAGCACGGCGCGGATAGAGGGTGACACACACGCATGCTCAGCCGCAGCGCCAATTTGCGCAGGCGTCGAGGCATGCGTGTGTGTCACCCGAGCGCTCACCATTTCGCGTCCGGGTAAGCGCGCTGCAGGAATTGCATCTGACTCAGCAGGTGCCCGAGGTGCTCGCTGTGATGCCCGTCGCGTCCGCCGACGACAGCGCGTGTTGGCGCGGGTCGTGCGAGCGTGGCTTCGGCCAGCACCGCATCCACACGCGCGTCCCACGCAGCACGTAGCGCAGACTTATCTACCGCGACGCCATCCTTCGCGAGCTTCGTGTCGAGATCATCCATTACGAACATCTCGTCCGCGAAGCGCCACATCCATTCGAGCCCGGCGATCATGCGCGCTTTGCTCTCGTCAGTCCCGTCGCCAAGGCGGATCACCCAATCAGAGGCGAGGCGTGAATGGTACGTGACCTCCTTCACCGCTTTCGCGGCGATTGCGGCGAGGCGCGGATCAGACGAGCGCGTCAAAGCTTCGAACTGCAGCTCTTGAAAATGCGAGAACAGGAATTGCCGCGCGATTGTCTGCGCGAAATCCCCGTTCGGCTGCTCGACCAGCAGACAATTGGTGAAATCGAGCACGTCGCGGCGGAACGCCAGCGCGTCCGCATCGCGGCCCTTGCCTTCGGCTTCAGCGGCGACGCCCAGAAAGTGCGTCGCCTGACCGACAAGATCGAGCGCAACGTTCGCCAGCGAGAGATCAACCTCAAGCGCCGGCGCATGCCCGCACCATTCCGAGAGCCGCTGACTGAGGATCAGCGAGTCATCGCCCAAGCGCAGCGCGTATTGTGCAAGGGGCGTCATCAGATGTGCGAAATGCCGTCAGGAATTTTGTAGAAGGTCGGGTGGCGATAGACTTTGTCTTCCGCCGGCTCGAACAGCTCAGCCGCGTCGCCCGGATCGGAGGCGACGATCTTGGCGCTTTCCACCACCCACAAGCTCACGCCTTCCATGCGCCGCGTGTAGGTGTCGCGCGCATGCTCCAGCGCCATCTTGGCGTCAGCGGCGTGCACGCTGCCGGCGTGGCGGTGCGAAAGCCCACCCTTGCCGCGCAAGAACACTTCCCAAAGCGGCCATTCCTTGCTCGCGTCGCTCACTTCGTTTGCTCCTTGAGCAGAAATCAGAAGCCAGAAATCAGAAGCCAGAAGGCTCTCACTGATCCAATCTGATTTCTGACTTCTGGTTTCTGATCTCTATTCCGCCGCTTGCTTGGCTGCTTCGCGTTTGGCCGCATGCGCACGCGCCGCGTCGCGCACCCAGGCGCCGTCTTCCCAGGCTTTCACGCGCGCTTGCATGCGTTCTTTCGCGACCGGGCCTTCGCCGCGGACAACAGCGTAGAATTCCTCCCAGTCGATGGCGCCGAAATCATACGCGCCGCGCTCGTCGTTCCACTTGAGCGCCTCATCCGGAACGCTGAGTCCAATGGCTTCAGCTTGCGGCACGGTCACGTCCACGAACTTCTGCCGCAGCTCATCATTGGTGTCGCGCTTGATGCGCCAGCGCATGCTTTGTTCGGTGTTCGGCGAATTCTCGTCCGGCGGGCCGAACATCATCAAAGACGGCCACCACCAACGATTCAGCGCGTCTTGCGCCATACGCTTCTGCTCCGGCGTGCCGGCGGCGAGATGCATCATGATCTCGTAGCCTTGGCGCTGGTGAAAGCTTTCTTCCTTACAGATGCGCACCATCGCGCGCGCGTAGGGGCCGTACGACGTCCGCTGCAGCGGCACCTGGTTCATGATCGCCGCGCCATCGACCAGCCAGCCGATCGCGCCGATGTCGGCCCAAGTCAGCGTCGGGTAATTGAAGATGGTCGAGTACTTGGCTTTGCCGGAGTGCAGCGCCTCGACCATCTCATCGCGGGACGTGCCGAGCGTTTCCGCCGCCGAATAGAGATAAAGCCCGTGGCCGCCTTCATCCTGCACCTTCGCGAGCAGGATCGCCTTGCGGCGCAGGTTCGGCGCGCGCGTGATCCAATTGCCCTCGGGCAACATGCCGACGATCTCGCTGTGCGCGTGCTGCGACATCTGCCGCACGAGCGTGCGGCGGTAAGCGTCCGGCATCCAATCCTTCGGCTCGATGAACTCGTCATTGGCGACGCGCGCTTCGAAGGCGGCGAGGCGGGCGGGGTCCTCGGCCGAGAGCGGGATCGCCCCGCCAGCCTTTTTTCCCTTGCCCGAGAGGTCGGTCGTATACATTGGCGCTTCCCTTAAGTCCGATGAGTATATAAAAGTCCGACCGGACGGTCAATTATTCTGTAGAGCCTTGTCGGACAATGGGAAACCGCTGCGGAGAGCTTGGCAAGGGCGCATCGGACGAGGCCTCAAGCTTCGTCGATGACCGCGCCGCCAATGCTGCGCGAGAGGCCGTTGAACTCGGCGATGACGCGCCCGTCATTGGTGCGGACGCTGATCGCGTAGACGCCCGAGCGACCGGCGCGCGAAACCTCGCGCGCTTCGGCGATCAGCATATCATCGAGCTGCGCCGGCGCCAGGAAGGTGATCGACGCGTGTTGTGCGACGGTGTTCTCATTTCGCGAGTTGCAGGCATAGGCGAACGCGGTGTCGGCCAGCGCGAAGATCATGCCGCCATGCGCGATGGCGTGGCCGTTGAGCATGTCCGCACGCACGCGCATCGACACGCGCGCGTAGCCTTCGCGCGCTTCTTCGATCGTCACGCCCCAAGCGGGGCCCGTGCCTTCGCGCGAAAGCAGCGTGTCCGCAACGCGTCGCGCAAGCTTGTCCGCCTCGCTCATGCACACAATTCCGTTTGAATTGACCGTCCAATTGTTCTGACATACGCCAAAGCGCGCTGCGACGCGAGGTGGAGGAAACGATGAGTTACGAGACCATTCTCTTCAGCGTCGACGCTGGCATAGCGCGCCTCACGCTCAATCGCCCTGAGCGCTTGAACTCCTTCACCGTGCAGATGCACGAAGAGATCAAGCACGCGTTCGACAATGCGTTGGACGGCGCGCGCGTGCTGGTGATCACCGGCGCGGGCCGCGGATTCTGCGCGGGGCAAGATCTTTCCGATCGCGCAGTTGCGCCGGATGCGAGCAAAACACCGGACCTCGGTGAATCGCTTGAGTTTCGCTACAATCCGCTGGTGCGGCGCATCACGACGCTTGAGATGCCGGTGATCTGCGCCGTGAACGGCGTCGCCGCCGGCGCTGGCGCCAACATCGCCTTCGCCGCGGATATCGTCATCGCCGCCAAGAGCGCGAAATTCATCCAATCGTTCGCCAATATCGGCCTCGTGCCGGATTCTGGCGGCACCTGGAGCTTGCCGCGTCTCGCTGGCTTGCCGCGTGCGATGGGCTTGGCGCTGACGGGCGAGCCGCTGACGGCTGAGAAAGCCGAAGCGTGGGGGCTGATCTGGAAATGCGTCGAAGATGCCGAGCTTGGCGCGGCGACCGATGCGATCGCGACGAAGTTCGCGTCGGCGCCAACGAAGGGCCTCGCCGCGACGAAGAAGCTGCTGCGCGAAAGCAGCGAGAACTCGCTGACGCAGCAGCTCGAACTCGAACGCGATTGGCAGCGCACGCTCGGCCAAACCAACGATTACCGCGAAGGCGTCGCCTCCTTCCTCGAAAAGCGCACGCCGAAATTCACCGGGAACTGATCAATGAAACCGCTTACGCTTCAAAACTTCGCTGAAGGCAAATGGATCGCCGGCTCTGGCGGCCTCGCCGAGCTGCGTTCCGCCATCGATGGCGAGGTCGTGGCGCTCACGTCATCGCAAGGGATCGATTTCGGCGCGATGACGCGCTTTGCGCGCGAGAAAGGCGGCCCGGCGCTGCGGGCGCTGACGTTCCACGAACGCGCGCGCATGCTGAAAGCGCTCGCCGAGGCGCTCACCGCCAAAAAGGACGCGCTCTACGAACTCTCCTACAACACCGGCGCCACCATGGCCGATAGCTGGATCGATATCGACGGCGGCATCGGCACGTTCGCGGTCTATCAAGGCAAAGGCCGCCGCGAACTCCCGAACGACCGCATCCTGATCGATGGCGACATCGAAGGCCTCTCGCGCAACGGCACATTCCAAGGGTTGCACGTCTACACCTCGATGCAGGGCGTCGCGGTGCATATCAACGCTTTCAATTTCCCCGTCTGGGGCATGTTGGAAAAGCTCGCGCCGACCTTCCTCGCCGGCGTGCCGGCGATTGTGAAGCCGGCCAGCGCGACGAGCTATCTCACCGAAGCCGCCGTGCGCGTGATGCTGGACGCGAACGTGCTGCCGCCGGGCGCGCTGCAGCTGATCGTCGGCAGCACCGGCGATTTGTTTGAGCACCTGACATGCCAGGACGTCGTCTCGTTCACCGGCTCCGCCGACACCGCGTTCAAGCTGAAGAGCCATCCCGTGGTCGCGCGTGAAGGCGTGCGCTTCGTCGCGGAGCAAGACTCGCTCAACGCCTCCGTGCTCGGCCCGGACGCAAGCGCTGAAAGCCCTGAGTTCGATCTCTTCATCAAAGAGGTCGCGCGCGAGATGACGGCGAAGGCCGGTCAGAAATGCACCGCCATTCGCCGCGCCTTTGTGCCCGCGAAGTTGATCGACGCCGCCGAAGCCGCGCTGAAAGCGCGCCTCGAAAAGATCGCGCCCGGCGATCCGCGTGACGAAGCCACCAAGCTCGGCGCACTCGTCAGCGTTAGCCAGCGCGAGGACGTGCGCGGCAAGATCGCTGAGATCGCCGGCGACGGAAAAATCGTGTTCGGCGATCCGGGCGCGACGCCTGTGAACGCCAAGGGCGCGTTCATCTCACCGGTGCTGCTACGCTGCGACGATCCGTGGAAGGCGCGCGCCGTCCACGATGTCGAAGCGTTCGGCCCGGTCTCGACGCTGATGCCATACAAGGACGCCGCCGACGCTGTCGCGCTGGTCAATCGCGGCAAGGGTTCGCTGGTGATGAGCGTGTTCACGCACGACACCGGCTTCGCGCGCGACGCTGTGCTCGGCGCCGGCGCGTTTCATGGCCGCATGGCGTTCATCGATCGCGACAGCGCCAAGGAAAGCACCGGCCACGGCTCGCCAATGCCGCACATGATCCACGGCGGCCCCGGTCGCGCTGGCGGCGGCGAAGAGATGGGCGGTATTCGCGGCGTGAAGCACTACATGCAACGCACGGCGCTGCAGGGCCATCCGCGCATGCTGAGCGCCATCACCACGCGCTACATGGCGAATGCGCCGACGGAAGAAGCGGTGCAGCATCCGTTCCGCCGCAAATTCCACGATCTGCCGATCGGCTATCGCCTCAAAACCAAAGCGCGCACCATCAGCCTCGAAGACATCGAGCATTTCGCGCACTTCACCGGCGACACCTTCTACGCGCACATGGACGAGGAAGCGGCGAAGGCGAACCCGCTGTTCGGCGGCCGCGTCGCGCACGGCTATCTCATCCTCGCGTTCGCGGCGGGTCTGTTCGTAGACCCCGATCCAGGCCCAGTGCTCGCGAACTACGGCTTGGACAATCTGCGCTTCGTTAAGCCGGTGAAGCCGGGCGATTCCATCGAGGTCGCGCTCACCGTGAAGGACAAAACGTTGCGCAAACCCGATCAGGGCGAGGTGCGCTGGGATGTCGTGGTGACCAACCAGAACGGCGAGCAAGTCGCCGGCTACGATCTCCTCACCATGAACGCGGCATGAAGCTGAGCGCTGACACCGGCGGCCGCGCCGGCGATGGCCGCGTGCTCGTGCTGCTGCACGGCATGGGCACGACGCGTGAGGTCTGGTCGCCGCTGATCGCGCTGCTGGAGCGCGAATGGAACGGCCGCTGGATTGCGCCGGATCTGCGCGGGCATGGACGTTCATCGCGCGCGGACTCGTATGCGCTTGATGCGCATGCCGGCGATGTTGCGGAGACGGTGGCAGCCTTCGCGCTGGATGCGAGCGACGTCGTTGTACTCGGCCATTCGATGGGCGGCGCGATCGCGCTGGCGCTTGCTTCAGGCGCGTACGGCCTCAAGCCGCAACATGTCCTTGGCCTCGGAATCAAAATCCGCTGGACGGATGAAGAGGCCGCCGGTCTCGCCACGCGCGCGGCAGCGCCAGCCAAGACGTTTGAGCGCGCCGAGGATGTGGCGGCGTTCTATCTGAAGGTCGCCGGCCTCGTCGGCTTAACGACCGCCGACAGCGCGATGGCGCGCGCCGGTGTCAACGAGGCGGGCACGCAACTCGCCGCCGATCCGCGCACCGGCCTCGTCGGCCCGCCGCCGATGGAGAGCTTGATCGCCGCGGCCAACGCCAAAGTGCATCTCGCTGCGGGTGAACGCGATCCAATGTGCACGCTTGCTGACATGAAGGCGCACGACGCGAACGCGCGTGTCATCGAAAACGCTGGCCACAATGCGATGGTGGAGGCGCCGGAGCGTGTGTTCGCGTGGCTGCGCGGGTGCGTCGATGCGTGACGCGGGCGAAGACCTCTCGCTCGACGCGCTGAAAGCGCTGCAGCTTGAGCGCCTCAAAGCGACGCTCGCCCACGCATACGCCAACAACCAAGCCTATCGCGCCAAATGGGACGCTGCTGGCGTGAAGCCGGACGATCTGCGCACGCTCGACGATCTCGCGCGCTTCCCGTTCACCACCAAAGCCGATCTCCGCGACGCGTATCCGTTCGGCTTCTTCGCCGCGCCGATGGACAAAATCGTCCGCGTCCACGCCTCATCCGGTACGACGGGCAAGCCAACCGTCGTCGGCTACACGCAGCGCGACATCGAAACCTGGAGCGATCTCGTCGCGCGCTCGATACGCGCGGCCGGCGGGCGCCCGGGCATGAAGGTGCATGTCGCCTACGGCTACGGCCTCTTCACCGGCGGCCTCGGCGCGCATTACGGCGCCGAGCGCCTGGGCTGCACCGTGATCCCCGTCTCCGGTGGGCAGACTGAGCGGCAGGTGCAGCTCATCAGCGATCTCAAACCCGAGATCATCATGGTGACGCCGAGCTACATGCTGGCGATCCTCGATGAGTTCCGCAGGCAGGGCCTCGATCCGCGCGCGTCGTCTCTCAAGATCGGCATTTTCGGCGCTGAGCCGTGGACGGACGCGATGCGCGCCGAAATCGAGAGCGCGTTCGGCATCGACGCCGTCGATATCTACGGCATCTCCGAAGTGATTGGGCCGGGCGTCGCCAGCGAGTGCGCCGAGACAAAAGACGGTCCAACGATCTGGGAAGATCATTTCCTGCCGGAGATCGTCGATCCCGAAACTGGCGCCGTGTTGCCCGATGGGGAGATCGGCGAGCTGGTGTTTACGTCGCTGACGAAAGAAGCGATGCCGATCGTGCGTTATCGCACGCGCGATCTCACGCGTCTCTTGCCCGGCAGCGCGCGCCCGGCGTTCCGCCGTATTGGCCGCATTGGCGGGCGCAGCGATGACATGCTGATCATCCGCGGCGTCAACGTGTTCCCGAGCCAGATCGAAGAACAAATCCTCAAATGCGCGACGCTCGCGCCGCATTACTTGCTGGAGCTGCGGCGCGAAGGGCGCATGGACACTTTGGTCGTGCGCGTTGAATGCCGCGAGGGCTGCGATGGCGCGGCCGACGCGGCTTTGCTGACGCAGCGCGTGAAGGATTTGATCGGCGTCAGCGTCGTCGTGCAGGCCGTCGCGCCCGGCGCGATCGAGCGCAGCGCCGGCAAAGCCAAGCGCGTGATCGATCTGCGCGGTTAGACCGTCACCGCGCGCAGTGCTTCCACGAAACGCGGAATATCTGCACGCCTGAGGCCGGCAACGTTAATCCGCGCCGAATCCGTCATGTAGATGCCGTGCTCGGTGCGCAGCGTGTCGATCTGCGCCTGGTTCAGAGGCAGTGTCGTGAACATGCCCTTCTGCCCGGCGATCAAATGCATCGGGATGGCGTTCACACGCAGCGCGGCGAGCGCTTCGCGCGTGCCTTTGATGTGCGCGCGGATTTCGTTGAGCTCGTCGCGCCAGGATTGGCGCAGCGTCGCGTCCTTCAGGATTTCGCGCACCGTCGCCGCGCCGTGATCCGGCGGCATGGAATAATTGGCGCGGGCGATGGCGTAGAGGTTGCTCCGCACCGCCGCGCGCGAGGCTTCCGGCGCCTTCACATAGAGCCCGCCGACACGCTCGCGATAAATCCCGAACGATTTCGCACCCGAGGTCGACACGATCACCTCCGGCGCATGGGCCAGCACGTGGCGGGCGCCAGCGACATCCTCATCGATGCCGTCGCCGAAGCCGACATAGGCGACATCGAGGTAGGCGACGATCTTGTGCGCGACGATTGCCTCGGTCAGCGCCTTCCATTGCGGCAGCGAGAAATCCGCGCCGAGTGGGTTGTGGCAGCAGCCCTGGAGCAGCACCGCGTCGCCCGGCTGCAGCTTCGCGAAGCCCGCAAGCAGCGCATCGAGGTCGATGACTTGCTTGGCGACATCGAAGAACTCGACGTCGATCTGTTCAAGCCCGCTGGCGCGGATGATCGCTGGATGGTTCGGCCAAGTCGGCGTCGGCACCAGCACGCGTTTCGCGCCAGAGGCTTTCAGCAACTCGAACCCCAAACGCAGCGCGCCGGTGCCGCCGACGGATTGGATCGAGACAAGCTCCTTCGCGAGCGCGCCAAACGCCATCTCGCCGAACAGGTCGAGATATTCAACGTCGCCTTGCTGGCCGACATAGGTCTTGGTGACCTGGCCATCGAGCAGGCGCTGCTCCGCCGCCTTCACCGCGCGCATCACGGGCGTGTTGCTGTGTTCGTCCTTGTAGACGCCGACACCGAGATCAATTTTGTCGGCGCGCGGATCTTCGCGGAACATCGCGATGATCTTCAGTAGCGGATCGGCCGGGCGGGTGACGAGTTCTGTCAGCATGGGATCAGTCTTCTGTGGGCCAGGTTTCGAGAATTTCGACGAAGCGCGTCAGCCAGGCGTTCGTCTGGTGCCCGTCGAGCACGCGGTGATCGATGGTGAGCGAGACATACGCCATCGGCCGCACCAGGATCGCGTCGGCGCCGTTCACCTCGCGCACGACGACGCGCTTCTCAAGCTTGCCGACGCCAAGGATCGCCGATTGCGGCTGGTTGATGATGATTGGTGTCGCCACCAGTGAACCGGAGACGCCGTGGTTCGAGATCGTGAACGTGCCGCCTTGCACGTCCGCCGGCTTCAGTGCGTTCTTGCGCGCGCGCTCGGTGAGATCGCCCAGCGCGGCGGCGGTTTCGCGCAGCGAGAGCGCCTGCGCGCGCTTCACGACAGGGACGATCAAGCCCTTCTCGCCAAGCGCGACGCCCATGCCGATGTTCACGTCGCCAAAGATTTCGAGGTGATCGTCATGCCAACGCGAGTTCACCGCCGGAGCGGCCTTCATCGCCTCGGCGGCGGCGCGGGTGATGTAGGCGGAATAGGTCAGCGGCGCACCGGCTTTGGCGTAGGCATCCTTGTGCATGGCGCGGTGCGCGGCGATCGCGGAGAAATCCGCTTCGAACACGGCCGTGACGTGCGGCGCGACGGCGACGGAGCGCGACATGTGCTCGGCGATCGCGCGGCGCATGGCGTCGTGCGGGATTTTCGCGGCTTGTACCGCCGACATCTTGCCGGCAGCAGGGGTATGCCGGCTGGAAGCCGGCGGTACGCGCGCGCCGCTCTTGATGAAATCCTCGACGTCCTTGTGCGTGATGCGCCCATCGCGGCCGGTGCCAGGAATGTTGGACGCGTCGAGCTTGTGATCGGAGAGCAGGCGCTTCACGAGCGGTGAGAGGCGCATCTCTCTCTCGTCATTCCGGGGCGCCGCGTTAGCGGCGAACCCGGAACCCAGGGGCAAACGCTCTGCTTTGTCACCCTCTGGGTCCCGGATCGCGCTTCGCGCGTCCGGGATGACGGGAGAGGCAGTAGCGCCAGTTGTGAGCACACCAAGCTTCGCACCAGGCGCGGCTTCATCGCCTTCGTTCAGCGCGATCTCGGCCAGCACGCCGTCAGCGGGCGCCGGCACCTCAACCGCGACTTTGTCCGTCTCAAGCTCAACGATCGGCTCGTCTTGCTTCACCGCATCGCCCGGCTTCTTCAGCCACGCGCGGATCACGGATTTCGAGCCCTCTTGTTCGAGCGGCATCAGGATGTCGATGGTCCCGCTCATCAGAACGCCACCAGTTCAGAAATCTTCGCGGCGATGCCATCGACCGACGGCAGCGCCCATTCCATCAAGTCCGGGTGATGCGGGCTGGGGATGTCGGGCATCGTCAGTCGTGCGACCGGCGCGTCGAGATCGAGGAACGCGCGATCGGCGACGACGGCGGCAATCTCTGCGCCAAAGCCGGCGGTGCCGATGTCCTCGTGCACGATCAAGCAGCGATGCGTGCGCTTCACCGAGGCGAGCACAGCTTCGCTGTCCCATGGCGCGAGCGTGCGCAGATCGAGGATGTGCGCGCTCTTGCCGGACGCATCGGCAGCCGCTTCGCAGCGTTCCACCATCGCGCCCCAGGTCACGATGGTGATGTCATCGCCCTCGCGCACCGAGCGCGCTTTGCCGAACGGCAGCACGTACGCGTCGCCCGGATACGGACGCCGTGCGCTCGCGGCGTCCAGCATATTGCGGTGTTCGAGGAACATCACCGGATCGTTGCCGCGCAGCGCCGCGCGCAAGAGGCCGACAGCGTCTTCAGCGTTCGACGGCGCGGCGACGCGCCAGCCGGGGCTGTGCACGAATTGCACTTCGTTGGTCTGAGAGTGCCAGGGATCGCCGCATTTGAAGAAGCCGACCGGCATGCGCACGACCATCGGCGCGGCGAAGCGATTGTTCGTGCGCCAGCGCATCGTGCCGCAATCGTTGATCTGCTCGACAGCCGGATCGGCGTACTTGCGGAACTGAATTTCCGGCACCGGCATCAGGCCGGCGAGCGCCATGCCGACAGCGCGGCCGATAATGCCTTCTTCGCTGAGCGAGGTGTCGAATACGCGCTCTTCGCCGTACTTTTCCTGCAGGCCCAGCGTCACGCCATGGACGCCGCCCTTGGGGCCGACATCTTCGCCGAACACCAGCACGCGCGGATTGATCGCCAGCTCATGATCGAGCGTGCGGCGGATGGCGGTGATCATGTTCATGCGCGCGCCTTCGGGGCGCGGCGTCTCATCCGCGCGCGGCGGCAGATAGCCTTCGTTCCATTGGCCGCCTTGCGTTTGCAGGATCGGCTGGCCGCTCGCGTCGGTTTCGCTGAACACGAAGCGCGTCACGCTTTCCGGATTTGCGACCGCGCGGCCCTCGGCGTTGCGGCGCGCTGTATCGACCAGCGCTTTCACGCGCTCTTCGCTTGCGCCCCATTCCGCTTCGTTCATCTCGCTCGCGAGCACGTGCGCGCGCAATTTCGGCAGCGGATCGCGCGCCCATTCGCCTTCGACAACGGCTTTGGATTTGTAAGCTTGCGTGTCCTGGAACGAGTGGCCTTGCAGGCGCGGCACGGTGAGGCGCAGCAGGCATGGACCTTCGCCGCCACGCACGTGCGTGATCGCATCGAGCACCAATTCGCTCGCGCCGACGGGATCGGTGCCATCGCCGTCGAGCACGTGAAGGCCGGTGAAGCTCGCGAGATTTTTGGCGATGTTGCTGCCGGGCGTTTGCAAATGACCAGGCACGGAAATGCCGAAGCCGTTGTCTTCGATGTAGAACAGCATCGGCAGCTTCAGCGTCGTCGCCATCGTCAGCGCCGCCCAGAAGCCGTTGGTCGCCACCGACGCATCGCCGCCGAGCACGACCGAGATCGCGCCGTCAAAGCCGGCTTCGCCGAGCACCTTCTTGCGATACTCGATCGCCTGCGCGTAGCCGGCGGTGGGCGTGTATTGCGCGCCAACGCCGCCGCACATCGGCAGCGCCGAAGCGCCGCGCGGGTTCGGGTAGTTGAAGACGACGCCGATATCGCGCCCGTCCGAATAGCCGCCGGCGCGGCCCATGGCCGAGCCGAGCGCGTCCTCGATGTCGACGCCAAGCGCCAGCAGCATCGGCCGCGAGCGATAATAGCCGCACACGGCGTCGTTCGGATTGGTGAGCTGGGTGCCCAGCATCACTTGCGCCATGTCGTGGCCGCGGGCGCTGAACTGGTAGAAAATCTTCTTGCCCGGGACGAGCTCCTGCTCCTCTAGCGCGTCGAGCGTCCGCGAGGTCTGGACCAGTTCGACCACCCGCTTCCAATCGAGGCGTGGGGCGTTCGAGGCGCGGGGCTTCGGGCGAGCGCTCATGGGATCTCCGGCGTTTGCGGGAATTTAGAGCGGTTCGAGGGGAAAATCCGTTCTAATTGAGGCTCATTTACCCTCCAAGGTGCACGAACCGTGCGTTCATGCTACAAAGGGCGCATGAAACATGAGCCTGTAGCCCTGGATGAATCCGACCGCCGCCTGCTGCGCGCGCTTCAAAAGGACGCCTCCGCCAGCCAAGCGGAGCTGGCCGAGGAGGCCGGCGTCTCCGCGAGCCAGGTCTCGCGGAAGATATCGCGGCTGAAGGAAGAGGGCGTGTTGCGCTCCGTCGTCGGCCTGCTCGATCCTGAGCGTGCGGGGCTGACGCTATCAGCTATCATCCGCGTGCGTCTGCGCGATCATGGCGAAGCAAACGTCAAAGCGTTTCGCACCATGCTCGCGAGCATGCCGGAAGCCACGCTGTGTGTGATGGTGACGGGTGAGTCCGATTATCTGCTGCGCCTCGTCGCGCGCGACCTGCCGCACTTTCAGGAGATCATGCAATCGAAACTGCTGCGCTGCTCAGCGATCGCGCACGTGGAATCGAGCATCGTGCTTGAGGTGCTGAAAGATACGACGGAGTTGCCGTTGAGCTAGGCCATGCTCGCCCTTGATGGGCGAGCTGTCAGTCCGCCGAAGCCAAAGGCGAAGGCGGAATGACTGAGTGGGTGATCCCTCGGAACTGAGCCGCCACCCACTCCGGCCGCGAACTACGTTCGCGGCCACCTCGCCCATCAAGGGCGAGGATGAGGCGGTGCTACAAATGGCTCGCCGTGTGGCTCGCGTTCATTTGCACGGATTGCTCGTATTTCTTCGCTTCTTCCAACGCCCAATTGATGAACGCGCGCGCTGCGCGTGAACGTGCGCGGCCAGGCGGATGGGCGATCCAATAGGCGAACTCGATCGGCGTTGACGTTGTGAACGGCGCGGCGAGGCGGCCGGAATCGATGTCGGCTTGCGCCAGCGCGCGCTTGGCCAACGCGACGCCGCGCCCGCCGGCGGCGGCTTCGATCGCCATCGAGGATTGATTGAAGCGCGGTCCGCGGTTCGCATCGACGCCCTTCGCGCCGGCGGCCTTGAGCCACATCTGCCAATCAGGGCCGCTATCGTCGCCGAAGCCGCTATCGTCGTGGATCAGAGTGAAGCGCGCGAGATCGTCCGGCGATTTGATCTCGCCCGCCACGTCCGGCGCGCACACCGGCGTCACTTCCTCGCGCAGCAGCAACTTCGCTTCCACGCCAGACCATTTCCCCCGCCCAAACCGGATGGCGACATCAACGCCTTCAGCCTCGAAATTCGCGAGCGACATTGAGGCGTGGATCTGCACGTCGAGATCGGGATGCTTGGTGGAAAAATTCGAGAGCCGGGGCGCGAGCCATTTGAGCGCAAAGCTCGGCGCGACCGACACCGTGAGCCGGCCGCCACGCTCCGGGCCGGCGAGCCGCTGGCTGGCCTCGGCCAGATGGTCGAAGCCTTCGCTCAGAGCCGGCAGCGCTGCGGCGGCCGCGTCGCTCAAAATCAGCCCGCGCGAGGTGCGTTGCAGCAGCGGGCGCCCCAGATAATCTTCCAGCGATTTGACGCTTTGGCTGACGGCGCCGGGTGTGACGCCCAATTCCTCGGCCGCCCCGGTGATGGACAAATGCCGGGCGACCGCTTCAAAAGCGCGGAGGGCGTTCAGCGGCGGCAGTCGGCGGGCCATGCGGGGCGTATTTAGGCCCGCTAAAGGCCCGGCGGAAGGTGTGGGGTTTAGTTTGGCTAAAGCAGTGGCGCTTTTGCGCTACGGCGGAGAGTATCGGGCATGGTGAATCTTCACGGTGCGACAGTCGGCGAAGCGGGCGATGCCTATGAGACCGACGTGATCATCGTCGGCGCGGGGCCAGTTGGGCTTTTCGCGGTGTTCGAGCTGGGCCTGCTGGACCTCAAGGCGCATCTCGTTGATGTGCTCGACAAGCCGGGCGGCCAATGTGCCGAGCTTTATCCGGAAAAGCCCATCTACGATATTCCGGCGCTGCCGATCGTTACGGGTCAGGAACTCACCGATCGGCTGATGGAGCAGATCGCGCCGTTCAAGCCGACATTTCATTTGAACCAGATGGCCGAAGCCTTGGAGCGTTTGCCCGACGGCAAATTCAAGCTCCGCACCGAACTCGGCACAACCATCACCGCACCTGTGCTCGTGATCGCCGCCGGCGGTGGTTCGTTCGTGCCGCGCAAGCCGAAGATCGATGGGCTCGAGGCGTTCGAAGGTTCGAGCGTCCACTATGCCGTGCGCAAAATGGAGCGCTTCAAGGATCGTGATATCGTCGTCGCCGGCGGCGGCGATAGCGCGCTCGATTGGGTGCTGAACCTGCAGCCGCTCGCGCGCAGCACCACGCTCATCCATCGCCGCGACGATTTCCGCGCTGCGCCGCATTCGGTGGCGAAGATGCGTGCGCTGGTCGCGGAAGGAAAAGTGCGGCTCGAGATCGCCGACCTCAAAGGCCTCGCCGGCGAAGGCGGGCAGTTAAGCGGCGTTGTGTGCGAGACGAAAGCGCTCGGCCGTTACGAGATTGCTTGCAACGAATTGCTCGCGTTCTACGGGCTGACGATGAAGCTCGGGCCGATCGCGGATTTCGGGCTGAACCTCCACGAGAACCTGATCCCCGTGGACACCGCGAAATTCGAAACCAGCGAGCCGGGGATTTTCGCCATCGGCGACATCAACACGTACCCAGGCAAACTGAAGCTCATCCTCTGCGGCTTCCACGAAGCGGCTCTGATGAGCCAAGCGGCGTTCAAGATCGCCCGGCCCGGGGAGCGTTTGGTGTTCCTCTATACGACGTCTTCAACTGATCTTCAAAAGAAGCTTGGCGTCGCCTGACCTACCCATCCCCGGATGCGCGCACGCGCAGTCCGGGGCCCATAACCCCAAATGCCTGAGTTTATGAGCCCCGGACTTGGCCTCTCGGCCAATCCGGGGATGGGTGTAGAGCCGAGCTAACGCATCTATAAGAGTTTCCGCATTGAGCGGCGTGCGACGACAAGGCAAACGGGCAAACATGACCTTCACCTCCGTTCTCGACGCCATCGGCAACACCCCGCTCATCAAGCTCCGCCGCGCGTCGGAGCTGACGGGCTGCAATATCCTCGGCAAAGCCGAATTCCTGAACCCCGGCCAATCGGTGAAGGACCGCGCCGCGCTGGCGATCGTGAAGGACGCCGAAGCCAAGGGCTTGCTGAAGCCGGGCGGCGTGATCGTTGAAGGCACGGCCGGTAACACCGGCATTGGCCTCGCGCTCATCGGTGCGGCGAAGGGCTACAAAGTCATCGTCGTGATGCCGCGCACGCAGAGCCAAGAAAAAAAGGACGCCGTCATCGCGCTCGGCGCCGAGCTTGTCGAAGTCGACGCCGCGCCCGCGTCGAGCGACAACCATTATCCCAAAGTCGCGCGCCGCATCGCCGAGGAAAAGTCCAAGAGCGAACCGAACGGCGCGATCTGGGCAAACCAGTTCGACAATGTCGCCAATCGCCAAGGCCACATCGATACAACGGCGCCGGAGATCTGGGATCAAACCAATGGCAAGGTCGATGGCTTCATCTGCGCCGTCGGTTCGGGCGGCACGCTTGGCGGCGTGTCGATGGGGCTTAAGTCCAAGAACAAGGATGTCGTCATCGGCATCGCCGATCCCGGCGGCGCGGCGCTCTACAATTGGTACAAGAACGGCGAGCTCAAAGCCGAAGGCACGTCGATCACCGAAGGGATCGGCCAGGGCCGCGTGACAGCGAACCTCGAAGGCGTCGTGGTGGACGAAGCCTTCCGCATCGAGGACACGTCGTGGCTGCCGGTGATGTATCAACTCATTCAGGAAGAGGGTCTGTGTGTCGGCGGTTCGTCGGCGCTCAACGTGCAGGGCGCGATCGAGCTGGCGAAGAAACTCGGCCCCGGCAAAACCATCGTTACGATCCTCTGCGATTACGGCAATCGCTACATGTCCAAGCTCTTCAACCCGGAATTCCTGCGCTCGAAGGATTTGCCGACGCCGCCTTGGCTCAAGTGAGCGCTTAACCAGGAACCCGGAGCTCCGGCCGCCGTTGAACAAAAAACGGCGCGCGGACCGTGGTTTAAGGGGCTCTTTCGCATCGCTTCGCCCAGACGTCGCCCCAATTGCAGGGCCTTTCATCGACGTGCTCGGCGGTTCGTGGCACGACTGAGCGCATACGGCCCGCCGCGCGTGGCGACGAGACCGACCTGATGGATTTGACCTCGGACCAAATCGAAATCCTGGCGCAGGCTTTTTTCCTGTTCCTCGCCGTTGGATTTTTGGCCCAGCTCATCGATGGCGCGCTGGGCATGGCCTATGGCGTGATCTCGTCCAGCGTGCTGCTCGCCTTCGGCGTGCCGCCGGCGCACGCCTCCGCCGTCATTCACGCCGCCGAAACGTTCACGACCGCCGCGTCCGGCGCCTCGCACCTCGCGCACCGCAACATCGATTGGCGTTTGTTCTTCCGGCTTGCGCCCGCCGGCATCGTTGGCGGCGTGATCGGCGCGTATTTGCTCACTGGCTTCGACGTCACGCTGATCAAGGCGCTTGTAATTACCTACCTCGGTTTGCTTGGCGTCTGGATGTTGGCGCGGGCGTTGCGCACGCTTCGCGAGGAGCCGCCGGAGATCAAGCATGTGATCCCGCTTGGCGTTGTCGGCGGTTTTCTCGATGCGTCCGGCGGCGGCGGCTGGGGGCCGATCGTCACGAGCACGCTGCTGGGGCGCGGGCATCCGCCCCGCTTCGTGATTGGCAGCGTCAACACGGCGGAGTTTCTCGTCGCGCTCTCGGTGTCTGTAACGTTCATCTGGACGATGATCACTGGCCGCTTCGTGCTCGAGGGCGGCTGGTTCGGCGCGGGCGCTGCGCTCGCTGGCCTGATTGGCGGCGGTCTGATCGCCGCGCCTTTGGCGGGCTATGTCACCAAGATCGTCCCGGCGCGGCTGCTTCTGGGCGGGGCGGCGATCCTGGTGATCGGGCTCGCGCTTTGGCAGGGCTTCCAGCTCTGGCCGCGGCTTTTGGACTACCCGATCACCGCACAATTGCTCGGTTTCACGGCTCGTTAACGCACTTAAACAAACGGTGCGTTTACCAGCCGCGGGTGATGCTTCCGCGATTCTGTCGGGGCTCGCTTGGTTACGCTCAACAGCACGATGCTTTCGGCGCTCTATGGGGGCGGCGACACGTCTTCCGGCGTCGGCTCCGACCTGCTGACGGCGTGGGCGAAAGCGCGTGCGGGCATTGGCGCTGATGTGAGCGCGCTGACGCAGGATAAAAACGCCCCGCTCGCGCCAGTTTGGCAGCCGGGCTTGACGCCGGGCGCCTCCGTGCTGGTGGAGCGGGCGCTGACCGGCAAAGCCTTCTTCGACACCGAGACCAAGCTCTATTCCGATCTCGGTGCGACCGGCGATTACAAGCGCCTGTTTGCGCTGCACACCGGTTTGCAGACGCTTTCCGCACTCACCTCGAAAGCGGGCGAAGAGGGCTTGTCCAAAGCGCAGCTCGCGCAAGTGCAGGCGGCGTTCGCCGGCGGTCTTGAAGAGCTCAAGCAATTCTTCTCCTCGCAGCAATTCGAAGACATGCGTTTCGCGCAAGGCGACCGCGTCGATGAAGCACAAACGACGCTGGCGCTGCAGACCAAGAGCGAAGACTACGTCACGCCGTTCATGCATCGCGGCGGGCTTTACGACAAAGTCGCCGGCCTCCCGAACGATGCGCAGTTCCAGATCGTCGCGACCTCCGCCGGCGGCACGGTGCGCAACGTCAATATCGATCTTTCTGAGATGGGCTCGGTGACGCGCTCGCTTGGCAACATCATCTCTTTCATCAATGGCAAGCTCTCCGCCGCTGGCGCGGCCACGCGGCTCGAAGCCTCTGACGTCACGCCGAAGACGCAAACGATTGTCGTCGCTGGTCAGAAGAAAGAGACGAAATATGTCGGCCCTAAGCAGTACGCGCTGAAGGTCGATATCCGCGCCAACGAGAAGGTCGCGTTCACGCCGATGCAGACGGAGGCCGGCTTCTACGTCACCGGCACGACAGCGTCCGGGCAAACGCGGCTGATCAAGCTTTCCGACGTGATGGGCGAAGGCGGCCAACCCGTGTGGCTCGATCGCCCCGCCGCGACTGCTGATCCGACTGGCCCGCTGATGTCGTCCGGCTGGCTTGGCGCGGGTGAGCCCTATCAATCGGCGCCTGCGGGCGCTTACGAACAGAAGACCAATTCGCTGATGGGGTCGACCGACACCAATCAGTTCGAGAAAAATCTCCGCGCCGCCGGCGAAGCGGTGCTGAAGATGGAATTCCCCGACGGCCGCGTGCTGTCGGTGACGACGTCGTGGCGCGGCGGCGATCAGGAAGCTTGGCGCACGCGCACCGGCGAAAGCGGTGATCGCGCGATCATGGACGATCTCGCCGAACGCCTCACGCAATTGCTGCACGAGCAAGGCGTCGCTGCTGGCGTCGAGGTTTGGGAAGACGCGAATAACAATATGGGCCTGTCGGTGATGACCGGCGAAGGCGTTGTCGCGTCGAGCTTGAGCGTCGGCGGCAAGGCCGTGAGCTTCGAGAACATCGATCCGCCCGGCATGGTCGGCGGTCTGCGCGATGGCGTTTTCGCGCGGCGCTTCGAAGCCGCGGGCGTCGCCGGCGCGAGCGATCTCTATATCGGCAAGCAGAATTTCACGATCACCACGCAAGCCATGGCGCAGACCATCACCATCGATGGCGGCGAAGATGGCATCGACGCGACGGAGCTTGTCACCAAGCTCAACGCCGAACTGCGGAAGAAGAACATCGGCGCGGCGGCGGAATTGGTGGACGTTTCCGGTTCGCTGACTTTGCGCTTCGATACGCTTCATTCGGTGATCGATGTCACCGCGACCATCAACGAAGATTTCCACTCCGTTAATCGTCTCGCGGTTGGCGCGTGGGCTTCGGGCGGTTTGCCCGTGGCAAGCCCCGGCCAGCCGTTCGGCGATACGCTGCGCACCACGCATGTGAGCGGCTCTCCTCTGCAGACCTATTCGGCGGGCCTCGATATCGCCATCGATGTGGCGACGCCGACCGGTATCAAAACTGTCAACGTCTCGATCAGCGCCGCTGAACGCAGCAACGATCCCGATCCGGCGCCGGGCGAATTGAGCGCGACGCTCAAAGCCCGCATCGACGAAGCGCTCAACGCCGCTGGCGTTTATGTGAGCGCCGACAGCGCCGATCTCACGCAATGGCGCGCCGCCGAAGGCGCCGGCCATCGCATCGCCGCCATCCGCATCAATGGCGACGCGCAAACCTTGAGCGTCGACGCGCCATCGGGCGGCGTTGGCGGCGCTTGGGCGCCGGAGCGCAGCTTTACCGGCGCGAATGCGGCCACGGCGGTGGACGATGAAGTCGCGGCCCTGGTCAGCGATCCGAATGTCTCCGTAACGTTCAACACTGTGTGGGGCCAGCGCACGATCAGCGCTTCACTCGAACCGGGCGATCCGCGCACGCTCGAAAGTGCGGCGCTGCGCTTGAACGAAGCGCTTGCCGCCGCCGGCTACGATGTCGGCGTGGCGGCGACGGATCTTTCCGGCGGCGGCGCAAGCTTGCGTGTCGTCACCGGCAGCACCCACACCGTGCGCGGCGTATCGAGCGTCAACATCGGCGGCGCCAATCACGCGCTGACACTCGATCCGATCGATTCCGTCTCGCACGCCGATGATCCGCCGGGCACGTTGCGTGTTGCAGAGCGCGCTTCACGCGGCGTGGCGGTGACGGAGACCAATCCAGGCGGCTCCACGTTCACGGCGCCGAGTGTCAATGCATCGGGTTGGTTCGCTGGCCGCGCGTGGGATGTGTCGATCGGCGGTAGCGCGAAGGTGGCGACGGCGCGGGCGGTGCAAACGGCCGCCGATGGCTCGGTCTATGTTCTCGCCGATCTTGATGGCGATAGTGCGACGACGCCGATCAAAGGCGCGCGCGACGTGGCGCTGTTCAAATACGATTCCGCCGGCAAGCTTGCGTACACGCGCATCCTCGGCGCGAGCGGGTCGGCCGAGGGCATGGCGCTCGCAGTTTCCGCCGATGGCAAAGTCGCTGTCGCTGGCTCTGTCGAAGGCGGCTTGAGCGGCACGGCTGAGAAAGGCGGCAAGGACTCTTTCGTCACACTGTATGATACGGATGGCGACGAACTCTGGACGCAACGGCGTGCAGCGACCGCGAACGATTTCGTCAGCGCGATTTCGTTCGCGTCGAACGGCATGGTGGTCGTCGCCGGCAAAACCGAATCCGCGCTCGGCGCGCAAATTTCGCTGGGCGGCGCCGATGCGTATGTGCGCGGCTTTTCCGCGGCCGGCGCGGAATTGTTCACCCGCCAGTTCGGCACCGGCGGCGCCGACAGCGCGACAGCGCTTCTGGTGCGCGACGATGGCGCTGGCGGTTTCGATGTTTACACGGGCGGTGTCGAGAACGATCGCGGCGTGCTGCGGAAGTTCAACTATTCCTCCAATGCCGGCTTCGTCGCCGGCGCTTCGCGCGACATCGGCCATTTCCACAAGAGCGCCATCAACACGCTCGCTTATGACAATGGCGCTCTCTACGTAGGCGGAGAAATTACGGGCGAGCGCGTGAATGTCGGCGGCCTCGCGCGTGGCGCTGTGGCGGGCCAAGAAGGCTTTGTCGCCAAGCTTGATGCGGGGCTTGTGTCGCTGGCGCAGGATCGCACCACGTATATCGGCTCAGCGCAGGATGATGTTGTTCGCGGCATCGCCATTGTGGGCGGAATTGTGTACGCGTCCGGCAATTCGGGCGGCGTGATGGCGGGACAAGGCGCTTCGAACGCGCGCTCGGCGTTTCTCACGCGCCTCGATGCGGAGGGCGACATTGCCTGGATGCGCAGCTTCGCATCCGCCGCCGGCACGCTGACCATGAGCGGCTTCGCCGTCGACAATTCTGGCGCTTCCGCGCTCGACATTCTCGCGCTGCCGCGTGGTGTTGTGAATCCGAGCGATACGACGGCGATGGCGCAGCGCAGCGCCTTGCGCGTGGGCGATGAATTTTCGATCGGCATGGATGGGCGCCGGCTCACGACCATCAAGATCGGCGAGAAGGATACGCTCGCCTCGCTCGCTGGCCTCATCAATCGTGCCATCGGTGCGGCCGGCCGCGCGACCATCGTCAAAGAAGATGGCGCCGAGCGCTTGAAGATCGTCGCCCATGACGGCCGCGCGATCCGGCTTGAGGCGGGGCGCAGTGGAAAAGATGCGCTGGGCGCATTGGGGCTAGGGCCGGGCATCATCGCCAAGAACATTGCTGGCCGCGGTAGCGTGAAGACGTTTGGCTTGGGCCTTGTCGAGAGCGACCTGAAGCTCGACACCAAGGCCGATCAGACCAAGACCAAGGCTGAAATCTCCGCGGCGATCTCGATCGTGCGCCAGGCCTACGACGTTCTGCTGAACCCGAACGCCAAAGAGAAAACGGCGGAAGAAAAGGCGCTCGAAGCACGCCGCAACGCTGGCGGGCCTGTGCCCGAATACTACTCGCAGCAGCTGGCGAACTATCAGGCTGCACTGGCGCGGTTGGGTGGATAACCCACCCATCCCCGGATTGAGCGTAGCTCAAGTCCGGGGCCCATAAACGCAAGCATTTGGGGTTATGGGCCCCGGACCTCGCCTTCGGCTCGTCCGGGGATGGGTGGAGATTCATTCGGCCCACGGCTAAACCTTCACTATGCGTTTGTTGCTGATTTCGGTTCTTTCTCTCCTCGCCGCGGGCTGCTCGCGCGCCGTGGCGACGGAGGAGGCGAAGGCGCCCGCGCCTTTCACAATCGTCGGCGAATGCGGCGCGAACTTCATCGAGCTCAATTCGCAAACCGAGCCAGCCAGCATGCGCTGGGGCGAGTTCGGTGATGTGGTCGACACCTATTACGGCGTCGACGCTTACTCGCACGGCCAAGAGAGCGAACCGCGCCGCAATGACGGCACTGGGCGCTATCAATGCACGGAACTCATCCATCGCTATCTCCGTGAGGTGCATCAGGTGCCGTCGCGGCTAGGGCTTGGGCTCGGCAATGGCGTCGATCTCGCCGAGGGCGTGGCGGTGCGCTGGGGCGCGCAGAATTGGACGGGCGGGCTCGCCGGCGAAACGCCGATCAGTCTCCGTTACTATGCCGCTGGTGAAAGCCTCTGCCGGCCGATGGTCGGCGCGATCGTGTCCTTCCGCATGGGTGACGGGCCGGGGCATGTCGCCATCATCCGCGCGCTGCGCGAGGAAAATGGCGCGCTGATCGCGACCCTGTTCGAGCAGCATGGCGGCGGCAATTACGCGCCCGACCACACCGTCTATCCCGGCCATGTGCGCTTCGTGCAGGACGAGGAAGGCCGCTGGAACGGCATCTACACCACCGATTGGGGCGGCACGTTCCCAGTCAAAGGCTGGACGAACATCGTCGCGCTTTGAACAAGCGCCGGCGCCCGCGCGGGATGACCCCGCGCGGTGCTTTCTTTCTTGGACCGCCGGCGCCTCGCCGGCGTTCGTTCCGTCAATGTGAACCATGCCGGCGAGGGCGCCGGCGGTCCAAGAGGCGGAGCTTCACTTACGAAGAATCGAGCGCAGCTTCGCCGAACGCGAACTGCGCCGCGAGGTCATCAACCAAAAACGCCGGCGCATACACACGCACGCGCTTGGTGAAATTGCGCATGATGCGCTTAGCGATGGCGCGGGCGTATTTCTCGGGATTGCGCAGCGCGTCGCTGAGCTTGGCGATGCAAGCGAGCAGAGTTGGCGCGCGGAATGCACGGCGCAGCACAGCGCCGATATCGGCGCGACGGCTATGGATGCGCCGATACGCGCTCGGGCCATACGCACGCGGGGCGCGCTTGATGTGAGTGACGTAGTGCGTCGCGTGCACAAACAGCGTCGCCAGCACGAAGCGCGTCATGAGCGCGATCTGCCGGCGTGGGCGATCGAGTTTGCGGCCCTTGCGGAAGCCGCAGCTGAAGCCGGAAAGAAATGCGCCCGCCCACACAAGCCAAAGCCCCGCCCAAGCAAAGAGCCGGGTGAGGTGGTGATTTATCACAATGGGGGCGATCGCCGGGTTCATGTTTCGCACGCAGTGTAAGGGCGTGCGAGATCGGTCGGATTGATTTGCGCGGGGCGCCGCGCTTTCAACGTGTTGCGCGGGAAATTGCGGGGATAGGTGTGCTTTAGCTCCGCAATCTGAAGGTTGGAGCGCGCGCCCTCAGGCGCGCATGCGGGCCTGAAGGCCCGCGCTCCAGCTTTCCAGGGTTTGCGCAAAAATGCCGGCTGGAAGCCGGCGGTGCTCAGCATGAAACGTTGACCTCAGCCGCTTGCGATGGCTTTTGTCCGCGGCTGAGCATGGGAGTGGTCGTGGGCAGGTTGAGCGCGGGACAATCGCTATTTCTTGACGCGCTGCGGTATCTCGCTGCGCTGATGGTCGCGTTCCATCATGGGCTCGCGTACTTTTATCGCGAGGAATTCTATTACGAGTTCAGCCAAGCGCACCCCTACACGAACCTTGGAACGATGGGCGTGGGCGCGTTCTTCCTGCTGTCGGGCTTCCTCATCGCGTACACCGTGCGCCGCAAGGACGGCCCCGACTATGGCTTCGGGGTCTTCGCCACTGAACGGTTCGTGCGGATCTATCTCGTGTTCGCGCCGGCGATTGCGCTGGCGGTGGGTCTGAACTTTCTCAATCTCGCTTGGCTCAAAGACACGATGCCCGGCATGGAGTTGTTCACGGTTCACAACGTCGCCGCGACGCTGGCGATGCTGTCGGGCGTCGACGGCGTGACGGGCCATAGCGAGATCTTCCCGCTCATCGGACCGGCCTGGACGATCAATTATGAATTCTGGTTTTACATGGTCTTTGGGCTGCTGATGCTGCCTTTCCGTGCGTTGCCAGTGTGGGCCTCGTGGGCGCTTCGTGTCGTCTTGCTGGTGTGCGTTGTCGCGCTTTGCCTCACGCTAGACGCCGTGCGCGAGCTTTCTTTGCTGTGGGCCGCAGGCGCGGTGGCAGGCCTCGGTTTCGCGTTTGGGCGGTTCGTTATCGGCGTTGCCGTGGGCGCTGCATTGTTGTCGACGCCATTTCTTTTCCAGCCTGAGACCACGGAACGCACGCTGACGTATCTCGGTTTGTTCGCTGCGCTGGTGAGCGGGCTCTGGCTGTTCGCGCGCATCGCCGCCGGCAAGACCGTCACCGGCATCGTCGCCCGCCTCGCGGGCTTCTCGTACAGTCTCTACATAACGCACGTGATGGTGATCTGGCTGCTTCGGCACTGGGGCCACTTTGGCGACCACTTCAGCATCTTCGAGAACGACAACCGCAAGCTGACGGCATTTGCGATCACCATGGTCGCCACCAACCTGTTCGCACTCGGGTTCGCGATGCTGACCGAGGACCACACCAATTCCGTGCGTCGGTTCTTCTTGGGACGGGGCGCAAAGCGCGCAGCGGAGCCTGCCGCGGCGACGTAGATCCTGGTGCCACGGGAGAGGATTGAACTCTCGACCTCACCCTTACCAAGGGTGCGCT